>CAZZJS010000001.1:0-9940 GCA_964654855.1 uncultured Rickettsiales bacterium
AGTAAGATGATAGATAGCTGGATAGATGAAAACATAAGTTTAAGCGAAAAGGAAAACTTAAGCTTACTAGAGGCTATATTAGCCTAAGAAAAATATCGTTTTAATGCCCATCTAAAGGATTTTGAAGAAAGCACATCGTTATTAGAGAGATGAAATATGGAAAAAGAGAGTTTTAATGATTTACTAGCAGGTGCGAAAGAGGCTCTTGCTATCGCCAAAGGTGAGGCAAAGCCCGCGCGAGTACATTTTGCTGTTACACTGAAAGAAATTAAAGCCATCCGCAAAGAGCTGAAGATGACGCAAGAAACCTTTGCTCAATCTTTTTGTTTCTCGCCTAGTAATATCAAGCAATGGGAAACAGGTAAGCGTAACCCCGATGCTTCGGCTCGCGCTTTGTTGCGTGTGATAGCGCATAATCCGCAAGCAGTTTTAGAAGCGTTACACAATTAAAGCTTATGCCTGCAATTAGGTTAAAATACCATTCTTCTTCAACAGCGCTGGACGATCTAGTCTTGCTTTTTAAAGCGATGCACTTGCCTTTAAAGGCATTAGAAGGTGAGAAAAATTATGATACTCACTTCGAATCAAAGCTTGAATCTTATTTGCGGTATTGGGTTATTGCCCAAATAATGCAAAGAATGCCCCCAAAAGCGATCATGCAGTTTTCAAAAGAAGAATTTATTGGTGGTCTTTCGCTCAACATAAAAGAACAGACTCTAGCAGAAAGATTGAGAAAAACAGGACAGGCATCAGGCTTGATTGCGTTCACCTTATACAATCAGGTGCGAGCCTTAGAGGCTTATCTTTCAGAGAAGCCTGCTGAAAAGGCAAGGAAGAATAACAAACCCGGTGTGCAATCGGTTAAAGAGATACTTGTGAAGCAATATCATGATTATGACGGAACTTATGATCATAGATTGTTTAATGAGGCATGGAAAAAGTTTAAACCTGTTTCTCATCTCTGGGCTGGTTATGTGTGGATGAAAGACTTTGACGGTAAAAGCACAGAATACCTTTCAGGCTCGCTTGATGATGCTGCGCAGGATATGTTGCTCAGGATTTTGGCCGGAAGTAAACTAGTTTTAGATAGCCTATCTTCTTTCATTCCACATGGGCAATCAGAACAATCACTTGTGCTAAAAGAAGTGACTTGGGTCACTAAGAGAGTGCAAAAAGAACTAAAGCATTTTAGCAATGATAAATTACCCTTAGATCAAAATTTCATACAAAAACGCATGATTGAGTTGAAGAAAACGCGCAAAATAAAGCAATAAATTACAGATAGTTATAAAAATAAAAACATCCAACAAAAAATGTTGGAGATTCACGGAAATAACGTAAATTGTATGCTGTCATCATAAACAACCAACAAGGTTACAAATTATGATGAATATATCTGAGAAATTACTAAACGAGCATGAAGCAGCCGAACTGCTAGGTGTAAAAGTTTCGACATTACGCGCATGGCGTATCAAAGGGAGTAAATTGCCTTTCTTACGTTTAGGGCGAGCGATTCGCTATGATCCAGCAGACATTGAGGCTTTTAAGTTAGCATCTAAGGCTTACAGTACCACGGAGGCAGATAATGCCTAATCCGTCAAAAACTCCGAACGTAATAGCTAATCATGAACCCGAACATACTATAAACGAAGACTTTGCTGAGCCACCTTTTGATTTGCCAGTTTTTCCTGATGCGCTGGTAGAAACCGATTTAACCGATAAAACCGTTTCTATCAGTAATGGCGAGTTTATGGCGGAGATATTCAGTAACATTGCGCCAGAATGCCAACCGATGGTCGTAAGTATTCCCAACAAACTGGACGATAAAAGTTTTCGAAAATATGGTAAAGGAAAACCGCAGGGTGATGCCAATATTCAATGCCCAGCCGCCAATAACAATTACTTCAGCCTTTCGACATATAAGCCAGATGAGAACGGAAATTATCACCGTCAGAAAAAGCATTTTAATGCGCTGCATTGTATTATGCTTGATGATATTTGCACAAAGGTGCCGCTCGAATCTATCAAATTACGCCCCTCTTGGGCGATTGAAACATCGGAAAGAAATTACCAATTTGGTTATATTATAAAGGCCCCCATTAACTCCGAGACTTTTGCCAGCAAGCTAGGTAAAGAATTAACCGAACGGGAGTTAACAGATAAAGGTGCAGGTGGCTTTACAGCTCGTCTTGCTCGATTACCAGTGGCACAAAACACTAAGCGTGAAGAGGCATTCGTGTGCCGTATGGCGCATTGGGAACCGGAAACAAAATATCAAATTGATGATTTTTTGATGGCTTTTGATATTCATGTAATCAGCTCAGCATCACCCCAGAAGAAAGCAAAAAAGTCTAAAAACTCTATTCTTGCTCAGAGCAGCATATATATTCCTAAACCTGATGAGAATCCCGTTATTGTCGCCCTGAAAGAGAATGGCCTATACAAACAACCATTAGGCAATGGAAAGCATGACATTACTTGCCCATGGGTAAATGAGCATACAGATGTAGTAGATGGAGGTACTGCATATTTTGAACCAAATGAATCCTATCCATTAGGTGGTTTTAAATGTCTCCATAGTCATGGTGAAGGTCAAAATATTAGTAATTTATTAGATTATGTAGAAATTGATTTCTCTGCGGCGAAGATGAAGCCAATTATTCGTATTACAGCAGGTGAATTGCACTATATTGCGGATGTAGCAGAGTTAGAATTATCATATACCGAACAATATTATCAACGCGGCGGCCTAATTGTAGCGGTAATGAGCGATCCAAGTACCCATGAAATTGCCATCAAAACAATTTCAAATCCTGCTTTGACAGCAGCGCTTTCAAAGCATATTGCATGGGAAGCCTATGATGGAAGAGCTGGAAGCTTTGTCCCTAAAGACCCCACTTCTCGAATTGTTAGTATCGTGCAAGATGCCCAACAATATCAACATTTACCAATCCTCAAAGGTATCGCACACCAACCTTATTTGCGTGATGATTATTCTTTGGTTAGCGATTCAGGCTATGACGAGAAAAGCGAGATATATGGCGCGTTCAATCCAAAAGACTTTAATGTGAATATTACTCCTACAAAGGGTGAAGCATTAGCAGCGCTTAAGAAAATTGATACGTTATTGGATGATTTTGGATTCGCTAACGAAACAGATCGCTCTGCCGCGCTTGCAGCGATATTAACCGCCGCCATACGCCCTAGTTTACCGCTGGCACCGATGTTTCATGCAAAAGCGCCAATGATTGGTTCTGGTAAGAGTTTCTTATGCCAAGTTATCGCTGTATTCGCAACGCAACGTATCGGCACACCAACTGCTTTTCCTTCAGAGGAAGAAGAATGTCGAAAACTCTTACTGTCAGAGTTATTGCGCGCACCTACTGTGATTGAATTTGATAACCTTACAACTGACCTACAGGCGCATAAAAGCCTCTGTACGGCTTTAACCTCTGAGCATCTGAGTGATCGAATTCTTGGGGTGTCAAAAACGGCAACGGTTAGCACGCGCACGCTCTTTTTATCCAGTGGTAATAATGTTTCTCCAATCAATGATATGGTGCGGCGCTGCATAACAATTAACCTTGATACAGGCTGTGAACTACCATTCGCGCGTGAGTATAAGAACCCTAATTTATTAGAGGATTTACGCGAAAGCCGAGGTGAGTACGTATCAGCTGCACTGACGGTAATTATGGGATGGCTTGCTTCAGGTACCCCTAAACCGGAATGCAAAAACTTCTCTACTTATAACGAATGGTCAAAGCTGTGCCGTTATCCGCTTTTATGGCTTGGTTATGAAGATCCTGTTGCCTCAGTATTTACGGCAATGAACGATGATCCTGAAACAGAGACGCTACAAATATTATTGCGTGAGTGGTATCGTTCTTTTGCCGACAAACCGATGATGATCAGGCAGGCGCTTGATATTAGCTATAATGCTTCTACTGAGCTACGTGATGTATTTAGTGATATTGCGAGTGAGCGCGATATGATCAATCGAAGGCGTTTAGGCCATTATATCAAACGTCACCAAAATCGTATTATTGATGGTCTTAAATTTGTCAAAGATGCTGGCAATCATTCTGCTGCGGCGTGGAAAGTCGTGAAATCGGTTTCATCGGAAATATCGGTTTCTTCTAGCAGCAATAGCAAAAATAGCATGGAGGCTTGATATGACAAGGTTTACTGAAAAAACAGCGAAAGAACAGCGAGGGCGACCATTCAAGGTAGGTCAATCTGGCAACCCCTCTGGTCGCCCCAAAGGTAGCCGTAATAAAGCAACCTTGGCTATACAGGCTATGATGGATGGTGAAGGAGAGGAAATTACACGCACTGCTATCGAGCTAGCTAAGATGGGAGAATTGACCGCTATTCGTCTTGTGTTGGAGCGTATTCTGCCGCCACGTAAAGATTCGCTTATTAGTTTCGCCATGCCGCATATTGATTCTGTAGATGATATACCGCTTGCAATGGCCTCTCTAGTGGCTTCCGTAGCAGAGGGCGAGCTAACCCCTAGTGAGGCTCAAGCTATTAGCAGTCTCTTGGAACAAACGCGCCGCGCCATTGAAACTTGTGAGCTTGAACAACGTATTCAGAAATTAGAGCAACGCTCATGAGTCGTTTCAAAACCCGTATCGACAAGTTGGAGAAAAGCTCTGGTAATAATCGCCCGAAGGTTCAAATTGTCGAATATCACAACCAACCGCCGGAAGAGATAAAACGGGGTATTGAGAAGCTAAAAGCTAGATATGCTGATGATCCTTCAATCATCATCAAAGATTATACGGGGGATGTTCGCCCGTCCTAATGCGCTGACGTATCATTTCCACTGGCCGGTCAATGCTATAATAGAGAGCGATAGATAGTATGAGCGTGATTACAAATACCAATATTCCCTTATCAGTTTCAGGAAAGGGATTGATATGCATAATGAAAGCAACCACCGCCATGTGCGACAAATAGACTGGATAGGCCAAATGCCCCAGCAGCCTATCCAGCTTCCAGCTCTTTGTAAACTCAAATAGAAAGGGGATGCAGAGCGTGACGCATCCATAGAACACCCAAGCATTGATACTATCCAATCCGCCCACGCTCCATAGCGGTGGAGTGATGATACAGGCAGCGATTATCACCATCGCTATGATCTGTACGGTTTTATGCTTTCTCACGCGCGCGCATAGATGGCTTCCGAAAAGTCGATAAGACACTGCTCCCAGCAGGAAAAACACCATATCCGCAGGGAAGAAGAAATATCGCCATTGCACCATTGGTAAATCAGCTATCAACAACACCATACGCAGTGCAAATGCTGCTACCACGAGTAATAACAACCACCGCAGCCGAAGTAGCACGATGAAGGGGGCAAGCAGGTAAAAATACAATTCCAAGCTCAATGACCATGTAGGGCCAATGACTAACTGCCAGTTTTTGTGATCGAGCATGGGTAATATCTCTACTCCGAACAGGAATAAATTTGAGAATATCGCGTGAATTTCACTGCCTGTCGCTTCCGCTGGCCAATCCCCTAACAGGAAGAAAGGCTGACCGGAAGTTAGATAAATAGCCGCATAGATCGCCAATATCACAAAATGCACCGGATAGATGCGTAATGCGCGGTTTAGATAAAAACTGCGCTTTCCGTTGGTAAGCTGGCTATAGCGTTCATGCAGTATCATGGTAATGTAAAAGCCGGAGATGATGAAAAAGGCGAATACCGCATGACCTGACCACACCAGAATATGTAGATTCTCCCGTGTCAGAATCGTACTATCTTTGCCGAAAGTTTCTGCGATATGTGCTAGCACCACCGCGATGGCTAGAATTAAGCGAAATAACCCCATGCTAACAACTTGTTAGCTGTTGGATGATTAAAAAATTGAACACGTTTATTACTCCCCAAACTGGTGCTGGGGAGTTAGTAAGCCTACATAGTTAGAGGCCGCACTAGCCTTTACTCAAAGAGCTATTGCATACGCTAATGCCTCCCCAACGAAAAGTTAAGGAGTGCGAATAACGGCCACACAAAACCGAACTATGTAAAGGTTACTACGCCTCAGCAATCCACTGCTATTGCTAAGCAGCGATAGTACAGGATGAAAAAAGAAACGCAACCGTCACAAAATGTTAATAATTGAGTGGTATTCTAGCATTGGCGTTGTGTAACGTGCGGTGATGGCGTGTGCCTTTATCGCAGGTTACATACCAAAGGTTTTTTTACCTTTTTGCTTCTGCGAATTTGTGTAACTCATCTTCGCATTACGCGAAATGGTTATAGCAATTTGCTGATTCGAATAGGTTTTAAGTAAGAATTTTCACTATTTTTAAAAATCAAAAAAACCTTTTATACCATGGAAGAATTAAAAAATAAAATTCAAGCAATCCTCCTGCAAATCAATCATTCACTTGCGAGCGAAAGCGAGTATTCAGAATGGTGGGGTGCGGCAAGAGTATCAGATTTGTTTCGAGACCAGTTAATACGTAAAAGCCTTGTCAAAGGGGCTTTCTCAGATTGGTGGTTTTGCAAGAAATACCCAACTTCGACTAATAATGACCTCGCCAGAACAGTTTTCTGGACGAGTATAACAAGTCGAAAAAGCGATTACCGTCCGACTGTTGATAGAGTTATTGGCAGTCTCGAGCAGTATTGCGAAAAAAGAAAAACAACTCTTGAAGCTGTATTTTCTTGAAGGGTTAAGTTTTGTAACAATGAATTAGTCATCCATTAAATGGATGGCTTTTTCTTTGTCCTGTCTAGAGAGCCAATATCATTAGTTTACATTTCTGCTGCTACCTATTTGCTACCTAGAAAGAAATCATGAATTTCGGAAATCGCTTGTAACTAGCTGTGATATTGGTTGCGGGGGTAGGATTTGAACCTACGACCTTCAGGTTATGAGGTTGCGGCCGTAATTGCGCATGAAATGGCACATATTAAAAACCGTGACACATTAATTATGACCATTACTGCAACCATTTCAGGTGCTTTAGGAATGTTGGCAAAAATGGGTGGGCTATTTGGCCGTGGCGGGCAATCAGGTGGCCGCCGAAATCCTATTATGGGGATGGCAGCAATGGTGTTGGCACCGATGGCTGCCATGTTGATACAGATGATGATTTCGCGCACTCGTGAATATGAAGCAGATCGTGTTGGTGCAGAAATTTGTGGTAAGCCTAATGATTTGGCAGATGCATTAGAGAAAATTTCTGGTATTGCCCCGCGTATTGCTAATCAAGCAGCAGAGCGAAATCCTGAAACGGCCCATATGTTTATTTTTAGCCCGTTTCTTCCAGGGGGCTTGAAGAAAATGTTCTCGACCCACCCTGATCCAGCAGAGCGTATTCGTCGTTTGCGGGATATGGAAGTTCAATTTTCTAGCGGCGATGCTTCAGGGCCGTGGTCTTCGGCAGCGTAAACTCTGTTTTGCGATTTTATGATCGAGAGTGATAGACGGTATTTTTATCGTCAGGGTGATTAACGGTCTTGTCAGAATAAACTGACTTTTTGGCAAAAGCAGTGTTAATTTCCATTTTATGTCCAAGCAACCTCTCTTCAAATATTACAAAACGAGCCCTGAAATCATAAAGCTAGCGGTGATGTATTACATTCGTTATCCGCTAAGTTTACGACAAGTCGAAGGTATTCTTCATGAACGGGGCATTGATGTTTGCCACGAGACGATTCGTTATTGGTGAAATAAGTTCGGTGCAGTCTTTTCTAAAGAAATGAAAAAGACATCGAATTACCAAGCATCAAACTGGCGTTGGCATATTGATGAAGTCTTCGCCAGAGCCGCCGCGTGTACACTACTTATGGCGTGCTGTTGACCATGAAGGAACGGTTCTTGATTGTTACGTTACAAAGAGACGAGACAGAAAAGCAGCGCTTTAGGTTCTAAAGAAGCTAATGTCTTGGTACGGAAGATCAAAGGAGATTGTGACTGACAAGCTGCCTTCTTACAAAGCTGCATTGAAAGACATCGGTGCAATGCAGCTACAAAATACGGAACAATATCAAAACAATCAGGCTGAGAACTCCCATCTTCATTTTCGACGGCGGGAGAGGGGAATGAATAAATTTAGATCGATGCGCTCATTGCAAAAGTTTGTATCCATTCACTCTTCTTTCTTTAACCGTTTCAATCATCAGCGTCACATCGAAAATCGAGAAAACTTTAAGAACTTACGTCAAAGGTCTGTTGATCTCTGGCAGGAAGTTTATGCATAGCTTTAGCACTCAAGGCTTTCGGAGAAGAATGCGGTTGAATCTGACAGCACCGATTTTTCAATCCTTTGATTCGGTAAGGATTACATTTCTCTGATGTTTTGAAAAATGATCCTGTATTAGGGCTGGTTATCTGAGAATAGAACTTTTTTCAATTTATTTAAAATTTTATCTAAAAGTAAAAAAATCTTAATAGCCGCCCTTCATAATAAGACGTAACGTAATATTGTAGTAAGGCACTAAGTATGACTGGGCATCAAGATGTTGATGGTGATGGCGATTTAGAATACATTTGGAGTATTGATCATTTTGCTGGGACTCCGTTGGATGTTACTTGGCAGGTAGGTGGTGAAACAGGTTCGCTTACTTTACTAGCCGGTTCTACTACACACCTTGCAGTTCAAACACTGGGAAATATCTCCTTTTTTGTTGGAGGTGTGCCCTATTCAACCGGTATTTACAATCCAGTTTTAACCGCTCCAGACCCTTATCTATTAGGTAATGGAAATAACCTTCTCATTGGTCATGAATTTGGAGACAATATTGATGCAGAAGCTGGAAACGATACTGTTAATGGTGGCAGTGGCGATGATACAATTGATGGTGGAGCTGGAGCTGATCTGATTGATGGTGGTGCTGATGATGATATCCTCAATGGCGGTAGTGGCACTGATGTTGTAAATGGCGGCACAGGTAATGATGTAATTGATGGCGGTACTAATCATGATACGATTGATGGCGGTGATGGTGATGATACAATCGAAGGTGGAACAGGGAATGATGTTGTAAATGGTGGTAGCGACGACGATGTTATTACAGATGGTGGCGGGCTAGATACAATTAGTGGCGGCACAGGTAATGATTTCATTGATGGTGGTACTAGTGCTGATGTCATTAATGGAGATGAAGGAAATGACACACTTAATGGTGGTAATGGTACTGACACAGTTGAGGGTGGTATAGGTAATGATTCCATTGATGGTGGTGCTAGCGATGACACGCTAAATGGTGGTGATGGTGATGACTTCATTTATGGTGGAAGTACCGGTAGTGACTTGATTGATGGCGGTGATGGTGCCGATACGATTGATGGTGGTAATGCTCATGATACCATTGCGGGTGGTACAGGAAATGATACGATTGATGGTGGCACAGGCCAGGATGTGATTGATGGCGGCACTGGTGACGATACGATTGAAGGTAATTCAGGGAATGATGTGATTGATGGCGGTGATGGCAATGATGTGATTACCGATAGCGCTGGAGCGGATACGTTAAATGGTGGTGTAGGAAATGATACCATTGATGGTGGCGGTAGTAATGATACCCTAAACGGCGGCGATGGAAATGATTACCTTAATGGCGGAACTTCAGGAAATGATCTAATCGATGGCGGTGATGGCGATGATACGATTGATGGTGGTAATAGCCAGGATACCATTACAGGTGGTTTAGGAGATGATTTAATTGCTGGTGAGAATGGTCATGATATTATTGATAGTGGTGATGGGGCTGATACGATTGATGGCGGCTCAGGAAATGATTCTATTGATGGCGGCGCTGATGATGATAGCATCTTAGGTGGCATTAGTAACGATACGATTGATGGCGGTAGTGGCGATGATACAATCGATGGTGGTGCTAATGCTGATTCTATTGAGGGTGGCCTAGGTAATGATGTCATTGATGGTGGTACGAGCAACGATACAATTAATG
>CAZZJS010000001.1:10040-234759 GCA_964654855.1 uncultured Rickettsiales bacterium
ATGATGGCGACGATACGATTGACGGCGGTGCAGGTAATGATTTTATTGATGGTGGTAGCGGTGATGATGTGATTACCGACGCTTTAGGGGTTAACACGATTTCGGGCGGCGATGGCAATGATACCATTGATGGAGGCTCTAGCCACGATATATTAAATGGTGACGATGGTGATGATACGATTGATGGTGGTAACGGAAATGATACGATTGAAGGTGGTGACGGAGCCGATACGCTCAACGGTGGCGCTGCTGGGGTTGATTCCATTGAAGGTGGTGCAGGAAATGACCTTATTGATGGTGGTGTAAGCGGTGATATTTTAAATGGTGATGCTGGCAATGATACAATCGAAGGTGGTTCAGGGAATGATGTGATTGATGGTGGTAGTGGTGACGATGTAATCACCGATGCTTCAGGAATTGAAACCATCAATGGCGGCGCTGGCAATGATACCATTGATGGTGGTGCTAGCGCTGACGTGTTACATGGTGGCGCTGATAATGATTCGATTGATGGCGGAAACGGTAACGATACGATTGAAGGTGGCGACGGAGCCGACACGCTCAACGGTGGCGCCAATGATGACTTTATTGTTGATGTAGATATCGAAGGAGTGAATGGCTTTGACACAGGTGTTGCAGATGCAATTTACGGCGGTGACGGAAGCGATATCCTCGTAGCAACTTCAGGTGCAGATCAACTGTTTGGCGGTGGAGGAATTGATTTCTTCGTCTTTACTCCCAATGATTCTGTCATCAATGCAACAATACATGATTTTCAACAAGGGACAGATCTACTCTATTTCATTGAACTAACTGCTACTTACCAAATTGATCCCGATTATATCTTTGACTATAGCGCACAGAATATCTCTGAAAGTGGTGGAAATACTCATATTGATTTTGTGAATGGAAGTAGCATTCAAATTAATGGAGTGACGGGTCTCACAGAAGCTGATTTTGATGGACAGCACTTTTTCTAAGAAACTGTAATCAATAAGATTCTATCTGAGGTAGCCCCCTTAGCTTCTATAAACAGTTATGGAATTATGTTCGGCGGGCTGTCTCCCGCCATTTTTTCCTAAGTTTCCAACACTTTTAGAGAGCGTCCCGTTAGAGCCGTCGCATGTGTGCGGCTTGCGACAAAAGCGCAGTTTAATCTGAAGAGATCATTTATTTAGCCTTTGGTATTATGAATATAGACACCATTAACATAGGATTTTTGATAGAGCGCGTTATTATTTTTGAAGTCAGTTATTCGTTGCATCATCTTTTTTATCGTTTCATCATCCGGCCACTGCTGTTGAAGAGAAGTAAAATTAACGAGTGCGTCTGTTAGCTGATGGTTTCGCAGCTCATCCAATGCTTGTTCAAACTGAGCGATGGCTTTTCGTTTGGAATCGCTTGGCGTATCACATAGTATTTCGTAAATATCACAAGGTTCGGTTTTCCCTTTTACTTGTACGCGATCAATTCTGCGTAATAATAAGGCTTTTTTATCTGATTCACCAAGAGCATCATAGGTATATTGAGTGATAATAATATGCGCGCCGTAACTTTTCGTTAGCCCTTCAATACGCGAGGCTAAATTCACATTATCGCCAAGCGCTGTATAGTTTAGACGATTCTCCGCGCCGACCATACCTGCAATGACGGACCCTGTATTAATTCCTACTCCAATATCAAGCTTTACTCCCAATTGAGCACTATGTTCTTGATTAAAGTCATCTAAAGTTTTCATAATTCCCTGCGCCGCTTCGACAGCATGAAAAGCGTGTTTCGTATCCACCGTTGGAATACCAAATAACACCATAATGGCATCACCGATAAACTTATCAATTGTGCCTTGTGCTTGATGAATTGGGACGGAGGTGGCGCTGAAATAACGGTTGAGAAGCGTAATAAGCTCAGATTCACTTAATCGTTCAGAAAGGCTTGTAAAACCACGAATATCGAGAAATAAAATACTCGCATCACACCTAGTTCCTCCTAATGCAGTGCCTTGCTCCAAAATATGTTTTGCCACGTCACTTGAAACTGATTTATCGAATGCTTCACGCACACGTTTTTTCTCTGAAAGTTCATTGGTCATATTATTGAAGGAATCTGCCAAACGAGAAAACTCATCAGAGGTTCTAATATCCACATGGTGATCAAAATTTTCTTTCTCGATTTCGGCAGTGGCTTCGCGCAAAATACGAATGGGCTTTGAAACACTAATAGAAAAAAAGAAAGCGATAATGGCTACAATCACCGCCGCGATAACAGAGACTAAGAGGATATAACGATTAATTGTACTTACAAAATTCAACTTATAATCGAGAGATTGCACGAGTGCATAATTAGGCATTAGATTTTTTCCTGGCTGCACATAGCGCATCAAAAAACGTTCACCAAGTAAGTTCATTTCATGCGTTTTACCTGAAGTAAAAAGTTGCTTCTCATGTGCCATTTTCTCAAATTCGGCAATGATCGCTTTAATCGAATTATCCGAGCGGTATTTCCAATCCGTAAAGAAAGTGACTTTTTGCGTCTCTAGCAAAGCAAGGTCGATATTGCTCACTTCTTTAATGCGCTGCAAGTCAGATTGGACGAAATACTTTCCTGCGACAACAATCCCTAGCATCGTATCCCCTAAGAAAATAGGCAGGCTAATAAATTGTTCGTATTTTGTTTCGTCAGAGACATAACCGACACTATCTTCGCCGGTTAAGCTTGGTAGAAAATACTGAGATTCAGTAATTTCTTCTACAAATTTCTCTGCACCCTTCGTAAGAGCTCGGGGCTTTCCTTCACTATTCAAAACAAAAACAAAATCAGCATATGCAAGCGACTGATAGACTTCGTCATTTAAAATGTCATTACGAGTCGATTCATCAAATTGTTGTTGAGTCAGAATCTTTCGAATTAATGGATCTCCTCGCAGAAAAAGTGCCTCACTCAGTAAACCTTCGAAACGTTGTTTAATTTGATCATGTGCGACACTTTCAGTTTGCAATAATTGCTGCTGAATAAGCTGACGAAACTCTCTTTCTGTTTCTTTCTCAATAAGAATAGACACAATGCCAAGCAGCAAAACCACAATAACTGTAATGAGCAATGTTAGCTTATAGCGAAATGGAAAAAGGCGACGCTTCATTATGGTGATAATCCGTTCACAATAACTGGGTAATGGGTTAATTAATATGCAACTCGTTTATAACGGCGGCCCAGTTTATTTTTATGCTTCAAAATATCGCGCACGACTTTTGTGCTAGAAAGCGTGATTATGGGTATCTGCATATCGGCTTTCACGGTAATCGGTTTTTCGTATTCACCACCATGAATATGCCACGCGTGAAGAGTGTAATTTCCTGCAGGAACATTCTCAATATTAAAAGTTCCATCCTCACTTGTTTTTGAAAAATAACTATTTTCCAACACAATAATATCTTGAATCATTGATTGATGAATATTGCAGTATACCGTGTGCTTGGTTGATTTTTCAAACCGTTCGCTGCGATATTGCCCTCTGGAAAAACTACCTAAATCAAATACTTTCCCTTCATCATTACTGAAAACATTATGCTGCACAATATCTTCATTAAAGAATCGTACCTCTTGCCCTTTTACAATGGGTAGGACGCGAGGTTCAAACTGCTTATTCTTCTGCACAGATAAAGCAGGTTCGCTCGGCGTTTTGTGAGTAACTCCCGTTAAATAGACGAGGCCGTTACTACGATTTTTCAACATTTTATCACTATTCTTTTTTTGAATATTGATTGCTCCCGTCAATGTTGCTGAAAAGGCAGGCATGCTCATAATAAGTGACAGAGAGAAGAGAGAGATTGATAATAAATTTTTCATAAATATTAACGCTTTATTCACATTCGTATGTTTAACTGACACGATGAGAATCGTGTTCAAAAATAGCATAGCAAGATGTCAGGAAATAAGGAAATGTTAAAATACAAAATGAGCCTATACTGCCTTCTTGCGGCATGTATATTGCCTCTCTCTACTCCAGTTTTTGCAACCGATGCTACAGAGTCAAAGAATGCACTTTCAACAGCCTACACAGAATGGTTTGGGAAAGGTAAATTCGATGGAGAATTTCGCTATCGCTATGAATATGTAGATGATGCAGGATTTAACGACCAAGCAAAATCCAGCACATTACGCAGCCGCCTTGGTTTTAAAACCGGAATCCATCATGATTTATCAGGCTATGTACAGATTGAAGATGTCCGAGCAATAGGGGCGGATGCCTATAATAGCCTCACCAATGGCCGTACCTCGTTGCCTGTTGTTGCAGATCCTGAGATAACAGAATTAAACGAACTCTATTTAGATTATAGCGGTTTTAATAACAGTCTTATTCGGTTTGGCCGACAGCCCATATCTTTAGATAATGAACGTTTCATCGGTCATGCAAACTGGCGACAAAATGCGCAGAATTTCGATGCGCTTAGTCTCCAAAATTGGAGTGTGAACGATTTAAATTTATTTTATGCTTATGTGTATAAGGTAAATCGAATCTTATCTGATGATCATCCTGAAGGAGATTTCGATGGCAATATACACTTGTTAAATGCCCGTTACAGTGGGCTACCTATTGGAGAAATTGCGGCCTATGCCTATTTGCTAGACATCCAAAATATCACTCGTTTTGCGACTGATAATTTCGGCGCTTACCTGGATGGCGAATATTGGCTCAATGATTCTATGAGCCTGTTTTATCGCACCGAAGGGGCAAAGCAATATTCAACTGGCGATAATCAATTCGACTTCGAAAATAATTACTTTTTACTTAGCTTAGGAATTGCTGGAGATAACTGGTCAATACGCACTGCAGTCGAACGATTAAGCGGTGATAACGGTATTGGCTTTCAAAGCATGCTATCCACCTATCACCACTTTGCAGGATGGGCGGATCAGTTTATTATAACACCGCCAAAAGGGCTAGAGGATAAATATATCTGGTTCGATTATGAACTAGTTGATACGGGTATTGCAGTAATTGATGATACAAGAATTAAGCTTCGCTATCATAATTTTGACAGTGCCGCAGGGGGCATTAGCTACGGCCAAGAGTATAATGCAGATGTCACCAAGTTCTGGAACGATAAGCAATATGAAGTTGGACTACGCTACGCTTTTTACGATGCAGATGAATTTTCTGATGATACTCATAAAGCTATCCTAACACTCGGCTATCGTTACTAGAAAAAAATAGTAAAAGTAGATTGTTACGTGAATCAAAGGTAATTTCTGTGCTGATAATGCTCTGTTATGAACTTTAGAGAGTTAGGTGTGAAGAGCACTAACTTCATTCAGAGAGTTTTGCTGCGAGTACTTACGTACCGCCAGGGTTTCCTTAGTTTCCAACACACTGTGAATAATTTCTTTACTTCGAATCAAAATAACTGCTAAAAGCCATAATGTTATATTATAACATTATGAGGCATATATGTTACCTGTTACCGTACTATCTGGTTTTTTAGGGGCTGGAAAAACAACTTTGTTGAACCACATTCTCAATAATCGTGAAGGCCGCCGTGTAGCGGTAATTGTCAATGACATGAGCGAAGTGAATATTGATGCCGAGCTTGTTAAAAGCGGTAATGCAGCACTGAGTCATACCGAAGAGAAAATGGTGGAAATGAGCAATGGATGCATCTGCTGTACACTGCGCGAAGATTTACTAATCGAAGTCGAACGCCTCGCAAAGGATGGACGCTTTGATTATTTGCTGATCGAGTCTACCGGTATTTCTGAACCGCTTCCTGTAGCGGAGACTTTCACTTTTGAAGGAGAAGATGGAAAAAGCCTCTCTCATGTCGCCAAGCTAGATACGATGGTAACAGTGGTAGATGCCCTCAACTTCCTACGCGATTATGGCTCGCAAGATACCTTAACCGCTCGCGGTGAATCCATGGGTGAAGCGGATGAGCGCACGGTGGTCGATTTGGTCAATGAACAAATCGAATTTTGCGATGTAATCGTTGTCAATAAAGCGGATTTAGTCAGTACGGACGATTTGCAGCGACTGATTGCTATTCTAACCACCCTCAACCCTCGCGCCCGAATCGTTCCTGCTGAGTTTGCTAAGGTAGATTTAGATGAAATACTGGATACAGGCCTGTTCGATTTTGAACAGGCAGAGCAAGCACCTGGATGGCTTCAGGAGTTACGCGGCGAACATATTCCCGAAACGGAAGAATATGGAATTTCTAGCTTCGTCTATCGTAGTCGCCGACCATTTCACCCAGAACGTTTCAAGCAATTAGTCGACACAGAATGGCCAGGAGTGATTCGCTCAAAAGGGTTCTTCTGGCTTGCTAGCCGCTACGATTATGCAGGTAATTGGTCACAAGCCGGAGCCGTATGCCGTAACGAGATGGTAGGAAAATGGTGGGATGCTGTACCCAAAAATAACTGGCCACAACACCCTGAAGCGCGAAAGAATATCAAGCAATACTTTCAAGGCGAGCATGGTGATCGCCGGCAAGAGATTGTGTTAATCGGCATGGGGATGGATCAAGAGAAGCTCACGGCTATGTTTGATGCTGCATTACTGAGCCCTAAAGAAACACGTAAGGGTAAGGTGAGTTGGAAACGATTAGCTGATCCTTTTCCAGCTTGGGGGCAGCAACCTCAGGCGGCTTAGCTAGAAGCCACAAAAAAACGAAAACCCTGCCTGAATTCAATCAGGTCAGGGTTTTCATTTTGCCCAGTAATACCAGAAAGTTCTGAACGGCATGTTGATATAATATATCAACTTCACCATCCATTCTTTCCAACGTATTTTGTGACAGCTTTCAGCTGTTTTCGTCAGCCATATTCCAATGCGTGTGTGTGTTATAAACCATCTTCCACCTCTCGTAGCTGAGAAGTATGGAATCAATAGTTCTAACCATGCATGAGAATGCGGTATTGGAAGTCCAACTCCGTGGCTTGCTATTTCAACTAAAATAATGAATGCGATAATCACATCCATCAAATAGGGAAGTTTCGTCACCTGTCTTGCTAACCAATGACGCAAAAGCACCACCGATAACGCTAGTCCGACTAACAACCATATATTTCGTAGCTGTTCTGTCTTCGCATCCTCAGTAATTCCTACTTTCAAATAAATGGGGTTAGGAAAGAAGCAAGCGTATAAAGCTAGCGAAAGAATCAGTACGAAAATGATTGCAACCACACCTAGGGCGATTCTATGCTTTTTCATTGGCAAAGAATTTGTATCTACAACGAAAGGGTAGAAAACAGGTTAGCGGATGCTAACATGTTCCGCTGTAGATTTATTAAGAAATCAAGAATGAAATGTTATAATATAACAATATATTGCTTTTATCAAGCAATGGTTATAATAAAAGCAGCTTAATTATGGGACTTTCTCAATGCTACTAAGATACAGCTCACTTTCTTTTATTTTTATTGGATGCTTAATGCATCTATTTTGCTGTGGAATTCCAGCGCTGATGGCGATGACAAGTTTAGCAGCTCTATTGGGTGTATCATCTGGTTCTCTCTGGGAATGGGAGTGGTATGAAGCGATTGAATTTTATGTACTCATAGCCTCTGGTTTATTACTCGCTATTAGTGCTATTTCCTACATTTTAGGTCGTAAACTAGATTGTTCTGAGGAATCCGAATGCTCGCATGCACCTTGTGACGAAAGAAAAGAATATTATGGTATATTGCTTTTCACGGCGGGAGCGCTTTATGTTTTCAATATTGCAGTGTTTTTGATGGGCTAGGAGCAGTTGGCGCACACACCAGAAACTTCGATTGCTTCCTGACTTAGAGTAAAGCGATGTTTTCCGGCTAGCTGGTTGATAGCTGTAGCCATATTGTTATCACAGCTTTCTTCAACGAAACCACATTCACTACAGACAAGAAGTTGACAAAGATGTTGTTCTAATGGGTGAGTGCAGCCAATGTAAGAATTTTGATGATGTAACTTATGTACTAACCGGTTTTGCTGTAAAAATTCTAGCGCGCGGTAGACGGTTGGTGGTTTTGCTGAAAAATTACTGCCTTTGAGTGCTTCTAGGATATCGTAAGCTTTAGCAGGTAAATGGGTTTTCCATACTAGCTCTAGTACTTTGCGACGAATCTCTGTAAATCGTAAGTTTTTATCAGCACAAAGTAGCTCAGCCTTTTGGAGCGCGGTGTTTGTGCAGTGATTATGGTTAGTACAGGCTTGCATGATGTTATAAAATAACATAATTTCTACTGCAAGCGCAATGAGGAATTAGCATATGCTTGAAGTCGATAGTATCAGCTATACAATCGCAGGAAAGGCTATTCTGGGTTCAGTGTCTTTTTCTCTGAAGGAGGGTGAAACAGCTCTAATATTAGGGGCCTCTGGTACTGGTAAAACGACTATGCTTGCCATTATTGCTGGGCTGCTAAAACCTAGCTCTGGTGAAGTGCATTATGCAAAGCAGTCATTACATGAGTTGAGTGATGTCGAGCTTGATAAGTTTCGTGGCCAAAATTTAGGTATCATTTTTCAGAACCACCACCTCATCAAACCGCTTACGGTTTTGCAAAATTTAAAACTAGGTTTGAGTTTTAATGATAAAAAAGTTGAAGAGAAAAAAATCCTGGAAACGCTTGAAAGGCTTAATCTTTCGTCCAAAGCTCATCAGAAGGCGGCAACCTTGAGTATGGGGGAAGCACAGCGCTTGGCTGTTGCGCGAGCCATCATCGGTCAACCAAAATGGGTTCTATGTGACGAACCAACCTCTGCGCTAGATGATGCCAACGCGAAGGTAACGTTAGACTTACTACAAAGTGAAGCAAAAGCCTGTGATGCTGGGCTTATCATTGTGACCCATGATATCCGTGTAGAATCTCATTTTTCTGCCAAGAAGATTATCGAACTGGAGGCCGCATAATGAAGCTATCCTCGCTCGCATTAGCTTATTTGAAAGATAAGCCCTCTAGTAGTTTTTTACATATCCTGCTGATGGGACTAGGCATGATGTTGATAACGGCATTATTGCTTATTGGACATCAGTTGGAGCAAAGGCTTTATCGTGACTCAGCGGGTATTGATTTGGTCGTCGGAGCGAAGGGTAGTCCTCTGCAGCTCATTCTTTCCAGTGTGCAGCATGTCGATATTCCCACAGGAAATATTTCGCTTGAGCAAGCACGTAAGATTCAACAACATAAACATATTAAGCGAGCAATCCCAATCGCTCTGGGGGATAGCTATAGAGGCTATCGCATTGTTGGGACTGAGCCACCTTATTTAGATCACTACAATGCAGAGCTGGCAGAAGGTAATCTGTGGGAAACGAGTATGCAGGCTGTTTTAGGCAGTCAAGTTGCTGTAAAGCTAGGCTTAAAAATAGGTGATACATTCTCTGGTAGTCACGGATTGATAGAAGGTGGTCATGCCCATGATGCACATCCATACCATGTTGTTGGTATCATCAATAAGACTGGTACGGTGTTAGATAGATTGATTGTTACTTCGCTGGAGAGCGTGTGGGATTTGCATAGAGAGGAAACGCGTAAGCCTAACAAGAAAAAGGACTCGCATGACCATGAGCATCATCACAACCATCATAGTCACGATGACCACCAAGATGTCCATGATGAGCGTAGGCATAACGAACGTGCTCACGCAGAAAAAAAACGAGAAGTAACGGCCCTGATCGTATCCTATCGCAATCGTTCTGCCGTAATGAGTTTTCCTCGTTTTGTGAATCAGCAAACATCGATGCAAGCGGCTAGCCCCGCTTTTGAAATGGCCCGGTTGGTTGAGCTTGTGGGCTTTGGTAGTGATACATTGCTGCTATTTGGTGTGTTGTTAGTTGTCGTTTCTCTCATCAGCGTTTTTATCGCTTTGTTGAACTCTATCCGTGAACGGCGTTATGACTTGGCGGTCTTTCGTACCCTAGGTGCTTCTC
This sequence comes from uncultured Rickettsiales bacterium, assembly GCA_964654855.1. Classification (GTDB taxonomy): domain Bacteria; phylum Pseudomonadota; class Alphaproteobacteria; order Rickettsiales; family JALZUV01; genus JALZUV01. The sequence goes on from CAZZJS010000001.1 coordinate 19,946, forward strand.
ACAACACACTCTTCAAATTGGTGTTAATTGAAGGTTTGTTCATTGCTTTAATTGGTAGTTTGGTCGGACTCATCACCGGCCATATAATTGTTGAGATTATCGGTATAGCAACTGCCAAAGGTCAAGAGATGGGGTTAACTGGCTTGCTCTTTTTACCTTCCTTATTATGGCTATGGCTAGGTGTAATAATTGTTTCGGTATTCGCCTGTTTTATCCCCGCATGGCATGCTAGTAAGGCAGAAATTTATACGCTCTTACGTGAATTGAGCTAAATACGATGTCGAAAAAAATACCCTGGAAAGAGGAATTAACTACTTTTTTAATTATTCTGCCATTCATCTTCGGTAGTGTATATATTTACAAGCGCTACATTAATCCACCACTGGAAGTGACGTACGAGAACGCATTACCTTGGAGCGTACTAGAGGAATCTTTCTCAGCTCTTAATGGTAGAGAGTTTCTTTATGGTGATATACTTTCTCAGTTAAAGGAAATGGAGCAAAAAACGGTAGCCATTTATGGGTATATGTATCCTATCAAAATGGCTGAGAAGCATGACCATTTTTTACTGAGTAAGCAACCGCATGTATGTCAGTTTCACTTGCCCGCTCATTCTGGCAATATGGTGGAAATTATAATGCAAGATGAAGGTATACCGTATCGTCGCCAACCAGTCCTATTGACTGGTGTGTTCTCCATCCCGAACGATAAAGAATTAGGGATTACTTTTCGCTTGAAAGAAGTAGAATTTATTGATGACTAAATATCTGCTCACATTAGCCATTATCATTGCTGCTGGTTATGCTTACTTTAATGCTTCCCCAGTAGGGAGCTTTTCTCAAGAACCGATGCCTGAGGCGCTACTGGAAGATATTGGGGAAATGCAAGAAGAGTGGAAACCATTAAAAGTTTCCGGCGATGCTATCCCATGGGAATTGTTTGCCACGACGAAAGAGGATGAATCCTGCGTGGTGGGAGATGAAGGTTATGATATTTGCCTTGTAAAGCCAGAGTATAGCGATGCGGTTAAAAAGCTGAACGGCATAGAAGTTACTTTGATGGGGTATATGTTTCCATTAGAGCAATCTGAGAGTCAGAAGAATTTTCTTGTGGGGCCTTACCCTCTTAGTTGTCCATTCCACTACCATGTTGGTCCTACGCAAATGGTAGAGGTATTTGCAGATGAACATATAGAGTTTAGTTACGAGCCTATAACCCTCAAGGGCGTTTTAGAGTTAAAGTTTAATGAGGAAACTGGAGTATTTTATTATTTGAGGCGTGGCAGTAAAGTTTAGTTGCGGGCATTTCTATGTATTTTGGCTTTTATCAGGGAATTCAAATCAGAGAACTTTGCTTGTAGTACTCACAGCACCGCCACTGTTTCCTTAGTTTCCAACACCTTTAGAGAACCTATCGCCACAGGCGCCTTGTGTGCGGCGCTGAGCGATGATGTTATGATAGATATTGAATATCCTGAAAAAAGCTTCCTACTTCATCAAAACGTAACATGAAAATGTTAGTGTGAGAGCGTGGAAGAGCCAGAAAAACCAAAGAAAACCATATTAAAGCGCTTGCGGGACTCATCAAGCAAGGCGATTGCGATGATTCAAATTCCTCTGCAGTTAGGAATTCTTTCACCTAAAACTGCCTCTACAGCTTCTTCGACAGCCGACTTATTTCCGGAAGGAATTACGCAAGTCGATGATAGGCCGACCCGTGCTGATAGCACCGACATAAAGGAAGAATTCACTTCCGCTGCTCTGTCTGAGAAATCAAAAAAGATAAACAAAAAGATGCTTAAAGAAGGTCTCTCACTCGAAAAGTCCTCTCCTGGTGGCTATGTTTATATTGATTATAACCTCAACGACCTTGCTTTGCAGAAGAAACTAACAGGTGAAGCGCAAACCCACGATATTGATAGCCTTATTGCTGGGCAGGAAAAGGTGTTTAACTTAAGTGAAATGGCCGCCAATGGTGAGAGTGTTACGTTAAGCAGAAAAGACGTAAGAGCCTTAAACAAGGCAGGTATTGGCTTAAATTACACATGGTATGCTGACGATCCGCATCAAGCGGACCAGGATATTATCGTCGATAATTTGAAAGGCTTTATCGCGGTTGATGGCAAGAAAGTTTTAACATGGCGTGCTAGCGGGCGTAGTGGTCCTAAAATATATGGTATGCCAACTGTCGAAGGCGAATTACGCACTGATTACCATGTTCCGCTAAGCCGTCATGCGGTAAAAGCGGATGGAATTAATAATATGGATTTCCGCAATGCCGAAGGTTTAACGGAATATTTGCGCGGGCATCATGCCATCCCTCCAGCAGGGCAACGTGTATGGGATCTTGAAAATTTCCCGAAACCGGCCAATGATTTGCGTGATATTTCCAACTTCACTCGCCAGCAAGAGTCTCGCAAATTGCTATTGAACATGATGCGCTTTCAGCCTGAACTACCTGATGGGCATGAATATAATTTAGATAATAATTTACGCCTAATAAAGATTAGTAAGCTAGAAAGTAATCCCCCTCTACAAATTGGACCAGACCCTCATATTTATTCTTTCTACAAGAGTGAGGGTGAGAAGAGTTATCTTAAACGCCGTAAAACCGTAGATGGCCTAGACACATTAACTTACAAAACAGGAAGTCATGGTGGAATGGCCCAGTTTAAGGTCAATAAACCTATGAAAACTGCCATTGCGGGTACTCCTTTTGTCAATAAAGAAACAGGTGAATGGACTGGGTATAAAGTGAATGGAAAAGCCATTAATAGCGCCGAAGATTTCTTAAACTCTCCTCTAGCACAAAATTATGCGCTGTTTTATACGCAAGAAAAATATAGCAGAATAAAGCGCACAAGGGGCTCGGAGAGGGATCCGGCAGGCATTGCAGGTGTAAGTCATCTGCTTGGCTCACCCGTTGCAAGAGAAGGAGATTATTATTCAAAAAAAGACGGCAATGGAACAAAGGGAATTAAATATTACGATGCACTAAAAGGTTATCCATACCAATCATTCCCTAAGAGCCTTCGCTTGAAAAAGGATTCACTGCTTGATAATGGCATTAATCCCGAACTCGTCAAAATCACAGCTGAAGGTCAAGCTAAACTTGATGAAGAATACCGCCTAGCTTACGAGAAGACACATCCTGTTAAAACACCCCAGAATGAAAAAAATACGAATGATGTTAGTGAAGAAGGTGCAAATCAAACTGCCGCCGAAGCTGAGGAAATGCTAAATACTCCTATTCCTGAAAGTAACAATAACCCTCCCGTAGCGCCACCGGTGCCAGCCACGCCTGCTATCGTAAAGCGTCGAGCGCGTAATAAAACGGAAGAAGTAGCAGAACCACCTTACAGTGAAGAAGATTACTATGCAGGTGGAGGGAATCCATCCGATAAAGTTCTGGAAGAGCTTCCTCTTCCCAATATTGAAGTTATTGAACCTTCCATCGTTGAAGAGCCGCAGCCATTTGAACCTACTGAGCAAGAGATTCTAGAACCAGAAGAAGTTTTGGAAGAAGTAATTCCCGTAGAACTTGTCAATGAAGTTAAGAAGGAACCGATAGCGCTTCCTGAGACTATCGCCGCGAACATTACTGTCGATGTAATAGCTACTCCTACAGAAGATACTGCTGAGCCTTCCATTGCTAATGCTGATAAGCCTAATAGTTCCGTTAGTGATGAGAAGAAAGCTTCAGAACTTCCAAATAAGTCAAAAAATGAAGAGGTGGTGCGACCGAAAGAATCAAAATCTAATAAAAGTAGCACGAAGGCAAAAAAACATAAAAAGGCCGATGCTGAGCGTGCCGTTCAAGAGAGCAAGATGAGCTTTTCCTCTTCTGCCGTTGCACTGGGAAGTTTGCTTTCCATTCCGGTTGCGGTGAAATCATTCTTTCTTGGTCAGAAAGACCCTGAAACACAAAAGCGCGAGAAACCATCAATGCTAAAATTGCTTGCTGGAGCGACTTTGGTTGGCTTAGCAGGGGTAGCCTTTCACCAATCAGGAGCCACGAGTTGGATTGCGAATGAATTAAAACGGCGTTCTGGTGGTTCTCAAGGGTTAGACCGCTAATTTAAAATAGTTGAACGAAATTGTCACAAAAGATTAACATTGGTTCGGGAAGCTCATGCTATGGTTAAAGTTCTGTGTCGCTCGTTTTGTGCAGGGTATACGTGCCCAAAACCGGCGACATGCCAATAGTTTTTTTTGATATTTATACCATATTATCGGTATTGATCTAAACCCTTCGCTCTTGAATGAGATCAGGGTCATTTCAAATCGAAAACATTGTAAAAACGAAAGTTTTTAGATTGTAGTCGTATGGTTAAAGATAAAGCCTCTTTTGAGGCGATGTATTGAATTTTATTTACTTCATCTTTTAAACCTTCAATAAATATGAAAAGGTTAGTTTTTATCGCGCTTACAGCGCTTTTGGCTTTAGGTTTTCTTTCTTCGTGTAACTCTGACAAAGGAATAGGTACTTATTCCACACGAGTTTCATCAAAAGTTATGCCAACCGGCACTTCGACTTTTGCGGGTCATCAGTTTTTAACCAACAATAAGGGAGAAATCCTTAAGGTTGAGACAATGACAGAGGAAGAATGGTTACAAAGCATCATTGATGCTGAAGTAGCTAAAAAATTGCAAAAGGATTGCCCACCAAAGGCAGTTCCATGCATTACCTCAAAGCAAGATTCAATCAATCAGGAACAGTTTGTTGAAGTCGAAAGACTTAACGATAGCCTGAGACTGGAAAATGCTTATTTTCGTGGAGCTCATGAGAGAACCAACTTGCTTATTGAGCAAGGATGGGGACCTCAGCAAAATTGCAACGACTGTTGTGAAGATGAACCCGTAGTTATTATTAATAATAATTGCTGTTCACCTTGTCCACAACAACCTTGTGAACCATGTAAGGAAGAAGTGAGGAAACAAGATCCTTGCGAAGAACCATCCAACCAAAATCAAGAAAGAAGAGGCAACTCTGAAAAACTTGAAGGAGGAGGAAGTTCTGACGATTGCGAGGAAGGTAGCAATCAGCCAAAAGAACAATTGGTTGATGAAAGCCAAAATGGTGAGAAAGAAGAGTTGAAACCTACACTTCGCCGAATAAAGCCGGAAAGTGTAAGATTTGGTGCTAGATCGAACGGAACGTCTTTTACGTTGAATTATCCAAATGGAGGAATTCAATATGATAATATCCGTCGATCAGAGTCTGATTATCACCGTTTCGTTGCTTACAAGGCTTCAGGTAGTTCAGATATGCGTTGGCATAAAGGGCTTGCATTTAGCACCAGAAACAACCTCTCTGTTGGCCCATACTTTGGGAGCAAACAGAGATTGAATGACTGGTTTGATTTGAATGTTGGTTTAAATCCAATGTTCAGAGCCGCAGGTGTGGGCTCTAACTTCCAATTCAACGGTAACTTGGGGGTGGACTTCAAGTTATTCGACGACGCTACCTTTGGTGCTGATGTCGGAGTATTGGACGGTGTGGGCTACTATGGAGGCAGTTTGAATGTTAAATTATAACATTCAGTCTTCATGGCGTTTCTTACTGCTTTTCATTGTAAAAAAGGTTCTTCTCTGTTGAGAGGGGCCTTTTTTTATTCTTATTTTCTTACTGCTTAATAGATTGTTTAGTTGATTGCTTTATAAGCTATTTCAGAGTGATGGTCTTGAATATGTAGTTGAGTAATGCTTTGTGTTGCGCTGTAGGAGCGTGTCATCATAGGTGCGGACTCTGGTGTGGGTTCTTGAGTGTGGTGGAAGTTGGGTAAGCTTTCTCCCGTGCCGCCCGCTTTTATATATTCATCGAATAAGGTGGTGCGTTGCTGGATGACTTCCTTCTGGTTCCAAGAAGAGGAGGTGAGGAAAAAGGCTCTATTATCTACCTCAGCATGAAAATCACTTGGCTTATAGTCGTGTCCATTCCAAACCCAAAGGCAATGTTCGGATGGGGAGCCTACCACCAACCGGAAGCTCGCATAATCGACTGCATTTATTGTTTCAGCACTGGCCATAGGGTTCGCTTGAGCGAGTAGTTCGGTTAGAATAAGTCCTCGGCTTTTGCGCGGCGGCGGCATATTTTTATCATCGAAATAGCCGTTAAGCAAACAACCCCAATAGCCTTTATCGTTAAAGGCTATCCATGTGCCGCCACTGGGCGGATCAAGTGGGCCATGAACCTTGTTATTTGCTTCAAGTAGTTGTGGAGGCTTCGCCTTAGCGCGCTCATGACGTTCATCACGATTCATATAGATATGATAGCCACCGGCTGGCGGCCGAAAGAGCGATAACGTACACATTTAGGCTGTTTTCTGCCGATAATCCTGTGTTGCTGCTGCTATTCCAAAATTAGAATCCAATGAGATACCCATTTGCTCTGCTAGCATTTTGATAATCGCCATATGGTGCACAGCATGTTCCATTACATAATGGAGTTCACGATAAAATGTTGTAGGAAACTCAACCATCGGCTGTCCTGCCGTGAGGACGCTCTGCATAATAAGCGGTTTATCTTCTGACGTGTATGTCTGAATATTTATCGCTATTTCTTCTAATACTCTTATAGATCCTTCGGAAGAGGTTTCGAGTTCTAGGTTCCGCTTGCGCTTATCATAGCAAAGTTGCTCCACACTGTCCGCTTTCATGGTTCGAATAAGCTCTTGATAGAACTCAATTACATGACGAAAATGCATGCCAATGGTTCCTTTGTCTTCACCTTTTGGACGAGTCGTTAAACGTAAATCGTCTAATTGATAAAGGGCATCAGTCAACTGACTGATCACGGCGAGATTCGCCGTGATCAGCTTATGAGAAAGTAAACTTTGATTCATTATAGAAAACAATGTTAGTTTTTTTAGCTTCCGTCAAGTTCGGCGCGATATTTTTTGTCCGCTGAGGGAATTAATTCTGCACGGCGTGGCTCCCACTTATTGGCAATATCTTGATTATAGTTAAGATATAGTTTGCCATTCGTGATATTCCAAACTTTCGGATCACCTTTTACAAAATTATCGTGTGCAACCGCCCAAGCGCAATAACCGCCATATTGAGGGGCATATTTCTCAGGGTTTGCTTTAAATTTATTTAAGTTCGCTTGTGAAGAAAAGAGCCAATCAGCACCTTTCCACTTTGTTTTAAATTCTTTGCTACCTTTGACAGGGCCGCCGTTACTAAAGTATGAGACGGTATCATACCCACCCACAGCCTTATTACTAAAAGTACCTGTATAGATGGGTGATGCAGCGAAAGCCTGACCCGCAAAAGTTAAAAAGCCCAAAAGGCTCAATAGAAATGTAAATTGTTTAAGCATTAGATAGTCTCCTTGGTTAAATTGCTTACTCGGTACTTCGCAGGCAATATCAATATTATTACGCTTTATTTGGAATTTTTATCAGAAAACTCATCTATAAACATAAGCAAACAGTTGTCTACCGCTAATCAGATCCTTCATTACTATTTTGTAATGTAATATTCTTTTAAGACCCTCGAAGAATGAATTGCTAAAACAATGATCGAGGGTATCAAAATGAACGTAACACGAGTCAATTCTATTAATTCTTATTATAACTTTTTAAACAACAGAGCGGTTCCAGCTAGAGGAGAGTCTCAGCATTACCGAGCTTCAACAAATAGTCACCGCTTTGACACAGACATTATTACATTGTCTGCAGAAGCAATTGATTTTTTACAATCCGAGCGTACGACTATTACTAGTCTTTAGAGGCAATCAGCTGGGTTAAGTAAGAAATATAATGTCGGCTGAGTTCTTCTATTGTTTCCGTATTGAAGCGACTATTACTGTAAGTAAAGTGCAGCTTTAGGCACTTATTGACAATCGCTGCTTCGATATAGAGTCCATAACATAGAGGATTACTCGGCGCTGATGAAACTATCCCAGCTGGTTCGCCTTGAGGAGTAATAGATAAGCCTTCAGGTAATAATGCGTCAATTTGACTCACATAGTTAAAGAAGAGTTGCGGTGTTGGGTGCTGGGTAATAGCTGAGTCTCTCGCAGTATAACGCAATAAATTGTAAGCTTCATTTCGTGCAGGAATTTGTTCGAGCTGCTGTTTGATAGCATCAACATCACCCACTTCCAGATAGGCTGGGTAGACTGTATTCACCCATCCCACAGTACGCGATAGATTAATGCCATCAGATCCATTACGTCCATGCCCACAGAGGTTGACCAGCATTTCTGATTTGCCTGTCCATTCTCGAATAGTCTGACTTAGGGCAGTGAGCAAAGTATCTTGAATTTGCCACCCTTTCTCTGCAGGTAAATCTTTCAGCAGCGCGCCAGTGAGAGATTCGTCCAGTGTGGTTTTATGTGTATGAGCAGAAGCTTCATCAGCTGTATCATCCACTCTATCGTAAGGTAGCTCCGGTACGGGGTGCATTTTTGCGCTACCCCAATAGGCCAGCTCTTGCGTGAAATCATCTGTTTCAATTTGCTGCCGTTGCGCTTCGGTCAATTGTTGTATTGAGGTGGTTTTAGCCGCTAATTCCATTTCTATACCCAACCGAGCGCCTTCATAGCTTTTGAGGAAGTCTTCAAAAATAAGGCGCGAAGAGACCATATCCAGCAGCAAGTGATGCGCGATAATGGCGAGTTTTCCGCTTTCCTCTCCGGTTTTAAAATGGATAATTCGCAATAATGGCGCAGTCGATAAATCGAGAGATGCTTGCTGTTTATTGATGGTCTCTACCATCTGAGGTTCTTGCTGCTCGGATGCTAGCGCCGCAATATCGTAAGTGAAGAAATAGGTCACTTGCGGTAGGGTCGAAAGGCATTCTTGCTGCCATTCTCCATTCGCATTTTGCGTCAATCGTACCCGCAAATTATCGTGATGCATCAAGACGGTATCAAATGCGGATTTAAGCTGTTCAGGATTGGCGTTATGATCAATATCAAACCAGAAAAAACGATTCCAGTGATGAGGCTCAACCATACCATCTGCAAAGAATTTTGTTTGGCGTGGTAAGAGTGGATAAGTGCCCTCAATCGCTTCTTGCGTTGCTTCATTCGCTGCTGCAAAAGGTTGGTCTTGCGCCACGGTTGCTAATTCTGCAATGGTGCGGTGGGTGAAGAGGCTATTGGTTTCTACATAAATCCCTTGCTCTTCGGCTGCACATACAAGCTGAATCGCCATGAGCGAGTCGCCGCCCAATTCAAAGAAGCTATCATCCACGCCAATTTTATCTGCTGGCAGGGTTAGAATCTCTGACCATAATGCGACCAGCTTTGTTTCTGTATCATTACTTGCCGCGCGATAGGCCTTGCGTTTTTGCTGTTTTTGTTCCGGTTTTGGTAGGGCGTTCCGGTTGATTTTCGCACTGGCGAGTCGTGGGATTTCATCCGCCTCCACATAAAAAGCGGGAGCCATATAAGATGGTAAATTCGCGCAGATATGTTTGCGTAACGTTTCTAGCTCGAAGCCTTCTTCAACAACATAATAAGCGGCGAGACGTTTATGTTCGCTACCAATATCAATCACGGCGGTATCTTTAACACCCGCTACTTGTGCCATAACGGCTTCAATCTCTGCCAACTCAATACGGAAGCCGCGAATCTTCACCTGACTATCGATACGCTCTAGATATTCAATTTCGCCTTGCGAATTAAAACGCGCCAGATCACCGGTTTTATAAAGCCGTGCATTCGTATCTTGCGTGAATGGATCGGCAATAAAACGTTCTGCCGTTAAGTCTGGCAGATTGACATAACCTTGTGCGACACCAATGCCGCCAATATGCAATTCGCCCGCCACACCCATGGGCATAGGGCGCAATGTTTCATCTAAAATGTAAAGCGATGTTGCACCTAATGGCCGGCCAATCGGAATAATGGAAGAAGTCGTACTATTCTCACACTTTGTGAAGGCGGAATAAATCGTGCCTTCCGTTGGGCCATATACATTATAGAGCGTGCCAGAACATTGCTGATAATAGCGCGTAACCAGGCTTGGCGGCAAGGCTTCCCCTGCTGCAAGCATGTGTTTTAAGCTGCTTAGCTTACGGTCTTTCAAAACTGCCAGCAAGCTGGTGAGCAGTGAAGGAACCATACAGCTAGTCGTAATCTGATGGGTTTCAATCAGGTCAATCAGATAAGACGGATCTTTATAAGATTCGCTATCGGTTAGCACCAAACTTGCCCCAGCACTTAATGGCCAGAAAATCTCCGCAACGGAGACATCAAAGGTAGTATCGGTATTTTGCAATATTTTATCAGCTTTAGAGAGAGGGATTTCTTGCTGTAGCCACTTTAGGCGCGGCACTACATTTTCATGCGTTAGGCGTACACCTTTAGGGTTTCCGGTAGAGCCAGACGTGTAAATAAGATAAGAATCTGCATCTTGCGTTACGGAGGGTAAGTTCTTTGTAGATTGCGATTGCCAACGTTGCTCCTCTATCAATAAAGTGGCCACCTCTTCGGCGGGGAGCTTCTCCTTCAAGTTCGTTTGCGTGATGACATGATCACATCCAGAATCTTGCAAAATATAGGCGATGCGCTTAGCCGGATAATCAGGCGAAAGTGGAACATAAGCCGCGCCGGCTTTCATAATAGCCAGCAAGCTAGTGATAAGATTTGCCCCGCGCTCTAATAGTATGGCGACTTTATCGCCTTTTTTAACGTCCTCTGCTTGAAGTTGACGCGCCAACTGATTGGCTTGCTCATTGAGTGTTTGATAGGAAAATTGTTTACCGTCTTCAATTAGAGCGATGGCATTTGGCTGTTTCGCAGCGGCTTGTTCAAATAAGTCGGTGATTGATGATTTAGCATTGATGTCTAACGCTTTATCAGCTTGCCCCCATTGGTTTAATAACTTCTTTTCTTGCGTAAGAGACAGCAATAAAAACTCATTTATGCCTCTCTCAGGGTTTTCGATGATTTGTTCAAAAAGACTCTGCATTTGCTCGATAAGCTGACTGATAAATTCAGGCTCAAACAAGGCTTGGCGATATTCAAACCATAGGCCAATACAGCCATCTTCCAGATTCTCGTAAGAAAGAGAGAGGTCATCATTTACATCATTATAGGTCACTTCTAATGGTTCCGACTCAATGCCCTCGATACGCAAATTCACCAGACGTGAGATCGTTTGCGCCATTGAAAGATTAAACACACGCCCATCAAATTCAGAATTTTCACGGCGAATGCCTCGGACAATCTCTAGCGCGGGAAATTCTTGATGCTGCTTATCGGCCTTGCGCGAGGCGGAGATACGGTCCACCAGCGCATTGAAAGTAGGGTTGCCCGAACTATCAATGCGTAATGGCACGATATTGACGAAGAAGCCAAAAAGGTGCTTATAGCCAGGCGGGCGGATATTGACGGGATAGCCAATGGTCAGATCATCTTGCCCATAGAGCCTGTTTACCATGGTGGCGAGTGCAGCACTTAACACATTAAAGAAGGTCGTGCGCTGGCTGCGTGCATAGCGTTTAAGTTTGCCAGAGAGTTCTTCCTCTAAATTGAAATAAACACGCTTTCCGCTCTTACTCTCGCTTTGGGGTGCAATGCCGTGATTGAAATTAACCGTATGCTGCGCTCCTTTGAGACGCTCTTGCCAATAGGTCGCCGCCTCGGGAGTTTCTTTGGGGGGGTGTTCGGTGAAATATTCATCCCAGCTTTTCTGCGTAGCACCATAGGCTTCTACCAAACCATCGAATCCTTTTTCATAAGCAATCGAAGCTGCCTCTAAAAATAGAACCGCAGAAGCGCCATCGGAAATCATATGTGGTACCATACCAATGAAATAATGTACTTCAGGTGCCGTTTTAATAAGCCCCGCATGCACGATAGGAAATTGCTTTAAGTCAACGGGAGTGGCCACTTTGCGTGCGAGGAAATCAATCGCCTGTTGGTGCTGCTGCGGCGTTTCGTCTGATTGTCCAGGAATCGAAATATCTTCAAATTCCATCGCGAAAACAGCTTCGGGCTTTTCGCATTGAAAAGGTACGCCTTTTTCTTCCGCGAAATAAATACGCAATGAGCTGAAGAAATTCACCGCATCATAAAGGGCTTTTTCAAAACGCTCTTTATCAAGTGGCCCCGTCAAACGAAGATTCACGCATGTATTGTAAGAAGTGTTTTTAGGGTGCAGCTTCCACTCCACCCACAAGCCTTCTTGCTGCTTGGTGAGCGGATAGCGCTTTTCTTCTAATACGGTATTTTTAAGCGCTGTCATGCTCTGATTTCTTTCATGGCTTTGTGTGTTCTTAGAGTATTATAGTGTGCTGCTTATATCTTAAAAACAATCCATCTGATAGATCGCTTCTGCTCTCTTACCCGTTTGATCGCTATCAGTAAAGAGCATGAGGGCGCGTAAAGGGTAGGGTGGTCTCTCGCCAAATAGTTTGATGAGATCATTTTGCACGTTGCGTGATTCAGTCTGCCATTGCTGCAAAGGACTTTGTTTATTTTGCAGTAAGATGCGTTTTTGCGTGCCGTGACGATTTTTTGGAGTGTTAAGCACCGCCCCTATCGGATCATTTTGCGCTGCCCATACATAGGATAACATATGAAAATCATTTTTGAAAAAGTCAGAACCTTCATGCTCGCTATAAATTAAATGCACAGAAGCGGCGAAATCTTCATGTTCTTTGCTTTCAATATCCACTTTAGGGTGCGCCTTTAGAACCTTCCAGCGCCAGTTTAATATGCCGTCATTGAGGCATTTTTGAGGGGTCATTTTCACAAGGCCGCTTGCAGTTGCTTCACCTGTAATAGCATGAACTCTTTTTTCATCACCTTCTGATTTTAATAGGTATTGAGTGGGCTCGCTTGTGAAGGTAATGACGTCACCCAATGGGTGCTTGGTTTGTTCGGGGCCAAAAAACGCACTCAACATGATGAATGAAGCAATTAAGAGAGAGTGTCGCCACATATTACAAACTTCCAATCTTCGTGAGTGCGGCTAAATGTAATCTCTCTGCTTCATCCAAATCCAGAAAGGCTAAGATTCTTTTTTCTAAAATCTTGAAAACACGTAGAAACTCCGCGTGCTTTTCTTCCTCTGTCCCTTCAAAATAGGCGGGATCTTCGACATCCCAGTGAGTTTTGAGAGCAGAGTTTAGAAAAACAGGGCAGTTTTCATTTGCGGCGGAGCCACATACCGTCACCACTAAATCAACAGGCTGGGTAATGTTATCCCACGACTTGCTGTGAAAGCCTTGCGTTGAAATTGAATTCGCTTCTAGTGTTTTTAAAGCTAATGGGTGCACCTTACCAGTCGGTTGGCTACCCGCACTAAAGGCTTTTAATGTCTTAGCGCCATGATGATTCAGCAATGCTTCTGCCATAATGCTACGGCATGAATTACCGGTGCATAAAACAAGAATAGAGAGCGGTTGATTCATTATTACTTAGAATTGAGCTTCCAATTATATTTCAAATAGCCATCTACTTCAGCATCAGCAGGGACATTTGCATTATATTGACGTAAGAAAGCGACAAGCTCTTTCTCATTACCGAAATCTTCATCGAACCAGTCAAAGATTTTAGACAGTTTGATATCCTTACCTGTTAGCACCATGCCTTTAGTGGTGTCTTTCAGCAAGAGTTCGGTTTGCTCTTTTAACTGCGATTCCAGCTTATCGGCGCTGTAAGCTTCGGCACGCAAGTCAGGGCACGAAAGAGACGCACAGTTAATCGCCATATGGATGCGTGGTTCATTCATTTTACGCAAAATTTTATGTTCAATTGCATCAAGCGTGTATTCTTTGCCATGGAGCGCCCATTTAAACTTTTTCCAGGGATTTTTTAAAACACTCCCAAGATTGCGGATACTATCGGTTTCTTTCTCACGCGTGATAAGATCAATCGTAAGGAAATTATAAGCATTCATCCAATAGACAAGTTTCTCGCTGCGAGAGGCTGGCACTTTTAAAGTTTGCAGTGCGCTCAGTGCTTTATTGTGGCGAGCATCATTGCCCCATGCTTGGTAATTTACCAAATTGGCGTTGATACTTTGCTTCTTTCCGGTACTGACATAGTCTTTCAATAAACCATCATAAAGCGTTGCAAAATTCTCCGCGGCGTTAGCTGGCAGAGAGAATAGAAGAAAAATAATAAATAAAAATTGTTTCATGCTCTATCATTCGTTGGTAACGAGAAGAACATTACAAGTTTTTGTAATATTTTGAAAGTGGAGAACGAAGCAGCTGGTATGAAACAAAATATTCTTAAAATTGGGTTGGTGCTCGTTGCGTTAGCAGCGATTATTGGCTTTTTCGCATTTGATTTGCATCAGCATTTTACATTGGAAAATATTAAAGCACAGCGTGAGGGGTGGGGAGCTTTTTACCAAGAGCATACGTTACTAACCCTCGCTATTTTTGGAGCGATATATGTGACGGTTACGGCTCTATCGTTACCTGCAGCGAGTATTTTAACATTGCTCGCAGGGGCGTTATTCGGCTTTATCACAGGTTTGATTATGGTGAGCTTTGCAAGCTCGATTGGCGCTACACTTGCTTTTTTAATGGCACGGTTCGTTCTGCGTGATTCTATCCAGAGTAAATACGGAAAGTATCTCACCAAAATTAATGACGGATTTGAAAAAGAAGGTGCGTTCTATCTATTCGCTTTACGTTTAGTGCCCGCGATGCCGTTTTTCGTGGTGAATATTTTGATGGGGCTATTGCCAATTAAAACCTTCACTTTTTATTGGGTAAGCCAAATAGGCATGCTCGCAGGTACGGCGGTTTATGTTTATGCAGGTACCGAGTTAGGGAAAATTGAAAGCTTGGCCGATATTGCCTCTCCCACTCTAATTGCTGCTTTTATCGCATTGGGAGTTTTCCCTATCATCGCAAAGAAACTCCTCGGATTATTACGAAAAGGAAAAACAGATGCCTAAATATGATTATAATTTAATTGCCATTGGTGCCGGTGCTGGTGGATTAGTTTCCACTTATATTGGCGCAGCGGTGAAAGCCAAAGTTGCCCTGATTGAACGCCATAAAATGGGCGGTGATTGCCTCAATACGGGCTGTGTGCCAAGTAAGGCTTTGCTGCGTTCAGCTAAGATGATGTCTTATGCCAAGCGTGCTGAAGAGTTTGGCTTTAAAAGCACAAAGATCGAGTTTGATTTTGCGGATGTTATGGCGCGTGTGCAAGATGTCGTTAAAGCGATTGAGCCGCATGATTCGGTTGAGCGTTACGAAGGCCTCGGCGTGAATTGTTATACGGGTGAAGCCAAAATTCTCGACCCGCATACGGTGGAGGTAAATGGTGAGAAACTTACCGCGCGCGCGATTATTGTTTCTACAGGCGCGCGTCCACTCGTGCCGCCTATTCCGGGTTTAGCCGATATTGATTATCTCACGAGTGATAATTTATGGAACTTGAAGAAACTTCCTAAGCGCTTGACTGTATTAGGCGGTGGGCCTATCGGCTCCGAAATGGCGCAAGCTTTTGCACGTTTAGGATCGCGGGTGACAATTGTTGAAATGGCACCGCAAATTTTGATTCGAGAAGATGAAGAGGTGATTGATCTGGCCGTTGAGCAATTTGAAGCGGATGGCATTACTATTTTGACAGGCCATAAGGCCAAAGCCTTTGAAAAAGGTAAAGTCATTTGTGAGCATGAAGGCAAAGATGTTGAAGTCGAGTTTGACGAAGTGATTGTAGCGCTTGGTCGTCGCGCCAATGTCAAAGGTTTCGGGCTAGAAGAACTGGGCGTGAAGCTGAGTGATCGCGGTACAATTGAAGCGAACCCTTATTTGCAAACCAACATCCCAAGCATTTATGTGTGCGGCGATGTGACAGGCCCTTATCAATTCACCCATACGGCAGCGCATCAAGCATGGTATGCTAGCGTAAATGCCTTATTCTCTCCATTTAAGAAGTTCAAAGTTGATTACTCGGTCATCCCTTGGGCGACTTTTACTGACCCTGAAGTGGCGCGTGTTGGTTTAAATGAGAAAGATGCTAAAGCGCAGAACATTCCTTATGAGGTGACAAAATATGGCATTGATGATTTAGACCGTGCCATTGCCGATAGTAGCGCTCATGGTTTCGTCAAAGTGTTGACCGTTCCGGGTAAAGATAAGATTCTCGGTGCGACCATCGTTGGGCATCATGCGGGTGATATTATCGCCGAATATGTGATGGCGATGAAACATGGGCTTGGCATGAATAAGATTCTCGGTACGATTCATATTTATCCGACCCTTGCCGAAGCCAATAAGTTCGCCGCGGGCGAATGGAAAAAAGCTAATGCACCAGAATGGTTGTTAGGATGGGTTGAAAAATTCCATGCATGGCGCCGTAAATAGAAAAGATCAAACAAAAGGAATATCATGACCATTACCCAAAGCGTGAAAGATTATTACGGCGAAGTGCTGAAAACGAAGGAAGATTTACTCACCAGCGCGTGTTGCCCTATTGATGCGATGCCCGCACATTTGCGCCCGCTCATGGCTAATATTCATGAAGAAGTGCAAGCAAAATTTTATGGTTGTGGCTCGCCTATCCCGCATGCCTTGGAGGGGCTGACGGTGCTTGATCTTGGCTGCGGCACAGGGCGCGATGTTTACACCCTTTCGCAATGCGTCGGCGAATCGGGCAAAGTCATCGGCATTGATATGACGGAAAACCAGCTGGAAGTCGCACGTCGCACCCTAGGCTGGCATATGGATAAATTTGGCTATAAAAAGCCCAATGTCGAGTTCCATCAGGGCTATATCGAACAACTTAGCATGATTGAAGATAGCTCGATTGATGTGGTGACTTCCAATTGCGTCATTAATCTTTCGCCCGATAAACCTGCCGTGTTTAAAGAAATTTTCCGCATCTTAAAACCGGGTGGAGAGCTGTACTTCTCGGATGTCTTTACTGGTCGCCGCGTGCCAGAGGATTTAACCCATGATCCCGTTCTATTTGGCGAATGCCTAAGCGGGGCGCTCTATGTTGAAGATTTCCGCCGCATGTTGCGTGAAGTCGGTTGTGTCGATTATCGTGTTGTCAGCAGCGGGCCAATTGAATTGCACGATCCAGAAGTGGTGCGTAAAGCGGGGATGATTGATTTTTACTCCCTTACCATCCGCAGTTTCAAATGCGATTTTGAAGATATTTGCGAAGATTACGGCCAAGTGGCTTATTACCAAGGAACCATAGAAAATGCGCCGCATGCCTTCATGCTAGACGATCATCATCTGTTCAAAACAGGCCAACCCGTACCCGTTTGCGGCAATACCGCGCAGATGTTGAGCGAGACGCATTACGGTAAACATTTCCGTGTCGAGGGAGATCGTTCCACTCATTACGGTGCGTTTGATTGCTCGCCTGCATTAGCCGGAACCGAAGCTGCAACTAGCGGAGCTTGCTGCTAATGTTCGTTAGGGTTCTACACAATTAGGTGACTGATGTTGGAGAATGAATCCGCTCTACGCCTAACTGTTTTTCTGATCGTGCTCATATTAATATGTGCATGGGAGTGGAAATATCCGAAACGTCACTTAGTATTGGCGCGCACTAAGCGCTGGCCGCGCAATTTGGCTATGGTCGGGATGGTAACGCTGCTGTTGCGCGTGCTGATTCCCTTCACCGGCGTGATGGCCGCACTGTTTGCTCAACAGCATCAAATAGGATTATTCCACTGGTTAAAATTGCCTGAGTTTCTGGAGATTCTTCTATCAATTATTTTGCTAGATTTTCTGATTTACGCACAACATTTTGCGTTACACTATATTCCGTTCTTCTGGCGTTTTCATAAGGTGCATCATACGGATCAAGACGTGGATGTAACGACTGCCCTTCGTTTTCATCCGATTGAGATTATCTTTTCGCTCTTTATCAAGGCGGCAGCGGTGATTGCTTTAGGGGTACCGCTTATCGCCGTGATTTTGTTTGAAATGATTCTCAGTAGTATGGCAATGTTTAATCATGGCAATATCGCTTTGCCGCATAAATGGGATAAATGGCTACGCAAAGTAATTGTCACACCCGATATGCATCGCGTACATCATTCCATCTATAGCCGCGAAACCAATAGCAATTTCGGTTTCAACCTCGCTCTATGGGATAGATTATTTAGAACCTATCAAGCGCAACCTAAAGACGGGCATTTAAAAATGTTCATTGGTTTGAATGAATATCGTCATCAAGATGGCATTAGTTTTCTGGGCTTGCTATCTATGCCATTCAAGAAATAAGGAGAGTATCACCATGTTAGCCATTATCGGAGGCACGGGCCTTTACCAAATTGAAGGATTGCAGGTGCAAGATGAAGTGGTGGTTGAAACGCCATTTGGCGAGCCATCAGCGCCGATTTTCAAAGCCACTTATGGTGAGCATGAGCTGCTGTTTTTACCCCGCCATGGACAGAATCATCAGTTTTTGCCACATGAGGTGAATTACCGCGCGAATATCTTTGCGCTCAAAGAACTGGGCGCAAAACAATTGCTCGGCTTTTCGGCGGTAGGTAGTTTGCGTGAAGAAATTCATCCGGGTGATTTTGCCATTCCCTCGCAATATTTCGACTTTGTTAAAGGCAATCGCGAACGAACTTTCTTTGGAAATGGTATTGCGGCGCATGTTTCTACGGCAGAACCGGTTTGCGCGAATCTGACTGCATGGGTGGCTGCTAAAGCCGCGCAGATGCAGCTAAAAATTCATACTGACAAAACCTATGCAGGGGTGGATGGTCCAAGACTTGGCACTAAAGCGGAGAGTCATTTTCTACGCGACGCAGGGTGCGATTTAGTGGGTATGACCAATGTGCCAGAAGCTTTCCTCGCGCGTGAGGCACAGCTTTGCTATGCGACTATCGGCATCGCAACCGATTATGATTGCTGGATGGATGATCCTGCTCAGCATGTAAGTGTGGCTGATGTTATTGCCCGCTATGGCGGAAGCCTCGCCAAAGCGAAGGAGCTTTTACTGGCGTTGTTAGAAACTCCGTTGCCTGCCATTGATGCGGATTATCGCGAGAGTCTCAAAACATCGCTCCTGACTCCGCTTGGGGCTATCCCCGCTGATAAGCGCGAATGGTTGTCGGTATTGCAAGCTTAATGGCTTCTATTTCCGTCATCATTCCTCTCGCGCCAGGTGAGCCAAGGCCAGAGGTGTTGCTCGCTTGTTTGCCGCAAGAGGCTGAAATTATCCTCTCGCAAGAAGGGGGGCGAGCGTCAAGCCTCAATCAAGGCGCGGCCAAAGCGAGTGGGGAGTATCTATGGTTCCTTCATGCGGATTCAGAGTTGACCGATGATGGCTGGCATAAGCTGCAGATTGCCATCAAACAAGTGCCGAACGCATTGCATTATTTTGATTTAGCCTTTGCGGGTGGTTCATTTTTTATGCGATTAAATGCATGGGGTGCTAATTTTCGTTCGCGTATTTTGGGATGCCCCTTTGGCGATCAAGGCTTTTGCCTTAACCGTTCTGTCTTTGAAGAGCTAGGCGGATATCCTAAAGATGTCGCTTATGGCGAAGATCATCTCTTTGTGTGGAAAGCGCGTAAAGCGGGGGTGCAGTTGAACCCTATTGGCGCAACATTAACCACCAGCCCGCGCAAATATGAAAAATACGGTTGGCTGAGAGTCACGATTCTGCATCAATATTTATGGCTTAAACAAGTGGTCGCGGCGCAATGGAAATAGGCCTCGGAATATTTGCGAAAACGGCCAGTTTATCGCTCGTTAAAACACGGTTGGCCGCAACGATTGGTGAAGCGAAAGCGCATGAGTTTTATGTGCTCAGCTTGAAAGCGATTGAACAAATGGCGCAGTCGCTACCTGCCTCTATCCACCCTCATTGGGCGATAGCAGAAGAAGAAGGCTTGTCCGCCGAGCAATGGCAAAATCTATCTGCATTTTGGACAGGAGAAGGTGATTTAGGCCAGCGTTTGCATCAAGTTTATTTGCGTTTGCAGCAGCAATATGGTGCCGCCATGCTGATTGGCACCGATAGTCCGCAGCTGACTCCTACATTATTGGTTGAGGCGCAAAAGCGGCTAGCGGAAAGCCCGCAATCTATTGTTATCTCGCCTTGCGATGATGGCGGCTTTACCCTCTTCGCCGCAGCCACTGAGATTCCCGCGACTATTTGGCAATCGGTCGAATATAGTCAATCCACCACCTTACAGCAGCTCGCCAATGCATTGGAAAGTAAGGGAAAGAGTATTTCCTATCTTCCCTCGCAGCAGGATGTCGATGTCGCAGCGGATTTAGAAAAATTACAGCGCCACCTTGCAGAACAGGATGGAATCCCTTCTGCACAACAGGCGCTATTAGCGTGGTTGAAGAAGCTTTAAGCCGAACAACTTCCGCCGCCAAGTACGCAGAATTTGGCGCAATGCGGGTGGTTGAGATAAACTGAATCACTTGCCTCTTTTAAGGTGTTTCCCATCTCAAATTCATCCTCATAGGGCAAGAGAGTACAGGCCAGAACCGTTGGCTTATCGGCTCCTTTGCGTTTTACGACCATGCGTGAATTTGCGCACATCATATTGTCAGGATGGACGTTTAGAATATCCCAGCAATCGGTCGTAATTTCGGGTACTTCGGCCTTTTCATCCATTTCGGGAAATAGCATCAGTTCTTTCGGGCTGTTTGCATCGACTTTAACGCCTAGCTCTTTAAATAATGCTGCAAACCCAGCGCGCAATTCGGCTTCATCTTCGCCCCAGCGGGTGCGCCCTGCAATATCAATCGGGAAGCCTTGGGATGCCAGCCATTGTAGGCCTTTGACCATTGGCTGCCATGTGCCTAGGCCGCGTTCTTCCTCATGCATGGCTTGCGTGAAATGATCGACAGAAATACGCAGCACCATCTGCTCGCCGTAACGTGCTAGTAAACCCAACAGCGCCTCTTGCTTATGCTGCATAGGTTTCATCGCATTGGTCAGTACTAGCAATTTAAACCCGCGCTCTAAAATAAGCTCCATCATGGGTAGAATATAGGGGTTCATAAAGGGCTCGCCGCCCGTAATAGCAATTTCGCGCGTGCCGAGATTATCGCGTTGAATCTCATCCAGATACTCTCGCGTTTCTGCTAATGTCAGATAGACTAGCCGATCATTCTTGGGGCTGGATTCAATATAGCAATTTTCGCATTCAATATTGCAAAGCGTGCCCGTATTGAGCCACAAGGTCTCCAGTTTTGGCAAATCCACCCAAGCGCGCTGCTCGCCTTTGGCGGTCACTTTCGGATTCAAAAATTTTTCTAAATTGGGTTGGCTCATTTTCGCGTTCCTTTATTGCTTAAAACTTCGTGACAAGTTGGCTGAAACCATAAAGCGTTCGGCTTTTCTCAGGCCCGTTAGGAACATTATCGAGAAAATTACCATGAAATAAAGCAGAACCACCAATATCCCACCGAACCCTTTTAGGTACGATCCAATGGCGCACTCTAGCATCAATCGTATGGCCAATGAAACGCCCAGAATTGCCCGTCACATCTCGCAAATTGGCAGCATCTAGCTCATCTGTATCACTATCCAAATAGGCGACCTGATAAGTGATAAAGCCATCGGTACGCTTATTCGGCTGAAACTCAAAGTCGATGCCAGGAAGGATGAGGTTGTTTCTGACCAAAGGCCCGTGAATAGAGGTGAAACCAACATCGCCACGTCTTGCACCAAAGAGGCGATCATAGGAGCCGAAACGATTATCATTGGGGTTATCATCACCCGTCGCATAATCAAATTCAAAGGCTAAACGAGGCGTCCACGGGGCATCAAATTGATATCCAATTTCTGCATGAAGTGTTTGCGCCCTTACGTTAATGTCATTGGTATCTGTGGAGGCTGTTGTGGCGCGTCTTTCACCAAATTGATAGCCATATTCGACTTCATAATCCCATTCGGTGGTTTTAGGCTTTTTGAGTGTACGAAAGCCGAGCGTATAGAGCTCGCGATTGGCGGTATTACGATCATTCGTATCTCTTTCATGCAGGCCATAGGTAAATAGTTCTAGCTTCGTATCGGGAATGAGGTTCTTTTCATCCGTATAAACCACTCCCCAAAAACCTCGCGAATCATCTCTCTTGTCGAAAGCTTGTCGATTATCGGATAAATTTTCGAAATTGCGAGGCTGCGCTCTGACAGGAACGACAAAGAAACTTTCAAATTGATTTCCACTATCAAAATGAGTGCGTAAATGCGCACCATCATAGCTATTGATCGTGTTGCGATAGCCATTTCGTTCAATAAAGCGTTCACTGCCGATATCAACTGTTTGGCGGCCTAGTTTTAGCTTTGTGTTTGTATGTTCGCCAAAAGTTTTACCCAAATGGAAATCGAGATTGGCATTGATAAATTCAAAGCTATTCACAAAGCTGGTTGAAAGAGGTGTTCCTGCATCATCCAAATAGCCGCGAGAATCTTGGAGCTCTAAATTCACATCAAACGGTTGAAGTTTGGCTTTTGCGCGAATCAGCGTGCGAATGGCAAGCAACTGGTCGCTTCCGTTACGCCCAGCACGAAACTGGCCGTCCAATGATTCATAGCGCACCCGGTTTTCACCCTCAAGATGCAGCCAATCGGGAGGGTCCAACGCACTATCGAGCGTCGGGAGTTTAAATTTTTCATCCGCAGCTTGAGCCTGCATGGCTAGCAGGCTCAGCGCGGTTATCATAAAAACGAAAAATTTATGCGGCATTCGCAGAATCAGCACTCCAACGGTTAGGTAAGAACGCCTCATCTAAAGGCGTTTGTACGATGTGATTAGTGTAGTTTGACATGGTTTTCAATGCCGTTGCTAACACAATTTCCAATACATGCTGCTGCGTATAACCCGCACCAAAGAAAGCCTGCATTTGCTCTGCACTTGGTGTACCGCGCGTCTCATTTACGATTTTTGCGAATTCACGCAATGCTTCGAATTTTGCATTTGGTAGTGCTGTTTGGTTACGCAAAGCATCCACCACTTCCGCCTCTACGCCTTTCATTTGCGAAATCGTCGTATGCGCTGCCATACAATAAGTGCAGCCATTTTGAATATTATTGGTCATTAATACAATCTGGCGCTCAGTCTCGGTAAAGCTGGTTTTATCAACAAAACCAGAGAGGGCTAAATAACCTTCTAATAAAGCCGGAGCTTCTGCCATTTTGGCGAAAATATTGGGCACAAACCCCATAGAGCCTTGAACATTCTCTAATGTTGCTTTTGCCTCTTGTGGTGCTGTCTCTACTGTGTGCGTGGTGAATGATGTCATGATATAATCCTTTTTAATGGTGATAAGCAGGTACTACTTCGTTGGAAAACGAAAAAGATTACATTTTTTCAGAAAATATTATTTTTTTATTGGGAGAGCTGATTGGAAAGCTTAAGCTGTTATTAAATGGGATTCTAAAAGTGCTAATTGCAACGAGCTTGTTATTTTAAAACAGATAAAATGCTGGAACGATGATCAGTCCAAAGGGGTGAGTCAGGCGCTGCTTTGAGAGACGTAAAATTCATTTTAGTAAATTGTTCATCCCAGTGCGAATTAGGCTTTGCCATAAAGATCCACTCTGCGGTGCCATCATAAGAGAATTCAGGGTTATATTCAAAGCGCTTATGGTAAACGGCCATATTATATTCTTTTGCTAAACGAGCGAGTATGGGGCGCAAATCTGTATGGCGCGCGATAATATTAAATGCGAGTAGACCGTTTTGAGGGTTTAGCTTGCTAAGATAAATGCCGAGTGCCTCTTTGGTGAGTAAGTGCATAGGGATGGCACTTGAATTAAAAGCATCCAGCACAATTAAATTATATTTCTCATTAGATTGCTTCCTGATTTCCAAACGACCATCTCCAAGAATGAGGTTTGGTTTGCCAGGGCAATCACGCAAATAGGTGAAATAGTCAGAGTTTTGTGCAATCTCTGCGACGAGCGGATCAATCTCGTAAAAATCGATAATTTGATTTTCTGAAGCCATGCAGGTAAGCATTCCCGTGCCTAAACCAATGACTGCAAAAGGTTGTTCAAAGAAGCCAGAAGGTGTGTTTTCCATCAAGTTTCGGAGGTTGTGGTTGAGGTATAATTCGTGCCCAGGGAAAGTTGGTTGGTATCCTTGCTTAGTGCTGCCAATTTCGAGAATGCGCACAAAGAAGGGGGAGGCCTTTTCAGCGACTTTTTTAACACCAAAGAAGTTTCTCGCTTGATATTGCGCTTGGTAATCATCGCTTTCTGTCCAAGTGATGATCAGTGCTAAAACAATGCATGAGGTGCTGCCAGCAAAGGCTGCTTTGCGTAGGGTGCTAAATTGGTGATGGTTCTTGAACCAATAGGTAAATGGAACGCTGAGCGAGAGTA
The DNA here is from genome assembly GCA_964654855.1 of uncultured Rickettsiales bacterium. Classification (GTDB taxonomy): domain Bacteria; phylum Pseudomonadota; class Alphaproteobacteria; order Rickettsiales; family JALZUV01; genus JALZUV01. The sequence continues at coordinate 44,207 of CAZZJS010000001.1, forward strand.
TTAGAATGATCGGGTATTCATAAATATCGTTGAATAAATAAGGCGCAATATTGGCGAATAAAGCTCCCAGAGCACCGCCTAGTGCAAGCCAAAAGTAATAGGAAGTAAGAGCCTCTGGTGCAGGTTTCTCTTTTGCTATTTGGCCATGACAACTAAGTGAAATGATGAAGAGACATAGTAGGTGCAGTGCCACTTGCTCCATATAATAATTCTTGGCATAAAAATGCGAAAGAAATGCATAGACGTACCCTGCGAGTAAAAAGACGAGAGCACAGATAGGTAAATGAAGGTGTTGTGCGAGGCTGATCCAGCGAGCTGCATTATTCGAAAAGGCGATAATAAAACTCAACAAATACAGTGCTAATGGCAAAACCCATAAGAGCGGAATGGTCGCGATATCTGTCGTGATGAAGAGTGTTGTGCTTAAAAAGAGAGCGGATGGAATAAATCCCAAAAACAGGATGCGGAGGATAGACGAAGAGTTGAGAGCAAAGCTTGTATGTAAGCTCTCTGTTTGCGTTCTGATATGACGTAACTTTAAAGTGGTAAGGGTTAGTAATAGTATCAATCCATAGAATAAATAACTCCAAGAAAGCATCTGTTCTTTTAGGGGGAAGAGCCATTCAATAAGAAGAGGATAGCTGAGCAACCCTGCTAAACTTCCAGCATTGCTAATCGAAAATAGAAAGTAGGGCGAGGTGCCGTTTGCTTGATAGTACCAGCGTTGCAAAAGTGTGGCGTTAGAAGCAAGTAGAAAATAGGGCAGGCCAACAGTGAATAAAAGGGTAACTACTATCCAATATTCTGGAATTGATTGAGGTAATTGCCCACTATATTGCAGCGATAATGGCAGCGTGAAGATAAGGGCAAGAAACAATAAGCCTAAATGAAGTTGGCTTTGCCGTTTTGCGGTTAAATAGAGGCTGCTAACGGATGCATAAGCATAGCCTGCCAATAAGAGTATTTGGAAAAATAATATAGAGGTAACCCATATAGCGGGTGCGCCGCCTACTTGTGGCAGTAAAGATTTCACCAATACCGGCTGAATAATAAAAAGCAGAAACGAGCCTAAAAATATGGCGAGTGAGAAGAGAGGTGCCATGAAAAATCAAGCGACTTTACGGGCAAAAAGGAGGAGGATTCGGAGGGACGCAATTATCGGATAGAAAACCCATACTTAACGCTTGTTTAGAGGAGAGTACGACCATGGCAGCTCCTCCAGCAGCGGAGTATTTCGTTAGAGCTTTAATGGCTTCACGACGATCAATCTCATCATCATCGTCAATACCATGCTCTGCCTCAAAATCTGTAGACTCAACCTCGTCATGAAGTGTTTCTTCTATCGGCTCTTCTGCCGATTCAGAATCTGAGATGTTATCGTTCATATTGGTCATGTGGATGGAATCCTCAAAATAGCCTTACCTTGATACTAGTTTAGCAGCTTCGGGGGTAATGCGTCAAATTGCAAAAAAGAGACTATAAGGGTTGAGAAAACTTAAGATATTGATTGGGGGTAATAGATTCTATCGTTTGCGGCATTGCTTCGCCACACCAATGAAGATCCAGTGTAATATCATGCGGTTCTTCAGCGCCTAATCCAAAGAAAAGTCGAGGGTCATTCTGTGCGTTTAACCCATTTGAAGCAAGCCTGTAGCGAGTTTGTATTTTTGGCGCCCCATTCACTCGATAAGATAGGGTTGCCTTGGTACCTATAGCATCACGGTTGCATGTTTTTCCATCACCTTTCAAATCCAAGCTCAACCAGTAAGAATCGCTAACAGATTCATTTTGGTAGAATGATGGGGGGGCGGTCATGCGAGTAACGATCGTATCTAAATCACCATCATTATCAAAATCAGCGAGAGCTACGGCTTTCGTATTATCTAGCTTCTCCCAGCCGGTGGAATCCGCAACATCCTCAAATTGCGCCTGCCCATTATTCAGCCAGACGCGCTTACGTTCTTGCGGATAAAGGCACTCGCCGCGCATATCCGGCCAATTATTTGCATAGCCATGCGTATCAGCGGGGGTGAACTCTATCTGAAACATTTTATACACATAATCTTCACATGCTTTGCTAGGGCTTTGGTCATAGGATTGGTCAATCCAGCCATTCATTTGTAGCAGATCCAAGGTGCCGTCGCGGTTAACATCACCTACCGCAGCGCCCCAGCCGAAACGATCATGGTTGAAAAGGTTGGAAGCAAAGGCTTGATCAACAAAATTTGCAGCATCGGGGGTAAGGTTTCCTTGGTTCATCCAGAGCATAGAGCCTTCAGGCACTTCTTTTTTATGCATGTTAGAAACGTAGATATCTTCAAACCCATCGGCATTAAAGTCAGCAAAGGAGGCATTCATTCCACGATAAGTATCGTTGCCCAGTTGATGTTTTTTCCATCCGCTAACTTCTGAAAACCGTTCGCCTTTAATATTTAAGAGTAACTTATCAGGGCCGGCTGTATTGGCAAAATAAAGATCCATCCAGCCATCATTGTTCACATCACCTGCGCCAATATCCAAGGTCCAGCGGGTTTCATCTTCGATACCCCACGGTGCATTATTTTGTATTTCGTAGCGATCACCTTGGTTAATGAAAATACGATTTTCGCCGCCATTGCGGGCATCAAATGGATTGCGGCGCATAATATTAAGTGGGCGGTTATCTTCTGCATTTTCAGCTTTGGGAAGGTTAAATAAATTAAGCGGGGTAGGTTCCTCATAACTTGCATGATGGCGAGCGAGTGTGCCGCCCATAATGATATCCAACTTACCATCGCGGTTGATATCAAGCACGTTTGCCGTCGCGCTATTCATATAATGATCTAGCCCTTTGGCTTTGGTGATATCAATAAAATCGAGCTGGCCAGTTTCTGATAGAGTATTTTGTAACAGCAATGGTGTGCCGCCATAACGGGTGAGAAGGAGGTCTTGGTCGCCATCATTATCTTCATCAAACCAGAGTACATCCATCGCGACTCCTTCTGACTTTGCGTGATTTCGTAATCTATTGAGTGTACGAATTGGGTGTTTCGTAAATTTGAAATTCCCTTGATTTAAATAAAGTTGAGTACGATCCTCAGCGCGTTTAAGCGGTAAAGTAAGGAAGATATCAGGTAAACCATCTTGGTTCACGTCACTCACCGCTACTGCATCTCCCATGGAGAAAAACCATTTTGCGACATGCTGAATCCGTTGATCTGCTTGTTCTAATGTATCGCCTTTTTGAGCGCTAATGCCAGCCGATTGAGCCGTTATTTCTTTCAAATGAAAATCAGATTTAGGAAGGAAGGTGTTTGATGAGCTATTGGCAAGTAACTGGTAAAAAGCGATGCTCAATAATGTTATTAACCCAATAGTAAGTGCAGGTTTTGTTTTGGTTGAAAGGCGTTCGGGAATGGTTTTCAAATCCATCTTCTGCTGCAACCAAATCCAGCGCAGAGCGAAATAAGTAATGCCTGCGTAAAAGAGGGTGAAGGTGAGTTGCGCCAAATGGAACAGAAAGTCGAAACCGACAATGGCGGCGGCCATACCGACTTGCCCTTTCCAATGTGATGGAGAAGTTTTTGGGTCAGTCAGCATGAAGTAGGTGAACAGATAAAAGGCAGGATTGCGCAATACGCCATCAATCAGCGCGAGCGGCGGGATGGCGGTATCTAGCACAAAAGTGCGTAAGTAAAGCTGTATGCCGTAAAAGATCAAGAAGCTGCAGGTGAGCACTAAGCGTGAAACATTGAAGAGGAATACGCTTAAAGCGGTGATGGTGAAAAAAAATGCCATGACCGCTTGTCCACCCCATTGTGCAGCAGAGGCCGGGCTAATTAATCCATCGGTGATGAGTAAGCATGCAACCAGTCCAAACATACCGGGGTTGAAGATATGTTTGTCATTCGCGGTGATAAGATATTTAGAGCAAATAGCGATAAAAATGGGAATAGCACCGAGCAAAATAGTATGTGCAAAGTTGGTTAGAATTGAAAGACCAAGGCAGGTAATAACGGCACTCATCGGAAAGAGAATGCCTTGCCCCGGTCGTAAGATGCGATGCAAGATCATATCAGTGCTGATGCCCACCAATAGGATGAAAAAAACCTGTTCAGGTGTTTTGTTAATGCCCAGTAGGCTGATGCCGATAATAAGGAAAATAGCGAGCAACCCAGCGACACGAATACGCGGATCGTTCCAGCCATGATAATTATTCCAAGTGAGGTTAGCCATGCTAGAAATGCTCGTTTTTGTGCAAAATAAAAGCAAACCCTAACAGTAAGAGCGCAAAGCTGAAGAAGCTAAAGAGTCCGTAGCGGCTATAGAAGGTTTGTTCATTTTGCACGATAGGAATGGCGATATCTTGAAAGCCCTTTTCATGCAGTCCGATAGAGGTGAGTAATGTGCCATAGCGATCATAAGCAGCGCTGATACCGCTATTTGCAGCACGAATGATGGGCACGCCTTGCTCCACGCCGCGCATACGCGCCATATGTAAATGCTGATAAGGGCCAGCACTTTTGGCAAACCAACCATCATTGGTAATATTGACGAGTAGGTCGATAGGTTGATCAAAAAACGCATGACGGCTGAAAATTGCCTCATAACAAATGAGCGAACCAATGTTTAACGAACTATCATCTAATGTAAGGAGCTTCTTTCCTTCGGCAGGCGTAAAATCTAACTTTCCGGGGATCACTTTGCGAATGGGCAGAATGCTGCGAAAGGGTACATATTCGCCAAAAGGAACCAAATGGTGTTTATCGTAATATTGAACCTGCGCTTGGGAGGTAATAGCGGCAAGGCTATTCCATGCCTTATAGTTATCGCGGCTAGAGCCTTCGCCACGAATGGCACCTGTTAGGAGGGTTGTGTTAGGAGATAGAAAGCTTGCCAACTTTGCAATCCACTCACTGTCTTTATCTAAATAGTAAGGGAAACTGGATTCTGGCCAGATGACAAGATTTAGTGGTTGCTCACTCGGCATTTGTGTCATGCTTGTGTAGTCGGTGAATGCCTGTTTTTTGTTCCAATTGCGTTCTTTGGCGACATTACCCTGAACCAATCTGGCTTGCAGATGTTTTGAATTTTGAGGGAGATCAGAAATGCGCAGGTGGCTCCAACCGCAAATCGCTAGAAGAAGGCAGATGCTGACGCCCACTAAAGCATAACGATACTTCGTTTGATAGGCTAAGAGAGCGGGTAGGGTGGCGAATAAAACGGTGAGTAAGTTTAGCCCGTAAATGCCAATAAGCGATGCAGGTTGCAGGAATATCTGATTGATGGAAAGGCTGTAGCCGATGGCATTCCAAGGAAAGCCTGTGAAAAGATAACTACGTGCGACTTCCCATAAGGCAAAAAGAATCGCAAATAAAAGGATGCGTGAGCTGATTGCAGAGAAGCGGAATCGTTGCTTAATCAGATGGTAGGTTAGGCTAACTAAACCCCAATAGATGGATAAAATGGAAGAGAGGCCGAGCGTAGCAAAAGGGATCATCCAAGCGAATCGGGTGGAATCAACGAGGAGAGATAAAGCGATCCAATAAGTGCTGGAAAGGAAAAACCCTAGCCCGAAAAACCAACCTGTAAGGAATGCTACCTTCTTCTGTTTCGTATGGTCAGCTAAGATGAATAAAATACCAAAGACTGGGATAAGCAATAGGGTGAAGAAAAAAGGGGCGAGCGTAAGCATAGCGCCGACACCTATCAATAATAAAAGCAAATAGCGCTTCCAGCTAGATAGGTTAGCGAGCCATTTCAACTTTTGGTTAAGCGGCATCTTCTCCGTAGCTACCATAATAGCCATAATAACCGTAAAGATTGAGCGCTTCCAGATCGACTTGAGTTAATAAAGAGCCTGCGATTTTATCGGCCACTTCGGGCGATCGTGTGAGCGCATTATTGATCATATTTTGGTTTGTTTTGCCCCAGTGAGCGAGGAAAATGAAACTATCAATCGAGTCAGCCATCGCGCGTGCATCTGCAATATTCATAATAGCAGGTAGATCGATGAGAATGATGTCAAAATTAGGCCGAAGCTTAGCGATTAATTCGCCCATTTGGCCAGAACCGATAAGGTTTAGGTTCGTTGTCGGAGTTTTGCTACCTTTAGCTGGAATAAAAGAAAGGTTTGGCGTGCCGGTTTTATGGCAAATATTATCGATTGCGCTCTCACACTCTTTTGGACTCAAGCCTTCCATTTCGTAAGCTAGTTCGTAAAAGCCTGTTTCAGCCTTTGGGTAGAGCAATTGAGTTAAGCTTGGGCGACGAAAATCGCAATCAATCAATGCCACTTTTGCTCCCGTTTTCGCAAGATGCTTTGCGAGGAAACAAGAGGTGGTTGATTTACCTTCTCCAGGGTTTGCAGAAACAAGCGAAACAGATTTGTGTGTTTCATTGGGTGCGCTGAACTTAATGGCCAATTGTGTTGTCCGCATGACTTCAGAGAGAGAGCTAGTCTGCTGGCCTAGCATTTCAGTTATTTTCTCAAATACGTCTTCCTGAAAGCCTTTCGTAGTCTTTTTATCGCGTGATTTTTTTTTCTTATTGGCTTGTTCTGTTAAGAAATCGACTTGAGTAATCATTCCAAGGCAGGTGCGATTTGTTGCTTCTTCAAGCTCCTCTGCTTTACGAATATAGCTATCAAGGCGTTCGCGTAAAAAGACAAGCCCCACACCCAGTAAAGCACCAAAGACTGAAGATAAAATGAGAATAAGTGGTTTATTTGGCCAACTCGCATCCATAGGCAAGGTCGCATAACTAATTACTCGTCCTTGTATAAAAGGTGCAGATTGTCGTTGAACTTGCTCGTTCAAGTTATTGAGAAGATTTGTATAGAGATCTTGTAAAGAATTGGCTCCACGCTGTAACTCGCGCAGTTCAATTTGATCATGTTGGTCGGTGAAGGAGTTGTCGCTGACAGCTGACAACTCCTCTTGCAATTTCTTCTGTTTTGAAAGTGCAATTTTATACTCATTCTCAAACCCTTGAACGATGCGCGTATGTTCTTCTCTCATCAAGTTTTGAATGTCATTGATTTGTTGCTCAAGTGTCGTATAGGCTTGGTGCTTTGTGCCTTGGCCACGCCTAATTTTTGCAGATCGTTGTGTTAGATCAATATATTGATTTCGCAAATTATTGAGCACTTTATTCTCAGTAGAGTTGCTGATGATTTTTTCAGAGCTACCTTCATCTAGAAGACTTTTTAAGTTCTCGTAACGTGCTTTAGCTTGTGCTGTATCAGTGCGAGCAATGATTAAGTTCGTATTTAATTCAGAAAGTTGTTGTTCATTAATGCTCTCTCGGCGAGGGCTATTAACAATATTTTTAGTTGATTTATACTCGTGAACTTTTTGTTCAGCGACGTTGAGGTCCTCACGTAATTTTTCAACTCCCTCAGAAAGCCACTGATTGATCCGTTGTGAAGCCTCATACTGCGTTACAAGCTCTTGCTCTAAATAAACGTCAGCAATAATGTTGGCGAGGTCTTTCGCTTTTTTTCTGCTATCTGCAGTATAGCTAATATCTAGCACATAGGTGCGCTTGACACGTTTAACATCTAATCCATCTCTAAATTTCTGGAAGGCCTCTTTTCGGATTGTTTCTTTTTCAAGCTGTTTTGCTTGCTCCGCATTGCCGAATAAAGCTCCTCTAAAGGAGTGTAGAAGTTCATTACGGGGTTGTTCAAGATTTTGGTATATACTCGCTTTCTCAGCTACTTTTTCGAGCATTCTGCTGGAATGCATAACTTCGATTTGGCTATCAAGGATCAAATTTTCACGAAAATTCATCATCTGCAGTAAGCGATTAGGCATGACTGCTGATTGGCGCGGATCGATGAGGAGCGAGGTGGTAGCCGTATAAAGTGGCACTGAAACGGTAATGTAGAGGAAACCCAGCATAAAGCAGGTAACGCTGCATAAGACGATCAGTTTGCGATGGCGCTGTAAGGCAGCGACGAACTCTCTAATATAGAGCATAGCATCGAACTGCTGCTGCGTATCCAGATTATTCTGCATGAGTGGAATAGACCGCCTTATACTCTTTATTCACCTCTATCGACAATAGATGAAACTCTTAGCGATGGAAAGGAAGCAATACAATGAAAAAGAATGGCGGGGATAAGAGTTCTGGTGCGTGGCAGAATGATTACCTAAAACGCTGAATCCGGTCTTTATGAAAGGTAAAAAAATGTTGCCACCCTCTTAGGGTCGTTATTTTTTTTAGGTAATGCTTTCGTTTTTGTGGGTTGGTAAAGAACTGAATGAGGTATCTTTTAAGCCAAATAAAGCTATCAAAGTATTTTTGTTGAGTGGGGCGACCAAAATTATGTAACGCTTTTTTTGCCCATGTGTTTTTTTCAATGGCGCTTGTCTCTACAAAAAGGCTTTCTGTTAGAGTATCCAAGCTATCTAAAAGGTCATTCAAATGATGTTTTTCGAATATCTCAGCCGTTTTATTGCGAGTTTTTTGGTCTAATTTTTTATTAAAATAAAAATGATCGACGCAATGACGCAGGTTTAACAGCTTGCGTCCATAATATTGAGATTCAAGTTGGCAATGAATTAAATGATGCGTGAAGCGGTCTTGAGGAGAGGGAATAAAAATACCTTCAAAGTGAGCGGAAATTGCATTTCTAAATATATGTGCTGCAGGTAATATTGCATCAGAGTTTTGATCGCCAATGCGTTTATGGAGTTCAATACGGAAGGGTAGTTCCCCGCCTTCAATTCCAGGGATATGGTGGTGCTGTTCGAATAATATTTGATCTTTCGTATTGAGGGATCCTCCTCTGGCAAGTAGTAGCTCGATTGCACTGTCAATTTGGTTCTCAGGAATCAATATATCTAAATCGCTAAGGAGGCGGTGCGAAGGATCATCATAATAAGGAGTTATCATTTCGGCAGCACCTTTGAGGGCAACCGCATTAATACTTTTTTCTTTAAATAATAATCCAAGCGTTTCTAGCTCGTGTTTCGCAGTTTGGTTGCGTTTTTTATTCTCAGAATGAATAAGTGAAAAATAAAGAAATAAATCCTCTGGAATAAATTCCTGTAACTCAGGGTATTTAGTAAAAGCGGAGCGGATTAAAGTATGGACTTGGTTGTCGTTTGCTATTTTTGCGAGATGCTGAGGGTCGCTATTTTTAAGGTCATCTTTTAAGTAAGGCGAAAATGTGCCGCCTATTGCTGCGGATGTAAGGCCAATAACTGCGCGATGAGCGGGCGAGTTGCAAAAAGAATCTAGCAGGCTTATGTGGTGAGTTTTAGGCATGTTTGAACTGAATAATCGGATGAAGAATAAGATAGGTTATAAGCTGGTACATGGTTCAGCAATGTTGCTATGGGGATAATAGACGGAGATTTATGATAAGTTCTGCCGCCAGCTTCAATCAATTGCTGTAAGGCTGTTTCTGGTGAAATTAGGGTTATTTCATTTCTATGCCTCTCTCCAAAATGTGGAAAAATAATCGCAGAAACGGCTGATGTTTGGCCTAATGGCACGGCATTTCTAATTTGATTATAGGTTACTCCATATCGAGGTGCAGTTGAATTTGGTTCTTCAAACCCTAGCTCCTTTGCTTCTCTTAGATTTAAAGAACCTGCTTTTAATCCAATCGGGGTTGGGAAAGAAAATACAGCTTTGCCATTGCGATGCAAAGGTAAGACATCGTCAGCCATAAAGTTAAAGCCTGCAGCAACAAGCCCCGCCGTAAGGGTTGATTTTCCGTAACCGCTTTTCTGGGTAATAAGAAGTGTTTTATTATCTTGATTGGTCGCGCAGCTCGCATGCAAAATAGCGCCGACGTTTTCCGGATTACATAAATGAGCGGCGGCCTCTCTAAATACTAAGTTACGTGCTAAGTCTATATTACAGCTCCCCCATAAGGGTTGTTGATTCAGAAAAACTCCAAATTCATTTGCGATCGAAATAATCTCAATTACAGCAGAAGTCGAGTTGCTTATCTCATCAGAATATGCGGTAAAAACTTCCTGTATCTGTCGAAATAAATGTTCATCATCGCATCGAATATGCAGGCTGTTATGTTCTGATTTTAGCTGTAGTTGTTGGTACGGTTTGCTGATAGGGCGGTAAGTGACGGTTGTGGGGAAGGCTGGTTTTTGGGTATCCAGCAATCCAGCTTCGTGCCATGCTTGTAATATGTCTGCATGGGCAGAGCTCGAGCGGCCTTCACGCAAATCATGATATAAATCATAGCCATCCTGATTGGATAAAATAATGGCATCCGAAAGAGGGGAGTGAAGAATATAACTGTCTCCCAACGGCGTGCATTCCAGTGTGGAAATGCTGCTAGGTTCTAATTTCTGATGAAGGCTCAGGCTCATTAATAGAGTCATATCATACTCGCAAAAGACATGAAACCATTTGCAATGACTCTTGCAAGAGGCTGTTTTTTAATGCCAGTAGAGAAGTTTACGTTCTTTTCTTATCAGAGGAGAATCCTGAAGGTGTATTTTCTAATAGGGGTAATCACCCTTAAGTTGTCTAAACTTCTGTTAGTAAACTTGGCTATTTATTAAGAAAGTGTTTCAATATTAATACAGTTTTTGACAAAAGTAGCGCTAGTGCGGGTTAAAAATTCCATCTTCAGGCTATTTCTGTATTATGTAATTCAATGTGTTGGTAAGCTAAGTAATAGTTTTGGTACGCTTCTTGAAGATGCAGTTTCGAAAGAAGTGGAAAAGTGGGATATTAGAATTGCTATGGTTGTAAGTAAGTTGTCAAATATTGTAAGCGGCCGAGGTTTTGCTATGGGGCGCACAGCGCTGCATTTGTTGGCGGCAGGTTTTTTGTTAAATGGTTGTATGGCAGTTCCTGCCGATGGTCCATCAGCAGGTGCAGTTGCTTCTGCAGCAGGTGAACGTATTCAAGGTAGCGTGAACGGAGAAGGCGACGGTAATTTACCGTTCGTTTTTGTTGACGCAAATGATGAGAATATTGGTATTGTTTCTGAAGCGGATGCTTATGGTCATTTCAAAGGTGAGTTTACAGATCGTCGCGATGCGGCAGATATCCGTATTGGTTTAGGTGATACGATTCGAGTGACAATATTTGAGGCTGGCTCAGGTGGTTTGTTTGTACCTGCGAGTGGTTCATTGAGCTCAGGAAACTTTGTATCCATGCCTGATCAGGAAGTGGATCGTACGGGTAGTATTACGGTTCCTTATGCAGCAAAAGGAAAAGACGGTGGTGTCATTAAAGTTTATAACCGCCGCCCAATTGAAGTGCAGGCAGATATTGAGCGCCGATTAGCTGATCGTGCGATTGAGCCGCAAGCGGTCGTGACGATTATTAACCGTACGTCAAATCTTTACTCTGTTATTGGTGATGTGAATGCTCCGGGTCGTTTCAACGTTCCGCAAGGTGGTATTCGTATACTTGATGCAATTGGTATGGCAGGCGGCTTGAACGGCACTGATTACGAAACATTAGTTACCTTGCAGCGCGATGGTAAGTCATCTACTGCGCGTATTGTGTCTTTGTTAGATCAACCGCAGAATAATGTGTTTGTTCGCCCTAGTGATATTCTCTCGCTTAAGAAAGAAGAGCTTTATTATAATGTGTTAGGTGCGGTTACAGAAAGTGGTCGTATCTCATTGAACGAAGAAAAAGTGACACTGGCTGATGCGATATCGCGAGCAGGTGGATTAGATATTGAGCGTTCAGAGGCAAAATCGGTTCTGATCTATCGTGACGAAAGTAAGAGTACTTTGAGAGATATTGGTGCGAAAGTTGAAGGGCCTGAACTCTCAAGTCGTGATAAAGTTCCAACCGTGTATCGTGTAAACTTACGTGATCCGAATGGTATCTTTGTCGCTCAGAAATTACAGCTGCGTCACAATGATATGGTTTATGTTGATAACCATCCGATTGTAGGAACCAGCCGTATTCTTTCTATTATACGTGATCTTCTGGTGGTGCGCGTGATAGATGGCTAAGGGGTTTTCCTCTAGCCTTCGCGCGGAGCATAGATGCCGCTATTGTCAAAACTTTCCCGATTGGATTACTGCGCGTTAGGGCTAGCGTTTCTATTATCTTTTGGCTGTGCCGCACGAGGGCTAGTTTATGATAGCTTTTTGGTAATAGCTCTTTGCTTTTTCGTACCGCTTATGTGGATGAGTTTTAACTCTGTTTACAAAGTTCATGCCCTTATGATGAAGGCAACAATCACGGGTGTTATTATTTTTGCGTTATGGGTATTAGGGCAGTCTTTTTTAGTTGATTCATTTAACCAAGCAGCGTGGTTGAGTTCTATCTGCAATGTTATTTTAGTGGCTCTTGTCGCAGTGATAGCGCTTCAAGTCGGCGCTAGCTCATCGGCATCGCATTTGTTTATTTCAGGCGTGTTATTCTTCAATATTCTTCTGGTGAGCCTTACCTTCCTTGCTTATCGCTCAGGCTTATCGTTACACCCAGACTATTATTCACATGGGTTGGTGAACCCTAATAATGCTGCAAGCTATCTAGGCGTGATGTTGATTGTTGCAATCTCGCAGTTTAGCCGAGTGACACGTCATTTCATGAAACGCAGCCGCAAAGGGTTCTTTCAACGGTTAGAGAGTTTGAAGCTGAGCAGCGCCCTACAAATCTTGCTGATATGTTTTGGTTGTTTCTTGTTTTTAGCCGGATTGTTTCTTACCGGTTCGCGAGGGGGAGTGGCGCTTTCCTTACTAGTAGTTATGGGCTTAATCATACTATTTTTTATGAAACGCGAACAAAAAGGTTTTTTGACTTTTATCATTTTCGGAGGGGTAGGCTTTTTAGTATTAGCCACCATGGTGAGTCAATTTAGTGCAGAATTAATCGAAGATTTGTCAAAACAAGGATTAGACGGAGATGTTCGGCCGGAGCTATTTGCGGCTATTATTCCAATGATTGCCGATCAACCTTTCTTTGGTCATGGATTGGGAAGTTTTTACAGTCATTTTCAATCTTATCGCTCAGCTGAAATGCCTGTGGAAGGGCTATATGATAAGGCACATAGCCACTATCTAGAGCTTGCTGCGGAAATGGGGCTATTTATTTTAGCTGTGGTACTTTTGGGCGCTTTCATTCTATTGCGGCAGTTTATTATAGGATTGAAACAACATAAGAGGCATCACGAAATTCCAGCGATGGGATTGGCAGTATTGGTGCTGATGGGCTTGCATTCTACCTTTGATTTTCCATTACAAATACCGGGAATTTTAGTGTTAACTCTCGCGATATTGTTGGTGAGTGCAGTACAATCAGACAAGGCTTATCTGATGAGTCGCGCTAACAAGGTTAAACCTTTAAAGAAGTGACTTAATTTTCTCAATATAGGCATTAATTACAATATTCTGGTCGAACTCTGCTTCGGCTTTTTTGCGGCTGGCTTTGCCCATCTCCGCACGTTTCTCATCAGAAAGTTCAATAAAATGAATCATTTGTTTGGCGAGATCCTTTGAGTCTTTTAGTTTGCAGAGGAAACCGTTTTTACCATCGTCAATTGTGTGTTTGCAGCCAGGTACATTAGTGGCAATAAGCGGAGTGCCCATTGCGAGCCCTTCAAGCAATGTGCGCGACATACCCTCGCGATACGAAGGTAGTACAACCACATCATTGGCTGCAATCACATCACGTATTTCATCGGTTTCACCAAGATAATTCATCGTTCCTTCAGCCACCCATCGCTGAATCTCATCCGACGAAATAGCGGTTCGGTTTGCAATACCATGCGGGCCAACTAGATTGAAAGTAGCGTTAGGGTATTGCTGTTTAACAATACGGGCGGCTTCCACATATTCGCCAATGCCTTTATCGCGCAGCATGCGGGAAATGAGCACAAAATGAATGCCGTTTTTAGAGGTTTTAGGGCGAGGTTGGTAATGGTTTAAATCAATTCCAGAACCAGGGATTATTCGTGTCTTAACTTCGTCGACTAGGTTTTCTCTAATAAAAAGTGCACGGTCTTCCCCATTCTGAAAAAATACACAGGAAGAAAAGCGGAATGCCTGCCGGTAGAGCATTTTGGCAATTAACGTTACCCAGTTACGTTTGATAAAAACGGTGCCGAGGCCTGAGACATTATTGATAATTGGAATCTTCAGTAACGCGCAGGCAAAGCTACCATAAACATTAGGCTTAATTGTATAGCCAAGCATGATGTCAGGCTTCAGCTTTTTCAATAAACGAATATAGCGGCAGAATAAGATGAAATCCTGAATTGGAGAAGAGCCAGCGTTACTCATGCTGATAGGGTGGTGGCTGGTTACCAGTGCTGCGAGACGTTCGCTATAGGCGTCATTGGGCGCCGCAGTAATGACCTCGTAGCCGTTTTGCTGTAATGCTTCAATCAGAGAGCGACGGAAATTATAAATATTCCAAGAAGCATTGATCGATATTAAAATACGCTGCTTATCACTCATGTGTACCTTACTTAAATATCACATTTTGATAAGGTAAGTAGGCGCTAGCATTATTAGCCAGAGAGAGCCAACCTGCTAAAAGCAGAACGTGCAAAATCACAATGCCTAAGATAGCAATTTGCATATTACGTTTGCCCAAAATATACGTAAAAGCGGGATAAACCATCATCGGAACAAAATAGAGATAAATGGTTAAGCGGCTGGCGGCTGTAGAGGAGAAGAAATTTAACACAATAACGCCTAGTGTTGCATAAAGCCCGAAACTTAAAAGTTGTGGTTTCGAAATGTAAGGAGCGATGCGGCGGCGAAATATGAATGCTAGGAATGCGGGGATAGCAATCATAGCAATATGGAATATAGAACCTAGTGACGCGGCACCTTGGGGGTCGCTAATATAGCTTTGCTCATAGCGGCTGATATTCTCTGAAAAGATAGCCAGTTTGCTTCCAAGAAAGATAGTGATGGCTAAAATAATACCGCCAAAGAAAAGCCTGTAAAAGAGGTGGAGTCGTAATTGAGCAATAATGAAAAGTGAGTTAACCAATGCGCTTGTATGAAAAAAAGCAGCTCCTAAAATATAAGCTCCGCGGCGTTTTAGGCTTATTTGATTCCAGTTTGCCAGCAAAATGAGAATTACCCCAGCGGCCATAATTTGGCGAATACCAGACATACCCACTACAAAGATGAAATAAGGGCTAGCTGCTAAAAGCGATATCCAAGGGTTACAGGTGTGTTTAGAAAAACTATAAACCCCGCACATCATGATAATTGCCGCTACAATGTTGGTGAAATAAACACCCGTCCCGAATAATTCAGAAAACCAGAACAAAGTGTACGAAAAAGGTTCTGTCAGGAAGGCTATTTCACCGAGACTAAGCTCACTTGCCATGGCGTGAAGTTGGATATATTGCCCCCAATCAGGACCCACTTCATAGCGCAAGCCAACAAACAAAACATAAATCACAAACACCAAAATCCACGAAGGATAGGAGATTCGCCGTGGGTTAAGGAATGCGAAGAATGATGGCAGCAAAATCAATATAATATAAGCCGCCATAGGACTCCCTTTTTTTAATAGAAGATTCTAAAATTTATACAGTTTTTATGAGAAGTTCCAAGTGAAGAAAAATGAAAAACCAATAGTCATTCGTCTCTGATTCTGTGATACTTCAGCCCATGTGCGGCATTGCTGGAATAAGGTCAAATAAACACGCGAATTTGGAAAAAGTCGCTGAACATATGGCACAACAGCTAATGCACCGTGGGCCAGATGATCAGGGTGTATGGTCGGATCAGGACGCTGGTATCGCGTTGGCGCATCGCCGCTTATCAATTATCGATTTATCGCAGGCGGGGCATCAGCCGATGGAGTCGGCTTCGGGGCGTTATATGCTCAGCTATAATGGCGAGATTTATAATTTTCAGGCATTGCGTGAGCAGTTGAATGTTTTGTGGAAAGGAACATCCGACACAGAAGTATTGTTAGCTGCGATTGAAGCTTGGGGAGTTAAGAAGGCACTGCAACAGGCGCAGGGTATGTTCGCCTTGGCCTTATGGGATAAGCAGGAGCGTACCCTAACTTTAGCGCGTGATCGTATCGGGGAAAAACCGCTTTATTATGGTTGGTGGGAAGGTGATTTGCTATTTGCCTCCGAGCTGAAAGCGCTCAAAGCGGTGGATGGGTTCGCGCCGAGAATTAACCGTACTGCGCTGCTGCATTATGCGCGTTATAGCTACATTGCAGCGCCAGAATCGATTTATGAAGCCATTCATAAACTGGAGCCAGGGCATTATGTGACGATTGCTCATGATGCGCAGAGTAGCGCACAACCGAAAGCTTATTGGTCGCTCAAAGAGCAAATGCAAAAAGCAATGACGAATCGCTCCAGTGCTTCTGAAAAAGCGTTAATTGATGCGTTAGAGCAAACATTGAGTGAGGCCGTTGGCCGTCAGTTAATTTCTGATGTGCCGTTAGGTTCCTTCTTATCGGGGGGGATTGATTCGACAGCCATCACGCTGATGATGCAGCGCCAGTCGAGCACTCCAGTGAAAACGTTTAGCATTGGTTTTCAAGAAGGTGGGTTTGACGAGGCACCCTATGCAAAGAAGATCGCCGAGCATTTAAAAACGGAGCATACGGAGCTTTACGTTACACCAGACCAAGCGCGAGAGGTGATTCCGAATTTGCCACAGCTTTATGATGAGCCCTTTGCTGATTTCTCGCAAATACCCACTTATCTGGTTGCGCAAATGGCCAAGCAGCATGTGACAGTAGCGCTTTCAGGTGATGGCGGTGATGAGGTGTTTGGTGGCTATAATCGTCATATCCACGCGCCAAGTTTATGGAAAAAAATACAGCTGCTGCCATATCCGTTACGCAAAGCTGCCGCTCAATTGCTGAAGGGGGTGCCGCTACACTCTTCAGGGCATCGTCAAAAATTGATTCAGGCGATGAAAGCAAGGAGTGAAGCGGAGTTTTATCAATCACTCTGTTCGATTTGGCATGAGCCGGAATCTTTGGTGATTGGCGCGCAGGAGTCACTATTAAACTCGTCGGTTGATATGCCTTTTGCCCAATGGATGATGCAACAAGATATGCTTACCTATCTACCGGGAGATATCCTCACCAAAGTAGATAGGGCAGCGATGGGTGTGAGTTTGGAAACGCGTATTCCATTTTTGGATGTGGAGCTGATGGAATTTGCTTGGGCTTTACCGCTAGAAATGAAAATTCGTGATGGTGAAGGTAAATGGCTGCTGCGCCAGTTGCTTTATCGCCATATTCCGCAAGAATTGATTGATCGTCCGAAAGCAGGTTTCGCCCTGCCATTAGGCCAATGGTTACGTGGGCCATTACGCGAATGGGCGGAGCATCTGTTAAGCGAAACAAAGCTGCGTCAGCAAGGTTATTTCAGGCCGGAGCCTGTTTTGGCTGCATGGAAAGAGCTGCTAAAAGGTAATGATTTTATGGAAGCTCGATTGTGGAATGTGCTGATGTTTCAAAGTTGGCTAGAGCATCAATAGTCGTTAAGGTATTCCTATATGGTTGAAATGAATAGCTGGCGCAAAGCATGGGCGCTTTTAGATGAACGGGAAAAGCGCCTTGCATTTTGGACTTTGTTAATCGTCATTCTAGGGGCGTTATCCTCTGCTTTTATGATTAGCTCGGTCATTCCTTTTTTAACGGTCTTAGCAGAGCCTGAGCGAATTCAGACACAGCCTCAATTAGCTTGGGCGTATGAATATTTTAGCTTCACTTCTTCATACCATTTTTTAGCCTGTTTGGCGGTTGCCTCTTTTGCAGCTATCGTGATAGCCAGTGTGGTGCAGATCATCAAAACCTATGCGGTATTTCGGTTCTCGCTCATGCGAATGCATACGATTAGCTACCGTTTAATGCATAAATATTTAGCACAACCTTATGAGTTTTTTCTAAGTCGCCATTCTGGTGAGTTAGGGACGCGTATTTTGGCCGAAAGTCGTGAAGTGGTTTTCCAGTTTTTGCGTCCAGCGGCAGAGTTGGTGGCTGCGGTTACAACAGTGCTGGCGATCGTGATTTTATTATTATGTATTGAGCCGATTCTGGCTCTTTCTGCCTTTATCGTATTTGGTTCTCTTTATGGCGTTACGTATGCGATTATTCGTAGTTATTTAAAACGTTTGGGGAAGGGGCGCTTATCCAGTAACAGTGAGCGATATCGTGTGGCTACGGAAGCTTTGGGAGGCGTCAAGGTAATCAAGCTTTTAGGTAGAGAAGGGTCGTATTTGAACCGATATGGTAAAGCTTCACGCAAGATGGCGAAAATTGAGGTTCTGGTGCATACACTTTCGACGATACCGCAATTTGTTTTACAAGCGATTGCCCTTGGTGGAATTTTGCTCCTCTGTGTGGTGATGGTAGAGCCTGCTGTCGATGGCGAGCGGGCTTCTCTGGATGGCATTTTGCCTTTGTTGGGGGTGCTTGCTTTTGCGGGGCAGCGCCTTATGCCGGAGCTTTCGATCATTTACCGTTCATTGGCTAAGGTTCAAGCCGGGCGTGCAGCGGTTGATGTCGTTTATAATGATCTTTATACGACGCAAGAAGAGCAATCTTTAGATGAAGGTGAAAAGCCGATTGGTTTAAAAGAGTCGATTCAGCTGAAACAATTATCATACCACTATCCAAATGCAGAGAATGCAGGTTTGTTTGATGTAGAGCTGAATATAAAGGCAGGAGAACGTATAGGGGTTGTGGGTACGACGGGTGCTGGAAAAACGACCCTTGCAGATATTATCCTTGGATTGCTAGAGCCACATTCAGGTGAGATAAAGGTGGATGGCAAGCCGCTTACCAATGAAAATATTCGCGATTGGCAGCGTAATGTAGGTTATGTGCCGCAAGATGTTTTCTTAACGGATTCCTCTATTGAAGAGAATATAGCTCTTGGGCTTGAGAGTGATAAGATTGATCGATCAAAAGTTAAGAATTCAGCAAAAATTGCTAAGTTAGATGGCTTCATTCGTGAAGAGCTATCGCAAGGTTATGAAACGCTTGTAGGGGAGCGAGGTGTTCGTTTGTCGGGTGGGCAAATTCAGCGTATAGGTATCGCACGTGCGCTCTATCATAATGCAGATTTAATTGTATTTGATGAAGCAACCAGTGCGCTGGATAATGTGACCGAACATGATGTGATGAGTGCGATTGGTTCGCTGCCTGGTGATAAAACAGTTCTCCTCATTGCGCATCGCTTGAGTACGGTCAAAAGCTGTGATCGTATTATCGTGCTCGATAAAGGGCGTGTTGTTGGATGCGATACGTGGGATGTGCTGATCAAAAAGAATAAAATTTTCAAGAAACTTGCTATGACTGATTCATCGGAGAGTGGAGTATAGCGAATGGAGCTTTATTTGCATGCGGGGTTAAATAAAACCGGTTCGTCCTATTTGCAGGAAATGTTCTATGCAAATTCAGATTCTCTTGGCGCTGAATCGATATCTTATTTGGGAGGCGAGCGCCCAGGTGGAAATGCTGCCGAGCTGAGTTATGCTATTCGGCGTAATGATCGTGCTGGAGCAATGAAGCTAATGCGACAGCACTTTAATCATGCTTCTCAAGCGGGTTGTAAAAAGATACTCCTTTCGACGGAAATCTTTTTTCACGATTTTGCAGTAAAGGAGCGTTTTGAGTTATTGTGCTCTATTATTCGTGAAGTGGGTGTTAAAAATATTCATATTTTATTATTTTTTCGTGAACCGGTATCTCACGCTATTTCTACCTATTGCCATCGTAATGGTTTGCAAGAGGTTGGAGAGTTTGAGGAATGGTTGGAACAAAAATATACTTACCCAAACGAACTATCTTCGTTTTTACAAGCATATGAGAGTTCTACGGATATTAAATGGTCTCTAAAAGCCTATACAAATAGTGCTCTAAAAGCTGATACATGTGATTGGTTGGAAATTGCGGATATGGAAGAGCCGTTGAAAGATGAAGTGAATGTTTCAGTGACAGCAACCGAAGCAGTCATATTGGAAAAATTATATCAATTAAACCCTGAGCGATCGAAGGAACTTCGTGCTTCTTTTAAAGCGATTCCACGTGCGCAAAAGGCGTCGGATAAGGTTTTACGTTCGCAATGGCAACATGTTGCGGCGAGTAATCTAGTAAAATATCAATCTGAGTTTGAGCGCCTGAGTGAGCTTGTGGGCGAACCATTAGGTGTGAAAGAACCTAGTGAAGCGAAATTAGATAATCCAGAAACGATAGACATGGTTTTCTCTTCCTCTCAGATGCAAGAGGTTATCGAGCTTTGTGGTTCTAAAACACCGAAATTTTCACCTATAGGGTTTCTGAAGTCTTTCCGTCGTAAATTGCTTAGGATTCGTCGCTTTGGGTTGTGAAAGGATAAAAAGTATGGTGTGTTTAATCGCTGAATAGAAAGAAAAATGAGTATGTTTGCTGAGAAGCTAAAAGATCCAAACCAGCCGCTCATTATTGCGGAAATTGCGCAGAATCATGATGGTTCGCTCGGCATGTGCTATGCTTATGTTGATGTGCTGGCGGATGCAGGTGTGCAGGCAGTGAAATTTCAAACACATATTGCTTCTGAAGAGTCGACGGTGGATGAACCGTTCCGAATCAAATTTTCTCACCAAGATGAGCGTCGCTACGATTATTGGAAACGTATGGAATTTACAGAGGAGCAATGGGTAGGTTTAAAAGCCCATGCCGATGCAAAAGGCGTTGAATTTATCAGCACGCCCTTTTCCGTTGCCGCGGTGGAGTTACTAGATCGCGTTGGTGTTCCCGTATGGAAAGTCGGTTCGGGTGATACGCTCTCGCGTGAGTTGCTGGATAAAATGATTGCGACGAGAAAGCCAATTATTGTCAGCACAGGTATGAGCGCTTGGACGGAAATTGATGCGGTGGTGGAGATTCTCAAATCAGCAGGAGCAGATTATACTATCATGCAATGTACCAGTATGTATCCAACACCGTTGGAATCTACGGGTTTAAATATTTTGGATGAAATGAAGCAGCGTTATGGCTGCCGTATCGGCTTGTCGGATCATTCAGGTTCGCTTAGCCCTGCGATGACGGCTGTGGCGCGTGGACATAATCTGATCGAGCTGCATGTGACGTTTGATAAGCGTATGTTCGGGCCGGATATCAGCTCTTCTATTACGGTGGAGCAGGTGGCGCAGTTAGCTCAATTTGCTAATGAAGTGGCGAAGATGGATGCTAACCCGGTCGATAAAGATACGATGGCCGATAAGCTGAAAGAGCAAAAAGCGCTCTTTGCAAAAAGCGTCGCGCTGAAAAAGGACTTGCTGGCTGGGCATGTGTTAAGTTTAGAGGATATCACTTCCAAAAAGCCGGCAACGGGCATTCCGTGGACGAGTAAAGATCAAGTTATTGGGCGTGCATTAGCACAGAATGTGCCTGCAAATAGATTGCTGCGAGATGAGGATTTAAAATAATGGGTAAACGTAAAATCTGTGTCGTAGTGCATAGTCGCGCCAATTATGGGCGTATTAAGTCGGCCATGCAGGCAATTAAAGATCATCCGGATTTGATTCTTGAATTAGTGGTTGGGTCTTCTGCTTTGCTTGATAGGTATGGTGCGGTTATTAATGTCATCCGCGAAGATGGTTTTAAAGAAGATGCCGTACTTCATTCTACCTTAGAAGGAGATGCTCCTGCTATCATGGCAAAATCGACTGGCCTTTCGATTGTTGAACTTGCGACACATTTTGAAAATCTAAAACCGGATATGGTGCTAACCGTCGCCGATAGATATGAAACATTATCGACTGCCGTTGCGGCCAGTTACATGAATATCCCTGTTGTCCACACACAGGGTGGTGAAGTGACAGGCTCCATTGATGAGGGCGTACGTCATGCTATCACCAAGCTTTCGCATGTACATTTTCCGGCGACGGAACGCGCGAAAGATTATGTAATTCGTATGGGTGAAGATCCTGCGAAAGTGTTCTTTACTGGTTGCCCCGCGATTGATTTGGTGGCAGATTTAGACCTCACCTTGCCGTCTGATCTTTTTATCCGCTATGGCGGTGTGGGGAGCGGTTTAGAAGTCGATAAAGATTATATCGTAGTGTTACAACATCCCGTGACGACGGAGTTTGGTTCGGGATTAGAGCAAATTAAAGCAACGCTAAGCGCCGTTCACACCTTGGCGAAAGAAGGAATGCAAGTGGCATGGCTCTGGCCGAATGTCGATGCAGGATCGGATGATATTTCAAAAGGGATTCGTTCTTTCCGCGAGCATAATGAAACACCTAATATGCATTTCTTCCTGAATTTTGAGCCAGAAGATTATGCACGTTTAATTGCAAATACGAAATGTATCGTGGGTAATTCCTCCTCTGGTTTGCGTGAAGGCGCCTTCTTGGGTGTGCCTTGTGTGAATGTAGGAACGCGTCAATCAGGCCGCGAAAAGGCTGCGAATGTAACGGATGTAGATTACAATGCTGCGGAGATTTTAGAGGCTGCGCGCAAGCAAATTGCTCATGGAAAATATGAACGTGATACGCTGGTAGGCGATGGTACGGCAGGTAAACAAATGGCCGATGTTTTGGCAAAAGTGCCATTGGATATTCAAAAGAAAATTCATTATATCAACGATTAGAGTTACCCTTATGCCAACTGCTTTCGCTTCTTTTTGCATTATCCCTGTTCGCGGTGGTAGTAAGGGAATCCCGCGTAAGAATCTTGCTGAATTTAACGGCATGTCGCTGCTGGAATGGACGATTGAACAAGCGAAAGAAGTCTATAAAAACGAGCAAATACTCGTTTCAACCGAAGATGCCGAGATGGCAATGGTTGCAAAGGCAACGGGCGTTACATTGATTGATCGCCCCATTGAGTTGGCACAAGATGAGACGACAACGAATGCTGTGGTGGATCATTTACTTGCCGAGATTGATGAAGATGGAAGCAAGTTTAACCATTTTACGATTCTGCAAGTGACGTCGCCGCTGCGTAATGCAGAGGATATTCAAAAAGCTGAAAATTTGATGCAAACTGCTGAATATGAGTCGCTGGTCAGCGCCTATTTAGAGACTGAATCGCATCCTGCAAAAATGTATCAAATGCAAAATGGAAAGGCAGTTTCAGTCGCGCCAAAAATGGAATATATGCGCCGGCAGGATTTGCCGAAAGTATATCGTCGCAATGGAGCTATATTTTCCTGCACGCGCAGTTTTTATGATCGTACCGGCAAGTTATGGGGAGGAGGTATGGGTATTGTCGAAATGCCCAAAACCCGCTCAGTCGATGTCGATACACCGGAAGACCTAGCCCGTGCAAATCAGTTTTTCTCTGCGAGGTAAGTCATGTCGAATGCTGTTATTGCCATTGTTTCGTCACCTTTGCAGTTAGCGGTATTTAATGCTTCCAGTGTTGATAAGGCTCAGGCTACTATCATCGGAAATCGTGGAGTTGACGGCGATATTAGCTATGAGCAGTCGGTGTTAAATGATGGCAATTTTATTGCTAAATTGAGCGAATTGATTGGCAGTCAAGAGGTTGAGGTGTTTATCCCTAATTCACTCAACCTTGTTTATTTTTTCGCAATATCAGATAAGCGCATAAAGCGAATTTCATTTGTAGATGAAGGACGTTTGACGAAACGATTTTTGGCAAATGGGCATAAAAAGCCTATAGCAAAGCATCATCGAATATTCTCCGCACTCATGCGTATGGTTGGAATTTTTCCGAAGCCGCTACGCCCGCTATGTTATAAGTTTATTACCTATGTAATGCGTAAATATGTAGTGCAATTTTATGAAAGAGATACGCTGGCTTACCCTTACCGGACAATCGAACGAACGCAGAAATCTGGGGTGTTATTAAGTCATGTGCCACTTGCTGTTATGCAAAGTTGGGTGGAATTTGTTGATTTAACTGAGAAACTAGATTTTCCGCAAAATTGTATGAATCAAGCGTGTCTTTTCTTGCATCCGCGTTATGCCGAAGATCCTGCATTAATTGGTCAATTACAAAGAGAGTTAGGCGGAGAAAAACAGAAGCTATTGGTTAGGCCGCATCCAAATTTCACACGTGCGCCAGAGCTATTAGAGGAAGTGATTGCTCGCATTAAACATGCTGGAATTGAGTGCGAGATTGTAGGCGTCTCTGGTGTGCATGAGGTGGCAATTGAACTCTATGCACGCGGAGTGCGTACTTTCTTCTGTGGCGAAACTTCCATTACCGATACAGTCGAGGCCTATCCCGGCTATTTTGAAGGGTTGAAGATTGTTAAAATCTAGTTTTACGCTACTCTTATTTCTAGAATCTAATAGATGGGGATAGGATAGATGGACGTTAAAGAAGCATTTCAAAAATCTCCCTATCAGGTCAAAAAACATACTAGCTATTTTGCGACCTACGAGCGCCTTTTTACACCTTATAAAGATAAGCCCATTACTTTTGTTGAAGTAGGGGTTTTAAATGGTGGTTCTTTATTTATGTGGCGGGCTTTTTGGGGAGATAATGTCCGTATTATCGGTGTTGATATGAACCCCGGTGCTAAACGTTGGGAAGATGAAGGTTTTGAAATTCATATTGGTGATCAAAGTGACCCTAACTTTTGGAATGATTTTTTCGCACAGGTGGGTGAGGTCGATATTTTATTGGATGATGGTGGTCACACATTCGAACAACAAATTGTGACTTATGAAAGTGCTTTGCCACATATTAAAGATGATGGGCTGTTGGTTGTAGAGGATACTCATACTTCTTATATGCCAGATTTTGGCGGCCCATCACGTCGCTCGTTTGTTTCTTTCGCAAAAAATGTGGTCGATGGTATTCATTATCGTAGCGGTAATGTTGCGAAGAAGAATTTTGAAGAACAGGTGGTGGCTGTTAGCTTCTTTGAGTCGATTGTCGCTTTTATCGTCAATCGTTCCCTTGCGGAGGAGAAGGCATCGCCTGCGGTTAATGGAGGTGAGAGTTCTGGCGCGATGGATTATCGCCATGCTGAGAGCTTTACAGGCAGTACGCTTAACAAGCTGACCCATAAATATGTGCATCTGAAACACTTACCTATCGTAGGTAAGATACTTGCGAAAACATGGAGTAAGCTACAAATTCTTTTACTTTGGCTTATATCTAAGCGAAAAACGCTAACAATGGGGAAGCACTTTAAATATTGAATATTGTGCAATGAAGGTAGAAAATTCACAGTTCACGATTTCTGTTGTTATTCCCCTTTATAATAAAGCGGAAGCTGTGGCTCGCACCCTGAAATCAGTGTTGAACCAATCGCGCTTGCCAGATGAATTAATTATCGTTGATGATGGATCTTCTGACAGATCACCAGAGGTGGCGAAGGAGCTTTTAGAAAAGGCCGAAACGCAAATTAAATTCACAATCATTTCTCAAAAAAATGCAGGAGTATCAGTTGCTCGCAATCGAGGTGCAAATGCATCTAAAATGGATTATATTTCTTTTCTCGATGCAGATGATGAGTGGTTGCCTGATTATGTGTTGGAGGTGGAGAAGCTTGCCCGTACATATCCAGATGCCGGTGTGTTGAGTATTCGTAGTTCTAAGGTAAATGCAGATGGTGTCATCGTGCCGGAACCGAGCCCATTGCCCGACCCATTCTTTGCTATGGTTGATAATATGTTGGATGTTTATCGCCGTGGTTACGGGGTGATGCATACTTCCGCTGTGACGGTAAAACGCGATATTTGGGAGCGTTCAGAGGGTTTCCCGCCCGGGGCACGTAAAAGTCAAGATATGCATCTATGGTTGCAGCTTTGCCTGACGGAATCTTTCGCGCATAGTAGCCAGCCACTTAGCATTTGGCATGATGATTTTAGCGGTGTGTCACGCCGTAAGGGAGTAGTTCCTTCTCACTTTAATTATTTTTTGGGAACAGAAGAAGGGCGAGCGCAGTTGCGTGATACTTCGCTAGTAAAGTTTTTAGGCTCGAATATGCTCATACATATTGGTGGACATCGTCTTACGGAAGATGCGGTGGTGGTCAAACAGTTACGAAAACTCTCCTCTGCTTTACCGCTGCAGTATCGTGTCAAATCAATGGTGATATCGATAGTACCGATTTGGTGCCTAAATTTGCTCGTATGGATTCGCCAGCGTTCACGGGGGTTGAAACGATGACGGAAATCAAGCCAACCTGTGTGATTGCCTTTTTTGGCATTGATCGTCGGTTGGATATTACAGCACCTTCGATCATTGAAAATATCATTCGTCCTGCACAAGAGCATTTTCAAGTGAAACTTATGGCGCATCTATGGTCGGTCACTTCCATTGATAATGACCGGTCAGGCGAGAAGGGTAAGCTTGCTGCCCCACGTCTCTCTCTATTGCCGGAAGGTGAGTATAAAATTGAGCCGCCTATCGAAAGAGCTGGTCATCCAGATTTTCAAACTTTGTGTGAGTTTGGAGATTTTTGGGGGGATGGGTTTAAAAGTCTCTTCAATCTTTATTCGCAGTTAGTATCGCTTACTCGAGTGACGAATATGGCGTTAGAAGAAAAACCAGATTATGTAATTTTTGTGCGTCCAGACTTGCTTTATCACGACTCGTTTGAACCATCGTTAAAGGTAGTGAAAGAGAGTGAAGCTACTAGCATAATAGGGCTGCCTAATTGGCAGCCACATGGCGGTTTTAATGATCGTTTTGCTATTTGTAAGGGGCGTTCAGCGACTGAAGCTTATGGTAAACGATTAGCCTGCGTGTTAGAGTTCTGTAATGTATCTTCTGCACCACTTCATTCGGAAAAACTTCTGAAATATGCTGTGACACAGAGTAATATTAAGGTTAAGAAAATTTCTGCACGTGCATCGCGTATCCGTATTGATGGGCGTAGCCAAGTGGAAGATTTTTCATTTTATGGTTGGAAACTATACTTGCGTGCATGGCTCGGAAAGCTGAAATTAAAATAATGAATATTAGCCAAAATCAGATAGAAGAGGCGTTAAAAGAAGGGTTGCAGCCGGGTGATGATGTATTGATTCATGCCTCTTTAAGCACGCTTGGGCATTTTGAAGAGGGGGTGGAGGCGCTGATTGAATCTATCTGTAATGCGGTGACCAAGGCTGGCACTGTTATCATGATGGCCGATACTCGCTCTTTTGCCAAAACGGGAACCTTCTCGCTCGATCAACCGAGTGAAACAGGTTTGCTCACAGAGCGCTTTCGTTTGATGGAAGGGGTGCGACGTTCTTGCGTGCCGATGGCTTCTTTTTGTGCGTGGGGTGCGCGGGTGGAAGAATATACGCAAACCTATCACAGCCATTTGGATGAGTCAGCGACCATCACTCGATTGTTAGAAAATGACGGTAAAATAATGCTGATGGGCATTGGATATGAGAAATGCACGCTCTATCATCTGGCAGAAGAGCGTCATGACTTGCCGTATAATTTCTATAAGAATTTTGAAGGGGTGCTGAAAACTGAAGGGCAAGAAGATAAACCGATCTCACAGCGCTATTATGTGCGTAAAGATATGAGTGTGAAAAAGAATCCATCAATTGCGGGGGAAGTGCTTGAGAAGCGCAATCAAGCGAAAGTTATTCCATTAGGTAATGAGTATTTGCGTGTTTTTCGTGCGCGTGATTTTGATAAATGCTGTATGGATGCGTTAGAAAAAGACTCAAAAGCCTTTCTAGAAAAAGCGTAATAAGGAACCGTAATCATGATGAATGTTGAAGACGTAAAAGCAAAAATTGGTGATATCCCTTATATGACCATCGAGCAGGCGCAGCGTATGAATGACTTTATTATAAAGCATGATTTACGTTCTGTTATTGAGTTAGGTTTTTTTCATGGTGCCTCTACCTGCTATATCGCCAATGCTGTTTCGCAATTAGAGGGAGGCTCTGTTGTTGCAATTGATAAAGAGCGGGCAAAAACACTTGATCCAAATGTTGAAGGCTTATTAGAAAACATTGGTGTGCGTGAATATGTGAAAGTTCATTATGAGCCAACGTCTTACCTCTGGCGCTTGATGAAGATGTTGGAAGAAGATCCAAGACCTCGTTTTGATCTATGTTATTTAGACGGCGCGCATAACTGGTTTGTTGATGGTTTTGCCTTTTTCCTCATTGATAAATTGATGAAACCTGGTGGTTGGATCATTATGGATGACCTCGAATTTCGTTATGACCATAGTCAGGGTTTGCGAGGCACTGATACGCTCAAAAATATGCCTAAAGATGAACGCGAATGTCCTCAGTTACGTAAGGTTTATGAGTTGTTGATTAAAACTCAACCTGGTTATGGTAACTTTCGTGAAGAAGATAACTGGGCGTTTGCGCAAAAAATTTCTGAAGGCGGTGCAGGTCCAGCGCAGGTTACGACTGAGGTTATCGTGCAAGAAAAGCATATTGGCCTTGGGGCTGCTTTGATTAAGTTAGGTCGCCGTTTAGGTATGCGTTAAATTTTATAATAATCGCGATACCAGTCGATAAATTCGCGCACACCTTCCTGCACGGTGATGGAAGGCTTATAACCTGTATGTTTTACCAATTCTGATACGTCGGATAGATTATCGGCAATATCGCCGGGCTGTAACGGCAGTAACTCACGTTCTGCTTTCATGCCTAATACTTCCTCAATCGTTTCGACATATTCGATCAATTTGACGGAACGGTTATTGCCAATATTTAAAAGGCGGAAGGGGGCGAAGCTGGTTGCGACATCTGGATTTTTACTATCCCAATCGGGGTTAGGTTTGGCGATATCGTCGCTGCTGCGCAGAATGCCCTCTACAATATCGGTAATATAAGTGAAGTCGCGTGTGTGATTGCCATGATTGAACAGCTGGATAGGCTTACCTTCCAAAATATTCTTCGTGAAAATAAACAGCGCCATATCGGGGCGACCCCACGTTCCATAAGCGGTGAAGAAGCGTAAACCCGTGGTCGGGATCTTGAACAAGTTGCTATATGCATGCGCCATCAGTTCATTTGCACGCTTAGTTGCGGCGTAAAATTGCAATGGATGGGCGGTAGTTTGATGCTCCGAAAAAGGGATGTCACTATTGGCACCATAGACACCAGAAGTAGAGGCGTAGGTAAGATGTGGCACTTGCTGATAGCGGCAAGCTTCTAACATATTGGTGAAGGCAATGAGGTTGGATTCTACATAATCTTCCGGATGTTCCATACTATGGCGCACACCTGCTTGTGCTGCCAAATGGATAACCCGGTCAAACTTATGTTCGCTAAAGCATGTATCAATTGCGTTTTTATTTGCGAGATTTTCGCGATAGAAATGATAGTCGCCGCCTAGATTATTGAGAATTTCAAGGCGAGCCGCTTTAAGCTTTGGGTCGTAATAGTCATTCACACTATCAAAGCCGACCACACTATGGCCACGTTCAAGCAAAGTCTTAGCAGTATGAAAGCCGATAAAACCTGCATTGCCTGTAACGAGGTATTTCACTAGAGGCGTTCCTCGCTTTTTGAGATACCAAACAGGCCCTTCACATCATAAAGTACACCATCCGGCTTGCAGAAGTTGCGAATTTCATCGGCACCCATGGCGATAAATTGCTCATGCCCTACAGCCACGATCACCGCATCATAAGCGCCTGTTTGCGGTGAGTGAGTGAGGTTGATGTTATATTCATGCTGCGCATCTTCATCGCTTACCCAAGGATCATGCACATCAACCATTGCATGGTATGATTCCAGCTCGCGGATGACATCAATCACGCGAGAATTTCGCAAATCTGGGCAGTTTTCTTTAAAGGTAAGTCCCATAACTAAAATCTTGCTAGTCGCAACATTTAGTTTCGCCTTTAGCATAAGGCGGATGACGCGTTCGGCCAAATACTTGCCCATCGTATCATTGATACGGCGGCCTGCGAGAATCACCTCTGGGTGGTAACCAATCTGCTGGGCGCGATAGGTGAGGTAGTAAGGGTCAACTCCAATGCAGTGCCCGCCAACTAAGCCGGGTTTGAAAGGAAGGAAGTTCCATTTCGTGCTGGCAGCAGTCAATACTTCTTGTGTGTCAATGCCGAGCTTGTGGAAGATAATGGAAAGCTCATTCATAAAGGCGATGTTGAGATCACGCTGTGCATTCTCAATCACTTTGGCTGCTTCTGCCACTTCGATGGATGAAGCTTTATGTGTGCCTGCTGTGATGATAGAGGCATAGGTTGCGTCAACTGCATCTGCCACTTCTGGTGTGGAACCACTGGTGACTTTCACAATATCGGTAATACCGCGATTTTTATCGCCGGGGTTAATGCGTTCAGGGCTATAGCCGGTGAAGAAATCTACATTATGTTTGAGACCAGATTCACGCTCTAAAATTTCGACACCGTAATTTTGTACGCAGCCGGGGAACACGGTCGATTCATAAACCACAATCGCGCCTTTGGGCATCACTTCCCCGACTAGCTCAGACGCTTTTTTGAACGGATGGAGGTCAGGCTGTTTAGCGGCGTTAATAGGTGTGGGAACAGTGATGATAAAGAGCTTACAGTTCTTCAAATCATCTGCATTGCTGGTGAAGGAAAGCTGTGATGCGGCAGTAAACTCGTCTGCACTCACTTCTAAGTTTTTATCGTCACCTTGCTGCAATGCTTCAATACGTTCTTTTGCAATATCAAAGCCTATTACAGAGCGCTTTTTGCCAAATGCGACAGCAAGCGGAAGCCCAACATAGCCAAGCCCAATGATAGCAATTTTATCGGTATCGAGAATCATGAGGTGGTGCTTCGCTTTTCGAAAGATTGTGTAGAAGGTTGAATATTTTGTACCATGCTACGGCATTGTTCAACGACATCAAGTTTTGGTTTGGTGCCTGCGAACATCACGATTAGGGTTTTAATGGCGATGCGTATATCTAGCCACAAAGACATGTTCTGAATATACCAGAGATCGAGCACCAGCTTTTGTTCTGGTGTTAGGTGATCTCCGCCATGAATTTGTGCCCACCCACTGACTCCAGGGCGAACACTGAGGCGCACCTCGCCACCTTTAGGTTGATCTTCCGGTAAGAGAGGGCGGGGGCCAATGAATGACATTTTCCCGCTTAAAATATGGAAAAGTTGTGGTAATTCATCCAAGCGTAAATTTCGGATCATTTTGCCAATAATGGAGCTGCGATTCTCATCATCTGCCTTATGATCTAGACGTTCTTGGTCTAGCCTGCGACCTGTTGGTTTCATCGTACGAAATTTATAGAGTCGGAAGTTTTTATCAAAACGCCCAGGGCGCTGCTGCCAGAAGAAAGCAGGTAATCCAACGTCCAAGATAACGAAGATAAAAGTGAAGAAAATAAGAGGTGCCAATAGGATTAAGAAAATCAAAGCGCCGCTAATATCGAGTGCTCGTTTAAGAGGTAGGTAGCCATTATTAGCTGCATCTTCAAAACTTTGTGAGGCATTGACTTTAGGTTTAACATTATCCAATGCAAGAGGGGAAGTGGGCACAATGTCCTGACCAAAATGGACAAGTTTCACGTTATAGTCTTCTTGTAGATTAGCTAGAACTTGTTGATTGCCGCGGGTTAATTCATCAAATGGATAAGACAAAATAATCTGATTGATACGAATACCGTGCACAAGAAAACGCTCAAGCAGTTCGGGGATTTGTTTAATGTTGCCCAAAATAGTGTGTTTGTGGAAAGCGCGTCCATGAAGTTGTTCATCCTCATCAATCAAACCTTCAACGATGATTGCGCCGGGTAAAATACGTTCGGAAAATGAAAGGTAAAGCTCTGACACGTGATTGACTCCGATAATCAGGATGCTCTGTCCTTTACTGTCTGTTTGCTGTTTGATGGGTCCCCAAATACGACGTACAAGCAAGCGGCTACCGCACATGCTAAGGATACAAAAGGCCCAGTGAATAGGCGGAACCGAACGCGGTATAACATCTAGGCGATCAAGCAAAAATAGCAGGCTGTTACTGCATAGAACAATGAGCGTAATGCTTAAAATGACATTGCGTAAATCTTTTTGTGAGGTGAAACGCCATACACTGTTATGGGTATTAAAGAAAATAAGGATAGGGGCTGATGTTAGTAAAGTGCTTGTCACGACTTTGAGTAAGTCATAAGGCTGTTGCGGTTCTTCGATAAACGAAATACCATTACGCAAGTAAAGCGCAGTGAGTAGCGCTGCGCAGATGCAAGCCATATCAAAAAAGAAATACAGATATTTTTTCATTCTTATCCCTATATACGCATCATAAATGCTGATGAAGCAAGTGCAATAAATTCGCCTGTTTCAGTCCTCTATTTTGGTCTTTTAGGAGAAAATACTTCTGAAATGATCCTTTAAGGAGAGGTAGGGTTAAGGGGTGTCACTGTTTTGCGCCTGTTTCATTTGCTCCAATAAACTATCAAGTGAGTCAATGTTCAGCATTGTACGTATTTTGCGTCGGCGATTAGTAGAGGCCTTGGTCAGAACCTCTATATCTTGCAGAGCAATATCTTGCGCCTCTTCATCAAAGATAGGAAAGAAATGTATGGCAAAAAGTGTGCGTTTTTCTGCAAGCCAAGCTTCCCGTGGCGCCACAAGAGCAGCTTGTTTATAAGCCTGCAAAGCATCGCTATTAAACCCACCATGCTGGATGTGAGTAACTGCTTTAGTGAACCAGCCATTTCCGTCTTTTGGTTGGCATTGAAGGTGTTTTTCCAATGTTTCAAGAATGATGTTCAGTGTTGCATCTATTTCATCAAAATTATTATGAGCCGTATGATGCGCGTATTTCGCATTATAGAGTGAGGTAAGGTCTCTATAAAAATTGCCATGGCAGAAATTATAACTAGCCATGCGTTGATAATCTTCAATGGCAGCTTCAACATCCGAAAGGGTAATATTTTTTTCGGGATGTTTAATATCTGAAATTAAAGTTTGGTATTTTAAGCGAACATACTCAGAGGGTAAAATGGAAACGATCCAAAGCACTGCACATAACGTTAGAAAGCTAGCCAGAATATGCATTCATTATCTTTCGGAATAATCTTCGTAAGTATAGTAACCATATTGGCTGGCTCTATCGCTATCAACCAAAGTTAGAAGTGATCCTACCATTTTATCATGCACCTCTGGTGACCGCTCAAGCGCACGACTAATGATTTCCCTATCTGTTTTTCCCCAGCGTGTAAGGAAGATAAAGCTATCAACGACATTAGCGATAACACGAGCATCTACGATATGCCCAATAGGGGGTAAGTCAATAATCACCACATCGAACACTTTTTGTAAATGTCCCACAAGCGCATTCATTTGCCCTGAAGCAATAAGATTTAGGTTATTGATTGAAGTAGCGCGGCCCTTCGCCGGAATAAAAAAGAGTTTTTGTTTATCTACCTTATAGCAAACGGATGACAGATCGGAGAGCACTTCTTCGCGTGTTTCCGTTCCAAGTCGAGAAGCAAGTTCATAAAAACCGAGTTCCGCTTTAGGTGTAAACCATCGAGTAAGGCTTGGGCGGCGGAAATCACAGTCAATCAAGGCTACTTTTTTGCCAGCAAGCGCGAAATGTTTGGCAAGAATACAGGAAGTAACAGATTTACCCTCACCAGAATTAGCAGAGACAAAAGAAATAACCCTATCTCCTTGGTTATCAACTCCATCAAATTGTGTGGATAGTTGAATATTACGCATCACTTCAGCGGTTACGCTTGTTTGTGAGTCAAGCGATCGGGTGATTTCTTTAAACGTATTCAGGTTGAAAGGGATAGAGTTGTCTGCTTTTTGGGTAGATAATAGAGATGGATCGTAGAGGAGTTTTTTATCATCTAACTCTCCACGAGGTAACATACCCAAACATGTGCGTTTAGTGGCGCTTTCTAAATCTTCAGTTTTCCAAATAAAACGATCTAGTTGTTTTAAGATCAAGATCAGCGCAATTCCTAAGGTCGTACCGAAAATTAAACCTGCGAGTAAAATAAGATTCTTTTTCGGCCAGCTGGGAGAGCTGGGCTCCATAGCAGAGTTAATGATGCGTGCATGAACCTGCGGAATGGATTGTTGTTCTGTTTGCTCGTTAAACGTATCAAGCATTTTTGTATAAAGGGTGCGTGTGGATTGAGCGCGTCGTTGTAGTTCACGCAGTTCAATTTGGCTGCGTTGATTGACAATAGAAGTGTTACGAACTTTGTTGAGCTCTGTTTCGAGCGCTTTTGTTTTAGATTGTGCAATCTTGTAAGCGCTATGATAGCCAGAGGATAACCGCTTATATTCATCAATAATGATGGCTCTAATATCACCCATTTGCTGAGAGAGGTTACGATAAGCTTGGTGATTTTTGCCTTGTTTACGGCCAATTTCAGTTGCCCGACGTGCAAGTGCAATATGCTCATTACGTAACTTCGTAATAATGCCGTTTTTGAGCGTATCGCTCGTTATGATATTCGTGTTTCCTGATGCTAAAATATTATCGATTGATTCGTGCTGAGCCTTTGCATGAGCCGCTTCCGTACGTGCTTTACTAAGGTTAATATTAAGCTCGGAGAGTTGTTGATCGGAAATTGAAATATGGTTAAATTGCTGCAGAATATTGTTTTTCTCCTTATAGGCTTCGACGGCTTTTTCAGAGGTGGTTAGTTCTTCTCTTAGCTTATCTAGTCGAACCTTTAGCCAGTCATTCGTGCGCTGAGATACTTCATAGAAAGACTCAAGTTCATCTTCTAAATAAGTTTCTGCGATTAAGTTAGCTCTGTAAGCGGCTGTTTTAGGGCTTCCAGATTGATAGCTAATTTTGAGTACAAAGGCTTGATCAACACGCTCAACTTTAAGGCCACGGCGAAATGCATGGAAGCGTGCATTTTTAACTAATTCGAGCTGTTCTTCAGTATTTGTATTGTTTTTTCGTCCAAAAATTTTGTTTTTGATAGAGCTAACAAAATCGTTTGCTTGAGGTGCAGAAAGATTTTCATATAAATTAGCGCGTTGAGCCGCTTTCTCTAATAACTTATTGGATTTAATTACTTCGATTTGGCTATCTAGGACAAGTTTTTCTTTAAAGCCCAGATAGTTGGTGACATCAGGTAGAGCGCTTTGGAGTCTTGGATCGATTAGAATAGAGGTTGAGGCTGTGTAGCGAGGCGCTGCGACGCCGATGTAAATAACGCTGAGGGCTACACCACCGAGAACACAAAGAAAAAGCAACTTAGAATAGCGGTGTAAAATTGCGATTGTCTCTTGGAAAGAAATGAGATTGTCGAACTCAAAACCTTGCTCATCATGGGTCGAAATTTGTGTTTGTACGTCTGACATTTTTTAAATTTTAGCACACCTTACGATTGCAAGATTTTCCTTACCTTTCGCTTGTATGGATTATTGATGCCGCTGACAACTAATTAAATCTATTACGTGGTTGGACTGGTGGAACCAGGGCCGCCTGTGCCGCCACCTGTGCCCGAACTGCCGCTATCAGGCGGCGGAGGTGGAGGCGGCGGAGGTGGAGGTGGAGGTGGAGGTGGAGGTGGAGGTGGAGGAGATGGTGGAGGCGTGTTTGTTCCTGAACCTGGCTCACTCGTTTGTGGGGGCGTGACAGCAGTGGTTTGGATGCTATTCGTGCCGTCATCTTCTATCGCGAGCGCACTGACGCCTGTCCAAGGATCGGCAAATACTGTATCATTTTGCACATAATTAACGGAAGAAAGGTCTCGGCTAATGAACCTAATTTGACGATTAGAGCCTGCAACGCCGCCTTGACTTGCAATAGGGTTAAAGCCGCCACCCGGTGCGTAAGAAATACCAATACGAACAGGTTTCAGAACCTTGCTTGAGAATGCGCTATTAACAGGGCCGATTGCGTTATAGGTGATTTGTGTGCTCAGGCTGCCCAGACGAGTTACGCTTTCGCTCACCTCTTTGATGATTTTAGCTAATGATCCGCGAACCGCTCTTGCGAGGCCAGCGCCAATCGCACCAGCTTGATCAAAGGTAGCGCGTTGTGATGCGCGCAGAATTTTATCGACCAATGATGAATCTGCTGAAACAGCTTGGGTGACGTATCTTGCCATTTGTGGGCCGCCACGAGGGAAGCTTTCAAGCAATGAATAAGGGGCTGTTTTAATAACGGCGATTTGTGCGCGCGAAAAGATTGGAGGTTTTTGCTTTAATACAGCCCTTTGATTTGCGTTTGCAATTTCTGCGGTTACTTTTTTTTCGTTCGCCAGTGCGGGTGCCGCGAAGAGAACGGCGCATAAAAAAGTTAAGAATGTTGCTTTATAGCTCATTGATATATAATGACTTTTGTAGACTAAAAAGTCAATCATTATGCCTGTTTATGGTAAAATTAATGCGTTGATTAGATTCTAGCTTAAGGCACCCTAATTGCTCCCCAAAGGTCTCAGATAAGTCAAGATTGGCGCGATTTCTACGAATATCCAATGTGTTAACAGGGGTATGACCGTGAATAATATATTTTGAGTGGTAATCTTCGAAATCGGTAAAATCGTCACGAATCCATATCAGATCTTCTGATGATTGCTCCTCAAAAGGCAGGTAAGGGTTAATTCCTGCATGCACAAAGAAGTAATCGCCTACAGTGTAAGAAGGATAAAGCTTTTCTAGGAAATCTTGATGCTCCTTGGGGAAAACTTGCATAAAATCATAATGTAACTGTTCTACGTTCTCAGAGGACAGGGTTTTAGGGATAGCGAGCCCATATGATGCAAGCGTTGTAAAACCTCCAAAGTTTGACCATTTGCGAATGGTTTCAGGAGTTCGGATGAATTCCAGCAGCGTAGCTTCATGGTTGCCCAATAGGCAGATGCGCTCATGGCCTTTTGGTGGAGTTTGAGTGAGAAGGTCGATGACTTCACGGCTATGTATGCCGCGATCAATATAGTCACCTAGAAAGATTTGAATGATACGATCACCGGTAAAGTTTTTCGCATCTTGTTCAATAGCTTGTAACGTTTTTTCGAGTAATTCAGTTTGCCCATGAATATCACCAACCGCGTAGATTCTTGTATCCGGAGGTATCTGAAAGTCAGGTGGGGGCGTGATTGATTTTCGAAAAAAAGAGAGCATGCTAATTATTTTGGAAAGTCGCGTTTTTGCTCCAAGCAGAAAGTTCGGAGTCATTTAAAATACGAATGCTGTTAATGAAGCGATCCACTTGTTGGTAGTCTTTCTGTTTAAGATGGCAGTTGGGTAAGTAAACACGCATGAGATACGCTTGTGATTCTGAAATAATAAGGAAAAATTCATCACTAATATCAATGGCTTCGTCGTTACAATTTGCGCCAGAGAGAGAGCTAGTATCACGAATATTAACGTCTAGAAGGTCCTCCATCACATCAAAATTAATATTATAACTGATATAGGTGATATTGAGTTTTGTATCGATCGCGTTGATTTTCAATTTGACGCCTTCTTCAAAAACGGAGAAGAGGTTGTATTGTTCAAATAAGTTATTGATAAGAAAGAGAGAGGAAAACTCAGGATCATGCTGAGAGAGACGTTTGAGGTACCCTTGCATGTTTTGGGGATCAAAATGCCTTTGTAATGAACCAGACTTTCCGATCAGTGCCGTTTTAAGCTCTTGCGCCTGCTCTGGATCAGGAGTGTTCTGTAGGATTTGTTTGAAATAAAGTGATTTGATTGTGTCAGAATCTAACGTATCGCCTAGAATAGATCGCTCAGCTTGTGTTTCTGCTGCTGCATTATCATCAGCCGTGTCTTCTTCTTTCTGTGAATAAGCATTCCATAAGAAAGGCAATGCAGCTGCTTTCATCTTCGCATACTTTGTTTTGCTAATAGGCTGCATCGCAATAAAGGGAGTGGAAGTAGCCATATAGCTACGATCATCATGCGTTCTAACTTGAAAACGGATAGCTTTAGGACTTTTCCAAATCGTCGTATTGGGCTTTGTAAGTTCTTCGTAAAAAGCTTGAAGCTTCGGTTCGAGTAGGTTGCTTTCAGCTAGCTTCTCAGCATCTTCAGGGATACCATTGCCGCGGAAAGTTAGTCGCATGACATCTAAGGGGGTAGCATTATCTAATCGTTGCCAGTTGAAGTCTCCTGTATCAAAATCGAGCGAACGTGGGGTGACAAGTCGGTCCATCGTTTGGAGCTCATTGACGCTTACGACCACTTGATTTTTGAGTAATTTTTGAACATCAAATAGGGCGAGATGGTGGTGATATTTGCGGATAAGGTGCGTCGCATCAATTTTTTGAATTTGATCTTGTAACTTTTTTAAAAGGTCGGGGGGGGCAACTTCCGCCTGAAAATCCAGCTCATATTCAGCACGTTCTTTGGCAAGTGCTAGCAAAGATTTAGGCGCGTTCTGGCGGTTCAGTAAAAGAGCAATCGTTGCAAAAGAGGCTAATAGCAGCACTATTAGCGCCACAAGCAAACGAGACATATTCTTGTCATTCTGCACTTAAACTATCGCCCCTTACCTATGCTAAGCATCCGTAACTTTTCCTAAATTACCATAGGAAAGTTGGTTTTTAAACATTTGGCAGTTAATAGAGGTATAATCAGTGTGATTTTTATTTAGTAAACGTCACAAAGTTTCGCAGAGCAGTTCCTGCTGAACTTATACCAGCTGCCTTGTTCATAACCGGTATAAAGGCCGGCAATATCAGTAGATGTTGAAGGCGTTGAGCAAGCGCTAACGGTTAAAAGGATGGCTAAAATGATGAGGCGGTTTTTCATAGATCTCTCCATTTCCTCAGGTTGTCTTGTTTTTCAGAAACTGTAACGCTGGTAGAAATAAGGTAATGAAAAATTTGCATATCTAATATGCAATAAATGTATATATGGAAGGTATTAGCTACCTAGGTGATGAGTCTGACTCGGCGCTTCCTCATTCTGGGCTTTCTCCATCACATCAGTAGGGCGCTTGCGGGTGATGTCTTTGGCAAAGCTTTCTTTTTTTGTATGTGAAGCTGTGATCAAGTCTTTTTTACTAAGTACTTCTTCTTGCTGTTCTAGGCGTTCGCGCTGATCGTCTTCACGATTTAACTCACGCGCATTCTCTTTGCTTGTATCAAGCAGTTCAGAAGCAGGGTCGCTTTCTTTTGGTGCATAGCTTTTGCTTTGTTCATTATCACGCATGAAGATAGCAGAGGCCATATAATCAATACGCTCTTGCGAAATTTGTTTGCCTTCAAATACTGCTTTAATAAAACCACGTTTTAGCTCTTCATTCATATATTTAGGCGGCCAGTGGCTACCAAGATACTCGCGGCCAATTGCATCGATTTGGCTTAAATATTCGCGTACTTGCTCCACCGTTTCTTCCTGCGATAGATTGTGCCCGCGCTCAGGGCGTGGAAGATTCTCTAATACGGCTGATACTTCATGGTATTTCTCAATCCCGTTACGTACGCCTTTACTTCCGTGATAAGCCATCACTTCTAAGCGTAGCGAAGAACCGAGCGCGTCCTCAACGCGCAAACCGCCAGTACCCACAAATTCAACCAACATTGCGTGCGTAATGTTTTTACTTGGTAAGTCTTGCTGTTTACCTGGCTCTGAAATGGCAAATAGTTTCGGCATGTAAGTGTGGTTTAAGTAACGTGCTGTTTGTTCAAATACACGGCTCGAGAGCGGATCGTCACGTGTAAACTCGGCCAATCCCATTTCTGGGTTTTCTTCCTGAAAGCGCTGATAAAGCTTGGTAATATGCTGGCGTGTTACGAATTCACCTGTATCGGTATTTTCGTTCAGTGCACGGTTAGGGGCTGTGGCGATTCCTTCCGTAATATTCCAGATGTTTTTGGCTTCATAAAAGCTACCTGTTTGACGAGAGCTAAAGTACCATTGGAAGAAGAAAGTCTTGGCAAACATGAGCGCTTTAATACCATCTCCAAATTTTTCAACTCGGTTTAGGTTCCGGCCTAGGCGGGTGCTTTTCTCACCGCTTGAATGATTGATTAGCTTGTTTTCTTCAGTGGCTTTTAAGAATTTTGTACCCAAAACTCCTTTATCTTGAACCTTATATATGAGGAACGGCACCCAACGTAGCAAGCCAGCAAAGTCAGTAATGGAACGCAAGAATGCTTTTTTCCCGTAGTAACTGGCAGCTTCACGTAAGAGAGGGTTCTTACTTTTTCTAAGGTCTTTGAGGTTTAATTCTGCTTTTGGTTTTTTAAATTCAACACTCGCAATATCACCAAAGGTACGTTTTACCTGTTCTTTCTCTGCCCAACCACTGAACCAGGAAAGTAGCGCCTGAATACCGAAGAAGGCCGTATCACCTGCAACACCTGTTTGCAGCTTACTAACTCTGTCGGCATTGCTTTCTTCATCACG
Source organism: uncultured Rickettsiales bacterium (assembly GCA_964654855.1). GTDB lineage: Bacteria > Pseudomonadota > Alphaproteobacteria > Rickettsiales > JALZUV01 > JALZUV01. Next base: position 84,327 of record CAZZJS010000001.1, read on the forward strand.
TAAATTTTTATTCTTCCAGAACCCAACAACGAAGTCACGTGCCCAACCTTTGGACTTATTGGCGTCTTTTTTGCTCCATTTTGAAGGGTCTTGATCAAGTTGAGAGAATTTTTGAGCAGCATTTTGCATGTTGCTTTTATTCTCTTGGAATTTTTTGCTTTTTTCTGAGGTGATGGCACCACGTGTTAGGATATCTGCCATCCATGGGGCTGCAATTTCAATCCCTTTATAGTAATCTTTTAGGCGTGCATAAAGGTTAAGTGGATCAATGTTGTTGGCCAGTTTTTGGCCATAACCTTTTAGTCCTCCATTGTTCGAAGGCTGTGCTTCGTTGGATGACTCTTTCTTCACTGCATTGGCAGCGGCGATGTGATCGACATTCGACTCCATACTCACAGTATAGGGAAACTATGTTACGGATTGATGACAAATAGGCTATTTAACCGATTTTTCTATATTTCAAGATATTTAATAATATTAATTAAATATCAGAAGCTTATAGGGTTTATTTTTGTATGCTTTGTAGCGCCGTGAGGGCACGATTACGAGATTCTTTCAAATCAACGATTGGTTTAGGGTAGGTTTTCCCCAAAATAACACCTGCGCCTTCCAAAATAGTTTCTGGGGCTTCCCATGGGTTAAATAGGTATTTTTTGGGTAAGTCTTTCAATTCAGGGATAAATTTTCGGGTATATTCGCCTGCTGCATCAAACTTTTGGCCCTGTGTAACGGGGTTGAAAATACGGAAGTAAGGAGCTGCATCGGCGCCGCAACCGGCTATCCACTGCCAGCTCGCGCTATTGCTGGCTAAATCAGCGTCTACCAAACAATCCCAAAACCATCGTTCGCCGTGATGCCAGTGGATAAGCAGATTTTTCACGAGGAAAGATCCAACAATCATACGCACGCGATTATGCATGATACCTGTTTGCCAAAGTTCTCGCATACCAGCATCGACAATCGGAATACCAGTCTGGCCTGTTTGCCAGGCTCTTAACGCTTCGTCATCTTCAATCCATGGGAAATGGTCGAATTTTGACTGTAGGTTTTTATGCGGAAGCTCTGGGTTATAGTAGAGCTGACTGTAAGAAAACTCGCGCCAGCCAAGTTCGCTACAAAAATGATCAATATGTTGATTCTCACCGCGTGAAAGCGCCGCATACCAAACTTGGTTAGGCGATATTTCACCAAAATGCAGATGAGGAGAAAGCCTCGAAACATAAGGCTTTGCCGGTAAATTACGGCCATCTTTATAATGGCTCAATCCTTCTTCTAAAAAAGTATAAAGCCGATCCATCGCGCCTCTCTCGCCAATCACCCAGTGCGGTTCTAGTTGCTTATCCCACGGAATATTTGGCAATAGGTTAAGAGAAGCGAGAGTTGCTTGATTCGTAGAATCGAAGAAATAATCAGATTTAGGCGAAGCTAGAGGCTCACGCGGTGGTTCGGCAGCTAAGCAGCCTTTACGATAGAATGGTGTGAATACCTTATAATGCGTGCCGTCATTCTTATGAATTTCCCACGGCTCCCAGAGCAGTGATCCATTGTGGCTGATCGCGTTAACACCCTGATCAACCAGTTCATCTTTGATTTTTTTATCACGCGTAATGCGCCATGGTTCATAGCATCGGTTCCAATGCACGCTTTTAATTTTATATTTTTGAATCAAGTCCAGCAGGATCGTTTTCGGGTCTCCTTGGTAAACTGAGAGCTTGCCACCTAAAGATTCATTCAGTGCGTTGAGTGAATAATGCAGCCACCAGCGGCTCGCTCCACCCATTTTGTGATCGCCTGAATTTTCATCATCTAAGATATAGAGAGGCAGCACGGTACCTTCTTCTAAAGCGTCTGTGAGGGCAGGGTTGTCGGCTAGGCGTAGATCTTGACGGAACCAATGAATGGCAACGGGGCCGTTCATGCTTTGCCCTTCATTTTACGGGTGATCCAGAGGGTGAGTGGATAGGGGAGGAGGCGCAAAAACTTCGTCATGAGCGTAAAGCCTTTGGGGAAATGAATTTCAAAAGCACGAGCTTTTAAGCCTTTGGCAATGGCTTTAGCCGCTTGCGGTGGTTCAATGCGCATAGGCATGTGGAAGTTGTTTTTATCCGTAATGCGGGTGCGAACAAATCCTGGATTAATCACTTTAATATCAATGCCTTCATTTGCTTCGGCATAGAGGCTCTCTGCATAATTAATGATAGCTGCTTTGGTTGAGCTGTAAGGCTGTCCGCCGGGAAGGCCAGTATAGCCCGCAACACTGCCGCATAGAACCAGTTGCCCGCCTTTTTGCTTCTCGAATAAAGGTAATGTTGCATAGCTGGTGTAGATGCCGCCAAGCAAGTTTACTTCCACCAGCTTTTTGGCAAACTCAATATCCATTTTATCAACCGTGCCAGGGTTATAAATGGCCGCCATGAAGATCACACGATCAAGTTTGGGCACTTGAGTAGCAATTGTTTCAGCGGTCAATTTAACTGCCTCATGATCGGCGACATCTAACGGCATGACGAGATGTTGCCCTCCTAGTTCACGATTGAGATTCTCTAACTCCTCTTGCCGACGAGCTGAGAGAATGAGCGTCGCGCCTTGATCGACTAACTCACGCGCGAGGGCCTCGCCAATACCGCTACTACAACCGATAATCCAGATATGTTCGTTTGAGAATGTCATAATAGGTTACTGTTTCTGCATAAAGAGGGTGAGTTCGGCAACGGTAATGCCGAATTTTTTCATGTAAGAGCGATTGATGAGTACGTCATCATTCATCTGCCACATCCAATCATCGAATTTGAGGCGATAGGTGGTGTCATCCACCGGAACATCCATGCTGTATGCCCATCGTACAGCACTGCCAGAAGTACCACCTGTGGCTTTGCCCAAAATATCGCCGGCGCTGCCTTCATATTTACCATTGGCGAGTTTTTTAATTTTCCAAGTACGTTTTTGGGTTTTGCCATCATAAAAAACGAAATCTTCTTCTAATGTACCCTCATCACCTTCCCAGCTGCCGACCATGGTGACATCAAAGCGGTTCACCACACGCCCGCGCCAGTCTTGCACTATGCCCCAGGCTTTAATCGGGCCATTAAAGAAGGCTTTAATATCGGCCTTAGGTTCTGTTTCTTTGTAAAAATCGATTGAATTTCCCATGCAACTACTGAGTGCCAAGCTCACTCCTATTAAGGTTAGTATCAGATATTTCTTCATTATCATCTCCTTGATTAATCGCAAACCAAAGCATCAGTGCCGCTGCTAATTTGATAAAACAGGGAATGAGTGCGTAGGTTAAGCTGAGTGTGAAAAGCGCTTTATTAGCGTTATTGGTATCGGCTACAAAGCCCGCGGAATCCAAGATGGGAAATACGATGATTCCGGCAATTGCTAAGGCAGTTTTTGAAATAAAGGTCATCAGCGCAAATTGGCTGGAAGCGGCTTCTTGCGTTTTTTGCTGGTGCATCTGCTGGGCAAGGATTGCAGGGGGGAGCGCTAAATCGCCACCTAAGGAAAGGCCAGATATCATGCAAATGATGAGGTAAGGGAGGAAGTCTCCAGCACTGAGTAAGAAAGCGCCCACAAAACTAATAATGGCCAGTAACATGGCCGCTAACCATGCGCATTGTGGGGTGTAATGTTGACTCAAACGGTTCCATAAAGGCATGGAAATGACGCCAGATAAGAAATAGGTAAGAAGGAAAAGTCCGGTATATTCCTCGAGCCCTAAGCGATCGCGAATGAAAAAGAGGACTAAAATAGCTGGCATGGCAGAGGCTAACATGCTGATTGTATAAGTAAGATAGAAGTAGCGTGTTTGCGGTGCTAGTTTTTTTAGTTTTTGCCAGAGTGAATCTTGCGTTTTTCTCTTTGCGTTTGAGAGCATTTTGCCATGCGCTTGATACCATCGTGAAAATCTCCAACAGCCAAAGAGGCTTAAAATAACGAGCAACGCGCTCATCCAAGCAAACGCCTCTGAGATAGGTATCCATTGCTGTAAAGTGGGAGGGAATGTGACGGCCAGTGTCAGACCTATGAGCGCAATTCCTTCGCGTGTGGTGGTAATGCGCGATTGCTGTTTAGAATCGTCGCTCCAAAGAGCACCTAAAGCGTTTAAATTAACAGTGAGTATGCTGAAGGCGGTTGTCGCCAACAACATACTCACCACAAACCATCCTGCAACATGGTTGATAAGAGGTGTAAAGAGGAAGTAAAACCCTACTGCTAAGATCACTAACGCAACGAGCATAAGCTTAAAACGTTTTGCCGCGAATTTATCGCTCAAAGCACCAATCAATGGATCTTGAATGGCATCAAAGACACGTACCCCCAACAGTAAGGCTGCGAGGGTGGAAAGTGATAGATCGTGCTGAGTGGTGTAAAAATCAGGTGCATGGATATAAAGCGGCAAGCCGACAAAAGCCAAAGGCAATGCCAGCAGCGCATAGTTGAAAATATCTGCGCGCGGCAGCATTAGTTTATGCCCAGTAGTTGGCGACGAAGCTGTGGTTCTGAGGTTTTTTCATCCAGCCAAATGCCAAAGAAATATTTGCCAAATTCAGGATCACGGATTTCACCAATCTCTTGCCCATTTTTGTAAAAACGAGTGGTGCCATTGGGGATATAAACGCCGGTGAGCTTAGTGTCTTTATCGACATCGGGAAAAATCTTTTTCATTTGTGAATACCAGCCAGCAAGCTTCACTTCATCTTTAAAGCCTTGTCCGCGTATTTCTTCTGCGGAACGTTCAGCAATCGCATTGCCATCCAACTTTCGCAAATAACTTAACGTAAGCGTAAATGGTTTCGTTTTATCTAAATTGCCTTTTGGCGCATGCAAGGTGGCATCGTAAACATCCCAAAGCATATAAGTGAAGCGTGCTTCACCCACGCGTTCTGCGTCAGGGATGTATTTCTCTACCACATTGCTGGCTAATGTTTGGCTCGCAAATAAGGTTGCAGCGATGAAGGGAAGTAAGCCTTTACGCATGCTGTAACTCCATCTGCATTACATCGGTACGGCCTGTTTCAAATCCGGCAATACAAACGGCCAGATAAAAACGCCACAAGCGAATGAATGGTTCGTCAAAACCAAGGGCACGTATTTCAGGCAATTTTAGTTCAAACGTGGCCAACCATTCGCGTAATGTGCGAGCATAATCGCCTCCGAAAGCAAAACGATCTGTTACGATAAGCCCTGCTTTACCTGCTTCTTGTGCAAAGCGAGTAGGGGATGGCAGCATGCCGCCAGGGAAGATAAAGCTGCGAATCATGTCACCGCTTTTGCGATATTTATCGAAGTAAGAATCCCCGATTGTGATAGTTTGTACCACTGCGGTACCTGTGTCTTTGAGTAAATGTTCCATTTTTTGAAAATAAGTTGGCCAGAATTTTTCACCGACAGCTTCAAACATCTCAATTGAAATGATCGAGTCATATTTACCTTCCTGATGGCGGTAATCCTCCAGAACGATATTGGCATTGCCGTCTAAGCGTTTATTTGCATAAGCGTGCTGTTCGGTGGAAAGGGTGATCCCTTTGACATCGAAATTATGTTGAGTCGTGGCGCGCTCTGCCAAGCCACCCCAACCGCACCCTACTTCCAGTAAATCACCCTGTGAACGCCCTAAGCGTTCTAACATGCGATCATATTTGTTATATTGTGCTTGTTCGAGGCTCTCGTCATTTTGTTTAAAGAGGGCAGAAGAGTAGCTCATGCTGGGGTCGAGCCAGAGTTTGTAAAACTCATTACCCAAATCATAATGCGCGTGGATATTACGTTTGCTACCTTTTAACGTATTGCGAGTGAAGAGATAAAGGAATTGCGCGACAATGCGCGAGAAAAATCCACCATAAATATAATGGCCAATCGTTTGTTCATTTTTTACGCCAACGAGCAGCAGGTTGGTGAGGTCATCCGTGCTCCATAATCCATCGCGATAGGTTTCTGCTAGCCCAATATCACCTTTGGCCGCAAAGGCAGGAATCACCCGCCAATCATGAATGTGTAGGGTGGCATTTGCGCCATCGTTCTTACCCGCGAAGTCATACTTCGTACCGTCCGGTAAAGTGCAGCTGAAGGTTCCATATTCAATATGTTCAACGGTTGTAAGAAAACGGTCTGTTATGGATTTTTGCCACATATAAGTCCTCGTTATTTCTTGGTTATTATAGTCATTACACCTGAACTGACGCCGACAACCTAGTTACAATTTTGTAAGATTAGCGGTGGTGCTGAGTTTCTTGAGTAATTGCTCGGGTTTTGGGATATATTTAATTCCTTTGGAAACCAATTTCACCGCTTGCCAGTGAATGAGGAAGATGGTTTTGAATGTGACGAGCGGATGAGTCCAAAAGGCGTGCCACATGGATTTTTTAGTCAGTGGTTGTAACTGGCCAATAAGCGAGGTGAGTAGCTGCTTGTTGCCATTTCCATCGTAAAAATCAATCCAGATGCCGAATTTTTTTTCCTTCAACGCGAAACGAAAATCGTAATGCCCCTCACGTTTTAAAAAGGGTGAAACATGAAAAATCTTCTGGGCTGTTAGCCAATCATCGGCATCAATTACCCGATGATCGTCATGTGCACAAAGATAGCGGTGTGTTTCACCAAAGGTGTTATTGACTTCGGCAATCACGGCGCGCAGTTGTTTTTGTTCATCCAAACACATCCAGAAACTGACCGGATTAAACACATAGCCTAAAATGCGAGGCATGCAGATGAGGGTAATATGCTGAGTGAGTTCATCTAAGCCATAATCGCGCAAGATACTTCGTGCCCAACCATTTAGATCGCTCCCATCTTTAGCGCCATGGTCCTTGGTGTGGAAACTCATCATGCGTGGAAATGCGAGGTTAGCCAGTTTGGTAAGGGGAAGTGCGAGGTAATAGATATTGTAAGTGAAGGCATTCACCTTCGGAAAAAGCCGTTTATGCATCACTTTGGCGGTGAAAAGCTGTGGGCTTATTTCCATGGCAGCTCAATTCCGAGCGCTTTAATGACGCGTACAGCACTCCATAAGCCATCTTCATGAAAGCCATTGCGCTGCCATGCGCCACAATACCAGATGCTATCAGTGCCGTTAATTTCCTCCATGCGTGATTGGGCACTAACGGCGGCTTCATCAAAGACGGGATGTTCAAAGGAATAACGATCTTGAACCAACCCTTCCTTAGGCGCACGCCCTGGGTTGAGCGTCACGATCACTGGAGTTTCGGTTTGCAGAGGCTGCAAGTTATTCATCCAATAGCTAAGGCTGACTCTCGGTTCAGCATCTTTGCGTTGCTCCGATAAATACACCCAGCTCGACCAAGATTTTTTACGCTTTTGCATAAAGCTCGTATCTGTATGCAGTACCATCTCATTCGGCTGATATTTGAACGATCCTATAATTTTTGTTTCTAAATCAGTCGGGTTCTCCAACATGGCAAGCGATTGGTCAGGGTGGCTTCCGAAGATCACTTGGTCATACGTTTGAGTATCGCCATTTACATCTTCTACTTCGACGGAATCAGCATGGCGGGTAACGCGCTTTACGCCGCTATTTAGTTTTATTTTATCTGCAAATGATTCGCTTAAACGTTTCACATATTCGCGGCTTCCGCCCACCACCGTATGCCATTGAGGCTGTTCATTCACAGTCAATAGCCCATGATTATCAAAAAAACGCAAGAAGGCTTGCGCAGGAAAATCGAGCATCTTTTCCAGCGGAGTGCTCCAAATGGCCGCCCCGATAGCGAGTAGATAATAATCGCGAAACCATTGGCTTAAACCCATTTCATCCAAACATTCGCCAAGGGTAAGGTTCGTTTCTTTCTCCAGGTATTTGTGAGCATGTTTGTTGAAATGCAAAATATCGCGAATCATTTTCCAATGAGCTGGGCGCAGGAAGTTACGTTTCTGCGCGAACATATGACTCAGCTCGCGTGTGCCATATTCTAACCAGCCATTATCAATACTTACGCCGAAGGACATGTCACTCTTTGCGGTGGGAACGTGTAAATGGTCAAACAAACCAGTGAGCAGAGGATAATTGCGGTGGTTGAAAACGATAAAGCCTGTATCGATCGGTATTTTACCTTCAGGCACCTTCACTTCGACCGTGCGGCTATGACCGCCGAGCCGATCATTCTTCTCATAAACGGTAATTTCATGGTGAGAGTTGAGTAAATAAGCTGCGCCTAACCCTGAGATGCCCGTGCCAATAATCGCAATTTTCATTCTCTCTTTATAAAGGAGATGGCGAACTAACCAACTTACAAAAGCGTAATGTTAAAATTGCAAATTCACACGTAAACCCGGTTGATTGTCGTCTAGAGTAATTGTGCCTTGGTGTAACTCCATTACGGCTTTTACAAGGCTCAAGCCAAGACCGCTGCCTGCCTCATGTCGGCTTTTATCAGAGCGGTAAAAACGGTTAAATACCTTTTCATACTCGCCTTCTGATATGCCAATGCCATGATCGGCAATGGAAATTTTATTCTGTTGTAGGGCAATATGAATTTGGCTCTCCTTAGGGGAGAATTTAATCGCATTATCGAGTAGATTGGCCAGCGCTTGAAACAGTAAATCGCGATCACCATCAATATTGGAAGATTCGCTAAACTCTGCGACGATTGCGATCCCTTTATCTTCTGCCAATGGCTCGTAAAGCTCGACCACATCATGCAAAAGTGCCTTTAACTCGACCGTTTGGAATTGCTGGTGTCGTTTACCTTTTTCGATATTGGCAATGCGAAGTAGCGCGCTGAATGTATCAAGTAATCCATCCACCTCTGTTAGGAGTTGACCTGTCTGTTCTGCATTCGGTGGGGCACACTTTACATCCTCTAGCTGATGGCGAAGACGGGTGAGTGGCGTACGTAAATCATGCGCTATATTATCGGCTACATCGCGAATGCCTTGTAGGAGGTCTTCAATTCGCATGAGCATAGTGTTCAGCACTTCACCTAAGTTACTAAGGTCATCCCAGTTAGAATCAATCGGTACGCGCCGGCTGAGGTCTCCTGTTTCGATAATTTGTTTGGCGATCTCGCCAATTCGGTTGATGCGGCTCACCACAAAATAACTGATCAAAAAACTAATGCCGATAACGGTCAGCATAAAAACAAACATCAGCATGCTCAGCCATTTGAGGCGTTCATGGCTATTGATAATATCGTCAATATTTCGCGCAACGAGTAACTGGCTTCCGTCGCCAAACGTGTGAATCTTAGCGGCAAGATGTTTCTTCTCATTATCAAAAGCAATTACCCCTTCGGTGATTTTCTCTACCTTCGCAGGTAGTTCAGCAAGGTGCCCAGCGAGCTTTTTACCTTGAACCGTTTGATAAAGATAAAGCGGATGGGGCTGCTGTACCTTCTGTTCAATAAAATTACTCCGTTTTTCTAAAGTAAAGTCTTTGGTAGAAGAAAGGATGGCCGAGATTTCAGAATCAATCGCCGCTTCCGTTTCACGGATAAAGTTTTGCTGGCCAAAATCATAGAGTAGCCATGCGAGAATCAGCCCACATCCCGATAATAAGACCGTGAATAACACGGCCATTTTAAAGCTGGAGCTTTGCGTATAACGCGTGGTTTTAATCTTCGATGATGTAGCCTGCACCGCGCACCGTCTGAATTATTTTGCCTTCTTTATCGCCAATCTTTTTGCGTAATCGGCTGATATGCACATCAATCACATTCGTTTGTGGATCAAAATGATAATCCCATACGGCTTCTAACAACATAGCACGCGTGACGAGCTTGCCTTTTTGGCGAAGTAAATATTCCAATAAATTAAATTCACGTGTTTGCAGATCAGAAATTTCATCGCCACGAGTCACTTTGCGCGCGAGTAAATCCATATGTAAATCTGCGACGGATAGTGAGGTGACTTGGTTACTGTTACTTTGATTGCGACGCCCGAGCACTTCGATACGTGCCATCAACTCTGCAAAAGCAAAGGGCTTTACTAGATAGTCATCGCCGCCCGCTCGTAAACCTTTAACGCGATCATCCACTTCGCCCAGCGCGCTTAAAATAAGCACAGGCGTGCGATCTTCAGCTCCGCGAAGGGTTTTTAAAATGGATAATCCATCTAATGATGGCAGCATGCGATCCAGAATAATCACGTCATATTCTTCTGTCGTAGCGAGGTGTAAACCCTCTTTTCCATCACCTGAGACAGCCACATTATGCCCAGCCTCGTTTAAGCCTTTGAGCACATAGCTCTGCACCTGCGCATCATCTTCAATCAGTAATATTTTCATGCTTCCACTCTATAGCAGAAAAGAAAAGGAAGGGTATGAAGAGTTTGTAATATTTGAAACGGGATACAGACTCAGAGGGCATCTATGAGAACTTGGAGTAATGTTGGTTTGCTAGATTTACAAATGAAGCCCTCTGTACTAGAAAAGTTATCGCATAAGGGCCAAAAAGTGGGATCAAAGGGTAGCATGGTATGAGAGCGAATAAGATTGTATTTATGGGGATGCCGGTAGCAGATATCCTCATTGAAGGGCCAGAGGCGAGTCGAGTGATTGAGCAATATGAAATGCGCATCGGTGATCGCACGATGATGCGTGCGGAGCAAGTTGCTCAGCTTGAAGCAAATTTACCGGAAGCTGATATTGTCGCAGGAGGGTCGATGGCAAATACCGCCTGTACGGTCGCTCAGTTATGTGATGATCTCGATATTTCGTTTTTATCCGCATGTGCAGACGATCATTACGGTGCGTTATTCAAAGAAGCAATTTTAAAGTCGGGAATGAAGTTCTATCCAAGTGAATCGGTTGGAACAGAAACATCTCGTTCTTACGTGATTACTGATGAGACGGGCGAACGTGCCATTGCTCGCTACATGGGTGATAGTATGCATCAACTTCCTCATGCAGTTTTGCAAGAGGTTGTGGAAGGTGCGGATATTCTCTTTTTAGAGGGAGAGTTGTTGGCGCTAGATGATGATTATCGCCTTTGGGATACGATGGTAAAAATTGCGAATGAACAAAATACGAAAATAGGCATTAGCCTCTTTGGTGCTGAACAAATTCGTAATCATCGTGCCCATTATTTAAGTACGATTAAAAACCATGCCGCTTTTGTGTTTGGTAACGAAGAAGAGCTTATGGAACTCTATCAAGGTAGCAGTTTTGATCAAGCTTACCAGAAGTTATCGGATGATTTGTATCAGCAGCAGGGTGAATTGACGTGCATTAGTGGAGGTGAGCAGCCTGCGCGCGTTAGTTCAAGAGACGGAGTTTGGGAAAGTGCACCCAAAAGAGTCGATCGCGTGGTGAGTGCGTTGGGAGCAGGAGATGCTTTTATGGCAGGAGTATTGACTGGTTTGCTCAAGGGATATGATCACGAGAAGGCATTGCAATTAGGGCATCGCATTGCCGGTGCGGTGATTCAACAACCTGCGCCTCAGTTAGAAAACCCTAAAGAGCTTTTACAAGCTGCTTAGCCTAATTTTTGTTCTTGCTCTGGTCCGCTAATTTGATTTCCTTTAATATTAGTGACGTCCGTTTTGGGTTTCCCAATTTGTTTTTCAAGTAGCTGCGGCAATACTTCTGTGAGGCCGCTAAATAATCCACCTGCACCGCCTTTTTCAGAGGTCATACTATCTTTTGGGAAGATGGCAACGGGCACATCTCGATCGCCATATTTATGGATATGATCAACTAAAGCTGGATTAGCATTTGCGGGCGCAATAAAGGCTGAATTTAAGCCGTGCTTTTTATACATTTCAGGGTTCATCGCAGGTTTATCATTCCCACTATCTCCCCAAACAACAGCATTTGCTAGTTCTGGGTGTTTGTCCTTCAAGTTACTAATTAACCAATCTGCAGCGCCAAGCTTACTCGCCTTTGATGGCATAACATCCACATTCCAAAGGCTATTGCCATTTTTAGCTTTTAAGTGAGGGTCTTTAGAAGGAACGACTTGAAAGTCGATCTCTTCGCCGATCAATTCGTGAACACGTTTGGCAATCTTATCTTTCATCGCTTCATTAGGGAGTGATGGATCGTCTTCGACGTAATAACCTAGACGTTCGCCTGCTACTTTTTCAGCAGGTTGTGCAGTAAAGGTCAGAGATTCTTCGCTGTTCCCATCAATGATGAGCGTATCCACATTTTCACGAGAAAAAGCAGTCTTTCCTGCTTCAGGTTCTAACAAATAGTCGACATATTCTTGATAAGGAACCCATTTTCCCTCTACTTTCTGAGCAATTTCAACTCCTCCACTTGTGACGGCGTAGTCAGCAGGATAGCCTTCTAATAGTGGGTCAGATTCGACCATATGCAAAGGTCGTCCAGTTGATAATACAGAGATACCTTGTGCTTTTTGCAGCTCTTGGATTTGTAATTTAAGTGCATCCATTGCGGGGTGTTTCTCTCGATCCTTAAGATCAATGGAAGGGGTGATACAACCATCAATATCTTGGAAAACGAGCGTGCCGTCAGGGACTTCACCTTGAGCAATTATTTGGGAGCGAGCACTTAAATTATCTTTATATTGAGTATATGAAAGTGCCATTGCACGCCATTCGGAAAGTTCTTTTGCCTTCCAACCATTCGTATAAGCACGTTCTTTGTAAAGGTCGTAGTTTTTGCTGACTTCTTCCATTTGCGCGGCGAGTTGTTGAGTGCTTTCGGTCATATCAACGCCAGAGTTGGAAGGAGATTGGAACGTAAGCACGCTCTGATTATCACCGAATATCTTGGAGAAATGAGAAACACTGGCGTAAAGGTCCGATCCAACTACAGGAATGCCTGATGCCATTTGTTCAACTCCAACCAAACCCCAAGGTTCATTGTAGCTTGGTGATAAGCCAACTGCGTTGGGTAGGCCATATAAAATGCGTGCTTCCGTAGGGTTTAAAGGCACCATTTTAATTTTGTCTTTTAAGTTAAGCTCAGGGTATTGCTTATCTAAATCGCGAACCTGATCATCTAGTTTGTAGAAATAATCTGATTTAGTGCTTCCTTCGCGTAAATCACCTGCTGCAAAAGTGAGGATGGCTTTTTCATCAGGGTTGTTTTTTAGATATTCAACGAAAGCCGAGATGGCGAGTGTGTTACCTTTTCGTTCATCCAGACGAGATACTGCAACAAATACTTTGCTTTCTTTTAGTGCTTCAATATCAACTTTACGTTTTTCATCACCATAGCCCCATGCATTATCAAGAAGTTTCTTTGCTTGTTCAGCGAGAAAGTCTGGCTCGCATTTGATAGCATCTGGGCTGAATAAAGTAGTATCAATGCCGTTATAGACGAGTTCAATGGGGAGCTCTTCAGGATTCCACCCTTTCAGTTTCTCAACTACTTCATTACTCACACCGAGCAATCCGTTGAATTGGCTGGTTTGCAAGGTGCTTTCAAGTTCTAGGCGATCTTTAAAAGAATATTTCTTATTTAAGCCAAAAAGTCCTGATTGTTTAACTGTTTTGTGGACAAAATCTTCCTTTACTAATTCTAAGAATTTGTTCCAATCAGGAAGGACCTCAGATTTTTTGCACTCAGTCTTAAACGCAGCATATCTCGCTTCTATGTCAGGCGTGGTGTTTTCTTTAAGGGTTTTGATGTATAAATTACCTACCTCTTCAAAGTCTGTGTTGTAGGACTCCAAGTGTGTGCCTATCATTTTAGCAACGGTTTCTGGTAAGGCTCCAGATTCAATCGCTTTGATAACGTCTCTTTCTCGTTGGAAAAGTGGATGATTAGTAAGGGCGTCATTATCGATGTAATTCAGCGTATCATCCATTTCCTTAAGATGCTTTTTCAGTAGTGAATTTAATTTTGTCATACCTAATGTATGAGCTGTCCAAACGCTGATAGCGTCACCTTTATAATTTGGATCAGTTTTGAGTTGCTTATCTGCTTGTAATGCTGCTTGGCCACCGTCAATGTAATGTCCGTTTAGGGTGATTTTTTTATTATCAAACCCTTTAATGTTTTTGCGCATAAAGTTGATCGATTCACGCGCCATAATGTCAAATACTTGACGATTTGCCATCAAGGTTTCTTTAATCACCATACCATCTTTTTCAAAAAGCTCAGGTCCAATGCCTGCTTCGGCGAAGACGGTATGAGGTAGATAGACGACATAGGCGTCATCTGTATGTTTTATAACTCTGGGTTTTTTAGAATTTGTGTCTTTTGACATAGCGAACATTATCGATGGTGTACCAAGACCAGCAGTATGAAATAATAGTTCGAAGACATGGGCAGTCTGGCCACCCGTATCGGGAAAATCGCCTAATACGTTTTGATAGTTTGGAATGTTAGGATCATCAAACACCTTGCGCATATCAGGATCAGCAATTTGGCTGAATCCTGCAGGAACTTCACCTTGTACATGGTAAATAGCGTAAATTTCATCAGACTCTGCAAAAGACTTAGGTAGCTTAGACATAGGTTTCCTTTATGTTTTATATGTTCCATTGTAAAAGTATCTCTATTTAAACGCAAAAAGGTTAATATTAAGTTATTATTACGGTCTGGAATGTTAACTATTCCAAAAAAGCTAGACATTCGCTGTAAGCTAACTAAATCCTTTAGCATTAATATATGAGGGATTCTTGAATGAGCGATAGTGACTGGTGGCGCGGTGGTATTATTTACCAAATTTATCCGCGTAGCTTCTATGATAGTAATAATGACGGGGTAGGTGATATTGCGGGTATCATCGAAAAGCTTGATTATGTTGCTTCTATTGGTGTGGATGCGATCTGGATATCTCCTTTCTTTGCCTCGCCAATGAAAGATTTTGGCTATGATGTGTCAGATTATACTAGCATTGAGCCCGTATTTGGGACGATGCATGATTTTGATGCACTGCTGGCAGAAGCGAAAAAACGCAATATTAAAACCATGATTGACCTAGTGCTAAGTCATACATCAGATCAGCATGAATGGTTTGAAGAAAGTCGTAGTAGCAGAGATAATCCAAAGGCTGATTGGTATGTTTGGGCGGATCCGAAACCTGATGGTACGCCGCCGAATAACTGGCTTTCTATTTTTGGGGGGACTGCATGGGAGTGGGATACTACCCGTCGTCAGTATTATATGCATAATTTCCTGAGTAGTCAGCCAGACCTTAACTACCATAATCCAGAGGTTCGTAAAGTTATGCTAGAGGTTGCGGAGTTCTGGTTGGAGCGCGGAGTTGAAGGTTTTCGAATGGATACGTCTAACTATTATTTCCATGACAGCCAATTGCGAGATAATCCGCCAAACGATGGGCCTCTTCTTGATTATGTTCCAGAGTCTAACCCTTATAATATGCAACAGCATATCTATAATAAAACTCAACCTGAGAGTTTGAGATTCTTGGAAGACCTACGGGCCTTGCTAGATAAGTATCCTAATACAGCCAGTATTGGAGAGATTAGTGCGGCGGGGGCACCTGATTTAATTGGCTGTTATACCAAAAAAGGGCGACGTTTGAACATGGTGTACACGTTCAACTTTTTAACGGAGCGTTTTAGTGTTGAGCATTTTCGTGAAACGGTGGAATATTTGGAAGAGCGTATTGGTGATGGTTGGCCGTGCTGGGCGTTTGGCAATCATGATGTGGAGCGTGTTATTAGTCGATGGTCGCATTCAGGTATTCCGCGCAAAGCAATGACTCGCTTTCTCGTTTCATTATTTACTTCATTACGTGGTTCATTTTGTATGTATCAAGGTGATGAATTGGGTTTGGCGGAAGCTGATATACCGTTTGATAAAATTCAAGATCCATATGGTATTCGTTTTTGGCCTAAATTTAAAGGGCGCGATGGGTGTCGTACACCGATGCCTTGGGAAAAAGATGAAGCTTTTGCTGGTTTTTCTCAGGCGGAACCTTGGTTGCCTGTTCCAGAGGATCACATCGCGCTTTCAGTCGATACACAGGATGAAGATCAATCAGCTGTGCTTAATCAAGTTCGCCGTATTATAAAATGGCGAAAGCAATATCCTGTATTAAGCAAAGGAAGTATAAAGTTCATCGATACGGTTGATGATGTATTGGCTTTTGAGCGCGAATATGAAGGTAAGAAGATTGTTGCTTATTTTAATTTCACCAATGAAGAAAAGGAAATTAATCTTAGTGATTATGAGCGCGTTAGCGATCTCGGTGGGTTATGCTTTACTCATACATTTGTTGATAAAATGCTAAAACTGCATGGGTTTTCGGTGTTCTTTGCAGAAGTTGAATAGGTATTTATTGTGCAAAAGATTTCTAGTTTCGTTAAAAAGATTGATCAAAAAAAAGCGATCATTTATCAACTAAGTTCAGTCATAGATGGTAAGAATGCTTGGTATATTTTGCGGGTTGAATCAACAAAACATAGCAAGTTCGAGAAATGCCTTGAGCGAGGTGAAGCTTTAGAATTAACTGATTATGGTACAGTGCTGCATTCAGGTTGGGGTAAAGAACCGGATATGGCAACGAAAACTGAATTACGTGACAAATACAATATAAGCCACTAGAACGATTCCCATGGACATATCTTCTTTTACGCTTGGTAGTGTCGATTCTGGCATCATTATCGCTTATTTCACCGTCATTGTTGTTATTGGTTTATGGTTTTCACGTAAAAATGAAAATGCCGGTGATTACTTTTTAGCTGGCCGTTCTATGACTTGGCCTGTTATTGGCTTTGCGCTGTTTGCTTCCAATATTTCATCAACGACTTTGGTTGGCCTAGCAGGCGATGCTTATGCGACGGGTATCTCTGTTTTTAACTATGAATGGATGGCAGCCGTCGTTCTTGTGTTCTTTGCAATTTTCATTTTGCCGTTCGTGTTACGTTCGCAAGTCTACACGATGCCGGAATACTTAGAAAGGCGTTATGATGGGCGTGTTCGTACTTACTTCTCGGGCCTCACTTTATTCCTAAATATTGCCGTAGATACGGCGGCGAGTCTTTATGCCGGAGGACTTTTAATTACGTTAGTTTTCCCGGATATATCAATGTGGGCAGCGATTGTACCGTTAGCGCTTATCACAGGTGTGTATACTGTTATCGGCGGTTTTTCTGCAGTGATGATCACCGAGACAATTCAAGCGGTACTGTTATTGATAGCATCTGCCTTAATTACGTATTTCGCTTTTGACAAAGTGGGGGGCTATGATGCGTTAGTTGAACAAATCTCCCCAGAGAGGCTAAGTCTTATTCGTCCACTTGATGATGCAGGCGTCCCATGGCTTGGTTTGATCTTTGGTGTGCCATTACTTGGTTTCTATTTTTGGTGTACAAACCAATTCATGGTGCAGCGCATGTTGAGTGCGAAAACAGTTGATCATGCGCGTAAAGGTGCATTGTTTGCAGGTTTACTAAAGCTTCCTGTCTTATTTATTATGGTGCTTCCAGGCACTGCAGCGATTTTGCTTTACCCTAATCTTGAGCGGCCCGATTTAGTCTACCCAACGTTAATTTTTGATTTGCTGCCTGTAGGGTTGATAGGATTGACAATTGCGGGCTTTTTAGCAGCGCTAATGTCTTCAATCGCTTCTACGTTGAATTCTGCTTCAACGCTCATGACAATGGACTTTATCCATCGCTTTAAGCCAGAGTTGGGCAGTCATAAATTGATGGTTGTTGGACGTATTGCGACGGTAAGTTTCATGTTAATTGCCATTGCATGGGCTCCGATGATTGAGAATTTTAGTTCTTTATTCAAATACTTGCAAACAATTCTAGCTTATACAGTTCCGCCTGTCGTGGCCATGTTCTTGCTTGGTGCGTTCTGGAGTCGTGTCAATGCTCAGGGTGCTTTTGCGGCACTGGTCTTTGGTTTAATCGGTGGAGTTGGTTTGTTTGTTATTAATGTGGTGATGGGGCTTACTGATATTCATTTTTTATATATTGTACCAATACTTACCCTGCTTTCTGCGATTCCACTTGTGGTCGTAAGTTTAATGACTCCGGCACCAAAGAAACAAGATGTTGAGCCTTATATTTGGACGCCATCTTTCTTTGCAGAAGAATCAAAAGAACTCAAAAATGTTGTCTGGTATGAAAATTATCGTGTTCTATCGGTTGTTTTGTTAGGAATTACAGCAGCCTTAGTCGTTTCCTTTTGGTAAAAAATAATTAAGGAATGTAACATGCTCGTAACATTCCTGTGGTAGTTTAGACGAATAGAGAACTCTAAAAACCAAAGGAATAGTAGTACGCGTGTCTAAACAGCAGTATCATTGGGAAAATAATTCCCTCATCAAAAATGCTATATTTGAGTCGCCAAAGCTAGGCGACAAGCGGGCATTGTTGTTTATTGAAGAAAGCGCTGATACCCATGAAGCTCTTAAAAAAGGCCGTGAAGAGCTATTAACAAAACATAAGATCAACTCTTATCCTGATTATATTGATGGTCGTCATGTTCTGGTTGTCAATAAATACAAAGATGAAAAAGCGCTTAAATCGGCGCTAAACAATATAGGTTTTACGAATGGAGTAGGTTTCTCTAAAAGCCTTGGCAAAGAGGATGCTCCTAGCTCTTTTAAAGAGAAGCTTAATCATCTACGTCATGGTACTACGTTAAAAATTGCTGGATTTTTAGGGCTTATCGGTCATGGGTTGATGATGCGTGCCGGTATTATGGAAGGTGATAGTAGTAAAAAGGCCGCCTCTATCAAGTATATGGTCAATTCAGGTCTTTATGCCACTTTTGGTAACGGTGCTGAGCAGCTTAAAGTAGACCCAATTATTGATAGAATGCGTACGCATCTTGCAGATAATAATATTTATATAGAGCCTACCGAAATCGATGTAACGAATTCCTCCTATAAGGATAACCAGTCAATCTTCAAGAAAGCCTATAATCTAGTGGGCAAGAATGTAATCCAAATCAATGAGGGGATTGGGTTATGGTCAAATATTGATCAAATGGCTTCAGGTATGGGTAAGGGCGGTAACGGCACAAAAAGTGTTCCTTTCTTCTTGGCGGGCTTTTCGTCTGCGATTGGTTCTATTGCGGCCATTGCGTTACCGGAAGTAAAGAAAGAAGAGCAAAATCCGGCGTTACAAAAGAATATTTTTGGTCGCGCATTTTCATGGGTGCAAGAAGCGCCACTACGATTCCTAGGGCTGACAACCGTTGTTGGTAATATCTCCTTTTTCTTTGATGTATTTGAGAAGAAAAAGCGCCAATCCAGCATTCTTAATGGTGGTACTGATAAGGATGGTAAAAAGCTACTGTCACATTCAGAGCGTATCAAAAATAATGAAGCTGCATTGATGAAGCGAGCAAAGAAAGTTACGGGGAAATCTGTCACTAATATTAAACAGCTAGAAAAATTTATTGATAAAGGCTCTGCCTTACATATCGGTGAAAAAGATAAACGCGGTAATTTGCTCCGTGATGACTCATTCGAATCATTACATAAGTTAAAGCAAGAGTTGAAGGTTGCAAAGTTGGGGAAACAAGCGTGGATGGTGCCTTTAGGTATGGCTATTGTTTATGCTGGTGCAACGCTTGGCATGTTACTAACCTTCAAGAATCGTGCAGAAGATAAAGATCCAGAGCGTCAATATGGTGAAGTATTTGCACGTGCAGCATTGAATGCAATACAAGTTCCAGAAGGGGTGCAACGCGATCGTGCAGTATCTTTAATGGGAATGTCTCTCTTCACGCATAAAGATGTGAAAGGTTTAACCGCAGAAGAAATCACTCAACATATTACTAAACGTATTGAGAAAATGGAGCAGAGTCCATGGGCAAAGCTTGAGGCGAATCCGCTTTTAGTTTCAAATGAACCAGTAGTTGAGAATGCTGAGAAGAAGAAGGATGCCCCTGTTCGTACTTTTTCTAAGGAAAAGCAGGCAGAAAGCTTTAAATCTGCAGTAATTCAACAGCGTGAGGCTCAAGCTCTGACAGAGCCAACCCGCACATAACCTTAGAGTAATTTTTTCTTATAAATACAGTATGACAATTGTGTTACAAGATTGATTTGTAATGGTTTTTTATCTCGTTTTCGAGTATTATTCATGGGTGGAAAGCTATCAACATACCCCTAGTGCTGCGATGAATGATCATTCGCAAGGGCTTCCTGCTGCCTCGCTTTACGAAAGAAATAAACTTCGTATTTCTGCAGCGCTGAATCTTTTAGGGGATGTTGGATTACTTATTGAAGGCCGTACCCAAAAGAACCCATTAAAGCAGGCCGCTGGCTGGCTTTATACCATTGGAGCGATGAGCCTTACTGTTTTAGGTAGCGCGAACCCTAAGCAGCAACTGCAAGAATTGCGCGAACAAACAGCTCTTTTCTTGAACAAAGAAGCAACGAATAAAGATAGCTCGTTAGAATCGAGTAAAATTGTCCAAAGTCGCGATACAGGGTTTATGGCAAATACAATGCGATTCTTAAAAAAGAATGCAGCAGATGTGACGCTCTTTTTCTATACCTTGGGTGCGGGTACTATGCTTGCCAATGGAGTGAAAGGTTATAAGACGTTAAAAGCTTCAGGAGATAACTCTGAAAAAGGTTTAGCTAAGTTGGAGGAAGCAAAGGGAACTATTGGCTATGGTATTTCTTCTTTATCGATTAAGGCTGCCTCACTTGCTTTGCGAGAAGATAAGCAAGTTGGGAAGTCTGAAGGTGTTGTGGGCTGGTTGAAGGAAAAGCCATTACGTTTATTTGGTTATGGTTCGTTGATTACAGAAAGTATGCTCGGTTGGAAAACTTACGGCCAGTGGAAACAAACAAAGGCTAAAGGACAAACGGAAGAGGATAAAAAAGCATTCCGTTGGGCGACAGTTACTACCGGTAGCTATGCGCTTTCAGATGTCGTTATTGCCACGGCTAATAAAGATGCTGCGAGTGCCGTTGGTAAGATGGAGCAGCTTGAGCAGGAAAATCTAGAAGAAATGGTGGCAGAGACGATTGTGCATCAATCTGCCGAAGAACAAGACGCTCTCGCGACGAAAACGGCGCAGTTCCTTGAAACGCAAGGCGCAGTGAATGGCAATGCGCAAGAGTTACGCCAATCGATTATGCAGCGTGTAGAGAAAATGCAAAATAAAGCGTGGGTGGATCGTCAAGCGGAAGCACCCGCTATGGAATTACAGGTTTAATCTGTTAGATAGTCCATTGTTTTGGCAAATGCATTTCGGATATTTTCTTTCGCGTGATGGTGGCCTTCTTTGACGGTTCGTTTTCCGCTGACCCATACATCTTTTACACAAGATTTATCTCCTGCAAAAACCCAGCTATTTAGCCAATCATCACCTGATTTACCCAACATAACCGGATGAGTTGCGTCGAGAGAGACGATATCACCATAATGGCCTATGCTAATGCTTCCCATCGATTGTTCAAGTGCTTGAGCACCGCCTTTAAGTGCGGAATCAAAGAGATTACGTCCGGTTGCCTGATTTGTTCCGGCTAAACGGTTTCGCCCTAAATCGCGTAACCGTTGGCTATATTCGTAAGAGCGAAGCTCTTCGGCTAAATCAATGCGAATATGGCTGTCGGAGCCTATACCCCAGCGGCCTTGATGTTCTTGAAAGGAAGTGCCTTTAAAAATGCCATCGCCTAAATTTGCTTCGGTAATGGGGCAAAGCCCAGCCACTGCATTACTTTGGGCGAGCAGTTTGACTTCTTCCTCATTCAAGTGCGTGGCATGCACAAGGCACCATCTTTTATTCACCTCGCAATGTTCGTAAAGCCATTCCACTGGCCGAGCACCCGACCATGCAATGCAATCTTCGACTTCTTTCACCTGTTCAGCGATATGAATATGGATGGGACCTTTCAGTGTAGCCTCTAGCACATAATTGAGCGTTTCGGGCGTAACGGCACGTAGTGAATGCGGCGCAATACCGACTTTATGTCGTGCATTGGGAAGAGCGTTACGGCAAATTTCAGCTAAGTTTAAGAAAGCATCAGGATCGTTATGGAAGCGTTTCTGCGCGGCTTGTGTTGGCGCGCCGCCAAAGCTGCTATTGGCGTAAAATACGGGAAGTAAGGTTTGCGCCATGCCGGTCTTCTCAGCGGCATTTATAACCTGCTGCGACATCTCCGCGAGATTGTCATAGGCATTACCATCAGGTTGGTGATGTAGGTAATGGAATTCGCCAACGGCTGTAAAACCTGCTTCCAGCATTTCTACATAAAGCTGACTGGCTATCGCATGTAAATCTTGTGGACGTAGCTTCTCAACAAAGCGATACATCACCTCGCGCCAACTCCAAAAGCTATCGCTCTTATCGCTTCCAGCCCATTCACCTAAGCCAGCCATAGCACGTTGGAACGCATGGCTATGCAGGTTGGCCATACCGGCCACGGCAATCTTTCCATCCGTACCAGAGGAGGGTATAGGGCTATCAGGGGTGATAGTGGTAATCATGCCAGTATCGTCTGTTTCTATCAGCACGTTTTGTGCCCAGCCCTCTGGCAATAAGGTATTCTCAAAAAACAGTTGGTTCATGATACGTATCTATATAGGTTATTGCGGTATGAAACAGCCTGAATCTGTAGAAATTTTAATCACCGATGTAACGCTTGCTACGATGGTAGGTGATATTCCTTATGGACTGCTAGAGAACGCTGCGCTTGGCATTTCGGGTGATAAGATCGTATGGATAGGGAAAACGAATGACGCGCCAAAGGTGGCGCAAGTTGAGTCATATAAAGGTTGTTTAGTCACGCCTGCATTGATCGATTGCCATACGCATTTGGTTTATGGCGGTGATCGCGCCAAAGAATTTGAACTGCGATTGCAGGGCGCCTCTTATGAAGAAATTGCGCGTGCAGGTGGTGGTATTCTTTCGACCGTGAAGCATACACGTGCGGCTACAGAAGAAGAACTTTTAGAGTCAACCTTAAGACGTTTAGATGATCTGATCGCCGAGGGTGTGGGCACGGTTGAGGTGAAATCTGGCTATGGATTAGAAATTGAAGCAGAATTGAAAATGCTGCGCGTGGCACGTCGGTTAGCGCAGGAGCGCGATATTCGTATCTCTACGACCTTCTTGGGCGCACATGCGGTGTCGCCGGAATTTGAAGGCCGCGCTGATGATTATATTACCTATATTTGTGATGAGATGCTACCTGCTGCCCATGCGGAAGGGCTGGTCGATGCGGTGGATGGTTTCTGCGAAGGGATTGGCTTTTCACCTACGCAGATAGAATGTGTTTTTGCCAAAGCGGCGGAGCTGGGCTTGCCAATAAAGCTTCATGCGGAACAGCTCTCTAATTTGCGCGGCGCTGTGATGGCGGCAGAGCAGGGCGCCCTTTCAGTCGATCATTTGGAATATCTTGCAGCTGCAGATGCTTCAATTTTAGCGCAGAATGATACGGTAGCAGTGCTGCTTCCTGGTGCGTTTTATTTCTTACGCGAAACGCAATTTCCGCCGATGGATGCTTTACGCAAAGCAGGTG
Organism: uncultured Rickettsiales bacterium; assembly: GCA_964654855.1. GTDB lineage: Bacteria > Pseudomonadota > Alphaproteobacteria > Rickettsiales > JALZUV01 > JALZUV01. The sequence continues at coordinate 107,666 of CAZZJS010000001.1, forward strand.
TGAAAATGGCGATTGCGACTGATAGTAATCCTGGTTCTTCTCCGCTCACCTCTCTCTTATTAGCGATGAATATGGGGTGCACGCTCTTTCAGTTAACGCCGGAGGAAGCATTAGCGGGAACGACTAACCATGCCGCGAAGGCACTTGGATTGCACGATCAAATAGGCACAATTGAAGTAGGTAAAATTGCTGATTTAGCCATTTGGCAAGTAGAAGAGCCAGCAGAGCTGGGCTATCATATCGGCAAAAATCCGTTGAAGAAACGTATTATAAGAGGGAAGCTATGACGCTGATTTTACAGTCTGGTTCAGTCACATTATCGCAATTAGAGGTAATCTATCGTGAAGGCAGCGAGATTCGCTTAAATGAATCTTGCATTCCTGCCATTGAAGCTTCGGCGGCGCTGGTTGAAAAAGCTGCGCAGGGTGATGAGCCTGTCTATGGGGTTAATACGGGATTCGGTAAATTAGCCAATAAGCGTATCGCGCCAGAAGATACGGCGACCTTGCAGCGTAATCTTATCCTTTCGCATTGTTGCGGGGTGGGTGACCCGTTGGGAGACTCTGCTGTCCGTTTGATTATGGTGCTCAAGCTTATCTCGTTAGGTCGGGGAGTTTCTGGGGTGCGCTTGCAAACGATCCGTCAATTAGAAGAAATGCTCAATAAAGGCGTGATACCGGTGATTCCTTCGCAAGGCTCAGTCGGTGCATCGGGCGATTTAGCGCCTCTTGCACACATGACGGCGGTGATGATCGGTGCAGGCGAGGCACATTATCAAGGTAAGCGCATGGCCGGTGATCATGCACTTAAAGCCGCAGGATTAGAGCCTATTACCCTTGGTCCTAAGGAAGGGTTAGGCCTGATTAATGGTACGCAAACTTCAACGGCGCTGGCATTAATTGGTGTCTTTGATGCCTTCCATTTTGCGCAAAGCTCTTTAGTAACGGGAGCGCTTTCGACTGATGCTGCGATGGGGTCATCTGCTCCATTTAGGGCAGAGATTCATGCCGTGCGTGGCCATCAAGGGCAGCAAGATGCCGCAGCCTTTTTGCGTGCGATTATGGATGGTTCCCAAATTCGCGAAAGCCATAGCGAAGATGATGAACGCGTGCAAGACCCTTACTGTATTCGCTGTCAGCCGCAAGTGGTGGGGGCCTGTATTGACCTGCTTCGCCAAGCGGCTAATACGTTAGAGATTGAAGCCAATGCGGCAACGGATAATCCACTTGTATTTGAAGATGGTTCGATTGTATCTGGTGGTAACTTCCATGCGGAGCCAGTGGCCTTTGCGGCAGATCAGATTGCGCTGGCCATTGCTGAACTTGGTTCTATCGCGCAGCGTCGCGTTGCGCTTATGGTCGATCCTACATTGAGTTATGGCTTGCCCGCTTTCCTTACGCCTGATCCGGGGGTGAATTCTGGCTATATGATTGCGGAGGTAACAACGGCGGCCTTGATGAGTGAGAATAAACAGAAAGCCTCGCCTTGTTCGGTTGATTCGACTCCCACTTCGGCGAATCAAGAGGATCATGTATCGATGGCATGTCATGCGGCTTATCGCCTCATTAGCATGAATCAAAATCTCTCGCGTATTTTGGGAGTAGAACTGCTGACGGCGATTCAAGGAGTTGAATTTCGTGCACCGTTAAAAACGAGTGCTCATTTAAGCAAGGTCATCGATAAAGTGCGTAGTTCCATTACAAAACTGGAGCAAGATCGTTATATGGCGGATGATTTGGAGCAGGCAGGTGAAATGGTTGCGAGCGGCGTACTGCTTGAGATGTTTGATGTTGAGATGCCATCTCTATGAAGCCAGTAGAAGTGATTGAGGGAAGCTCTTCTATCGTATTGGCGATGCCACATAGTGGCACTTGGCTGCCGGATGAAGAGGCGGATAAGCTTAACGAAACGGGTAAGCTTTTGGCCGACACAGATTGGCATATTCCGAAGCTTTATGAAGGGCTTTTGTCAGAAGCGACTATCGTAAAAGCGAATTTTCACCGTTATGTGATTGACGCGAATCGTGACCCTGCGGGCAAAAGTCTTTATCCGGGGCAGAATACAACCAGCCTTTGTCCAACAACAGATTTTGAAGGAAAGCCGATTTGGAACGAAGGTGCAGAACCTGCGCAAGAGGAAATCACTAAGCGTATTGAGCAGTTTCATACGCCGTATCATCAAACGTTAAATGCCGCTTTACAGCGTGTGAAGAAACAGCATGGCTATGCCATTCTTTACGATTGTCATTCGATTCAGTCGCAATTGCCGTATTTGTTTGAAGGATTATTACCTGCTTTGAATATTGGTACAAATGATGGGCAGAGCTGTTCGCCGATCTTGCAGCAGGTGGTGCATGATGTATGTGAGAGTTCGGAGTTTTCTACCGTTCTCAATGGGCGCTTTAAAGGCGGATGGACGACCCGTCATTATGGTCAACCAGATCAGCGAATTCATGCGATTCAAATGGAAATAACGCAAGCCTCTTACATGCATGAAACGCTACCTTTTGATTATGCGCCAGACAAAGCACAGTACTTGCACCCGGTGCTAAAAGAACTACTATCGCAACTCGCAAATACGCCCCTTTAGAAGGAATAAAATATGTCACAGGACGCTAGTCATTTACGCAAAAATCATCGTGAAATTCGTGCGCCGCATGGCTCGCAGTTGAATACGAAAAGTTGGATGACGGAAGCACCGTTGCGTATGTTGATGAATAATCTTGACCCAGATGTGGCGGAGAATCCGGATGAGTTAGTGGTCTATGGTGGCATTGGTCGCGCTGCGCGCACATGGAATGACTTTGATGCGATTGTTGCCACCTTGAAGGAGCTGAATGAGGATCAAACATTGCTTGTGCAATCGGGTAAGCCAGTGGGCGTCTTTCAAACTCATAAAGATGCACCGCGTGTGCTGATAGCTAATTCTAATCTCGTGCCAGAATGGGCGAATTGGGATCATTTTAACGAGCTCGATAAAAAAGGCCTGATGATGTATGGGCAAATGACGGCTGGCTCGTGGATTTATATCGGCTCGCAAGGGATTGTGCAGGGCACTTATGAGACCTTTATGGAAGCGGGGCGTCAGCATTATGAGGGTGACCTAACAGGTAAGTGGATTCTCACGGGTGGTCTTGGCGGCATGGGTGGCGCGCAACCATTAGCAGCGGTGATGGCAGGTGCATGCTGCTTAGCGGTGGAATGTAACGAAGAGAGTATCGATTTTCGCTTACGCACGCGCTATGTTGATGAGAAAGCCAAAACGCTCGATGAAGCATTAGATTTGATCGAAAAATGGACGGCAGCAGGTGAGGCGAAATCGGTTGCTCTGCTGGGCAATGCGGCGGATGTGTTTGCTGAGATTGCCAAACGCGAGATTCGTCCTGATATCGTAACGGATCAAACTTCGGCACATGATCCGGTGAATGGCTATTTGCCGCAAGGTTGGACGATGAGTCAGTGGAAAGAACAGCGTGCGAGCGATCCGAAGACAGTGGAGAAAGCAGCGCGTGCTTCCATGCGGGTACAAGTGGAGGCGATGCTAGAATTCTGGAATCGTGGTATTCCAACGCTGGATTACGGTAATAATATTCGCCAAGTAGCGAAGGATGAAGGGCTAGAAAACGCTTTTGATTTTCCGGGTTTTGTGCCTGCCTATGTGCGTCCACTCTTTTGTCAGGGTATTGGACCATTCCGTTGGGCAGCGCTTTCAGGCAATCCAGAAGATATTTACAAAACTGATGCGAAGGTGAAAGAACTTCTGCCAGATAACAAGCATTTGCATAATTGGTTGGATATGGCACGCGAGCGTATTGCTTTCCAAGGTTTGCCGGCTCGTATCTGCTGGGTAGGCTTAGGTGATCGTCATCGCCTTGGCTTGGCCTTTAATGAGATGGTGGCTTCTGGTGAGCTTTCTGCACCTGTGGTGATTGGCCGTGACCATTTAGATTCTGGCTCAGTTGCTTCACCTAACCGCGAGACAGAGGCGATGAAAGATGGTTCCGATGCGGTTTCCGACTGGCCATTGCTGAATGCGCTACTTAATACGGCATCGGGTGCGACATGGGTATCGCTGCATCATGGCGGTGGTGTAGGTATGGGGTATTCTCAACATTCTGGCGTGGTAATTTGTGCCGATGGCTCGGAAGATGCAGCCCGTCGTTTAGAACGAGTTTTATGGAATGACCCAGCCACGGGTGTGATGCGTCATGCCGATGCCGGTTACGACATCGCCCGCGATTGCGCGAAAGAAAAAAGCTTAAAACTGCCTGCAATTTTATAAGGAAAAATTTATGGTTTCGATTGGTACACCGCTATCGCCAACGGCTAAAAAAGTGATGCTTTGTGGCTCGGGTGAGCTGGGTAAAGAAGTGGCGTTGGAGCTTCAAGCGATGGGGGTGGAAGTGATCGCGCTGGATCGCTACGAGAATGCACCTGCCATGCAAGTGGCACATCGTAGCCACGTGCTTTCTATGCTGGATGGCGCAGAGCTTCGCCGCATTATCGAACTCGAAAAACCAGATTTAATCGTACCAGAAATTGAAGCGATTGCGACCGATACGCTTGCGGAGTTAGAAGGTGAGGGCTATCAAGTGATTCCCACTGCGCGCGCCACGCAATTGACGATGAATCGCGAAGGAATTCGTCGTTTAGCGGCGGAAGAATTGGGGCTTAAAACCTCTCCCTATCAATTTGCGAGTGATGAAGCGGCGTTTAAAGCGGCGGTGGAGCAAGTGGGTATCCCTTGTGTTGTTAAGCCCGTTATGAGCTCATCCGGCAAAGGCCAAAGCGTTATCCGTGGTGAAGAAGATATTCAAAAAGCATGGGATGATGCAGCAGAAGGTGCGCGTGGTGGTGCGGGTACGGTTATCATCGAAGGGTTCGTTCCCTTTGATTATGAAATTACACTCCTGACCGTTCGCCATAAGGGTGGAACCAGTTTTTGCGCGCCCATAGGTCATCGACAAGAAGAGGGCGATTATCGTGAAAGTTGGCAGCCACAGCCTATGTCACCGAAAGCATTAGAAGAAGCAGAGCGTATCGCAGGTGCTATCACTGCTGGCCTTGGCGGGCAGGGTGTGTTCGGTGTTGAACTTTTTGTGCATGGTGATGATGTCTATTTTAACGAAGTTTCGCCGCGCCCCCATGATACAGGGTTAGTCACGCTTATGTCGCAGAATCTATCGGAATTCGCATTGCATGTGCGGGCGATTTTAGATTTGCCGATTCCTGAAATTCGTCAAATGGGAGCCTCTGCTTCCAGCGTGATTTTGGTTGAGGGAGAATCTCAACAGCTAAGCTTTAGCAATTTAGGTGAGGCGCTCAGTCAGACTAATACGATGCTGCGTTTATTCGGTAAACCAGAAGTTAAAGGCCGCCGTCGTATGGGCGTGGCCGTCGCGCAAGGTAAGACGATAGAAGAAGCGCGCGCCAAAGCGAATGCATGTGTAGAAGCGGTTGGCACCGAGCTGTAATTGCGATAGTAATGAGCGCATTGTAAAGGCAGGAAAACGATGAGTAAGAAACCCGCATGGGATCAATATGGCAGCTATCTGCATGTCGATAAAATATTAGGGGCGCAGCACCCCCAAAGTACGGCGGCAGGCAACCCCGTGCATGATGAAATGCTCTTTATCCAGTTTCACCAAGTGTATGAGCTATGGTTTAAACAAATTTTATTTGAGCTGGATGATATTCAAGGCCGTTTTGCGACTGAAAAAATGAATGAAGCAGATATGCAGCCCATTGCGATGTATCTGAACCGTATTGTTGAGATATTTAAGCAGATGGAAAGCATGATTGATGTGTTGGAAACGATGCCATCGCAATCATTTACCGATTTTCGTGAATATTTGAGCACTGCTTCCGGCTTCCAAAGCTTGCAATTTCGCCTGATTGAAACACGCTTGGGCTTGCAGCGTAAAGATCGCATTCCAGTATTCCACGGTGAGTTTGACTCGGATTTACAAAAGCAAAGCCAAGAGGCGATTGCACAAGCAGAAAGCTCGCCCAGTCTTTATGACCAGCTAGATAGCTGGCTGAGCCGTACGCCTTTTGTAGAGCTGGGTGATTATAGTTTTTGGGATGATTACCGCGATGCGGTCTATCAAATGTTTGATGATAAGGCCAAACAGGCGGAACAAAACCTAAGCGGTGAAGGGTTAGAAAATGAACGACAAGCCCTCGCACGTGGTCGTCAAAAGTTTGAAGGAATTTTCGATGCCGAGCAAAATGAAAAGAGCCAATGGCGTATGTCTTATAAGGCATTGCAGGCGGCGCTCTTCATTACCATCTACCGCGAACAACCAGTGTTGCAAGCCCCGTTCGGATTGCTCAAACATATTATGGATGTGGATGAGCTTTTGGCACGTTGGCGTTTTCGTCATGCGTTAATGGTGCAGCGCATGGTTGGTATGGGCATGGGAACGGGCGGTTCTTCTGGTTATGAATATCTGCTGCGAACTGTGGCGGAGCATCGTATCTTTACCGATATATTTGCGCTGAATGCGTATCTCATTCCATCGAAATCATTGCCGAAATTGCCAGCAGAAATTAGCCAACAAATGCATTACCATTATAACGCGACAGGAGCGAAATAAATGACTCAAACACTCACTGGAAATCTGACAGGAAAACGTGCCATCGTCTGTGGTGCCAGCAAAGGAATTGGCCGCGCAACAGCGGTGGCATTGGCGAATGAAGGCGTGCAAGTAACGCTACTTGCACGTAATGAATCCGCGCTTGAAACGGTAAAGGCGAATCTCGCAGGAGATAGCCACCATGTGTTGGTGGCGGATGCATCTGACATTGCAGGCCTAACGGCCAAAGTCAGCGCGCATGTGGTTGAATATGGTCCGGTTCATATTTTGGTTAATAATAGCGGCGGCCCTGCGGCTGGCCCTGTGAATCAAGCGACATCAGATCAGTTTCTTGCCGCCTTCACGCAGCATCTATTGGCTAATCACGCAATGATGCAAGCCGTGCTGGAGGGCATGAAGGCTGAAGGTTATGGGCGCATCATTAATGTGATTTCCACCTCAGTGAAAATGCCGCTTAAAGGTTTGGGCGTTTCCAACACAATCCGCGGGGCGGTCGCCAATTGGGCGAAAACATTGGCAGGCGAAGTAGCAGGTTTTGGCATTACGGTTAATAATGTTCTCCCCGGCGCGACGGATACGGATCGTCTCGCGGAGATTTTTGAAGGTAAAGCTGCTAAGCTAGGTAAAACGGTTGAACAAGTGATCGAATCTGAAAAAGCCATTATCCCTGCAGGTCGTTTCGGCGCACCAGAAGAATTAGCGGCGGCTGTTTCCTTCCTAGCGAGTCCGCAAGCGGCTTACATTAACGGCATTAATGTGCCCGTTGATGGTGGGCGTACCGGCTGTTTATAAGCGATGCATCAAATTCTCAACTTCATTAATGGCCAGTTGGTAGAACCCGCCGCGGGTGAGTTTATGGAGAATATGGAGCCAGCAACGGGGCAGGTTTACGGCAAGATTCCAAACTCAGATGCAGTCGATGTTCAGGCAGCGGTAGAGGCTGCAAAAGCCGCTTGGCCGGCATGGAAAAAGACGACCCCGCAGATGCGCGCCGCGATGCTTAATAAGCTGGCCGATTTGATGGAAGCCAGGCAAGATGAATTCATCCGCGCAGAGGTGGTTGATAATGGCAAGCCTGTATCGTTGGCAGGTAGGGTAGATGTGCCGCGTGGCATTGCGAATCTACGTGCCTTTGCGCAAGCCGCATGTGAGTTTGGTGGCGAGACTTTTGAGAAAGAAACTTCTAGCAGCTACACGCTTCGCCCGCCGATTGGGATTGTATCGGTTATCTCGCCATGGAATTTGCCCCTGCTGTTATTTACATGGAAATTGGCTCCTGCTTTAGCGGCAGGAAATTGCGTGATAGCGAAACCGTCAGAAGTCACTCCGATGACGGCCTTCATGCTTTCTGAATTGCTGAACGAGGCAGGCTTTCCGAAAGGGGTGGTCAATATTTTGCATGGCAAAGGTGTGAGTGTTGGCGCGGCCATTACTGACCATCCTGATATTCGTGCAATTTCCTTTACGGGTGGCACCGAAACGGGAACGACTATCTATTCAGGCGCAGCGAAACAGTTGAAAAAAGTGTCGCTAGAGCTGGGCGGTAAAAACCCTGCCATCATTTTTGACGATGCCAATTGGGATAAAATGCTCGATGGTGTGCGGATGGCCGCCTTCGCGAATCAAGGGCAAGTGTGCCTATGTGGCTCGCGCATTTTAGTGCAAAAATCAATCTATGAAAAATTCAAAACCGCGTTTTTGGCGAAAGTAGCGGAGATTAAAATCGGCGATCCGCTAGATACTGAAACTACCCATGGCGCCACTGTCTCGCGCGATCATATGGAGAAAGTGCTTGGCTATATCGAAATCGCCAAGCAAGAGGGCGGCACCATTTTGACTGGCGGAAAGCATCATCAATTGGAAGGCCGGTGCGCCGAAGGGTTCTTCATTGAACCCACCGTGATTGAAGGATTGTCTGCAAGTTGTCGCACTAATCAAGAAGAGATATTCGGCCCTGTTGTCACCCTCATGCCATTTGAGACGGAAGCCGAAGCACTAAAGCTCGCCAATAGCACTGAATATGGTCTTGCTGCTTCGGTTTGGACTTCGGATGATGCCAAAGCTAAGCGCATGGCAGAAGGCATTGATAGCGGTATCGTTTGGTTGAATTGCTGGAACTTGCGCGATTTAGATACGCCTTTTGGCGGAATGAAAAAATCAGGTATCGGACGCGAAGGTAAATGGCGGGCGATGCAATTCTTTACAGAAGAAAAAACGGTGACACGTCCCGTATAAACATTAAAAAGGAACTATCATGTCAAACCAAGCTGTTCATAATTCAGATACTGCGCCAGAGCCTGTGGGCGCTTATCCGCATGCACGTCGTGTAGGTGATTTACTGTTTCTATCGGGCGTAGGGCCACGCCAAAAGGGCACGAAGGTTATTCCGGGTGTGACCTTGGATGAGGCGGGTAATATCATTGATTATGATATTGAGGCACAGTGCCGTAGTGTGTTTAACAATGTGCGCGATATTTTGGAAAGCTCAGGCGCAAACTGGGAAGATTTGGTCGATGTAACGGTATTTCTCACCAATATGGATGATGATTTCAAAGCTTATAATGCGCTGTGGAAAGAATATTTTGGCGAAATCCCGCCTTGCCGCACTACGATTGAAATTAACAAATTACCGACGCCGATTGCAATTGAGCTAAAATGCGTCGCGGTAATGAAGGATTAAGCGATGAGTTACTTGCCACCCATCAACCTACAAGCGTGGATTGAAGAACATCGCGACCAGCTGAAGCCACCTGTCTGTAACAAGATGGTCTATGAGGTGGGTGATTTCATCATTATGGTAATTGGCGGTCCCAATACGCGCAAAGACTATCACGATGACCCCGGTGAAGAGTTTTTCTATCAGCTTGAAGGCGATATGGTGCTGCGCGTGATGGAGGAGGGGAAACCCAAGGATATTACGATTAAAGAAGGTGAAATATTCCTGCTGCCACCGCATATTCATCATTCGCCGCAACGTTTCGACAATACCGTTGGCCTCGTGATTGAGCGTAAACGATTCGAGGGCGAATTAGATGGTTTCGCGTGGTATTGCGATGAATGTCATAGCAAAATTCACGAAGAATTTTTACCGCTCAAAAGCATTGTCGATGATTTGCCGCCTCTGTTCGATCGCTTTTGGAATAGCGAAGAAAATCGTACCTGTAATGATTGCGGGCATATCATGCCGCCTAAAGGTTCTTGATGAACTACCCTTATCAGCCAACGGAAAAGTGGGATGTGCATACGCATACGACCCTTTCGCCTGATACTTATGAGAAGCTGGCGCGTTTCACCCATTATAGCGAATTTGTGCGAATCCAAGCACATAGTAGCAAACCTTGTTGCGCGCAGATGATTAATAGTGCTGGCGATACGGTGCGCGAGATTGAAGCCAATGCTTATGAAGCGGCAGTACGCGCCGATGAATGCGATGCATTTGGTGTGTCGGTACAGGTGCTCTCGCCCACGCCGATGATGATTCCCGATTATGTTGATAATCTGGAAGATGCAGCAGAGATTTGTAAAATCCTCAATGATGATAATGCGGCGACCGTCGCGAAATTTCCAAAACGGTTTGTCGCACTGGGCGCGCTGCCAATGCGCTCGCCAGAGCTTGCAATTAAGGAGATGCGCCGCATTCGTGATGAGCTTGGCATGCCGGGAGTTGAAATCCTCTCCAACATTAATGGCGAAGAGCTGGATGACCCAAAATTCTTTCCTATTTTTGAGGCGGCAGCGGATTTAGGGATGGCGATTTTTATTCACCCTTGGGGCGGGTTTATGTCGCCGACAGAAGCGAAATTGAAAGCGCGCATGCATGCCTCGCGCAATTGGCGTCCATGGCTTATTGCGATGGGAATGGAAACGGCACTCGCCTTTGATGCGATGCGTAGCGGCGGAGTTCACGAACGTTTGCCACACCTTCGGGTACTCTATGCTCATGGCGGCGGGGTGTTCCCTAGTTTGCTTGGGCGGTTGGAGCATGGCGCTTATTGTCGCCCTGACTTATTCACTCAAAGCTCAAACCAAAACCCGTATGATGCGGTGCGTGATTGCCAAATCTATACCGATACGCTGACCCATAATCCGTGGGTGTTGGAGTTGCTCATCCATACGCTCGGTGCGAGTTGGATTGCGATGGGCTCTGACTATCCGTACCCGCTCGGCGAGGTGGAGCCATTCAATGCCGATAGCCTAAAAGATGCGAAGGGCAATGCCTGCCCATACCCGCAAGCAAAAGGCATTTATCCGGGGCATATGATTGAACATTTACCTTCTAGCGATGCGGATAGAGAGGCCGCGTGGGGGCACTTCCATTGGCTGGCACGCGATAATGCCGATGGGATGCGCCGTTTGCCATTATTAACGGGTGAACAAAAACAACGGATTCTCTCCGGCACAGCGAAAGAGTGGTTAGGGCTATGAAATTAAATCTCGAAATTGCAGGTGGTAGCTATCGTGCAGATTTAACAAACCCCCTCGATATTACGATTCCTGTGCAGTTTGATGGTCAAGGGCTTACCACCTTTGGTGCGCCTGCAGCCAGTGGCGTGGCTTATGCCGCAGGCGACTATGTTGGCGATGTTAGGCAAGGCGGAAGCTGCAATTGCGAGGTGCTCACTTTCGCGCCGCATCTTCATGGTACGCATACAGAATGTGTTGGTCATATTTCTGATGCGCGTGTGGCGATATCAGATGTGTTTAGCGGTGGTATGGTGCCTGCAACGCTTATGACAGTGCAGCCTGTTCATCCTGCAGATACGGATGAAACTTATAGTGTGGCACTTGCTGAATCTGATTTGCTAATTACCGCAAAGTCATTAAGCGGAGTCTCAAAAGAGTTTGTTGAGGCGCTCGTCATTCGCACTACTCCCAATGCACCTGCTAAGCAAAAAGGCGACTATGGCTGCGATATGCCGCCTTTCTTCACGTTAGAATCAATGCGTTTGGTTGTACAACTCGGCGTGCAGCATATCTTGATAGATACACCATCAGTTGATCGATTGGATGATGAAGGTAAACTTTCTAACCATCATATTTATTGGGGGATTGAGGAAGGTAGCCATACGGTTGATGTGGCGAATCCTTCGCCCAAAACTATTACCGAGCTTATTTATGTTCCTGACGAAATAGCCGATGGAAATTATTTGCTCGATTTGCAAGTGGCGGCATTTAAAATGGACGCAGCTCCAAGCCACCCAATTTTATATAAGGTAGAAAAAAATGACTGAATATCGTACCGATGCTGATTTTGCGGCTGAGATGGATGCTGTTGACCCACTCGCAAAATATCGCGATGAATTTTATATCGCCCAGTCGCAGGGTGAGGAGTCAATTTACTTTTGTGGCAATTCGCTGGGTTTGCAACCAAAACGTACCGAAGCGGCAATTATGCAAGAGTTGAAAGACTGGCAGAAACTGGGAGTAGAAGGGCATTTACATGCGAAGAACCCATGGCTCCCCTATCATGAGTTTTTGACGGAGAGCTATGCAAAAATAGTCGGCGCAAAACCATCTGAAGTGGTGGCGATGAATACATTAAGCGTGAATTTGCATTTAATGATGGTGTCATTTTATCGTCCAACGAATAAGCGCCATAAAATTGTGATTGAAAGTAATGCCTTTCCGTCAGACCAATATGCTGTGCAATCGCAAATTCGTTTCCATGGGTTTGAGCCAGAAACGTCGTTAATTGAGTTGCAGCCACGAGAAGGCGAAACGACTTTACATACAGATGATATTTTAGCGCTAATCGAACGTGAAGGCGATAGCATCGCGCTTATTATGATAGGCGGAGTGAATTATTATACCGGCCAGTTATTCGATATGCAGGCGATTACCAAGGCTGGCCATGCCAAGGGTGCTCAAGTGGGGTTTGATCTCGCGCATGCCGCAGGAAATGTGCCGCTAGAGTTGCATGATTGGGATGTCGATTTTGCCTGCTGGTGTAGCTATAAATATCTTAATTCTGGCCCAGGGAGTGTGTCAGGTTGTTTCGTACATGAACGTCATGCGCAAGCTGATTTGCCGCGTTTTAATGGCTGGTGGGGGCATGATAAAGAAACCCGTTTTAAGATGGGGCCTGAGTTCAAGGCGATCGGTGGCGCAGAAAGCTGGCAGCTTTCGAACCCTCCTATTTTATCATTGGCGGCGGTGAAAGCCTCTCTCGAAATTTTCGATGAAGTGGGAATGGATACCTTACGTGAAAAGAGCCTAAAAATAACAAGTTATATGGAGTTTCTGCTCGATAGCTTGAAGAGCGAGGCTTTCCATATTTTGACGCCGCGCGATGTGAATCAGCGCGGCGCGCAGCTTTCTATCGTGGTGAAAGAAGGTGGGAAAAAAGTATTTGAAGCACTCGAAGCCGCAGGCGTTATTTGCGATTGGCGCGAACCAGATTGCATCCGTGTAGCACCGATTCCGCTCTATAATAGCTACAGTGATGTTTTTCGTTTTGTTGAAATTTTTGCGCAAGAACTAAACTTGAAAATAGCCGCATGAGTGCAGAGATTATTCATGTCGTTGGGAGTGGTTTAGTTGGTTCGCTTACGGCGGTGTTGCTTGCGAATAAAGGATTCAAAGTAAAACTGTTTGAGCGCCGTGGTGATATACGAAAAACGGATATGGCAGGTGGGCGCTCGATCAATTTGGTTTTGACCTCTCGTGGCATTCAGGCGTTAGAGCAGGTTGGTTTAAAAGAAGCTGCGATGGAGTTGGTGACTCCCGTACATGGTCGTATGCTGCATGATGTTGAGGGTAACACCAAGTTTGTTTCCTACGGTCAGCATGAAGGGGAGGTGATTAACTCTATTTCGCGCGGATTGCTAAATAAGTTGCTGCTTGAAGCTGCAGCAGGTCATGAAAATGTGGAAGTGGTGTTTAATCACGTTTGTACCGATTATGATATTGGTGCTAAAGAGCTAACCTTCCACGATGATGAAGCGAGTGAAACTAAAACCGTATCTTTTGAGCGTGCTATCGGCACGGATGGCGCATTTTCTGCCATGCGTAAAGCGATGTTGAATCAGGTCACGAACTTCGATTATTCGCAGAATTTTTTAAGCCATGGTTATAAAGAACTCGTCATTCCAGCAGGCGAGGGCGGGAAGCATTTAATTGATCCGAACGCTCTGCATATTTGGCCGCGTAAAGACTTTATGTTTATGGCGCTGGCCAATTTAGATGGCAGCTTCACCTGCACGCTTTATATGGCGCATGAGGGTGAAAATAGCTTCGATAGTCTGCAAACAAAGCCAGAGGTGGAAGCGTTCTTTAAGCACTATTTTCCGGATGCATTAGCCATGATGCCCAACGTAGCAGAAGAGTATTTTGAGAATCATTCAGGCTCGATGGTGACCGTCAGGTGTTTCCCATGGAGCGTCGATGCGCAATCTATCTTGTTGGGTGATTCCTCTCATGCGATTGTCCCATTCTTTGGGCAAGGTATGAATTCTGGGTTTGAGGATTGCTTTGAACTAGGGCGCTTACTGGATAAACATGGCCGCAACCCCGATTGGGCAGTGCTGTTTGATGAGTTGCAGAAAGCTCGTAAACCCAATGCGGATGCGATTGCTGATATGGCGCTAGAGAATTTTGTTGAAATGAGCGCCACAACGGCGGATCCTAAATTTCAACTGAAGAAAGAAATTGGTTTTGAGTTAGAGCGCCGCTACCCAGATAAGTTCATTCCTCGCTATTCGATGGTGGTTTTCCATCCTGAAATTTCTTATGCGCAAGCGCAAAGACGTGGTGGTGTTCAGTTTGAAATTTTAAATGAACTTAGTACGAGCATTGAAAGCTTAGAGCAGGTTGATTGGGATAAGGCCTCGCAGTTGATCGAAAAATTATAGATTTATTCATTTTGTCCCGATTGGGGACGGCCAGTGTTAAGTAATGGCTAATACCTAACTGATAAGTTTAGCTTAAATGATAGCTGAGTCCTTTGGCTTATAGCGCACAGTATGTATTTAGTGGAATTACATAAAGCGACGAGCTTTCAGTACAGAAAGGTGAATTATAATTTATATTTTAGTAGAAAATAAATATTATTACATTTTTTTAAAAAAATTAGATTAACTGCTTTAGCAGTATCTTTGTCTCTATTCTATATTTCTGCTCTCTCTTCTGAAGAAATAATGAAAAAAGAAATCACCTTAGGAGCTGAAGATGCTTGGATACCTTATGCAAATCCTAATGGAACGGGTATGGCCAATGAAATTATTTCAGCGGCTTACCTTGCTGTTGGTATTAAGGTTAGATATTTGGTTCGGCCTTATAATAGGCTCTTAAAAGAGACCAAAGAAGGTAAGGTTTTGGGAGCTTTTAATGTGGTCAACCCCCATTTTATGGTTCAGTTTTAGGTTAGTAGTTTAGTGGTGTTTTGGATGTGTTGGCCTCTGTGTTCAGACGCATGGAGCGCAGCGGAATGGGGCTGAACACAGAGCTGTGCCTTTGGTGCTGGCGGCTTGTATCCAAGCGCACTGTGTGGCCTGACGTGGTTGTAATGGTTGCGCCAGTCCTCGATAATAGTCTGGGCTTCTCTAAGGGTGTAAAAGCATTCACCGTTCAATAACTCATCGCGCAGTCGACCATTAAAACTCTCATTATAACCATTCTCCCATGGAGAGCCGCGTTCGATATAAGCCGTATTCACCTTCAGCTTATGTAGCCAGTCTTTCAGAATGGCCGCCGTAAACTCACTGCCTGACGCAACTTCCTAATAATCTGCTCCGGTGTGCGACGTAATCCTTTGCCCATAATAATCCTCCTGTAAAAAATCCAATAAAGTGAAAATCACTAACTAAAAACTGGACCTAATTATAGGGGCTGGGTCAATTGTAAACATGGTGCTCTGTTTGCTTGTAATTGTGGGTATGCAGTAAATCTTCAATTTCTTGTGCAAGAGAATGTAACTCACTCACCTTTGTATCGCGAGTCATGATCATGATATTACCCGCCTCACAAAAATAGATGGAGCAATCTTTGTGGTTCAAGGTGACATGCGTGAGCGATTCTAGTTTAGAGGAAGGGAAATCATCTAATTCTTCATCATTCACTCTTCGTTCAAATGAAAAATGAAGGCACATCCAATTTTCCCAACTAATAGGGTCTTTACGGATGGCGTGTGCAAGGCTTTGCATGGATTCAGGGTAAAAAGGTTGATAGTGATTCATGGGAAGTCTCCTATGCTATGAATATTCTTTAGAATATCGCAGCATTCGCTAAATTTTAGTTTCACAGGTTGTTTCAAAATGGGAAAACCTGCCTAGGGTGATGAATCACGATGGTTCTTCATTACTGATTGCATCCATCACGTTGGTGCGTTACCCCTAATTTATGGCGAAGAATCAAGATCAAGAAATTACAGGGCTACCCGAATATCAGAAATTACTTTCTGAGCGCCGTAAGCTGGTCTGGCCTTTATTGTTCCTAACAATTTTCATTTATTTTGCTTTCATTCTTACCATTGCTTTTACGCCCGAACTCTTAAGCTCCCCTGTCGGAGAGGGAGTGATCTCGCGAGGTATCTATGCTGGTTTTGTGGTGATCTTATGCACCTTCTGTATCACGGGTTATTATGCCTATCGTGCCAATCAGGTGTTGGAGCCGTTAGTAGAGAGAATCCAACAGAAAGTGGATGAGAAGTAGCTATGCATGAGTTGAATGAAACCGCCATTGCTATGTTTGTGCTGTTTGTTGCTGCAACTTTAGGCATCACCTATTGGGCGGCACGACGCACTAAAACAGCTTCTACTTTTTATACAGCGGGTGGAGGGATTACCGGTTTTCAAAATGGTTTGGCGATTTCCGGTGATTTCATGTCTGCCGCTTCTTTTCTCGGAATTTCGGCTTTGGTATTTGCCACCGGTTTTGATGGGCTTATTTACTCGATTGGCTTTCTTATAGGTTGGCCGATTGTTCTGCTATTAATTGCAGAGCCGTTGCGTAATTTAGGGCGTTACACCTTTGCTGATGTCGCTTCTTATCGTTTGAAACAAGCACCAATTCGTATCCTATCGGCCTTTGGGTCCTTAGCGACGGTCTTGTTGTATCTCATCGCGCAAGTGGTGGGGGCGGGCAAGTTAATCGAACTTCTATTTGGTTTACCTTATATCTCGGCAGTGGTGATCGTCGGAACCTTGATGATCTTGTATGTCACTTTTGGCGGAATGCTTGCCACTACTTGGGTGCAAATTATTAAAGCGATTTTGCTTTTGCTCGGCGCTTCTTTCATTGCGCTTTTAGTGCTGAAGCAATTTGATTTTAATTTACAGGCTTTCTTTGCCAAAGCGGTGGAAATGCATCCGGATGGAATTTCTATCATGCAGCCAGGAGGTCTGGTATCTGACCCTATATCAGCCATCTCGCTTGGTCTTGCGCTCATGTTCGGAACAGCGGGTTTGCCACATATTCTGATGCGTTTCTTCACGGTGAAAGATGCAAAGCAAGCACGCCGTTCGGTCTTTTATGCGACAGGCTTCATTGGCTATTTCTATCTTCTCACTTTTATTATTGGTTTTGGCGCAATTGTGCTTGTCGGAACCAATCCGGCTTATCTCACTGCGGAGGGCGGATTGATTGGCGGCAATAATATGGCGGCGATCCACCTATCCGAAGCAGTGGGAGGGGATATCTTGCTTGGATTTATCTCTGCTGTTGCCTTTGCGACCATTTTAGCTGTAGTGGCAGGGCTTACTTTAGCGGGGGCGTCTGCTATTTCACATGACCTCTACGCGAATGTTTGGCAAAAAGGCAAACCGGATGAAGCAAAAGAAATGCGTGTTTCCAAGATAGCGACCGTCTGTTTAGGGATCGCAGCGATTGGCTTGGGCATCTTATTTAAAGAACAAAATATCGCTTTCATGGTGGGGCTTGCTTTTGCCATCGCCGCGAGTGCTAATTTTCCGATTTTGTTTTTATCGATGTATTGGAAAAAACTCACCACGCGTGGTGCGTTAGTCGGCGGTGCAACAGGATTATTCGTAGCTGTGACTTTGGTTGTGCTTAGCCCAGTTGTATGGGAAGCTGTATTTGGTTTTGACGAGGCAATCTTCCCTTATAAATACCCAGCGTTATTCTCTATGAGTGCTGCCTTTTTAGGTATTTGGTTTTTCTCTATAACTGACAAATCGGCACAGGCTATGGCGGATCGTGAGACATTTGAGGCACAAACCATCCGCGCGCAGACCGGTATTGGAATCGCCCAAGCAGCAAACCATTAGAGTGGTTGCAATATCGCTTCACTGACCTACTTACTGTTTAGTGATGATCTTATCTCCGACAATTAATTCTGTAGTAGCGGCACTTGGTTATGGTGCCTGGGCAGCCTATGCAAATTCAGAACATGCATCCGAAATTTGGATTCGTGCCGGTATCGTGCAGGCAATTACCTCTTTTACGGTGACCTTGGTGATTACTCTTTTTGCTCGTTGGGTATTTCATAAAGCCGGTGGTAGAAAAAAAGGGGTGGTTGTGAGTTATCTCTGTAGCTTCGTAACCGTGACAGCGTTTAGCTATGCTGCGCATTATGTTTTCGGTACACCCGATATTTGGCAAACGATTGCTCCTTCTATGATTATTGGGAGCTGCTATTTGGTGAGTTATTTACTGGCACTTAAAGCGTCATTAAAAAAGAAAGTGAGTTCTTAAGTCGTATTCATTTGGCGTTCTTCTAACTCTAGCCAACGTGCTTCAAATTCGCCAAGCTTCTTTTTAGCCGAATCAAAATCAGCGATGAGCTGGGTAAAGGCATTGGAGTCGCGTTCATAAAGGCCAGTATCATCCAGCTTGGCTTGTAGAACTTCCATATCTTGTTGGATAGATTCCATTTGCTCAGGCAGTTTTTGTAACTCTAGTTTTTCGCCGTAAGTGAGCGGTTTTTTCATCGGGTTAAGAGGCTCAGGTTCAGAAGTTTTCACCTTCTCCTTTTCTGATTTACTCTCTTTCGTCTTTAATTTACGGCCTAACACCTCACGCACATAGTCGCTATAGCCGCCAAAGATGTTATGCACTTCGGCATTGCCCTCAAAGGCGAGGATTTCGGTGACAGAACGATCTAGGAAGTCACGATCATGGCTAACGATAATCAGCGTACCGAGGTAGTCAGCTAGCATATCTTGCAACATATCTAGCGTATCCATATCGAGGTCATTGGTGGGTTCATCAAGGATGAGCAGATTACCTGGGTTGGCTAGAATTCTAGCCAGCAATAAGCGGTTTTGCTGACCACCTGAAAGGGTGCCAACTTTGTCATGTGCAATGGCGGGGTCAAACAAGAATTTCTTTAGATAGCCGCATACATGGGTGCTTTTCTGATCCTCGCCACGGCCAATATAAACATCCTGCCCGCCATTCGGACATAGCGTTTCCCACAGCGTCTTATTCGGGTCGAGATCACTTCGATTTTGATCGAAGTAAGAAATTTCGAGGGTTTTACTACGAAAAATATGACCGCTATCATGTTCAAGTTCGCGGGTGAGTATTTTTAGGAAAGTGGATTTGCCGGAACCATTCTTGCCGAGGATGCCGAGCCTATCGCCTTTGAGAATCATGTGGTTGAAATCATCGAGAATTTTGATTTTTTTCCCATCACGTTCAAAGCTTTTGCCAACATGTTTAAATTCCGCGACAACTTTGGATGCATTGGGGGTTTCCAGCGCATCCATCGAGATTTTCTGCGAACGCTTTTTGTAAGCAGCTTTATCGGCTTTTAGTTTCTCGCGTAATCGGCCAAGCTCGCGCAAACGGCGGACGTTACGTTTGCGACGGCCAGAGACTCCGCCTTGCGTCCAGCCATGCTCAGCTTGCACTTTCTTTTGTAGGTTCTGAAGTTCGCGCGCTTCTTGGCTGACTTGTTCTTCCAACCAGTCTTCAAACTTCGCATAGCCATAAGGGCAGACCTTGATATTACCGCGATCCACCCAAAAGACCTTGCGTGAGATATTGGCGAGAAACTGCCGATCGTGACTCACCAGAATTAAGGCGCCGTGATAGCTGCTTAAATAGCCTTCTAGCCATTCGATTGTTTGTAAATCTAGATGGTTGGTTGGTTCATCCAGCAATAGAATATCGGGGTTATGCACTAGCGATTGGGCTAATGCAGCGCGGCGCAACTGTCCGCCGGATAAATGCCCCATGGGTGCATCAGGGGCTAACCCCAAGGGCGCAATCACCATATCTACGAGATAGGTATGCTCATCCGTTTGTTGCTCTCTAGGAAGGCCGGAGATGACAAATTCTTTTACCGTTTCATCGGGCGAGAATTTAACCTTTTGTGCGAGGTAACCGATCGTCGTCCCAGGTAACACAAAACGTTTTCCGGCATCTAGCTCCAAATCTTCGGTCATCATGCGCATGAGAGTGGTTTTGCCCACGCCATTTTTACCAACGAGGCAAATGCGATCACCTTCATTCACATGCAAGGTAAGCCCGTCAAAAAGCGGCTTGCCACCAAAGCTGAGGGTAATATCTTCTAAACTTAAGAGAACGCAGTTTGCCATGCGCTCTCATACTATGGAATAGGGGTGATAAGCAACTTAGAGTGCGATATCAGGCATATCCAATGTTTCAATACCGGCTAAGGCGCGCTTTTCTAATGCAGTATGGTTGGTCAAAATATGCGCGTAGTAAAAGCGTGCATCGGCTATTTTTGATTTTGTGATAGCAGGATTCTCTGCCTCACTCGCTGCCTCAGAAGATAGCCCGTGATAATAGCCTAAAGCGACGGTTCCCATCAGCTCTAGCAATTCATCAGCTCCACTAGCAAAGTGATTATAATCACTTTGGGTGAGCACTTCACTTACGCGTTCGACCGCATCGAGGGCTTTCTTTAGTTGCGCCGCCATACCGTTGAGGGAGGTGGAATCAATAAAACCCTGCACACGATTGATGAAAACAGGTAGATGTTTCATCTGACGCAGCAGCGTAACAGCTTGAATTTGGTTCGTGCCTTCATAGATGCGGGTGACGCGCACATCGCGATAATGGCGGGCGACGCCACTTTCTTCGACAAAGCCCATGCCGCCATAAATCTGAATGGCCGCATCGGTCACTTGGCTGCCAATCTCGGTCACATGCGCTTTGACGATATTAGTCATAAGGCTGACCCAAGCAGCCGCTTCTTCGGATTCTTTCGCAATATCCATCTGCAAGGCGGTATCGAGCTGGAACATCCGCGCGCCTGAAATTTGGCTGCGCATGGTAAGCAGCAATTTGCGCACCGCAGGGTGGTAGATGATAAGATCGGCTTCTTTCTCAGGGCTTTTTGGTTCAGGTTGGGCGCGTCCCATACGGCGGCCTGCATCTTCATCGCTTGCAAACCAGAGGGCTTTTTGAAAAGCTGCTTCCGCACAACCAATCGCTTGGCGTGCTACATGATTGCGTGCTTCGTTCATCACGGCAAACATAGTGGCGATGCCTTTGCCGCGTTCGCCAATGAGTTCGGCCTTGGCGGCTTTATATTCCAGCGTGCAGGTGGCAGAACCGGCCATGCCCATTTTATGTTCAATACCGATAGGGCCAAGGCTATTGGCAGTACGATTACCTGCCTCATCTACCAAAATTTTCGAACTGATAAACATACTGACGCGCTTATCAGTCAGGCCATTTTCTTTCACCTTGGCGAGCACGACATGGATGATATTTCCTGAATCATCCACATCCGTATAGTGGTTATCGCCGCCGGAGATGTAAATTTTCTGACCCGTTAGGATATAAGATCCATCAGCTTGCGGTTCGGCGAAGGTACGAGCATTGCTTAAGTCGCTGCCTGCGCTTGGTTCGGTCATGCACATAATGCCAGATGAAACACCGGAGGCTAAATCGGGCAGGTATTTTTGCTTCTGCACTTCGGTGCCATGCGTATAAATACCCAAATAGGCGCTATGGGTGAGGGTAGGGATAAGCGAGAAATCGCCATTGGCGGTATGCATAATTTCATCAATCACGGCACCTAGTATATGCGGCTGCCCAACGGCCATATCGCCATAAGCAGGGTCTGCAACAATGCCTTGTAGACCTGTTTCGATGAAGGTGTCGTAAGCTTCCTTGTAGCCATCCGCCAAGGTCACTTGGCCGAAATTGGCGCCATCTGCAATTTCAAAGCGAGCGCCTGAGTGCTTATCATTTGTATCGTTATAAAGTGGGGTGAGCTCTTTTTCAGCAAAGCTGCCAGCTGTTTCCATCATAAAGCGGGCAGTTTCCTCATCATAAGAGGGGAGCTTTTCCTGCACCTTAAGTACATGGTTTAGAATAAACGCATAATCCTCATAGGGAGGGGTATAAGCTGACATAGAGACGCTCCAAAAGTTTCTAACCCTTTATGGATAGCATAAAAGAATGGAGAAAATATTAAAATTAAAGGAGTTTACTGTAGGCCAACTTGTGTTTGTGGTTGGATCATTGCAATTTGACGATCCATCTCTACTTGCTCTGCATATTTCGCAGCTTGGCGACGCTCGTTCCATTTCTCCATAAAGTGAGAAACCGCCATGGTTGCGCCCATGGTTACTAAGCCCATGCCACCGGCAACGATACCGTTTTTGACATGGCTTCCTGCGCCAACTTTGACCTTTTTGTCCTCTTTGCCAATCGCGTGATAGACTTGATCGCTAAATTTATCATGAATTTTTTCAAGTTTTTTAGCAGCACGTGGATCATGCTTCCGTGCTCGTTTGTGAGAATTTCCTTCAATTGCAGCAGCGTAAGCTATGTCTGCAAGCCCTTTTCCTCCCGAGGCTCCAATACCAAGTAATGCGGCTACTCCTCGTCCAACTAATGGGAATAAGCCATTATTTTTACGTTCGCCACCAATATCCATAAATTCTGAAAGGCGGTCTTTCTTGTCTCCATCATTTACAAATTTTGAAAGTTCATCTTTGTGGTTTGAGCCTCGCTTCAAGCTATTGAGAACTTTGCGACCACTTTCTTTCGCTTCGCTCAAGAAGCCTTCGCGCGTTTTATCATCAATGCGGCCAATGGCTTCAGTATTTAGCTTATTCATCCGTCCTACAGCACTATCATCTGCATTTGGGGTAAAGAGGCTTGTTTCTTTCGCTGCACTAATAAGGCTCTTTTTGCTACGATTTCTAAAAGTAGAGACAAGAACGATAGCGCCTAAAATTGCGCCAATTGCCGCACCTGCCATCGCAAAGCGACCTAGAGGTTTTGAACGAGTAGGTGCTGGTGCAGGTGCTTGTTGCTCCTGCTGCGTTTGCTGATTTTGATATTCTTGTGTTTGGGTGTAATAACGATCTGCCTGTGTGCTAGCTGCGGCCTCTGCAGGTGCAGGGCTATTCTCAACAGGAGCGGGTGTTGCTTCTGGAGCCTTCATTTCAGACAACTCTGTAGGTGTTACTTCGGGTTGCACAGTAGTGCTGGAAGTAGGGGCTGTTTCAGCTGCTACTTCGCCTTTTTCAGCGAATACTTTATCCGCAGTTGTTGCGGCTACATTCTGTGCGTCAGGGTTTTCCATATCTACCTTTATAGCAAAGATAGATACTCAGTAGTGTTACGGTTTTATGAAGATTAAGGCGAGTTAACCCAGCTTTTTACTCGCACGGCTGGCTTTTTTGCGCTCATTGGGGTCTAGTTCGCGTTTGCGAAGGCGTAGGCTTTCAGGAGTCACTTCGACTAGCTCATCTTCTTCAATGTAAGAAATCATCTCTTCTAACGTCATTTTCTTTGGTGTGATGAGGCGCACAGCTTCATCCGAGCCAGAGGCACGAACATTGGTGAGTTGCTTTCCTTTTAACACATTGATTTCTAAGTCATTGTCGCGGCTATGTTCGCCAACTACCATGCCGCCATAGACCTTATCTTGCGGGTCAATAAACATGATGCCACGATCTTGCAGGTTGAAAATGGCGTAAGAAACGGCTTCGCCCTGACCTGTGGAGATTAACGCACCATTACGACGACCTTCAATATCACCCTTATATTCGCCGTGACTGTGATAGAGACGGTTCATAATGCCGGTTCCGCGTGTATCGGTGAGGAACTCGCTTTGGTAGCCGATAAGCCCACGTGAAGGAGCAAGGAAAGTAATACGTTGCTTGCCACCACCAGAAGGGCGCATATCCGTCATCACCCCTTTACGCAGCGAGATTTTTTCAACGACGGAGCCACTAAATTCTTCATCCACATCGACGACAACTTCTTCCATTGGCTCTAGCGTTTGGCCATTTTCTTCTTTTAGTAGGACACGTGGGCGTGAAACCGTGAGCTCAAACCCTTCGCGGCGCATGGTTTCGATCAATACGCCAAGCTGTAATTCGCCGCGGCCACCTACTTCATATGCATCTTTTCCGGCAGACTCTGTCACGGTAATCGCAACATTGGTTTCTGCTTCGGCCAATAGACGGTCACGAATCATACGGCTGGTTACTTTGCTACCTTCTTGGCCGGCATAAGGAGAGTCATTCACGCTGATAGTGATGGCCATTGTTGGCGGATCAATCGGCGTAGATTGCACGGGCTCAGTTACGGCAGGATCACAGATTGTATCAGATACAGAAGAATCAGCAGTACCTGCGATGGAAATAATATCTCCCGCAACCGCTTGATCAACCGGCACACGGTCAACGCCGGAGAAGGTTTGTAGCTTAGTTAGGCGACCAGATTCAACTTGTTCGCCGTCTAGGTTAAGCGTTTTGAATGGCATATTGACCGTCGCGGTACCACTCACAATACGACCCGTTAGGATACGCCCAAGAAACGGATCAGATTCTAGCAAGGTGGCAAGCATCGCAAATGGAGCGTCTTTATCTACTTGAGGCTCAGGCACATGGTCAATAATGAGGTCAAGCATTGGGATAAGATCTTTGCGCTCGTCATCTAGCTCGCGTACGCACCAGCCATCACGGCCAGAGGCGTAAAGGATAGGGAAGTCCAATTGCTCTTCATTCGCATCAAGTGCGGCAAAAAGGTCAAATACTTCATCGACTACTTCATCGGCACGGCCATCAGGGCGATCTACCTTATTAATAACCACGATAGGACGCAGGCCTTGCGCAAGGGCTTTGCCGAGTACGAATTTCGTTTGTGGCATAGGGCCTTCAGCCGCATCGGTTAGCAATATAACACCATCTGCCATACTGAGAACGCGCTCTACCTCACCACCAAAATCAGCGTGACCAGGCGTGTCGATAATATTGATGCGAATATCGTTATATTTTACGGAAGTACATTTAGCCAAAATGGTAATACCGCGTTCTTTTTCGAGATCGTTACTATCCATCACGCGCTCTTGCACGGATTGATTCTCGCGGAAGGTGCCAGATTGCTGAAGCAGTGAGTCAATAAGGGTGGTTTTGCCGTGGTCAACGTGGGCGATGATGGCGATATTACGAATTTCTTTCATGGGTGAACTCTATTCAGCTTTTTTTAGGTTTGTTATTACGGGGTTTGTTGCCTTGAGGCTTGTTACCTTTGGGCTTGAAGTTTTTCGGCTTGCTGCCTTTCGGCTTTCCAAAACTTGGCTTGTCACCGCGTGGTTTGTCAGCATTGGGTTTATCGCTACGAGGTTTGTCACCGCGTGGTTTTCCTCCGCCTTCACTATTACTACGCTTTTTCTGCCAAGGCTTTTTACCACCTTTACTACCGCCACCACCTTTGCGTGGTGGGCGCGAACTGCTTTTCTTGCCGCCTTTACGTGGGGCAGGGCCATGGTCGCCTTTCGGGTCGAGCATTTTTTGAATCGCATGCCACTTATCCGCCTCTTCTGGCGAAATAAAGCAAAGTGAGTGTCCTTCAGCACCGGCACGACCCGTACGGCCTACGCGGTGGATATAATCTTCTGGCACGCTTGGCAGATCGTAATTCACTACATGTTCAATATGCGGTACATCGAGGCCACGCGCAGCAACATCGGTAGCGATGAGGATACGATAATCAGCATCACGGAAACCTTGCAGCACACGTTTACGCTGTGATTGTTTTAAGTCGCCGTGAATAGCGCGTACTTTAAAGTCTTTTTTATGCAGCTTTTCGGCGAGGTTATCGCAGCCACGTTTGGTTTTAACAAAAACGATGACTGAGCCTTCGCGCTCTCTTAATTCTTCAACCAATTTGCCGAATTTTTCACCTTGGGCGATTTTGACTTCTTTAATCGTGACGTTTTTAGACGTCTCATTGGTCGGATCAACGGCGATACGTTCTGGGTTGTTAAGGTATTTTTTCGAAATATTGACGATGCCTTTAGGAAGCGTTGCGGAGAATAGAAGCGTTTGACGCACTTTTGGTAAATAGCGGAACATCTCTTCTAGTTGCGATTCAAAACCCATATCGAGCATGCGATCCGTTTCATCAAGTACGAGAAATTTCGCATCATGTAGCATCAACTTGCCGCGCTCTAGATGGTCATTGATACGACCGGGTGTACCCACGATAATGCGGGGACGTTGAGAAAGTTGAGCAAATTGTTTGCCCATCGACTCACCACCGATAAGTAGTGCACTTTTAATACTCTTTTGACGGCTCGTGAGTTGCTTGAGAATATCCATCACCTGCATTGCAAGTTCACGTGTTGGGCAAAGCACAAGCGCCGAGCCTTTTGAGTTATTCATCAAATTGGCGACGAGAGGAATACCAAAGGCAGCGGTTTTGCCGGTCCCTGTTTGAGCAGAACCCAAAATATCACCACCTGCCAGTGCTACAGGGATTGCCTTGGCTTGAATAGGGGTGGGTTTTTCATACTGCATTTTTCTAAGTGCAGAATTGAGTGCGTAAGGGAGTTCTAACTCCGCGAAATTTTCCATGATTATCTTTTCTTGTTTGCGGGTTTCACGCCGCGAGTAAACCTTCAAACATGGCGCGACCATCTTCGCAGCCAAGTAAAGCGTCAGCATGACGCTCAGGGTGGGGCATCATGCCCAGTACATTGCGGTTTTCGTTAAAAATTCCCGCGATATTATTGCACGAACCATTTGGATTCGCTTCTTGCGTGACATCGCCTTGCTCGCTCACATAGCGGAACGCCACTTGGCCATTATCTTCAATCGCTTTAAGCGTTGCATTATCGGCAAAGTAGTTACCATCATGATGTGCGATAGGAATATTGACGACCTGTTTTGCATCATAAGCGCGAGTGAAAGGAGATTCCGTATTTTCAACGCGCAAGTAAGTATCTTTACATAAGAACTTCAAATCGCGGTTACGCATAAGCGTGCCGGGAAGTAATCCGCTTTCGGTTAGAACTTGGAAGCCGTTGCAAATGCCAAGTACTTTGCCGCCTTTGTTGGCATGTTCAATCACTTGCGCCATGATAGGCGAACGAGCAGACATTGCGCCAGAGCGCAAATAGTCACCGTAAGAGAATCCACCGGGTAGCACTACAAGGTCGCACTCAGGTAACTCGCTATCACCGTGCCAAATCTTAGATACTTCATGTTCAGTATCGCTGCCTTCAGGCAAACCACTTAAACCCCATGCAGATTCGAGCACGGTAAACACATCGCGATCACAATTTGATCCAGGAAATACAATAACAGCAGCTTTCATGCTGCCTTATATACGGATTTTAGAAGCCGAAGCTACCTAAAACTGCCATTGGGTTCTTACTTCGAACCTGTTTTGCCATATAAGCGTGGGTCAAACGCTCCACTAATTCGGGGCTTTCGGCAAATTGATAGGCGTAAGCGAGCATTACTTCTTTGCTTTTTCCACCTGGGGAGCCATCTAAAAAATGCTGTGTATTGGCGCGAACAAGTAAGGCAGCTTGTTGCGTCTCATCGAGCGATTCGAATATCTCTTTTCCTGTTTTCATGATGTTACTTTCTCACAAAAACCTTTCGAAAAAGTGAAGGTTTCCTTTCGAAATAGTAAAGATGCCATGTTGCATTTCCTTGCAATCACTAGGTTTTTTGCTACTGTCTTTTTTTAAAATTTTTGAAAGAGTAGCAAGTGTATGGAAAAAGTTCCCGTCACAAAGGAAGGCTTTGTCGCAATGGAAGCGGAAGTCAAAGAGCTAAAGAATGTCGTTCGTCCTGAGATTATCAAGGCGATTGCTGATGCGCGTGAGCATGGTGATTTGAAAGAGAATGCCGAATATCACGCCGCACGTGAGCGTCAAAGCTTTACAGAAGGCCGTATCGGCGAGCTGGAATATAAAATCAGTCATGCAGAAGTAATCGATGTTGCATCACTTTCAGGCGATACGGTGAAATTTGGTGCTACTATCAAATTGATCGATGAAGATACAGAAGAAGAGCTGATCTATCAAATTGTAGGTGATGATGAGGCTGATTTAGCGCAACGTAAAATCTCTTTTGCTGCGCCGATTGCACGCGGTTTAATGGGGAAAAGCGTCGGTAGCTCGGTTGAAGTAAAAACGCCCAAAGGCGAAAAATATTACGAAATTCTGAGTGTTGAGTTTAAATAGAATATTTTTAGTCGCTGTGGTGTTAGGGCTAATGCTTCCGGTATCTCAGCCGTTAAGTGCCCTTTATGTAGAGTCAAACGTTGAGCTTGCCACTGCTGAAGCGGTGGATACGGCTTCTGTTCGCGATTTGATAGTGATGGATAAGCCAGTAAAACCTGTGAACTTTAAAAAACTGAGGCAGGATATTGCAGGCTTTAACGCCACCTGGCCGGCGCTCAAGCAGGAAATTCTCCAAAAAGAGCAAGGCTATATCTTTATTGGTGAAACACCAGAAGAGGCTCTTAAAGAGCCAAAGAAAAGCCGAAACCTTCTAAAAACTACTAAGCGCTGGGTGGATGGCGTCGAAAGCCGTATGGGCAGTAAAATGAAGAAACTTGATCAAATGGTGCTGCAAGTGGATGAATATTGCCAGACCGTCTCAGGTGGAGATAAAGAAAATCAATGTATTGAAATGAGCGATCATATCCATCATTACGAAGCGCGCATTTCCATCTACACAGGTATGATGGAAGTGATGCAGAAGCGTTATGAAGAAGCAAAGGCAGTATTGAAATAATGAAAATAATCACCGTATCTGCTGCCGCATTGATAGATGATGAACGCCGTGTCTTAGTGGCGCAACGCCCTGAGGGTAAGCATATGGAAGGCTTGTGGGAATTTCCTGGCGGTAAGATTGAAGAAGGCGAAACGCCTGAAGCTTGCCTTGTGCGTGAATTGAAAGAGGAGCTGCAAATCAAAGTGACTCAGCAGGACCTTAAGCCAATCAGTTTCGTTTCGCATGCTTATGACGGCTTCCATCTACTGATGATGCTTTATGGCTGCACTCGTTGGTACGGTAAAATCCAAGCGAATGAACATAGTGGCCTTAAATGGACATATGTAGATGCATTATCGCGTTTACCGATGCCTCCAGCCGATGCGCCATTGCTTGAGCCGCTCGGTCGCTTTATGCGTGAAGTATGAGTGTTACCTTAATTACCGAAACGAAAGAGCTGAATAAGCTCTGCAAAAAACTAGCGAAAGAACAATTCGTCACGCTGGATACTGAGTTTTTGCGTGAAAAAACGTATCATCCTCAGCTCTGCCTCGTGCAAATTGGTGGTAAGAAAGACCGCGCGGCGATTGATCCGCTCGCCGATGGGATTGACCTTCAACCGCTCTTCGATTTACTCGCGAATGAAAAGGTGCTGAAAGTGCTGCATGCCGCGCGACAGGATTTAGAAATCTTTTTCCGCCTAATGGGACAGTCTCCCAAACCGCTATTCGATACACAAATTGCGGCGCAAGTGCTGGGGATGGGTGATAATCTCGGCTATCAGAATCTTGTTTCCAGAACACTTGATGTTCAAATTGATAAAGGTCAGCAATTTACCGATTGGTCGCGCCGGCCGCTTTCTGACTCGCAATTAGAATATGCGATTGGCGATGTAACCCATCTTTACGATGCTTATATTATTATGCTGAAAGACTTGCTCAAGCGTGGCCGTGATATGTGGCTGGTAGAGGAGATGGACGCACTCAGCAAAGATAGTATGCATTATGTGGAGCCAGATGAAGCGTGGAAGCGCATTCGTAATCGTCTCAAAAAGCCACAACAATTGGGCTGGTTGCGTCAACTTGCTGCATGGCGTGAAGATACAGCACAAGAGCGCGATATCCCCCGTACTCGCGTGATTCGCGATGATGCGTTGGTGGAGCTCGCTACGAATTTGCCTAAAAGCGAAGATAGAATGCGCTCAACTCGTGCTTTCCCACAGCATCTAAAATCTGATTTGCGTCATGAACTTTGGAAGCTTTGCGAGGCTTTACCTGACTTGCCTGAATCCGAATGGATTGAGCCGATCAAAAAGAAACGCATGAATGCGACGACTGAAGGGCGTTTGGAGATGCTCCGCCTGCTAATGAAGCAAAATACCCGCCAACATGATGTGTCAGCCAGTTTCATCGCTAACCGCGACACGTTAGAAGAATTCGCCTCCGGTGATTACGCCAAAGACCATCCGCTACTGCATGGCTGGCGCTTCGAAGTTTTCGGCAAAGATGCGGTGGACCTCATGCAAGGCAAACGCGCCGTCATCCTAGACCCCGAAACCGGCGATATTAGGTTTAAAGAGGTTTAATTTGTTTTTTTAGAGGTAAATTACTTCTTTTTTGTCGCTGTCGTTTTCTTCGCAGATGCCTTTTTGGCAGTGGTGGGCTTTTTCGCCGTGGATTTCTTCGGTTTCAAGGCACTTAGCTCTTTGTGTAATGCCGCATTCTCTTCACGTGCTTTTTGAGCCATGTCGCGCACGACTTCAAATTCCTCACGCGTGACAAAATTCATTTTGGTTGAAAGCTTTTCAAATTGCTGTTGCACCATACGCTCTACTTCATGGCGCATTTCTAACATGCTGCTGGCAGCACCGGTTGCCATTTTGGCAATATC
The DNA here is from genome assembly GCA_964654855.1 of uncultured Rickettsiales bacterium. Taxonomy (GTDB): domain Bacteria; phylum Pseudomonadota; class Alphaproteobacteria; order Rickettsiales; family JALZUV01; genus JALZUV01. Next base: position 138,065 of record CAZZJS010000001.1, read on the forward strand.
ATCAAAAAATTGGCTATTTTTCTGCATCTTTTGGCTCCTTCAAGATTCGATAAATACCATAAAGGCTAATACTAATCCACGCTATTTCAATAATAACTGAGGGGGTGTTCCAACTCCACATTAGTGAAATAAGCAATAAGATTGCACCTATTAGATTCAAAATCGGAAAGGACAGTTGTTGTGAGCTAAGTCTTTCTGTTTGCACCATAAAGTAGGCGTATAATATTACGACAACGCCAATTGTGCCAATTATATCGAATAGAAGGTTTAAGTGGGTCTCGTTCATTTATCCTTCTTTAACCTTTCGTATGATAAAATAATAGCATGAAAATCATTCTTATTATCGGCGGAGCAGGTTTTATTGGTTCTAACCTTGCAAAACGCCTCGCAGATCGTGGTACGCATCGTATCGTAATCGCAGACCAGTTTGGTAACGGTAAAAAGTGGAATAACTTAGTACGAGTGCCCGTGGATGAGATCGTACATCCTGAAAATTTACTTTATTGGCTCGATAGTTACGGTGATGAAGTTGATGTAGTTTACCATCTTGGTGGCATTGCTGATTCGACTGAGCATGATGTGGAAAGCATTATTGAATCGAATCATAATTTTCCACTTTTGGTATGGCGTTGGTGTGCTGAGGCGAATGTGCGCTTTATTTACGGCTCTTCTTACGAGGTGTATGGCGATGGAGTGTTCGGTTTTGATGATAAAGATGACCTAGATTACCAACGTAAATTACGCCCGCTCAATCCAAATGGGTGGAGTAAAAAAATGCTCGATATGCATGTGACTGGCGCCAAAAGTCGTGATGAAGCAGTGCCGCCACAATGGGTGGGCTTGCGCTTATTTAATATTTATGGGCCGAATGAATATCACAAAAGAAGTAGTCGTTCCGTTGCCTTGAAGATTTATGAGGAAGCTTCAAAGGGAGTACCAGTGAAGCTCTTTAAGTCTGCTAATGCTGATTATCCTGATGGCGGGCAGATGCGCGACTTTATGGCGGTGAGCGATGCAGTCAATATGCTGGAATGGTTTTTAGATGCTGCAGAGGTAAGTGGCGTGTTTAACGCGGGTAGCGGTGTTGCCACTAGCTTTCAAGATCTGGCGCACCTTATCTTTAAGACGCTCGGTAAAGAGCCGAGCATTAAATATGTCGATATGCCTGAAGAAGTAGAGAAGCAATATCAATATAAAACCGAAGCGAATATTAAGCGCTTACGTAATATTGGTTATGACCGCCCAATCTTAACGCTAGAGCAGGGCATTACTGATTACATTCAGAATTACCTGAAAAAGGATGATCCTTATATTTAAGGGCTAGCATTCCGGAGTAAGGGCTTTGAAGAAAGCGTTTATCTGAAAATTTGCCCTTCTTTGCCTTTGTCAAGGTTGAGGGTGTTCACTAATTTTGCCGACTTTTCTTGGAGTTCAGTAAATATTTCTACAGGCTGATTGGTATTGGCATCGCGGAGTTTTACGCTACCTGTGTGTTCTATAAACTGAGTGATTGTATCAAGTTGGCTTATGACGCGCTGAGTAAATTTTTTTACAGGGTCTTGATTAATTTCCGAGAATCTCTTTTTCATGTATTCATTAGTTTTTGTTTTGTCCTCTTTTTTGTGAGAATTGACAACGTCAAGAATGACATCCGCATTTGCGTTAAAGGTCTTGTCATTATTGTTTTGTCTCAAAACTTTTGAAAAGTCATCAAGTGAGTGTTGGATTAGTTTTACGGCATTAGCCAAGAAAGGGACTGCTGATTTTAATTTATTGTTATCATTGCCATCGTTTGAAACGATATTTGTATTATTAAAAAGATCGCCATATTTGCTGGTAACATCCTGAAGAAATCTTTCAACGTCTTGCTTATACAGTAAACCCTGTGTTTTTTGTTCTCTGGTTAATTCAGGCATCTTTATCCTTTCGGGCCGATCATCAGTTCAGGCTTTACCCACTCGTCAAACTGCTCTTCGGTGAGGAGCTCTAGGCTTAGGGCCGATGCTTTTAGTGTTGTGCCTTCTTTATGTGCCTTCTTTGCAATTTTCGTCGCGTTATCATAGCCGATATGTGGGTTAAGGGCGGTGACGAGCATCAAAGACTCATCACGTAATTTTTCGATACGCTCACGGTTTGCGGTGAGGCCGTCTAGGCAGTTCTTGGTAAAGCTATTACAACCATCGGCGATTAAGCGGATAGATTGCAATAAGTTATAGGCCATAACGGGCTTAAATACGTTCAACTCAAAATGTCCGTTAGAACCAGAAACGGTGATGGCCGTATGATTTCCCATCACCTGCGCGGCGACCATGGTGAGTGCCTCGCATTGTGTCGGGTTCACTTTACCCGGCATGATCGAGCTACCCGGTTCATTTTCAGGCAGTTGCAATTCACCCAAGCCACAACGTGGGCCTGAGCCTAGCATGCGAATGTCATGCGCGATTTTCATGAGCGAGCAGGCGATGGTGTTTAACGCGCCTGAAAATTCAACGAATGCGTCATGCGCCGCCAGTGCTTCAAACTTATTCGGTGCTGTTTTGAACTCAATGCCTGTGACTTTCGCCACCTCTGCGGCAAATGCTTTGCCAAAGCCTTTCGTGCTGTTGATACCTGTACCAACAGCCGTACCGCCTTGCGCGAGGTTCAGCATACGGGGCAGAGCAGATTCGACACGCTCTAACGCATAATCCATCTGCGCGACATAACCGGAGAATTCCTGTGAGAGGGTAATCGGCGTCGCATCTTGCAAATGAGTGCGGCCAATTTTGATAATGCCTTCAAATTCATCTACCTTTTTTTGCAGCATATCGCGGATGCTGCTGAGAGCGGGTTTTAACTCATGATGAATTTGCTCCACGGCGGCAATATGCATGGCGGTGGGGAAAGTGTCGTTTGAACTTTGCCCCATATTCACATGGTCATTGGGATGAACAGGGGTTTTGCTGCCAATCTCGCCGCCCATCATCTCAATCGCGCGGTTAGCGATAACTTCGTTACTATTCATATTCGTTTGCGTGCCTGAACCCGTCTGCCAAACGACGAGTGGAAAATTATCGTCCAGCTTGCCATCAGCCACTTCCTTCGCCGCTGCGACGATATTCTCGCCAATCTTTTTATCTAGCCCCGCAATATCCATATTCACCGAGGCCGCGGCACCTTTAAGGATACCTAGTGCTCGTACGAGCGGCTTAGGCATAGTCTCGATGCCGATTTTGAAATTCATCAAACTACGCTGCGTTTGCGCGCCCCAATATTTCTCTGTGGGAACTTCTAAGGGGCCAAAGCTGTCAGATTCAGTACGGGTGGTGGTCATGATTTATTTCCTTTTTAGGGTCTTTACGCGTAGAACGGTTTAATCATGAGCAAAACACAAAGTCCATCCTATTGGCAACAGGCCATTACCGAACTCTCCGAAAATGATCCAGTGATGGCGAAAATCATCGGACATTATCCGGGGGAGGCGATTGAAAGCCGTAAAGATGCATTTTTAACCCTTATGCGCTCGATTACAGGGCAGCAGATATCGACCAAAGCCTCGGCAGCGATCTGGGGGCGGTTGGAGGTTCTTTGTAATGGCTCCTTAGTGCCGGATGTGGTGAGGCAGTTAAAAGAAGAAGAGCTGCGTGCTGTAGGCTATTCGCGCATGAAGGTGAGCTATCTACACTCGCTCGCCGAATTTTTCCAAAATCGTCCCAAACCTGAGCTGGATTGGGTGGAGATGAGCGATGATGAGGTGATTAAAGATGTCACCCAAATTAAAGGCATCGGTGTGTGGACGGCAGAAATGTTCTTGATGTTCCATTTGCTGCGGCCAAATGTGCTGCCACTGAGTGATATTGGTCTTGTTAACGGAATTGCTAAATTTTATAATAAAGGCAATAGGTTATCGCCTAAAGAAATGACCGAATTAGCCGAAAAATGGCAACCATGGCGCTCCGCTGCCACATGGTATCTATGGCGCAGCTATGATGATGAAGCGGTTGCTTATTGAGGTAATCTGCGCTTTTGAAAGCCGCACTTACGCCAGACTGTCATAAATCCTTCATATAACTGTCAAAAGACGGTCACATTTTTCTCTCATAATAAATGGAGATAAAAAAGGAGACCGCCATGTCAACTGGCACAAACGAAGAAGAATATAAAAAGAAGCAGTATAACACGAATTATGACGTGGCCTATCAGGCAACGGAAGATGAATATGGCCTTGGTTCGGTTGCTGCAGTTGGTGCGGCTGGTTACGGAATCAAGAAAACAGGTGAAGCTGCAATAAAATATGGCCCTAGTGCCGTAAAATCTACGGTAAGTGGGGTAAAGGGTTTAGGAAACGCTGCGGTAAATGGCGTTAAGACGATTGATAAAGGGGTGGGTTCCCTTATTGGTAAGGGAGCTGGTACTGCGGCTATTGCGAATGGTACTAAAGGTCTGGGAATTCTTGGGCGTAGAGTGCCTATAATTACTGCAGCGTTAGAAGCTCCAGCTTTTGCTAACGGCGTTTCTAAAATGGCTAAAGGCGAAAAAGGTGGCGCGCGTCAAGCTACTAAAGCAGTGACTCGATTAAGTGGTGCGCTTGGAGGAATGTGGGTTGGTTTTTTGGCAGGTAGCGCCGTTCCTGGTCCTGGTAATGTCATAGGTGCGATTGGGGGTGCTGTTGCTGGTTATTATGGCACGAAAGCAGGTGATAAGGTTGTCGATCTTGTCACGGGCGAGAATGACCAAGAAGCTCAATTACGTTTTGATAAAGAAACGCGCGGAGAACTTGCGGATAAAATGAGTCAAGATTTTGCAAGCATAACGGCTGATATGGAAGCGGTGCACGCATTGCCTGATGGCCCAGCTAAAGCGCAAGAACTTAAAAGATTAAACCAGCATGCACAGCAAAATATGAGTGCTCAACTAGATTCCCTAGAAGCTAGACGAGATTTAGGTGATATCTCTTCAGCCGAGTTTGTAGCTGCGCAGTCGCAGTTGGGCGAACAGTGGGAACAGGTAGATCCTGTAATTGTTGCAGCAAATCAGGCGAAAGCTAAAGAAGCAGAAGAGAAAGCAGCGCAAAAGCAAGCGCATGAGCAAATGATGGCAGGCCGTGAGAATCTTTATGCTTCGGTTCAGGATGATCTTCAAGGTAAAGGCACAAAAGGAGATGGTAAAGTAAGCGCTGGCGAGCAAAAGGTATTTGACCAAATATTAGCGAATAACGCCAATACAGTTGGTAATAACAATGTTAAAGACAACCTTATTCAGGGTATCCAAACTGGCGATATTGCACCTGATGGTAAAGGTAATATCATCATTAAAGGTAATACTGAGGGCGTTGATAATGTAACCCTCGCACAAAATCAGTTTGAAGGCATTATTGGTGATTTGAGCATAGCGCTTGAAGGTAAAGGTGGAATTGATCACGTGACGCAAAGCAATGAGCGTGTGGGAGAAGCGAGAGCGGTTTAATAACCCCACAAACTTTGTTTAAATAGAAACATACACGGCTCGGTAAAATTTTTACTGAGCCGTTTTAGTTTTCTTGCCTCAAACATCATCTAGCGCTATACCCCGCGCATGATTCCTAGATACTCACACCCCGACATGGTGGCGATTTGGTCGCCTGAAGTTAAATTTAAAATTTGGTTCGATATTGAGGCCCATGCATGCTCTGCTATGGCTGAGATTGGCACTATCCCCAAAGCCTCGGCGGAAGAGATTTGGGCGAATGCACCGGATACTTTCACCGCCAAAGATGTTGCTCGCGCCGATGAGATTGAAGCGACGACTAAGCACGATGTCATCGCTTTCCTAACGATGGTAGCGGAACATGTGGGTGACGAAGCTCGTTTCCTTCACCAAGGTATGACCAGCTCCGATTTGCTCGATACTGGCCTTGCGGTACAGCTAACGAAAGCGACGGATCTTCTGCTGGAAGATATGGATAAGCTCCTCGAAGTGATTAAGCGCCGTGCGTATGAGACGAAAGACGTCCTTAAAATGGGTCGCAGTCACGGTATCCACGCTGAACCAACCACGTTCGGCCTAACACTTGCCACATTCTATGCAGAGTTTAAACGTGGTCGTGAGCGCCTAGAAGCGGCGCGTAAAGAGATTGCTACTTGTGCGATTTCTGGTGCGGTGGGCACCTTTGCCAATATTGATCCGAAAGTGGAGGAATATGTGGCAGAAAAAATGGGTTTGGAAGTGGAACCTGTTTCCACGCAAGTCATCCCGCGTGATCGTCATGCGGCCTATTTTGCTGCTCTTGGTGTGATTGCTAGCTCGATTGAACGTTTGGCTGTCGAAGTGCGCCATATGCAGCGTACCGAAGTGCTGGAATGTGAAGAGTTCTTTTCTAAGGGGCAAAAAGGTAGCTCGGCTATGCCACATAAACGCAATCCGATTCTTTCTGAGAATTTGACCGGTCTTGCGCGCCTTGTGCGTATGGCTGTGACACCAGCGATGGAAAATGTGGCATTGTGGCATGAGCGTGATATTTCGCATAGTTCGGTTGAGCGGATGATTGGTCCTGATACGACGGTCACGCTTGATTTTGCACTGCGTCGTTTGACGAAAATGATGGATAATTTAGTTGTTTATCCCGAAAACATGCTGGCAAACCTCAATAAATTGGGTGGCTTATCATTCTCGCAACGTGTGTTGCTTGCATTAACGCAAAAAGGCGTCAGCCGTGAAGATTCCTATAAGCTAGTTCAGCGTAATGCGATGAAGGTATGGGAGGAAGGAAAAGACTTTCTTACCGAGTTAAAAAATGATAATGAAGTGACTGAAAAAATGACAGATGCGGAGTTAACCGCGCTGTTTGATATGGGAGTACATACAAGACATGTTGAAACAATCTTTAATCGCGTTTTTAGCGACTAGCGCAATTAGTACTGCTGCAATTGCAGCCGATGCAGTTCCATCTTTGACTGGTTTTAAAGGCGAGTTAACAGCGGGCATCGCTTTGCAATCTGGTAATACAGATTCAACGGAATATCACCTTGGTGCAAAAGGTGAGCAAGAGCTAAATGACTGGCGCCATCACTTTGAGGCCGCTGCTTATAACAGTAAGCGTAACGGTGTTCGTAACGATGAAGAATATCGTCTAGGCTTCGGTTCGGACTGGAAAATTAACGAGCGTGATTATCTCTATGGTCAAATTGGTTATGTGAATGATCGTTTCGCAGGTTTTAACTACCGTATCTCTGAGTCTATCGGTGTAGGTCGTCGTTGGATTGATGATGGAATTTACCTGCTCGATACACGTATTGGACCGGGTTTCCGTCACACGAAATTTACGTCAGGCGATAAAGAAGATAGCTGGGTTATCCTTGGTGGTTTGCTTGCAGGTTGGAAAATTAACGAGAATGTTGAGTTAGGTGAAGATGCAACGGTTGAATATTCTCCTGATGGCACGATCTTCAACTCATCTACGTTCCTAAAAAGCAAACTTTCTGAAGCGCTTGCTTTCAAGGCCGGCTTTGATGTTGAGCATAGAACCGAAGTTCTCAGTGGTACGGAAAAAACCGATACACGTACTACAGCAGGTATCGTTTACGGTTTCTAATAAGGCCAATTCAAAAAGCCCTCGTAAGAATTGCTCTTACGGGGGCTTTTTTTAAGGTGACAGGCCGCAAACGGTTTGTTATGTAACGCATCCTTGCATCGTAACCGATGCGATGCGCAGTGGCGGAGTAGCTCAGTTGGTTAGAGCAGCGGAATCATAATCCGCGTGTCGGGGGTTCGAGTCCCTCCTCCGCTACCATATTTTCAATGAGATCTGAAACAAGTGAGCATCGCTAGATAGCGATGGAGAAGGATGCGTGTTGACTAGCTTATTGACAAGTAAGCACTCCCCAAGCAAGGGCATTTGGCCCACCTTGACCACTAGAGTTGATCGTCACCCAAGAAGAACCATCCCATTGCTGAAGATCATTCCATTCTGGATTCCAAGTCGTTGAGAAACTACTGGCCCCAGAGTGATCTCTTTCTGTATATCCATTCTGAACACAAAATTGATCTGCAGTTAATTCGCCTGAAGGAGGGTTGCCACTGCTATAAGAGTGATAAATTCGTTTTCCATTAACCTCAGGAAGGCTAAATGTTGGCCCACCCACAACACAGTTAATATCTGTATTTATAGGAGCACAGGAGCTATCGACTGAAAAATCAACTGTGCAGCTGCTAAAGTTAGCTGTTCCAGTTCTAGTAGCTAAGATGTCTGCGAGGCTTAGCGCCCCAGAACTAGAAAGAAGCGCGATGAAATCAGGATTCGAGTCAAACCCATTACCGCCAGAATCGGTTAGGGTGAAAGTATAGTTTTTCTCTGCAGTAATGGTATACGGGCCTTCACTAGAAATGTCATTATCATAGCTTGAATCGTAAGATTTGGAGTGGATGGTTGTTGCACCTTGATTAATTTTCCATGAGTATTGATGTGCATCATCATCCATATTGTAATGGTCGAAAACATCACATGCGGTGTCTGGTGGTGGGCCGCTGCTACTATCTTTACGCACGCAACGAGAGGCGGTTGAGACCGTTTTTGTTAAGTCGGTACCCCCGATTAAGAGGCCTGTATTTATGGATTTAGCACTTATTGCGTTTGCCTCTGTTGATGACCAGTAGTCTCTATTTTCCGTAAAGTTTCCAATATCAGCACGATTCGTTATTAGGACCTCTAACTCATTGAATGCTGGTAGGTACCAATCATTTTTCGTGTGATCCGTTAAAGCATTACATACAACGGCTACATCTCGAATATGAGAGGAGGGGCTCGCCTCTATGGCGGCAGAATTACCATCCCCATCAATGTCTGAATTGGCACCAACTAAAGCAGGGTTGTTCATATACCTACCATCGGTAAGAAAAATACTAGGTTGATCTGCAGGCGTCGTATACATACACACATTGCCATCAGGTGAATGGCCAGCGAAAATACTACCATCAGTACACACAGCTCCCGAGCTTGGTCGGTCAGTACCACTACAGATAATCTCGCATGTAGTAGTTGGCGGCGCAGTGAAACCAACGTTACAACTCGTCGCAGGGGTATAGCCTTCGCCCACATGCACCTCTATAGGAGTTAGCTGATCTACAGAAATCGTTCCAGCCCCTAGAATTCCATTAGCTGGCTCACCCCAGCAATAGGCTTTATTATCAGCGCCAATAGCGCATGTATGGGGGTACCCGGAGCTAATTTGCGTAAATGTAGCGAGGCTTTCACCTGCATGTACTTCCACTGGTTCCGATTGATCGGTTGTTAATCCGTTCCCTAATCTTCCAGAGCCTCCATCACCCCAGCAATAGGCTTTATTATCAGTGCCAATGGCACATGTGTGTGAATCTCCTGCACTGATTTGCGTAAATGTAGCGAGGCTTTCACCTGCATGTACTTCCACTGGTTCCGATTGATCGGTTGTTGAGCCGTTCCCTAGTTTTCCAGTGCCGCCATCACCCCAGCAATAAGCTTTATTATCAGTACCAATAGCGCATGTGTGTGAATCTTCTGCACTGATTTGCGTAAATGTTCCTGGGCTTTCACCCGCATGTACTTCGAGTGGTACCGAGTCACTAAGGCTTGTTGACCCGTTCCCTAGTTTTCCAGAGCCGCCACTTCCCCAGCAATAAGCTTTATCGTCAATGCCAATGGCACATGTATGTGATTCTGCTGCACTGATTTGCGTAAATGTTCCTGGGCTTTCACCCCCATGGACTTCTACAGGTTCCGTATGCTCGGCTCCTCCGTCTATACCGTTCCCTAGTTTTCCATTGAGCTCGCTTCCCCAGCAATAGGCATTATTATCAGTGCCAATAGCACATGTGTGGAATTGCCCAGAGCTAATTTGCGTAAATGTTCCTGGGCTTTCACCTGCATGTACTTCAACAGGCTCTACTTCTTCTGTTATTACTCCATGCCCAAGTTTTCCGGCTGTGCCATCACCCCAGCAATAGGCTTTATTATCAGTGCCAATGGCACATGTATGTTCTGAATCGGAGCTAATTTGTATAAATTCTCCTGAGCTTTCACCTGCATGTACTTCCACTGGTTCATTGGATAAGAGGTGTTCGCCACCTTCTCCTAACTGAGCGTTATTGTTATTTCCCCAACAGTAAGCCTTACCATTGTCTCCAAGCCCACAAGTATGCTCAACTCCTGCATCAATTCTAGTGCAATCTGTTGATGTTTCTGGTGGTATAACGGCGGCACATTTGGGGGAATCTGTTACTGTATTTGTGATGGTACATGTGCCTGCTTGGCAGGCTTTAATTTCATAATCATCACCATTACAGCCGCTATTGCAGGCTGGAGAACAACCTGTGCAAAGTGCTGTTGGTATCGCTAATGTGCTTAATTCATGTGTCGCTGAGAAAGACTCAGGTGAGCCAAAAATGAGGTATGATTTACCTGAAGTTAAGCCATTCGGACTGCTTCCAAAAGCACCGATAATTACATCAGCATAGCCATCACCATTCACATCCCTTGCTGAAGAAACTGAGGAGCCAGTTCCGTCACCTGCATCAATACCATTGAGTGTAAAACCATTCGTGCCATCAAGACTTGAAAGTTCGAAGCTTGCGCTCCAACCGCTTGCTTTACCAAAAATTATATGTGACTTACCTGAATTCACACCATTTGAATTGCTGCGTGGAGCACCAATGATGAAATCATCAAAACCATCATTGTTGACATCTCCTGCTGAAGAAATTGTAGCGCCAGAATTATCAGGTGTATTAACACCGTTGAGTATAAAGCCATTTGTTCCATCAAGGCTTGAAATGTCAAAGCTGATACCCCAACCACTTGCTTTACCAAAAACTACATATGATTTACCTGATTCTGAACCACTTGAATTGCTGTGTGGAGCACCAATGATGAAATCATCAAAGCCATCACCATTCACATCGCCTGCCGAAGAAACTGCAGAACCAAATTTGTCACCGGCATCAATACCATTCATTACAAATCCAAGCCCGGTGCTAAGAGCTGCCAGTTCTATTGTAGAGTATGAAGCGGTGTTATACCCAAATATTACATAGGCACTTCCTGTGGTGCCAGCCTGGTGCGCACCGATAATAATGTCATCATATCCATCCCTATTAATATCACCTGTAGAAGAAACTCCAAGCCCAACTTGATCATTGGTAGCAGCTCCGTTTATTGCAAACCCCAAAGTGGCCTGTATGTCTTGAATATCTGTATCATGTATCGTAGGAGTTGATGAACCAAAAATTATATGAGTCGTGCCAGCAAAAAACATTGTTCCTGGGGTTGTGCCGGGGCTGCCGACGATTACATCATCATATCCATCACCATTAAAATCACCTGCAGAAGAAACGGAGAGACCGGTTTGAGCATTGGTATCTACACCGTGGATTACAGCGCCATTTGTACCATTTAATGTTGATACATTCAAACTTGCCGCAAAGCCGCTAGCTTTCCCATAGATGAGATAAACTGCACCGGAATCGCTTACTCCACGAGCATGATTTTTATGCGCGCCAATAATGATGTCGTCATAGCCATCGCCATTAAAATCACCTGCAGAAGAAACAGAGCCGCCGAACTGATCAGCTGCGGCAACACCATTAAGGAGGAAGCCATTTGTTCCATCAAGGCTTGAGAGCTCTATGTCTGCCGAAAAACCACTGGCATCACCGAATATGACATAGGCTTGTCCGGTTAGGCTATTAGCTCCATTTGCACCAATAATTAAATCATTATAACCATCGCCATTTACATCTCCTGCTGAAGAAACTGAGGCACCAGAACCATCTCCTGCGGCTATCCCATTAATCGTTATGCCCGTGATAGGACCACAATGCCCGCCGCAGAGCATATCAGATGTGCCATCATCAGTGCTAAATCCACAAGATGTATCCGTGGTAAAGGATTTTACACACATTTGAAATGAATCAGGTCCAAATTTTTCAGCTGTGCCTGCAGACCCAAACCCTCTGAGTCCGAAGTGATCACTTACGCTAGCAAAGCCGTCTCCGGCTTGATCAGTTAAAGTTATGTCGTAGGAGTGCGTTCCTCTAGGTAGTACATAACTACGTGCGATGGTAGAGTTATCATCGGCTGCAGTATAGCTCCCAGCTATTAACGTTTTGTTATCGGAGTTTCGGACAGACCAACTTGTCTCCTCTGCACTACTATCTAGATCAAGTTGTACTTCAAGTGGACACGCATTAGAGGTGCATTCAGTAGGATCTTCTAATGCCGAAAGTTCAATAGTTCCACCAGTGGATGACCAGTTAGAATTACCAAATAGGAGGTAAGATTGTCCGTTAGAAGCTTTGACCCCAGAGGCGTTCAATGCTCCAATGATGAAGTCATCATAGCCATCATTATTGACGTCCCCTGCGGAAGAAGTCGATATACCACTATTATCATTTGCACTTATGCCGTTGAAAGCGACTCCATTGCTTCCGTTTAAAGTGGAAAGTTCAAAGTCGCTGCTCCAACCGCTCGCTTTACCAAAAACGATATAACTTTGGCCTGATTCAGCGCCATTAGGGCTGGCAGCAAAAGCGCTGATTATCAAATCATTATATCCATCGCCATTGACGTCACCTGCAGAAAAATTACCGCGACCACTGTTGGCATTTGTTGTGATGCCGTTGAAGGTTACCCCGTTACTTCCGTTTAAGGAAGAGAGTTCAAAACTGCTCGTCCAGCCACTTGCTTTTCCGAAGATTAAATAAATGGCACCGGAATCTGTACCGTTAGGGCTTGCAGCTGGTGCTCCAATGATGAAGTCATCATAATCATCATTATTGACGTCACCTGCAGAAGCAACTGTATAGCCCGAATTATCATTCGCAGAAATTCCGTTGAAAACCATTCCTGTTACCCCATCAAGGGAACTTGTATCTAGTTCAAGCGCGATTTCCCAACCAGAAGGTTTGCCAAAGATAAGGAATGTTTGACCTGAGCCAGCGCCATTAGGGCTCATATTACTGGCGCCAATAAGAAAATCATCATAGCCATCATTGTTTATGTCACCAGCAGAGGCAACATCTGTACCAATAGAATCGCCGAGGTTTAGTCCTTTTACGATGGCCCCATTGGTTCCATCTAGGTCTACAAGGTCTAACTGTGCTGTCCAACCATTTACTTTCCCAAATACGACATAAACTGCTCCTCTATTATTTCCACTAGGGGCGTTTGTCGAAGCAATTATGAAGTCATCAAAACCATCACCATTCACATCGCCCGCGGTAGATACCGATGTTCCTGTACGATCATTTCCTATTGCTCCACTTAAGAGAACACCAGTGGTTCCATTGAGGGTGGAGAGCTCTAATGTGCTCGCCCAAGCACTACCTTTACCAAAAACAAGATATGCCCCTCCTGAATTAGCACCATTAGGATCTATTAGATTGGCACCGATTAGGATATCGTCATAGCCGTCACCATTAACATCACCTGCGCCTGAGACAGCGATAGCACTTCCGTCATTCGCGCTAACTCCATTCAATGTTACTCCATTATTTCCATCGAGGGATGAAAGGTCTAAATCAGTTGTCCAACTATCTGGCTTCCCAAAAATAAGATGAGTTGCCCCTGAGCTGGTGCCGTTGGGAGCGGCAGCATTGGCGGCAATAACAAAATCTGCATACCCATCGCCATTCACGTCACCAACAGAGGAGACATCATTACCACTACGATCACCTGTAGCCGCACCATCAATCGTCATACCGGCACCAACGATACAGCCCGTGACGGGCGGATCATCAGGGTTAATCAGGGCAGTTTCGTTAAAGATGTTGCTGGCTTTGCCCCAAACTAGCATATCGTCGTAGAAGGTGTTATTGGCATCCGTCTCACGAATAGATGAATCGATATAGGTGCCTACGGTAGCTGTGGCGCAATTGGCGGTATCGAGAAAGCCGGCGGTGCAGGCACTAGTCGTTAAATTATCATGATCGGTACCGCCACGCCCTGTTTCGCCGGTGCTAAATACTACAAAAGCCGCCTCAGTTGTGATGGGGTTGCCACCACGGTCATTCACGGTGAGTACACCATTAGAATCAGGATCAAAGGCGGTAATAGAGGTATTATCCACTGCATAGATATAACGATTATCCCAATCATCGGCGATCATAGCTTCGTTTAGGCCAAGTGTTTTAAAGGGCACTGCGCCATATTTCATGGCAGGCGCTGCTACATGAGTGATTCCAGCAGGAGGGGTGGCGTCGCAATCTGCGACGGAAGGGGAGAGGCCATAAGTTGCTGAGTTTTGTGCCGCGTTTAATGGAGCGGGACAGGGCAGGCGTCCATAGCGTTCACCGAACAGAGCAAGTGATTTCTTAATAACCTGAAGTTCATTCCAACTATTGCGTATTTTCTCTTGCTTCACCTGTGGTTCACCCACGGTAAGGCTCATTCCCACGACTAATGCAATAATGCCCAGCACAACCGATAGCTCGAGCAACGAGAAACCTGATTGGCGAGAGTGATATGTGCTGTGCTTAATCATCTAGGCCTTTCATTAATCGAATTTGCACCCGAGAATATCACGGGTACCGTTTGTGATTGTACACCTGACAAGTTTGAAGCTGTTTACGCTAGTGTCAAAAGCCCATCCACGATTTAGATTAAAGCCATCATCCGCTAGATTGAATCTATTGCAATCTGTTGCAGTGGTTCCGTTGCCATGATCAGGAACACCTGCGAGCCACATTTCTCCAGAAGCATCAGTAATTGAATTGCCTTGAGAGATATAACGAACCACATCTATAGGTGTACACACTACGTACCCTGCACATGCGGTTTGAATTCTTGAGTGCAGTCCTGTATATCCACCCATATTGCCGTTTCCGGAACCGCATGCTTTTATATCGGTTGGTGTGATGTTTGTACTACCTCCGCCTCCTCCGCCGCCGCCAGCGCCTACATTAAAAATGCTGTTAGTGATTTTCCAAAGTAAGATATCATCAAAAAAGTTAGCCGTGATGTCGCCGTCATTATAAGTGCCGTCCACAAAAGTAACATCTTCATCCCAATTATCGTGGTCTTTATCGGTGGTGGTTTCAGCTTTTGCTGTCACGGCTTTGATGGGGAAAGCCCCTTTGCCAGATTTGCCTGCGCTGGCCAATACATAGACCATATCGGTTCCGCTACCTATGGCGGTGCCGCTTTCATCATTTACCACCATGACAGAAGTAGCGTAACTGCTGCTAAAGGCGCCTGTTGTATCATCCATTACACTGTAGCGGTAACGATGCCCCCATGCGTCGGAGCCATATTCATCTGGTAGCCCCAGAGCGTAGAAAGGGACATCACCATGAACGACAGCATTAGCCTGAGTACAGATGGTTGCGCTTTCGCGGCCGTAAGTTGCTGTTGCCGGTAGTACGGTATCAGCTGGGCAGGGCATGCGGTTATTCTGTGCCACAAAGACGGAAATTGCATTGGCGATTTCTTTCATTTCTTCATAAGTGGTGGAGATTCTGGTTTGCTGGGTTTTGGCGCTGCCAAGTGTGAGACCGCCAGCAATGACGATTGCAATAATAGTTAACACAACGGATAGCTCTAAGAGCGAAAACCCTTGGCGTGACATAATAAAACTTCTCCCTTTGATATAAACTATAGTCTGACTTAATTAGGTAAATAAAGTCTTAATTATAGGTGGGATTGTTAATAAGCGTGAGAGCTTCTCTTAGAGTTATGCGATCAAATTAACGATATTACCAACGGGTGAAGAATTTTCAGCGGCAAGCTGATTTTGATTATTATTCACAGTATTTCGGCCAAATTCTCTTGCGGCGCTTAAATCGGCGGCAGAGGCATCCGCTGGAGCGGTAGCTGCAATGCCCAGAGTCTCTGCTTCACGTGCAGCGCGCTCTGCATCAACCCCTTGCGTGCTAGATACATTCACACTACCTGCCACGGCATATTGGTTGCCATCAGGCCCTGTGACGGTTTGATATTCAGGGAGTTGCCCTAATCCCCCAGCAGCGCGAAAATGCAATCCCTCATGGTTACGCACGGCAGCATCAGCCGCCTGTAGGCGTTGGAGATACGCTTTTTCACTATCGGTTAGTCCAATTTCGCTTTGCGCTTCAGGGCTTAAAGAAACAGGGTCTTCTATTGTTGTTGCACGGTTGTTATTCGTAGCGAGGCTTTGCGGTGAGCTTGCTTGATCTTCGGTAATGGTAACGGTCGCAGCAACAGCGATGAGTTCACCATTAGGGCCGCGTTCATAGCGATATTGAATATTCACATCAGCGCTTGAAGAAGTGCTATTAATTTGATTCGCAATTTTAGCTTGGAGTTGTGATTCTCTTGTATCTAGCTGTTGAGACGGCAACCGATTCCTTGGGTTCAGTAAAGCAGAAGATGTAATTTCGTTTATGATAAGGTCAGCCTTTATCACTCAGTTAGTTAAGGAAATATTGTAGCACTTTTAGGCAAAAAGATCAAATTTCGCCAAGATAAATAAGGAGTAAGTTTTGGAAAATTTTAGCGCTCTCTGAAAGATTCATGCTGTAGCATAATCACCGGCTTTAATAGATATTGCATCACAGATTTTGACCCTGTTTTAATATCTACCATCACCTGCATTCCTGAGGTGATCGGGAAGCTATTTGCATCCGTACCGAGATAGTTCTGGTTGGTACGAATCTTCACTAGAAAATAAGGTAAGCCTGTTTGTTCATTAAGTAATGAATCTGCCGAGATAGACTGGACGTGTCCTTTTAACCCGCCAAAGCGTGCGAAGTCATAGGTGTTTACTTTCACCAATACATCCTGACCCTTGCTGACAAAACCAATATCATTTGGGTCTAGCTGTGCTTCGATAATCAGATTCTCACTTTTAGGAACAATCTCCATCACGGTCGCCCCTGGCTGAATGACGCCACCTAGCGTATGGTTCTGGAGCGACTTTACAATACCATCAATCGGGCTACTAATGGTGGTACGCTCCACCTGATCATCGGCGCGGTTGAGCGCTTCCTTCGTGCGAGCTATTGCTTGTTCCACATCGTTTAATTCTTGTTGCGCCTCGTTCTGAAAATTAAGCTTCACGCCTTTCAGTCTATTCGCAGCTTCTTCCATTGCTGCCGTCGCGCGAGGGATGCTCACATCAACTACCTTGAGTCGCCCCTGTAATTCTTTTAATTCACTGGAAAGCTGTAGGTGCTCTAATTTAGAGGTCAGCTTGTCTTTAAGTAGGTCTTTTGAAATGCGAAACTTCTCACGCAATACGCTCAAGTTGGTTACGATTGAAGAGCGTTCAGCTTTTAACTCACGACGATCTAACTCACGTTGAGAGCTCTGGTCGCGCAGTTGTGCGCTTTCATTTTTTAACTTATTGCGGCGGCTTTGAAAGGTTTCTTGTTCCGCTTTTTTCAACTCTTCACGATAGCCGTCATAGGCCTTATCAAAAACGAGTTCAGAATGACCTGCCGCTTCTGCTTTCAAACGCGCGCGTTTAAGCTGGAGTGCTTCTTGCTGGATTTGCAATTCTTCACGATTTGCCATGAAAGGGGTGAGATTAAGCTGCACTAACGGTTTGCCTTTTTTGACCGTGTCGCCTTCTGTCACAAAAATCTTTTCAACGATCCCGCCTTCTAAATGCTGGATTGTTTGAATTTGTTCCTGCGGCACGACTTCGCCGGTAGCAACGGCAACTTCTTCTAACTTAGAGGTAACTGCCCAAAGTAAAAACAGAGCAATAAGACAGATGATAATAATTGCAGTAAGGCGCCATTTACTGGTGCGTTGGGTCGCAAGTAAGGTATCTAATCGGCTCATGATTTTTTACCTTTCTGTGTTTTAGGATCCTGCCCTGTAATTGTTGCTAGGACTTTCTCTGCGGTATCAGCTTGTATGATACGGCCTTTATCCATCACTAAAATGCGATGACAGGCACGTAAGATTGGGAGCGAGTGCGTTGCAACTAAAATGGAACGGTCTTTCGATAAAGCGAGTAAGTGATGACGCAGCAGCATTTCAGATGCACTATCAAGGTTGCTTGTTACTTCATCTAGTAGCAGCACAGGTGGGTTACGCAATAGGGCGCGAGCAATCGCTAAACGTTGACGCTGTCCACCAGAAAGACGATGGCCACCTTCACCAATTTCTGTGTCATAGCCTTCTGGTAGATCAATGATAAACTCATCTGCGCCTGCGAGTTTAGAGGCAGCTAAAACTGCTTCATCCGTTGCTTCTGGCCAAGCTTTGACAATATTTTCACGAATGCTTGCGTTAAAAAGGAAGCATTCTTGTGGAACATAACCGATCCATTCAGTCACCTCATCGCGGCTAAATTGAGCGAGATCCGCACCATCGAGCACCACGCGCCCTTCTTCTGGGGTGTAAAGCCCTTGCAGGGTTTTAACGAGAGTCGATTTGCCACATCCATTGCGTCCTACAAGCCCAACCATTTCTCCTGGTTTAAGAGTAAGGCTACAATCTTTGATGATCGGCTGGTCGGAACCTTGATAGCGCATCACTAGCTCTTCTGCTTGTAACACTCCTTCTGGGCGGGGGCGGGAAACGCCACTTTCATCTTTTTCGCGCGGCAATGTTTCAAGTACATTCAGATGTTCGATCGCTTGCTTGCAGCGTGCAAATCCACGCCAACCAGAAAGCAACTGATTGAGCGGTGCAATAATGCGTGAAGTAAGCATAGTAGTAGCAATGAGTGAACCAATCGTCATATCTCCAGCAATAATAGCGAGCGCGCCGAGCGTTACTAAAAGCGCGGTACTGGAAGTGGCGAGTGTTTGACCCAGCGCAACAGAGAGATCCGTTTTGACGCCGCGCTCAAACGAATTTTCAATCGAGTCCGCATGCAAATCTTCATAATGCGGCTGGGTAACGGCATCAATTCGCAAAGCTTTTACGGTGGTACGACCCGCAAGCATTTCGGAAATCAGCATATCGTGACTGAGGTTATGTTTCGTTTCCTCGTTTGAAGCTTGGTTTACTTCCCTCGTAGACCACCAAGTGAGGATAAGGAAAGCAGGTACGATAAGTAAAAGCGCCCACGCAATCGGAGCTGCGATTAAGAAAATCACGACAATATAAAGTATAGCGAAGGGGATATCGGCAATCAGAACGGCTGAGGGGCCAGAGAAAACGCTGCGAATAATTTGCGTATCTTGAAAGAGTGAACGCCAATAGTTGGTTGGTTTCGATTCGAGCACTTGCAGCGGTAAGACACGAAAACGGTTATAAAGATGACGCCCCAAATGCGCATCAATATGGATAGCAGTATCTTGCAAAAGGCGGCTACGCGTGGTGCGCAGTAGAAAGTCGAAGATGATGGCGAGAACAACACCAATGGCGAGTGCGACAAGTGTCGTTGTTGCTTGATGTCCAACTACGCGATCATAGACTTGAAGTGTATAAAGTGGAACGGCGAGTGCGAGTAAATTTGTGAAGAGGGAAATTGCAAAAACTTCCGCAAAACGACGCTTCAAAGGAGCTAAACATTTTTTTAGCCAATCACTATTTGAGGTCGTTTTCTCAGCCATAAGTTCTTATTAACAGCTTTCTATTTCGTTCCAAAAGGTTTTAGTGAGATCTAGGTCTGAAAGTTGTTGAAAGCTTCTTAAGCCCGTCGGACAAGTCGTGTTAATTTCGATCAAATAGTCGCCAATTACATCCAAGCCAATCAACATCAGTCCTTCTTTGGCACAGGCTGCTCCTACAGCTTTGGCAATTAATTCTTGCCGTTCGGTTAGTGTTGTTTTCGCCGCACTTCCACCGACAGCCGCATTGGTACGAAAGTCTCCTTCAGGAGGGAGGCGGTTATAAGCCCCTGCAATTTTACCATTGATGAGAAGAATGCGTTTTTCTTCTGTCATCACATCCGGCAAGTAAGGTTGTAAAATAAGAGGTTCGTTAAGGTTCTCGCCCAGCAGTTCATCAAATTTTGTATCATTGGGTTTGATGTGGTGAATCGATGCGCCGCCAAATCCGTAGAGAGGTTTAAGAACGATATCTTTATGCTCTTCACGAAAAGCAGTCAAAGTGGCTTTGTCAGAACTAATGCAGGTAGGAGGAATAAAGTCTGGAAATTCTAAAGGAAATATTTTTTCCGGACGATTGCGAATGGATGCTGGGTTATTCAAAACTTTAGGATGTTTAAGCCTTTCTAAAAGCCAAGTGCAGCCTAGGTATTCCATATTATAGGGAGGGTTCTGGCGAATAAGAATAACGTCTGCTTTCTCCAAATCCATCGTTTGACTCTTGCCACGCTCGAAGAAGTTTTCCGTTCGGTCAAAAAAAGTGATGGGGCGTACTTGTGCGACAATCCTGTCATCTAGTGCTGCGATTTGCGAGGGGGTATAATAGAAAACCTCATAGTCTCGGTTTTGAGCCTCTAATGCGAGTGCCATAGTCGAATCGGTTACAGGATTAAATTCTTCCGGTTCATCCATTTGGATGATGAGTTTACTCATAATGCGTGTCCGGTTTTTCGGCTTTAGGAATAATACGGCGCGGATCATTTGCCATAATCACATGGCTGACTACTTTTTTCACGCCAGCTGTTCGGCTGATGAGGTTCGCCACTAAATTCAACTCTTGTTCATTTTGCGCAATTCCCATGAGGGTAACGATACCGTTGACAGCTTCTACATTATAGTTGGTTGAACGGATTCCTTTTGTGATCAACAGCTCTCCTTCAATTTGTAATTCTATCCAAATATCTTGGGCAGCGTCAGTAATGTTGGAGGTGTTTTCAACTTGAATTTCGCTGATGACTTCGCGCACTCCTTGAACTTCCCATGAGAGATCAACAGCGCGCACCATGCTCACATGATTATTCACGTTACCGGTTAAAAAGACGCGACCTTCAATCACATCAGCATCCACATTCTTAAATAGATCATTCACATCTGTGCGGAAGAAACGATGATTAATGGTGGTTTCAATCGTGAGATCATCCACTGCCATGCCGATAGTGCGGTCTTGTGAGGTGACGCGCGCACCACGGCTAATGGTGCTAATGGTAGTTGAAACGGGGCTACAGCTGGCTAGTATAAGTAAGCTACTGCTAATGGCGATGAATGGTAAAAGGCGCATAATTTCCCGTTTCATTTTCTATGTTAAAAGGCGTTGGCATGGCGTTTCGGCCATGGCCATATCGAAACTGACATTACATCGAAGCGCAAATCGTGGCCAGCATATTGCGGGTTTTTAGCTATCCAAAGTGATGCGGCGTTAGTAATGCGTTGCTGCTGCGTCGCAGAAATAGAACTAATAGCATCCGCGTGGCTCTTGCGAGCCTTCACTTCAATAAAGGTGACGAGTTTGCCTCGACTTGCGATTAAGTCAATTTCGCCAGAAGGGCAGCGCCAGCGAATCGCTAAGATATGCCAGCCTGAAAACCATAATCGTAAGATGCAAATCCATTCGGCGAGCTTTCCGGTTTGATGAGTCTGACGCATGGTTACTCTTTTAGCGTCAGTGCTAATTGATAGCAATCGCGTTTAGGGATACCGGTTTTTTTCGCTACTTCAGCTGCCGCTTGTTTGACGGAGTGATCTTTTAACGAGGCTTTGAGTAGCTCAATAATATCAGCCTCATCCCACTCATTTTCAGAATCAGGGGTAGCACCAATCAAGACCACAATTTCGCCCTTTGGGTTGTCCTCTGCTGTATATTGAGCGGCTAGCGTTGCAAGGGAATCTTTACGAAATTCTTCAAACTGCTTGGTGAGTTCACGGCCAATGACTGCCTCGCGACTGCCTCCTAAACATTCTGTAGCGTCTATTAGCATTTTACTCAGGCGTTTAGGGGATTCATAAAAAATCAACGTGCCGGGAATGTTGGCCAATGTTTTGAGGGCTTTGCACCGCGCTTGTTGTTTGGGCGGTAAAAAACCAGCGAAGAAAAATTGATTAGAGGGTAAGCCAGCAGCCGATAATGCGGTAATGGCCGCGCATGCTCCTGGAATGGGAGTTACGGTTAAACTAGCTTCGCGGGCATCTGCTACCAGTTTATAGCCTGGGTCAGAGATAAGCGGCGTGCCTGCATCGGAGATGAGTGCGATTTTTTCGCCTGCATCTAACTTTTCTAAAATGGCAGGGCGTACCTTTTCTGCATTATGTTCGTGGTAAGCTTGTAAGGTGGTGCTAATCCCATGCCGTTCGAGCAATTTCCGGCTATGGCGTGTATCTTCACAATAGATAGTTTGAGCGGATTTTAGTACCTCTAATGCACGAAGGCTAATATCGCCTAAATTGCCAATCGGCGTTGCAACGATAAATAATTCGCCATTTTTTACTTTATGTTCGGCCATTGGCTGACTATAGCCTGAGAACCTATCTATGGTCTATGGTTAGCATGAGGGCGGTGAAGGTTTTGTGAAAAAATGATGTATTTTGAGCGAAGCAGTGTCATTACTGTTAGCGAGAAATAAATGGTTTTTAGCCAAAACCTGCCCGCTTCCAAGGGTTTGCCGGAAATTGATGATTGTTTCGTTAAAAAGTTTACCCGTGAAACCATCATGCGTTGCACTTTTTGCCTTGCACTCATTCAATTTCTGGGCAAACCTCATACCACTATAGATCATAGATAGGTTCTAACGATGAAATTCTCTAGCTTAAGATTACCGTTACTTATTCTACTTGCTTTAACGGTGGTGCTTTCCGGCTGTACGCGTGGAAAGCCTCCGGCGGAAGTGGTTTATCGCTCAAAACTACCTGATATTACAGGTGGGAGCCAAACTTCGATTGAGGTTGTCGAAGAAGCGGCGCGCCCTAAGCTAACATTGCCCAATGAGAGTGTCACCATTGGTTTGATTGTTCCTTTAACTGGGCCGCAAGCAGAAATTGGTGGGCAATTGCGCGATGCTGCGCTTATGGGGCTTTATGATACGATCCAAGATTCTCCAAAGTTGAGTGCGAAAGCAACACCCAAACTTTTAATGCGTGATAGTGGTGGTAACGCAGTGCAATCAGCAAAAGCGGCTGCAGAGTTAATTGACGAAGGAGCGCAGATTCTCATAGGCCCATTAGTGGCAGCCAATGTAGAAGCGGTTGGTGCAGTGGCGCGTAATAAATCTGTGCCGTTGATTGCTTTTTCTAATAATGTCGAAGTGGCGAAGTCCGGTGTGTTTGTTTACGGATTTGTGCCCTACCAACAAGTAAAGCGAATTGCTGATTTTGCCGCAAAGAGTCAAATTAAACACTTTGCGGCGATTGGTCAGCAAGATGATTATGGGCGTATGGTGATTCGAGATTTTTCTCGCGTATTAGCGGCGCAAAATCATACTGTGCAGCCAGTAGAGTTCTTTAATATAGGATCAATACCGCCTGCGCCAGTGATGACACGTATTGCTAATGATGCAGTGGAGGTTGGGCGCGAGCGCAAGGCCGTCTTTTTACCTGTTACAGGTAAGCCGCTTTCAGCTATCTCGCTACGTTTGATGCAAGATATTAAAGCCAATAATGGTTTTCTTAAATTGCTGGGAACTGGCTTATGGGATAATCCGCAAACCTTGCAAGATCCGGGTTTGAAAGGTGCATGGTTTGCCACGACTTCGCCGCAAAAATCTTACGATTATAATGATCGTTTCTTTAATCAATATGGCTATGCACCTTCACGCATTTCGAGCCTCGCTTATGATGCGGTAAGTATGGCGGCTTATTCTGGTATTAAGAAAGGTGCGGCTGCTCTTACGATTCAGGCACTGACTCGCAAAGAAGGCTATGATAACTATGCTAATGGTCGGGTGAGGTTTAATGTGAATGGGATAGTGGAGCGTGCTCTGGCGATTGTTGAGGTGGGTAATCAAGGCTTCAGTGTTATTGATGAGCCAAAATACCCCCGTCGTTAATATAGCTTATCAACTAACCCTTGGGTAAGTTGGTTTAGAACCATTCTACCTTGTGCGGTGGGAATAAGCTGCTTTGCATCGAAGGTAATCAGTCTTTCTTCCTTTAGGGCTTCCAAATAAACGATTGGCCATAGGGTCGTATCTATTTTTAATCCTTCGCGCAGGCGTAAACCCATCAGGATTTTTTCTTCCCTGTGTGAAAGTTCATCAACCACTTCGAATATTTCATTGCCGTGATGCTCTTGAGCTAACCAGCTTTCAGGGCTGCGTAAATTATAGGTAGCGTAGCAGTTTCCATCCGCCGCTTCCATTCGCCCATGCGCGCCGGGACCGATACCCAGATAGCTTTGGCCGCGCCAAATATGCACATTATGTTTTGCCTCACCGCCAGCTTTCGCATGGTTGGATATTTCATAAGCGGGCATATGGCGCGTTTCCATAATCGCTTGCGTTGTTTCGTAAAACTCTGCCGTGAGTTCTTCTTCGGGCATCACTAATTTCCCTGACTTATGGTGATGGAAAAATTGCGTGCCTGCTTCAATCGTTAATTGATAGAGTGAGAGATGGTCGCCCGCATAGGTGAGTGCTTGTTGTAACTCCTTTTCCCAATCGTTTAAAGTTTGGTTGGGGAGAGCGTAAATCAAATCAAAACTATAACGTGGAAAAATACGTGCTGCCATTTCTAATGCCTCGAGCGCTTCCTCTGCACTATGTTCGCGGCCTAAAAACTCTAAGGCTTCAGGTTTAAGCGATTGGATGCCCGTGGAGAGTCGATTCACGCCAGCGGAACGTAAATCCTGCAATTTAGCATTCTCAGTGGAAGTGGGGTTGGCCTCTAATGTGATTTCAATATCGGGGGTGAAACCAAAGAGCTTTTCCGCTTCAGCAATGAGCGCTTCGGCGATAGAAGGCGGCATAAGCGAGGGAGTGCCACCGCCAAAAAAGATACTAGATAGTGGGCGTTTAGCCGCTTTTTCGTGATACCAGCGCAACTCGGCCAATAAAGCTTTATGCCACGCAGATTCGTCTACTTCTTCGCGAACATGGCTGTTAAAGTCGCAATAAGGGCATTTTTTCTTGCAGAATGGCCAATGGATATAGAGTGCATGACTAGTATTTTCAGACATTTAGGGGTATTATAAGATTATGCAGTCAGGCTCAAACCCTAAAGATGCTTTGGTTCCACTTCTTAGTGACCTTTACGAGCGTATTTACCAAGCTGAGGCCGAAATTGGCCTGTGGGCGGGAGAGCATGATCATCGCCCACGTATTGAACGTTTTCATGATGCCATCCGTGCTTATACCAGCGGTATGTCAGCTTATGCTAGTGGTAGCCGTTTGGCGATTGAGCAACTTGCATGGGATATTTCGATGTTGCGGTCCATTCAATCTAACCCGCTTACGCCCATGCCAAAAAGTCAGCGTAAATCTGCCAATACAGGGTTAGCGGTGCGCAAACCGAATGCGGTGGGAAGTCATGGTAATGCGCGTGCCGCTGCCAGCGCGCATAAGAAACAACTCGCTGATGATTACCGTCATTATGCGGTGTTATTTACGGCGCTTTTGGCAGAAACAGCCGATTTAAATCATCAGTCACGCATGGAAGATAAAGATGCGGTGGTTGAAGAATTAGCGAATTTACGTGCCTCTATTACCGGTAAAATGGTGGATTTACACGCCATGGCGGCGCAAAAAATTCACGATCCACAAGTGTTAATGGAAGTGCAGAGCCTATTGCCTAAAGGCACGATTGGTACAGGTGAGGCTTTGGCCGCCATCAACCATTTGCTACGCAAAACTGATTCCGATCAAGATAAGCTTGATAAAGCTCATATCACATGGCTTTCAGGCCAATTAGCCATGTATGAGCAAGGCAAAGAAGTCGTGCAAGAGCTGATGCGTCAAGGCATGAACCTTGCGGGACGCTTCTTGCAAGATACGATGGCGCGTGGCCAAGGTGGCCCAGGACGCGGATATTAATTGCGGTTCGTGTTGTAACTCGCTAAGTCATTTCTATGAGTAAAACTTTGCAGCCGGTGCGTGGCACCCACGATATTCTGCCTGAAGAATCCCGCAAGCGTCGCTTCATTAGCGATACTGCCTTCGCAATTGCTGAACGTTATGGCTACGGCGAAATCTCAACTCCGATTTTTGAATTCTCTGATGTATTCCATCGTACGCTAGGCGATAGCTCAGATGTTGTATCGAAAGAGACGTATAGCTTTGAAGATCGTGGGGGGGAATCACTCACCTTGCGTCCGGAATTTACGGCGGGAGTCGTACGCGCGTTTCTTTCAAACGGAATGCAGCAAAACTTGCCTTGTCGCTTTGCTTATCATGGTCCCGCTTTTCGTTATGAGCGTCCGCAAAAAGGTCGTCAGCGTCAGTTTCACCAGCTAGGTATGGAATGTATCGGCGTGGCAGACCCTCTGGCTGACATCGAGACGATTGCACTCGCATGGGATATTTTAAATGCATTGGGTTTAGGTGATGCAGTGGTGTTAGAGTTAAACTCTCTTGGTGATAAAGAAAGCCGAGATGCTTACCGCGCCGCGCTTGTTGCCTATTTTACGCAACATAAAGCGAAACTCTCAGAAGATAGTCAGAAGCGCCTAGAGAAGAACCCGCTTCGCATTTTAGATTCTAAAGATGCGGATGATCGTGCGCTCATTGCCGATGCGCCGCAAATGCATGATAGTTTTACTGATGAGGCAAAAAAATTCTTCGCCAAAGTCACTTCAGGATTAGATGCTTTAGGGATTCCATACACCCAAAACCAGCGTCTTGTGCGCGGGTTGGATTACTACACTCATACTGTATTTGAATTTACCTGCGACCGTCTCGGTGCGCAAGGTACGTTACTGGCGGGTGGGCGTTATGATGGCTTGGTCGAAATGATGGGCGGACAACCCACGGCTGGTATCGGCTGGGCTGCGGGCATGGAGCGCCTACTTATCGCGATGGAGATGGAAGTGCTGCACGCAGTGCGCCCTGTCGCACTCGTACCATTGGGGCAAGCGGCGCAAACACGTGCTATTCCTCTCGCACATGAACTTCGCAAGGCGGGTATTTCAATCACTCAAGAAACTTCTGGTAATATGGGTAAACGCCTTAAAAAAGCCGATAAAGTGAATGCCAAGGTAGCAATTATCTTTGGTGATGATGAGTTATCTTCTAACAAAGTGCAGCTCAAAAACCTTGATTCTGGCGAGCAGCAGGAAGTGGCTATTGACCAACTTGCGACGGTGCTAGTTTAAATTCGTTCTTAAATTAGAAGTTCCGCCATCTCGCTTGCCGCGTTGCCGCTTAACTGCTAGCAATAGTTAACTGATTTAAGGAAATAAGTGCTATGGCAGACGTCAAAATTTCTCCTTCCATTCTCTCGGCAGATTTTGCCAAACTTGGCGAGGAGCTGAAAGCCATTGATGACGCGGGCGCCGATATGATCCATATTGATGTGATGGATGGGCATTTTGTGCCGAATCTCACTATGGGACCACCCATTATCAAGGCGCTGCGTCCACATACGAAAAAGCCGTTTGATGTGCATTTGATGATCGATCCTGTTGATCTGCTGATTCCTGAATTTTGTAAAGCCGGGGCGGATATTCTTACCATTCATGTGGAGGCAGGAGTGCATGTGCATCGCAGCTTGCAGATGATTCGCGATCTTGGGGTGAAGCCGGGTATTACGTTGGTGCCTTCGACACCCGTAGAAACGATTTCGGAATTGATTCCCTATGTGGATTTAATTCTTGTTATGTCGGTCAATCCCGGTTTTGGCGGGCAGAAGTTTATTATGTCGCAGTTGGAAAAGATTAGTAAAATCCGTGCAATGATCGAAGCGTCTGGACGTGATATTATGCTTGAGGTGGATGGAGGTGTGACGCCTGATAACTGTAAGCAAGTTATTGCAGCGGGTGCCGATGTGTTAGTTGCGGGTTCGGCTGTCTTTAATAGTGATGCTGGCTATGCTGGCGCCATCAAAACACTGCGAGGGTAGGGTATGGCGGCGGAGATTATTTCTTCCAAAGGAAAGAATTTTTTCCGCTTATTGCGTAAAAATACCCGAGAGCTGCGCTTTCTTTGTAACCTAATTAAACTACAAATTCGCTTTTGGCTTGCGCGCGTGTGGCCTTTGCCCCTCGCAATGTATCAAGAGCATCCACATGATCCGTGGAAGCCTGAAAAGGTGCGTGGTGATGCTTTCATAAATGGTGAGTTTTGTGAGGGAATGGGCGGTACTCCGTTTGAGCGTGATTTTTGGAAATGTGTGGGAGGGTTGCCCTTAAGCTGGCAGCGCCGGATGCATGAATTCCAATGGTTGCGTGATCTGTCTGTTGTTGAAGACAAAGTTAAAGCCTCAGAACTTGCGCGACAGCTCGTAGATGAGTGGTGGGAACAAGAAGATATTCATGGTGAAATTGGACATCGTGTAACGATACGAGCAGAGCGTTTAGCTCATTGTTTTTGCTATCATGAGTTGTTAGCGCATGGAGCTTCAGTTGCTTGGTTGCGTAAGCAGCAAAAATATTATTTCAATGAATTGCTTATGCTAGGCGATGCTTTGCGCCGTAAAGAACATTATATTGGGTTTAGTGCTTTAAAGGCGATGCTTTTTGCTGCGATGGTTATTCCATCTATGGCGTTTTTATTGCGTCCGGTGAACCGTATGTTGCATCATGCAATGAAGACCCGTTTCTTCGCTGATGGTGGGCATCGTACGCGAAGTCCTGAATTCCATCGTTGGGATGTGACAACCTTGCTAGAGATTCGAGCCGCAATGAAGCATCGCCATATTCCGATTACTCCTGAATTTGATGAAATGATGCAGTGCGGGCTAGATGCACTTGCTGGGCTTAGTCATGGTGATGGTAACATTGCGTGTTTTCATAGCTCTATTGAGGAGCCAGTAAACCTGCAAATGAACCTCTGGCAAGAATGGCGTAAATCAAAGCCTTTGCCACAAAAAATCTTGCCGGATATGGGCTATGTGCATCTTAAGCGTAAAGATTCTTATTGCATTTTTGATGTAGGGTATCGTCCGATGACTAGCCGCCATCATTATGCGGGTGCTTTGGCCTTTGAATTTAGTCGTGTAGGTGCGCGTATGATAGTGAATTGTGGCGCTTACCGAGGCGAAGATGAAGTATGGGATAAAGTGAGTTATCGCACAGCAGCGCATTCAACTCTATCGCTCGATCAATATGATGCTTGGGGGAAAGGAGGGCGCAACCAAACAACTTTCAAAGCTGGACATTGTTCGGTGGAAGAAGGTGAGAATGAAACACGGGTGCTGGCAGACCATTATGGCTATGCCGATCGTCTAGGTTATGTGCATGAGCGTGAAGTAGCGCTTTCAGAAGATGGTAAAATTTTATCTGGACGAGACAGTTTACGTTCGGTGGCAAAGCATCTGTCTTATGCTCGTGATACGGCTGAAAATATGCATTTGCGTTTCCATTTGCATCCTTCTGTTACGGTAGAGAAAATGGCACCACAAGCGATTACTTTAAAGCTGAAGAATGATGAATTATGGGATTTCTCAGTGGATGATAAAGATGTGGTGCCGCTTGTTGAAGAAAGTATTTATCTAGGAGAAAATGGTCTGCCACAGAGTAGTTTTCAGCTGGTTATTAGCGCCTCTTTAGCCGATGAAGAGGATGAAAAGAGTTTTTCTTGGAAGTTGCAGTGGAATAAGAACTAAAATATCGCATTTTCCACTAGCGGTTTGCATTCATATCTGTTATCCACCAGATCCTTATTGATTAAGGCCGTCGGGGAGTAGCGCAGTCTGGTAGCGCACCTGGTTTGGGACCAGGGGGTCGCAGGTTCGAATCCTGTCTCCCCGACCATTTTAATTTATATATTTCAATAGATTGTAATTTAGATAAGTTTTTGATTAAATATGAACTTTAGCCAATGGTATGAGTAATTAAGAATATCGCCCTAATCGTTTATGAGTAAGGGTTTCTGATAAATCAGGTAGCATTTTTTATATCTCTTGAAGCGGTAATGAAAAGTGAGAAGAAACTTACAGTTCCGTAGGTTATCAATCATTTGTCAGGCCTGATTTTCACTCTATAGGCAATGCCTATAATCCTAATAGAAATAAACGATTTTAGCGGTTGTGTTCCACCTGTTATTCTCCGATGAATAGAAGTCAAAATAACCTGCATGCATCAGTATGTTGGGACATAACAGGAGAAGTAAAATGAAAAAGCGTCATCTATTAATGAGCACTGCGATTGCAGGTATTTGCGTTCTTACTATGGCACCGCAAATGGCCGTGAGTGAAGTTTCCACTACTATCAGCAAACCAGCTGGGGCAGTGGGTAAAGGGCATGTTACTGCAGGGCAGGCGAAGTCGAACCAATTTTGGTGGCCAGATCAGTTAGATTTATCTCCACTGCGCGATCATGATGCGCGTTCCAATCCTTATGGTTCTGGTTTTGATTATGCCAAAGAGTTCAAAAAACTGAACCTGAAAGCGGTGAAACAAGATATCGACAAAACGCTCACCACCTCGCAAGATTGGTGGCCTGCTGATTGGGGGAATTATGGCCCCTTCTTTATTCGTATGAGCTGGCACAGTGCAGGAACCTACCGTACGTTGGATGGTCGCGGTGGTGGCGCGGGCGGACAAATGCGCTTTGATCCGCTCAATAGTTGGCCAGATAATGGAAATCTTGATAAAGCGAAGCGCCTGCTATGGCCGATTAAGCAGAAATATGGCCGCGCGCTTTCATGGGGGGATTTGATGATTCTTGCCGGAAATGTAGCGCTTGAAAATATGGGGTTTGAAACTTACGGCTTTGCGGGCGGCCGTGCCGATGATTGGGAACCTGATTTGGTCTATTGGGGGCCAGAAGTGGAGATGCTCGCTTCAGATCGTCATGAAAAAGATGGTAAATTGCAGCGTCCATTAGGTGCGATGCATATGGGGCTGATTTATGTGAATCCGGAGGGGCCGCGCGGTAAACCAGATCCAGTTGCATCCGCTAAAAATATCCGTACTGCCTTTAGTCGTATGGCAATGAATGACGAGGAAACAGTGGCGCTGATTGCGGGTGGTCACACATTTGGTAAAATGCATGGAGCGCATAAGCCTTCTGATTGTGTGGGTAAAGAACCTGGTGGTGCAGCAATCGAAGAGCAAGGCCTTGGTTGGAAAAATAAATGTGGGAAAGGTCATTCCGAAGATACAGTGACCAGTGGTTTGGAAGGGGCTTGGACCTCTTTACCGACTCAGTGGAGTACGCTTTATTTACAGTTTTTGCTAAATCATGATTGGAAGGAAGTTCGTAGTCCAGCAGGTGCTATCCAGTGGATTCCAACCGAAGAAGCGATGCATAAGGTCGTGCCGGATGCACATGTAGAAGGTAAGATGAATTCTCCGGTAATGACGACGGCGGATTTAGCAATTAAGTTTGATCCGGCTTATAAGAAGATTGCAGAGCGTTTTTTAGCGAATCCGGATGAGTATCAGAAAGCATTCGCCAAAGCATGGTACAAGTTAACTCACCGTGATATAGGGCCACGTGCGCTTTATCTTGGAAGCGAAGTGCCAAGCGAAGAATTGATATGGCAAGACCCATCACCAAAAGGTGCGGCCATCAGCTCGGTAGAAGCCAATAACTTAAAGACAAAGATTTTGGATTCGGGCTTAACCGTATCAGAGTTAGTGCGCGTGGCTTGGGCTTCGGCAGCATCTTTCCGTGGATCTGATTTGCGTGGTGGAACCAATGGTGGCCGCCTAGCGTTATCTCCGCAGAAGGATTGGGCGGTGAATAACCCAGCGGAAACTGCCAAGGTCATCAAAAAGTTAGATGAATTGCGTGAGGGAAGTAAAATATCTCGTGCAGATATGATTGTGCTAGCAGGTGCTGCGGCGATTGAAAAATCATCCAAAGATGCGGGTTATGCGGTGAAGGTTCCATTCACTTCTGGCCGTGGTGATGCAACGGCTGCGCAAACGGATGCAACGTCTTTTGCCTTACTTGAGCCCAAAGCGGATGGTTTCCGTAATTATTTCAGTAAGCTGAGTTACAAGTCACCCATTGAAGCATTGGTTGATAAAGCAGACTTGATGAATCTGACTGTGCCAGAAATGACGGTGCTTGTGGGTGGAATGCGTGTGCTAGGTGGGAATGCCGATAGTAGCAAGCATGGTATTTTGACCCATAAACCAGGTGCGTTGAGTACTGACTTTTTCGTCAATTTGCTTGATATGTCGATTCAATGGCGTAAGACAAAAACTGAAGGCCTTTATGAGGGGGTGGATCGCAAAACGGGTGAGGTGAAATATACCGCAACACCGGTAGATCTCATCTTTGGTTCTAATTCTGAGTTGCGTGCCGTGGCAGAGGTTTATGCCTCGAACGATGCGAAACAACAATTCGTGGATGACTTTGTGAAAGCTTGGACTAAAGTGATGAATCTTGGTCGTTAAGGGTTGAAAAGAGTATGATTAGAAAGTTTTTATTGTGGGCAGCATTGCTTGTTGTGTTTGGAGTCAATCAAGCTCAGGCACATTGTGAGATTCCGTGCGGTGTTTATGATGATGGTGCACGTTTCACTAGTCTTATGGAGCATGTTACGACAATTGAAAAATCGATGAAGAAGATTAAGGAGTTGAGCGCTGCGGCAAAGCCTGACTATCATACGATCTCGCGTTGGACAGCGAATAAAGAGAAGCATGCTAATGAGATTCAGCATATTGCATCACAATATTTTCTAACTCAACGAGTGAAAGCGCCAGGTGAAGGTTCAACCGAAGCAGCTAAAGAAGATTATGCAAAGCATACATTATTCTTGCATCAAATATTGGTAGCTGCGATGAAAACAAAGCAATCACTTGATCTTGTTCATGTTAAAATGTTGCGTGATCTGACAGAAAGCTATAAGGCACATTACTTCAAAAAACATGGTCACACACATTAAGTGAAAGAGCGAAGAGACGATATGCTATCGACAGATCAAACGTCTGAAACTGAAATGGAAGAGTTAGCAGAAGTGAAGCAAACAGGCTTCGCTCCGATCGCAAAGCTTAAAGCATTGATTGCTCACATTAAGGCCAATAAAAAGAAGCTTTTTTGGTATTGGATTACCTACCACTGCATTAAAGGTGCGCTTACCACGTCACTCATTTGGGTGCCCATGCTTTACGTTTGGCTGAAATAAAGAGCTTTAACTCTTGTGATTAAGCATCCACTTCAGCTTTCAGTGCATTATCCACGATAAAGTCACGACGAGGTTCAACCACATCACCCATCAGGGTAGAGAAAATCTCATCTGCTTTTTCGGCATGTTCGACATTCACTTGCAGTAAAGTACGCGTTTCAGGGTCAAGCGTAGTTTCCCATAGCTGATCTGGGTTCATTTCACCAAGACCCTTAAAGCGTTGGATGGTGATACCTTTACTGGCTTGATCCATCAATGCTTTGAAGAAGCCACCCGGGGTGGTGCCTGTAATCTCTGCTGCTTTACGAGTATAAATGGCTGGGCCATCTGCAAATATGCTGAGCACTTCGCCGCCGCGTTGTGCGATCTGTCGGCCTTCACGGCTCATAAAGAGTTTCTCATCTAGCAAGTAGCGTTCTTCTACGCCACGGCGCATGCGGTGAATACGATAACCTGCCTTTTCGATATCAACTTCCCAGCCGCCGCCATCTTCTTCAGAGGCGAGGTTGTTCATGGTTTCGGCTAGCTGTTTCGCTTTGTTAGGCCATTCGCTTTCAGGCACATCCATATTGAAGAAATCAACCAGCACTGATGCTTCTAAAATATGTTGTGGAATACGACGACCGAGCACTTCAAGCGGCTGTGCAATTTCGGAAAGTGCTTCTAGTTTGCCACGCAGTGCTTCGCCTTCCAATATTGAACCATTGCCGAGTTTGACCTGGCCTTCATCGAGTAAGCCATTAATGAGATGCGTTTGTAGCGCTTCATCATCTTTAAGATACGTATCGTTATTACCACGGCGGATTTTATAAAGCGGCGGTTGGGCGATATAAAGGAAGCCAGCCTCAATTAGCGGCAACATTTGACGGTAGAAGAAAGTCAGCAAAAGCGTTCGGATGTGTGAACCATCCACATCCGCATCCGTCATGATCACGATCTTGTGATAGCGCGCTTTTTCAACGTCAAAATCATCTTT
Organism: uncultured Rickettsiales bacterium; assembly: GCA_964654855.1. Lineage (GTDB taxonomy): Bacteria > Pseudomonadota > Alphaproteobacteria > Rickettsiales > JALZUV01 > JALZUV01. The sequence goes on from CAZZJS010000001.1 coordinate 172,013, forward strand.
ACCAATATTCGTGCCGATCGCCGTGATGAGTGTGCCAACTTCGGCGCTGGAAAGCATTTTGTCAAAGCGCGCGCGCTCCACATTCAAAATCTTACCTTTCAGTGGCAAGATTGCCTGAGTTTTACGCGAACGACCCTGCTTGGCCGAACCACCTGCCGAGTCACCCTCCACAATGAACAATTCAGAAAGAGAAGGATCTTTTTCTTGGCAATCAGCGAGTTTGCCGGGTAGGGATGATATCTCCAGCGAAGATTTGCGTCGGGTGAGTTCGCGTGCTTTACGCGCTGCCTCACGTGCGGAAGCCGCCTCAACGATCTTCATAATGATCATTTTGGCATCTTTAGGGTGCTCTTCAAACCATTGTTGGAACTTATCGTAAGCGATACCTTCCACCGCAGGACGCACTTCAGATGAAACAAGTTTATCTTTCGTTTGAGAAGAGAATTTTGGATCCGGTACTTTCACCGAAACGACTGCCGTTAGGCCTTCGCGTGCATCTTCACCAGATAGGCTCGCTTTATCTTTTTTCGCTAATCCGCTGGTGGTTGCATAATTATTGATGGCGCGCGTTAATGCACCACGGAAGCCTGCTAAGTGCGTTCCGCCATCGCGTTGGCGAATATTGTTGGTGAAACAAAGAACATTCTCATGGTAGCTATCGTTCCATTGAAGTGCGACTTCAACGCCGATTCCTTCTTCATTCTCACCAATCAGAGCAACGGTTTCGTGCAAGGCGCTCTTGTTACGATCAAGATATTGCACATAAGCTTGCGTGCCGCCTTCGTAATAGAGTTCGACTTCTTTCGCTTCCTCTTCGCGTTCATCACGCAAAACAATGCGTGCGCCAGAGTTCAAGAAAGCAAGCTCGCGCAAACGATGCTCTAGCGTATCATAGCTGAACTCAATATTCGAAAAAGTATCGACCGACGGCATGAAGGTAACTTTCGTCCCTTTTTGGCCATTTGCATCGCCCAGTACAGTGAGATGCTTTACGGTATCACCGCGTTCAAAGCGCGCCATATGTTCTTTACCATCGCGCCAGATGGTCAGTTCAAGCCAATCGGAAAGGGCGTTTACGACCGATACACCCACACCGTGCAAACCGCCTGAAACTTTATAAGAGTTCGAGTCAAATTTACCACCTGCGTGGAGCTGAGTCATAATTACTTCAGCAGCGGAGACCCCTTCTTCTTCATGGATGCCCACCGGAATACCACGGCCATTATCAAAGACAGAACAAGAGCCATCCGCATTAATGGTTACGCCTACTTTATCACAATGGCCAGCGAGGGCTTCATCGATTGAGTTATCGACCACTTCATAGACCATATGGTGAAGGCCTGAGCCATCATCCGTATCGCCAATATACATGCCAGGACGTTTACGAACTGCCTCTAAGCCTTTGAGAACTTTAATCGAATCTGCGCCGTAATCTTCGGCATTGCCTGCTGTTTCAGCTGCTTGTGTCATGGAGTTATTACCCGTGATTATTCTTATTATTTTTTGTTCCTTAGTTTCTAGAAGGAAAAGCGCTCTATGGCTAGTAAAAAGAGTGATTATTTTTTGATAAATGTATTACTTTATCGCGCTTTACCTATCGCATTGATTAGCGCGTTTTTAGCCTCAATATTATCCATTTGTGCAAGGCCGAGTTTGTATGCAAGATCGAAAGATCGTTTGCCGATAGCGCTGTAATCATTGCCATTACCATATTTCTCGAATACGGCTCCGCCTGAGATTCCTTTTTCTAGCGCGTCTTTGATAACTCCGATTAACTCTTCTGAATTTTCGTACCCTCTATCCAGTAAAGCCATTAATGGTATAAGTGAGCTGCTTGGGTAGCGAACTATGTGCGCAATAACTTCCTCTTTTTCTTCCTCATTAGTAAAATGAGATGCGGCATTCTTATTGAAGCTATCAACGAGTTTTTGCTTTATTTTCTCTGCATCAATGGCCATGTTTCATTATCCTTTAAGCTCTAAAGTGCTGTTCGCTGTTCCAGCTTTTTGCATAAGATGACTGTAGCAGAGTTTTATTAACAAAATAAAAAGGAGAGAACTAACATGTTCTACTCCTTTTTATCACTTCCACTATACCAAGTCTTCTTCACGATACGTTGGACGATATTCGTAATCTGGTTTTTCGTAAGGCTCTAACTCTAACTCATCATAGTCTTTTGAAGGAAATTCTTCGTTACGAAAAAATCCTTTGTTATCGATAGCGAAGATAAGCTCCGCATATAATGCTACCTCAACAACATATAGGAGTATCGTACTCCGTGCTGATAAGCCTCCAGAATTGTAAATGGCGTTGCTTAACATTATGAGCAACACAACATACACTAGATATAAACGAAAGTGAAAAATCACTTAGTTTTTAAATGATAAAAATATCTCCTTAAACTCCTTGTCACCCTGTCTAACTCTGCTACATTCTTTTTGGGTCGGTCAGCGGGCGAAATGTCCGTGAACCTGGTCAGGACTGAGAAGTAGCAGCCATAGCGATATGCATCTCGGGTCGCTGCCGGCCTTTATATAAAAATAAAAAGAATAAATACAGAAACTGGTCCTCTATGGAATATCGCGTTCTCGCACGGAAATACCGTCCTACTACTTTTGATGACATGATCGGGCAAGAGGTGTTGGTGCAAACCCTCTCTAACGCGATTGAGCGTAACCGTGTGCATCATGCATTCTTGCTGCATGGTATCCGCGGAATTGGTAAAACGACGACGGCGCGAATTATTGCTAAAGCGCTCAACTGTATCGGTGAAGATGGCAATAGCGGTGCAACAATCAAGCCTTGCGGTGTCTGTGCCAATTGTGTGGCCATTACCGAAGACCGTCATATTGATGTGATGGAGATGGATGCTGCTTCACGCACGGGTGTGGATGATGTACGTGATTTGATTGAGACGGTGCATTATGCTCCCGGCCAAGCACGTGCAAAAATCTATATTATTGATGAGGTGCATATGCTTTCCAAAAGTGCGTTTAACGCGCTTTTGAAAACGCTGGAAGAGCCGCCGGAGCATGTGAAATTCATTTTTGCGACAACCGAACTACGCAAAATTCCAATTACGATTCTATCACGCTGTCAGAAATTTGATTTACGTCGTGTGGAAGTTTCAGAGCTTGCGGCGCATTTGGCCAGCATCTCAGAAAAAGAGAATGTCAGCATCGCTGAAGATGAGTTGAAACTTATTGCCGGAGCTGCCGAAGGTTCTGTGCGTGATGCGCTTTCAATGTTAGATCAGGCCATTGCATTAGGCGATGAAGCGGACGGTAAAACCACCGTGGCTGAAGGCAAAGTCGCGCAAATGCTCGGCATGGCAGATAAGAGCCGTACGGTGAGTTTATTAGAACATCTTTATGCGGGTGAAGTCAGTGAAGCATTAGGATTATTGCGCGCGCAATATGCTGATGGAAACGACCCAGCACTTGTATTGCAGGAATTAATGGAACGTGTGCATGAAATCACGCTACTCAAAACAAACACGCAGGCTGATGGTGCTGAAATTGCGCCGGAATATACGCGTTTGAAAGACCTATCAGGTAAGTTGAGTCTCGGTATTCTTACCCGTAGCTGGCAAGTGCTTGCGAAAGGCATGCAGGAAATTGCACAAGTCAGCAACGCTCTGGCAGCAGCAGAGATGATAATCATTCGTCTGGCTCATCTATCAGACCTGCCAGACCCTGGGCAGTTATTGAAGAAACTGAAAGCAGAAGGAGCGGCTAATACCACGACTGCTGTAGCGGCAACTACCTCTGCACCTGCGGCTGCTGCGCCAGTGCCTGTTGCGGTAGCTACTGCACCCATTGCTCCTAAACCTGAAATCATTGCCAATGAAAATGCACTAGAAGATGCACAACGCCCTGATGATTTTAAAAGTTTTGCAAGTATCGTAGAGCTATTTAAACGTAAGAAAGAGGTGATGTTGGCCCATCAGCTTTATACCGAAGCTCGTTTAGTTAGTTTTTCTAAGGGGAAGTTAGAAATTAACTTCGGTGAAAATGTTGGGCGTGATGTGCCAGCAGAAATCTCTGAAAAGCTCAAAGAATGGAGCGGTGAGGCATGGATGGTTGCGGTGAGTAACGAGTCAGGCAATCCATCATTGCGTGATCAGAAGCAAAGCCGTATCGCCGCACAAGAAGCGAAAATTCGTAAACACCCATTGGTAGAAGAAGTACTTGCTGCTTTTCCCGGTTCAGAAATTAAAGAAATAAAACTTGGAGCATAACCCCCATGAATATCCAGAAAATGATGAAACAAGCGCAACAAATGCAGGCCAAAATGGCGACGTTGCAAGAAGAGCTCGCGCAAAAAGAAGTGCAAGGCACTACAGCAGGCGGTGCCGTCACGGTGACACTTTCAGGTAAGCACGATATGAAGTCTATCTCAATTTCAGAAGATCTCATCGATCCTGAAGATAAAGATATGCTTGAAGCTGCCGTTATGGCTGCCTTTAACGATGCGAAGCAAAAGGTGGATGCTCTGAATGCAGATGCCATGAATGACGCCACTGGCGGAATGAAACTGCCATTTTAACTATTTATTACCGATGCTTTGATGGTGGTTTGTTTAAATCAAATGCCCCCTCAATCGTTTGCACAACTTCCTTAATAGTCGATTTGCTAGTTCCTTCAGTAGCATTGCTCATAACATGATTTTTGAGATCTTTTAATGTTTCTTGAACCTCTGCTTCTGTCTCAAAAGCTGCTGTAATGGCGATTTTTATTTTGCGCTGGTAGGTTTTTAAGCTGGTAGATTGATCATACTTGATACTTGCATCGAAAACCGTGTTTATAATGTTAATCGCCCCCTCACTTAGTGTTGCTATGGATAACCTTTTCTTGGGTTCTCTTTCTTGCGGTTCGCCTCCCCAACGGTAGGCTTGCTTTTTGCTGTTCTCAATAGCTGTTGATTTCTTTGATTTTTTACTAGTTTCTTGAAAAACACTGCCAGCATCGCTTGCGCTGGCTTTAGCTGTATTGAATTTTCTTTTATCGTCCTGTCTTTTTTCATAAAATGTTACTGCTTCATCCAGATATTTTACAAATTGTTCAGTCCATTCAGCATCAATCGCAAGTATGTCATCTCTTACATTCTTATATGAATGAGTTTTCAGGCTATATGATAGCAGAGCAGCAGAATACGAAATTCTAGTAGATTTTCTGAAATGTCCAGTAAAGATACTACGCTGACTAGGGTTCTGTTCACTGGCCGCTATGGCGGCTAGAATCATTTCATATTCTTCAGGAGCGATTAAAACCGTGGTTCCGTCTCCAGATTTTGATTTTCCGAATTTCATTCGTGAGCCCTCTAATTTAACTCGTAATAGAATAGTGTGAAAATATTAATACTTTATGACTTTCTCGATTATTTGCCTTCTGTATAAGTGGAAGTATGAGAAAAGTTATCACCGCATCAATGGTCGGCAATGGGCTGGAATGGTATGACTTCGCCATTTACGGTCACATGGCGATTGTGTTGCGTGATCTTTTCTTTCCTGGAACCGATCCTGTTGTAGGGTTGATTGCGACTTATGGCGTGTTTGCTGCAGGCTTTATCGCGCGGCCCTTTGGCGCGATTTTCTTCGGTTGGTTGGGTGATAAATATGGTCGGCGTATGGCGCTGACCGTTGCTGTTTTGATGATGGCAATTCCCACGGGCTGTATTGGCTTACTTCCCACCTATGAGATGATTGGTGTGATGGCGCCTATATTGCTTACCATCATCCGTATCTTACAGGGTGTCTCGCTGGGAGGAGAATTCTCCGGTTCCATGACTTTCATGGTTGAGCATTCACCGCAAGCGAAGCGTGGGTTCATTGGTTCCATGTCGATGAGTAGTCTGATTATTGGCTTTATGATGGGCTCTATCGTTGCCAATTTATTCTCCATGTTGCCAGAAGAAGATTTCCTCACATGGGGCTGGCGTGTGCCGTTTATTCTCGGCATTGCGATTGGTTTTGTCGGATTTTACATCCGTTCGCATTGCGATGAAAGCCCCACTTATGAAGCGGCTAAAGAGGAGGGGATATTAGCTGAATCCCCTGTTAAGCAAGCCTTCCAAAGCCATTGGCGCGAGATGTTAGAGGCCTTCGCTATTTATATGACAGTGACGATGCCATTTTATCTGATGGCGATCTATTTTATCTCCTTCAACGAGCTGCATCTAGGGTTGGAAAAGAGTGATTCACTCACGATTAATACGATCAATTTACTGGCGATGCTGGTGGCATTTCCAATCTCAGCAATTCTTTCGGATAGGATTGGCCGTAAGAAAGTGCTGATGGGGGTGGCCGCGGCGATATTGGTAGTGGTTATGCCGATCTTTATGGCATTTGAAGCGGGTAATTATTCGCAAATCCTCACGCTACAAGTCTGTTTAGCATTCCTTATTGGTTGTTACTTAGGGCCGGTGCCAGCGTTGCTGGTGGAGATGTTCCCTACTTCCGTGCGCTATTCGGGTATGGCAATTCCTTACAACCTCACTGCGACGATCTTTGGCGGTACGACGCCAATGGTATGTGTTTGGTTGATTGACCGTACCGGCGATAGCGCCTCCGTTGCTTATTATGTGATGATCTGCTGTATCTGTTCGCTCATCGCGTTGACCTTTTATAAAGATAGAACTTTTGAGGCATTACGATGAAATTTATCCTTATTTTACTGGCTATGTTTTTGGCGTTTCCCGCTCAGGCGGCCATGCGTATTGGTAATTGTGATTGTGAGGCGCATACGGTGACGGTTGACTATTATGGTGAAAAAATGGAGTTGCAACTTGAGCCAGGGCAGCATCGTCGCATCTATGGCCGCGCGCGTGAGATCAGCTTAGGCGAGCAAACCATTTTCTTGATTCGTCATAATAACGAATATTGTATTCGCAAAGGTAAAATTACTCTGCAGCGGCGTAAGCGTGATAATCGCGGAGCGTTTTAATTATTCTGCGACAGCTTCAACGGTTTGTACTTCCGGTACATAATGTTTGAGCATATTTTCGATACCGTCTTTGAGCGTGATGGTGCTGCTTGGGCAACCTGAGCAAGAGCCATGCAATTCTAGTTTTACGGTGCCAGAGGTTTCTTCGAATCCTTTAAACACGATATCGCCACCATCTTGGGCTACAGCAGGGCGCACGCGAGTTTCGATAAGCTCTTTAATAGTGCGTGCAATGTCAGAATCAGCTTCGTCAGAACCACCTTTATCGGCCGTTGTTTTCTCGTCATTCATCACGGGTTTGCCCGCTACGAAATGATCCATAATGCGACTGAGAATTTGAGCCTTTAGTGCATCCCACTCTACCGTCTCGCTTTTAGTTACGGAGATAAAATCTCCGCCGAAAAAGATCGCGTTAATGCCATCCACTTCAAACATGGTGGCGGCGAGTTCTGATTTCTCTGCTGCCTCTTCTTTACGGGTAAAGAATGCCGTTGCCCCTGCTTGCATCACCTGCTTTCCAGGTAAAAATTTGAGCGTTTGCGGGTTCGGAGTGGTCTCTGTTTGAATGAACATATCTAAGCCTTACTAATTTACTCAGGCTTAAATAGAGCGAGAGGGCTGAAAATGCAAGTGAGTTAGGAGGATATTAACTTTTATTCATTAAAGTGTTTTCATGACTTATGAGCCGACTGATAAAGTGAACACTATGCGATTAACGCGTGCTCATGATTTACTTTTGCGATATTGGGATACCGCTCGCATGTTAGCTGATAAATTATACCCAGTAGAGCAAAGTAATTTGCAAAATCGTGAGAAGTTAAGAGAGTGTGATAGGTTGCTTGATGCAGGTTTACATGACGTTGCGACAATGAAAGAAATGCGCAAAGATCTAGTAGATGATTTGGAAAGTTTGCCAAGGATAAATTATGAATTTGGTGGTGTTTCCAGCTTGCTAGAAAGAAATATGTCAAAGTTTTTGAACAGTGATTTGATGCAAGATAAAGATCAAAATGTGACTACGAAGAAATATGGTGATTATATGGAAGAACTCATAGAGCAATATAAAAACGATGTTGATTTATCTCAAAAAATGCAGCCACGTATTGCAACAATGAATAAGAATAATCGCTCAATAGGTTAATTACTCATCCTCTTTTTTCTGCGTAGCCATTCCTTCAAAGTCAGGTGTTTCTTGGTTCCATTTTTTGAGTGTTGCTTCATCTGTATCTGGTTTTCCAAATAACCAACCTTGCCCATAATGCACGCCGCTTTCCCATAAAATTGACGCAATATTTTGATCCTCCACCATTTCAGCAATCGTTGTCATGCCGAGGTTTCTGCACATGCCGACCATCGCTCGAAGCAGGTGACGTCCGCGTGTAGTGTTCAGGTTGTCGCGCACATAGCTACCATCGATTTTAACATGGTCGACATGTAAATGGCGTAAATAGTCGAACGAAGATTCTGCGACGCCAAAATCATCAAGGCAGCAAATATGACCGCGTTTCCGCAACTCTTGAATAAAGCTATTTGCAAATTCCATATCGCTAATTTTTGCAGACTCGGTGACTTCAATAATCAGCTGTTTTCGTATGTGAGAGAACTTCTCGAGCAAGGCCAGCATGGTATCCATGAAGAGTTGAGAAGAAAGCGATTTGCCAGAAAGGTTAATGGCTACTTGTGGCCAACGCCCATCTTCATGTGCGCGATTGAGTGCCTCTAGAACCCTGCGGCACATAGCAAGGTCAAACTCATTAATTAACCCCGTTTGTTCGCCAAAATTGACAAATTGAAATGGGTTGAAGAAATTATTATCAGAGCTTCCATCAAAGCGCACAAGGGCCTCATAATGATGGATTTTCCCGTTTCGTAAATCGACAATAGGCTGATAAGCTATTTGGAATGCATCATCTTCTACAGTTGATTTAAAATTGCTAATCCGCTGCACCGTTTCATCTAATAGAGCTTCGTAACTGTCTTGAATGGAATTAAAGCTAAAGTTTTCTTTGCTCTCAGCAAATTGGTTGAGCGTATAAAGGATGGCCCGTGCCGAATCTTCGTCATTTAATTTGCCGATATTTGCGTCAACCGTTGCAAGTTGTGCTTTCATATCATTCATGGCTGGATCGAGCTTAATCAAAAGCGATTTTACCTCGTTTAGCACGTCTTCGCCAACGACTGTTTCATCATGTACGAAGCTATAAACTCCCTCATCCACTAAACTTGCGGTATCTTCAGCGATGGATTGTCCGCGCAAATATTCGGAAATTTGTAGGCTTAAATCTTTTGCTTTTTCAGGCTCCAATGTATCAAGAAAATCTTTTAAATCAGGTAGGTCAATCAAAGACATTTGAACATTTGTGCCAGAATCTATTAGCTCGCGCATCCGCTCTGCAGCGCGTTTGGAATATTCCTCACGATTGAAGAGACCCGTGTTAATGTCTCGCGCGGCTATCTCACTTTCATCCATCTCATGATGCAAGATAGAAAAACTTAGAAAAAGAGAATGTTCATTACTGGGTAAAGTAACGCCAGAAACGGCGACAGGAAGGTTGGGATAAATACGGCTAGCAAGAATCAATTTGCGTTGTTGTGCGCGACCCGTGGTTTTAATTTCATCTAAAATCTTTTGCCAATGCTGAAGCTGCCCTTGATCAAAAATGGTTGTAATATTTTGTTGTAAAAAACTATCTGCGGTATTGCCTAAAAAGCCGCGAGTGGCGCCGTCAATATAAGTGATATTATGGTTCTTATCTAACTCAATGAGCATATCAGAAGAAGCAAATGCAAAGGCGACAAAGCGGTCGCGATCTTGTTTCAAAAGATCGATAGTAATTGCTTCTTGTGCAGGGTTAGCCATTTATTAATTTTACTGCCCTTTAATGTGGAATTAAATGTTCCTATGCAAAATATGCTAAAACAGTGCAATTCTCTTCCCAAAGTGCCGTAAATGAGGCATAACTAATTCGTTCTTATGAACTATGGCGATAAACGTTATTTGGAATAGGCGGACTGGACCCGAGGGCAGTACTCGGCATCTCCACCAAAGCTCACAGTGAGAAAGTGAATTTCGGCGGGGATGAAACAGATTCGACAGACGTAATAAAGAAATGATTTTCGCTCGGCATGATACCACCGTATCGGATCAAATTTTATAGTTGCTAATGATAATTCAGCGACTGTTGCAGCTAACGACAATGATGTCGTAGTTGCTCGTATGGCTGCCTAACGGCGCTTAACGAGTACAGTTTGTAAACGCGGCTTGAGGGGTGCCGGGCAACAGGAACTCCTCACTTTATTCTGAAATGCCTAATACCCACACCAAGGTTCAAAATTGAAGTTTGTGACTAGTATTTTTCCAGCATAATTTACGGCTTTCATCGTATATTCGCTCTCGCAGCCTTGGGTGCTGAAGGTTTTACCTGACATTTGATCGCTTGTGCTATCAGGGTGCATAGATACCGTCACAACTGGTTGTAAGCGGCCAAAAGTAGCAGCAAACTGTTCAAAAGGAATTCCCCGCTGTGCGTTAGGGTGTAGCACGTCGTAAGCGGCTTGAGTATTGCCAGAGCTCAAGTCTTGTACAAATTGTTTGTAAACAGCCTCAGACTTACTATCTGAATAATGGATTGCCCAAAAAATGCTTCCAACCATAAGGCCGAGGCATAAAATGAGGAGTGCAATTTTTTGTACCATTCATAGATTATATCACTTTTTCAGTAATTTGGCCAATTCGGGTGGTAATCCCTCCGGCATACTGCCATCGGTGGGCATTTGCGGTAGCTTGCTCATATCGGGCATACCGCTGCCTTTCATCATATCGCCCATGCCAGGCATGCCTTGCATTTGCTGCATCGTTTTCATCATGCCTTTTTTGCCGCCACCCATTTTTTTCATCTTTTTCATCATGGTTTGCATTTGCTGCTGCGCTTTGATGAGGCGGTTAATATCCTGCACTTCTACGCCTGCACCGGTGGCGATCCGTTTCTTACGCGACCCGTTCATCAGTTTAGGGTTGGCGCGTTCTTTCTTCGTCATACTGCCAATAATGGCTTGCTGCCTGCTAATCACAGAATCATCCATGCCTGCTGCATCGAGCTGACTTTTCATTTTACCCATGCCAGGGAGCATTTTCATCAATCCACCAAGGCCACCCATTTTACTCATCTGGCTAAGTTGCTTGCTGAGATCGTTAAAGTCGAACATGCCCGATTGCATCTTCTTGGCCATCGCCTCGGCTTCTTCAGCGTCGATGGTTTCGGCGGCTTTTTCAACCAACGAGACCACATCGCCCATATCGAGGATACGGCTAGCAATACGCTCTGGATGGAATGGTTCAAATTCGGTGACTTTCTCGCCAACACCCATGAACTTAATGGGCTGGCCTATCACTTGACGCATAGAAAGTGCTGCACCACCACGGCCATCGCCGTCAATACGGGTAAGAATGATTCCGGTTACGCCGACTTTCTCATGAAACTCGCGCGCGATGGTGACGGCATCTTGTCCGGTCAGTGCATCCGCGACGAGGAGAGTCTCCGTTGGCTTGGAAAGGTTGCGAACTTGTAAAAGCTCATCCATCAACTCATCATCTAAATGCAGGCGACCGGCTGTATCAAGAATCAGTACATCCATACCAGAAAGCTTGGCTTCTTTTAGCGCGCGCTTGGTAATGGTGACGGCACTTTCGCCTTTGACGATGGGTAGCGAATCGACGTGAATTTGTCCGGCAAGAATCTCCAATTGCTCCTGTGCGGCGGGGCGTTGGGTATCGAGTGATGCGAGCATCACTTTCTTATTATCTTTATCTTTAAGTCGTTTGGCGAGCTTACCTGAACTGGTAGTTTTACCTGAACCTTGCAAACCGCACATGAGGATGACGACGGGTGGCTCAGCACGTAAGTTCAGCTCAACGGTTTCTGACCCTAGCAATTCTTCGAGATGATCTTGTACGAGTTTGATCACCATTTGTGCGGGGTTCACATTCTTAATGACCTCTTGGCCAAGCGCTTTTTCCTTCAAGCTTTTGACAAAATCTTTAACGACGGGCAGGGCAACATCTGCTTCCAGCAATGCAATACGCACTTCGCGCATCGCATTATCGATATCTTTTTCGCTTAATTTCCCGCGGCCGCTAAGCCCGCTGAAAATGCCTCCAAGGCGATTACTTAAACTTTCGAACATGTTAGCGGTTATAATGCTGAAAGCCGCAGATAGCAACGGTTGAAGTCAAAAAATAAAAAATAGCTAAAGCGCAAAAATTCGCTGGGAATAAGGGAATCCTTGGGTTATGGTGTTGCTATATTGCATGAACGCACCAAGAAAAAAAAGAGCTTCAGGAGGATATAATGTTCAAGCGTAAAGAAGATGATATGGATTTATTGAATGACTCAGGGGGAAATATGTCAACAGATGCAACCGAAAAGAGTGAGCCTAAAATGGCTGCCACAACGCCAGCGGCGTCAGCAGAGGTGGTAGCTTCTGCAGCGGCTGCTCCTGTTGCCTCGCCAGCAGCTACACCTGCTGCAACGGCTCCAACGGCGGGCTATACTCGCCCAGCAGATTCTGCGACACGTCCCGCGAGTTTTCGTCCGGCAACAGAGTCAGCACGTCCAGCAGGTCGCGCAGGTTCGGATTACCGCCCAGCGGGAGCGGCAGCTTCTCCAGCGACCAGCGCAGGTAGTGATAAAAATAAATCCGCTCCAGCAGGTCGCCGTGTATTAACGGTTGGTCATGATATTTTGCTTAAAGGTGAAATCGCAACTTGTGACCGTTTGGTGATTGAAGGTGCGGTGGATGCAACTTTGAACGAAGTGCATACCGTGGAAATTGCTGAAACAGGTTCTTTCAAAGGTGCTGCTGAAATTGAAGATGCTGAAATTAGCGGTGAATTTGACGGCGAACTTGTGGTTCGTGGCCGTTTGGTGATTTATTCAACCGGTAAGGTTCGTGGTAAAATCACTTATGGCGAGATTGAAATTGAACGTGGCGGCGAAATGACCGGTACGATTAAATCATATAATCCTGCAACGGCGAAAAAAGCCGTGGATAAAGCGACGAAAAAAGAAAAAGCCGCTGCATAGCAGTTTAGCGAATTTCGTTAATGAAAAGGGAGCCTTGCGCTCCCTTTTTTATTTCCCTTCAGGTGGAGGGGTTTTCTTCTTAAACCGGCAAACATCATCTATGCGACAGTTAAAACACATGGGCTTGCGTGCTTTGCAAGTATAGCGTCCATGTAGAATCATCCAGTGATGCGCACGCTGTTTGAACTCAGGGGGAACCTTCTTCTCCAGCGCTTTTTGGGTCGCATCCGCCGTTTTGGTTTTGACCATGCCCGTGCGATTGGCGACGCGAAATACATGCGTGTCGACCGCAATAGTGTGATGCCCGCGCGCGCAATTAAGCCATACGGCGGCGGTTTTAGTGCCAACTCCGGGTAGTTTTACTAGCTCCTCCGTCGTTTCTGGAATTTCACCATCATACTCATTAATGAGTAATTCACACAGGGCGATCACATTCTTCGCTTTAGAATTAAACAGACCTATCGTTTTGATATATTCTTTTAAGCCTTCTACACCCAAACTTAAGATAGCTTCTGGCGTATCATATTTCGCAAAGAGCGCTTTAGTGGCCTTATTCACTCCCACATCCGTTGCTTGTGCAGAAAGCACGATTGCCACTAAAAGGGTAAAGTCATTTACATAAACCAGCTCCGTTACCGGTTCAGGATCTGCCGCTTGAAGGCGACTAAATATTTCAGTAACAGCTTGTTTGTTCATTGTGAGGCACTTTATTTTGACTTGTTGTAAAATAAAGTGAAAAGTTAATCCATGCGTTTTACTGATAATGCCGTTCTTCTCGGCCTAACGAAATATAGCGAATCGACAGGTATTTGTCGTTTGTTCAGTCGTGATTACGGGTTGATTTCAGGCGCGGTACGCGGCGCGATGAGCCGAAAGAATCGCGGTACTTATCAAGCAGGTAATATATTGCAAATAGAATGGAGCGCCCGCCTTGCCGAGCATTTGGGGAGTTTAAAATGCGAGATGCTCGCTCCCATTTCTGCCTATTTTTTGAATGATCCTTTGCGGTTGGCCGCGTTAAATTCATTATTGGTTTTAACGCAAACCACCATGGCTGAGCATGACCCGCATCCAAAGCTTTATGATGCGTTGGTAGGGCTGCTAGAAAAAATGAAACATAATGATGCGAGTTGGCAGGCTGATTACGCACGATACGAGCTTCTGCTGCTTTCTGAATGTGGCTTCCGATTAGAGCTTAAGCGCTGCGTGGTGACAGGAGAGACCGAAAACCTCGCTTATGTTTCACCTAAGTCAGGCTGCGCAGTCACGGAAGAGGCAGGAGCGGCTTATAAAGAAAAGCTGCTTATATTGCCGGCCTTTTTGCACGATTTTTCTGCGCCTATTGATGCGGTGTTGTTGAATCAGGCTTTTCGTCTAACGGGTTACTTTTTGGAACATAGGCTATTTGCAAGCCATAATAAATCGCTCCCCGAAGCTCGCACACGATTTTCGAAACAACTCAATAAAAGCTTGGAATCCTCTGTGGAAGCGGATAAGACATATGCATGAGTAAAAATAATAATAAGGCCGAAGCGCCCATTTCAACTGTTGCTTTTAAAGATGCCATTGGCGAGCGTTACCTTGCCTATGCCATGTCCACCATCACATCGCGCTCGCTGCCTGATGTGCGTGATGGGTTAAAACCCGTTCACCGTCGTTTGCTTTATGCGATGCTTCAATTGAAGCTCGACCCTGCGAGTGGTTATAAAAAATGTGCGCGTGTGGTGGGTGATGTAATTGGTAAATATCACCCACATGGCGATACTGCCGTGTATGATACGATGGTGCGTTTGGCACAAGATTTTGCGGTGCGTTATCCGTTGGTTGAAGGGCAAGGGAATTTTGGTTCGGTCGATGGTGATAATGCAGCGGCCATGCGTTATACGGAAGCCAAGTTAACTGCTGTTGCGATGACACTGCTCGACGGTTTGAAAGAGAATACCGTTGAGTTTAGCCCTACCTATGATGGCTCTGATGATGAGCCTGTGGTGCTTCCATCCGCTTTTCCGAACTTGCTGGCAAATGGCTCTGAGGGGATCGCCGTAGGGATGGCGACCTCTATTCCGCCGCATAATGCGGGCGAACTATGCGCTGCGCTGTTGCACCTGATCAAAACACCTGAGGCTCGCATTGATACATTGGTAAATAAAGTGCAAGGGCCTGACTTCCCTACAGGTGGCGTGATTGTTGAGCCGCGCGAGAATATCGTGAAGGCTTATGAAACGGGTAAAGGATCTTTCCGTACTCGTGCAAAATGGGAGGTGGAGAAGCTCTCTCACGGCCTGTTCCAAATTATTATTACAGAGATTCCGTATCAGGTACAAAAGTCTCGTTTGCTAGAAAAAATGGCCGAGCTATTCCGCGCGAAAAAGTTGCCATTACTTGCTAATTTTCGCGATGAATCGACTGAAGATATCCGCATTGTGCTAGAGCCAAAGAGCCGTCAGGTGGATCCTGACATGCTGATGGAGTCGCTCTTTAAAGTGACCGAATTAGAAAACCGCTTTAGCCTGAATATGAATGTGCTAGATGCGACGGGTGTGCCGCGTGTGATGAACTTGCGCGAGGTGCTTCGTAGCTTCCTCGATCATCGTATGGATGTGTTGATTCGCCGTTCAGAATATCGTTTGGAGAAGATCGCGCATCGTCTCGAAATTCTGGAAGGCTTGTTGATTGCATATCTGAATCTGGATGAAGTGATTCGCATTATCCGCGAGGAAGGTGAGCCGAAAAAAGTGATGATGGAAAAGTGGAAGCTATCGGATGTTCAGGTAGAAGCGATCCTCAATATGCGCCTTCGTCAGCTTCGTAAGCTTGAGGAAATAGAGATTAAAACCGAACATGATGCTCTATCTGCAGAGCAGGCGGGTTTGCAAAAACTTCTCAAATCAGAAGAGCTGCGTTGGGATAGAATTTCGGAAGAGATTAAAGAAACTAAAGCTGCCTTTGGCCAGAAGACTGAGCTTGGTGCCCGTCGTACACAATTTGCGGATGCGCCAACGGATGTGGTTGTTTCCATTGAAGCCTTTGTGGAGAAAGAAGCCCTAACGGTGCTCTTCTCTAAACGCGGTTGGGTTCGCGCGTTGAAGGGGCATAACCAAACGACGACCGATTATAAAGAAGGCGATAGCGAACAATTTGTGCTGAACGCTTATACGACCGATCAAATTCTTTGTTTCGCCAGTAATGGGCGTTGTTACACGATTAGCGGCGATAAAATCCCGCGTGGTCGCGGGCATGGCGAGCCGCTTAATTTGAGTATCGATATTGATAGTAGTGCCGATATTATCGGCATGGCCGTTTATACGGAAGGCGAGCGCTACTTGCTCGCATCATCCGCCGGTAAAGGGTTCGTTGTGAAGGCAGCGGATATGGTGGCTTCGACCAAAACCGGTAAGCAGGTGCTTAACCCGCCAGGCGAATCGAAGGGTGTGGTGTTCCGTAAAATGCCAGATGATGCGACCCATATTGCCGTAACGGGTACGAGCCGTAAGCTACTTGTTTTTCCAATAGATCAATTGCCAGAAATGAAAAAGGGGCAGGGCGTAACCTTACAAAAATATAAGGATGCAGAACTGACGGATGCGATGGCCATTAACATTGAACAAGGATTAAGCTGGGCGCAGGGCGAGAATCGTACTCGTACGGAAGAGAATCTCACCTCATGGCTAGGAAACCGTGCAGCGGCAGGTAAGCTGCCTCCACAAGGTTTCCCGCGTAGTAATAAATTTAATTAGGCTTTAAATTTAGATCTTTAATTAGCAGTTCACTTGAACCGTTTGTGCATTCTCGGCTTGCGTTACCACTTTCTGAGCATGTGATTTAGGGCGTTCTGCATTCACAATATCTGTAGGACTCTTCGGAGTAACCTTAGTAGCCGCTGTTTCTTTCGGTTGATTTATTGCTGCTTGTGCAAGTTGAGAGGCAACAGTTCCACTATCTTTGCTTGCTTCTTTCGCTGCTGCTTGAGCTGCCGCAACACCTGCTTTCTGTGCTTCATAGTTTTGAATACCTCGGTCAATAACGTTTGTAAGTTGCTCTTTGGTGAGTGTTACGGTTTCTTCTTTAGGCGTTACTTGCGTAGGAGTTTTTGTTTCAACTGCTGCTTTTGGTTCTACGGCAGTCAGAGTTGGTACAGCTTCTTTAACGACATCCGTGACAGCATTTGGAACTACATTTGTTGTAGTTGCTTCTGGCACCGCCATTGCGGGCGTAACGGGAGCGGCTGCCGTTACAGTGGTTGTGTCTGTTGCTGGAATGGCGTTAGTCGTTGTACCTGTCGTCATGAATTATCCTCGTTGTTAGTGTTTCTTGCTGAGGAATATAACAAAACTATATTACAGAATGATGACGGTTCGAAAAAATAATTGAACGATGAGGTGATTTAGGGGAGATGTTTCTTTATCTTAATAAGAGAAATTCTCTTCATACTAATCCTTAGAATTGCTTTTATTTTCTCATTAGATGAGATAAACAGCTCTCTATGAGTGATTTAGATTTTAATAAATATATCGGTGCCCGCATTCGTAAGAAGCGTAAACAAATGGGAATCAGCCTTCAACAGTTGGCAGATTTGCTTAAACTTTCTTGTCAGCAAGTTCAGAAATATGAATCAGGAGCTAGTAAGGTTTCAGCGGATCGTTTAGCACTTATTTCGCATATTTTTAGCGAGCCAGTTGAGTATTTCTATAGTGATATTGATTTTAATGCGATCACGATTGGCGATAGCGCGAAACCTACTGTGATCACCGGTAGCCGTCAGAAAAAATTACAACTTATGTTGGTGGAAGATAGTCCCGCAGATGCTATTTTATTTCGCGAAACTGCCGAGCAGGTAGAGATGGTTGGCGATATCACCATTGAGCATCATGCGAATAAGGTGATTCCATTTTTATTGAACCACCATCAAAACCCAAATCATCAACTCCCGGACATCTTGTTTTTGGAAATAAGCCTTTCATCAGGTAATGGTTTTGATTTGTTAAAGAAGATTAAAGAGGATCATAGCTTGCGCCACCTGGTTGTTGTTGTAATTTCGGGAAGCATCAACTGGGATGATATGATGCGCAGTTACCGTATGGGTGCCGCGAGTTACATCCTTAAATCGGGTAAAGAAGATAGTTTAAAAGATCTGCTCAAAAACGTGTTGAACTATTGGGTTAATGCGCCGATTTTACCTAATATGTAGGGCACCTAGATAAAAAACAAAGGCCTCTATGAAGGTCTGTTTTAGGTCAAAAATTCTTCTAAAGTAAATCATAGTCAAAGCATATCTATGCTTTATTGCCGGATTGCTGTTTAGAGTGAGAGCGTGTTAACCGCTTCTTCCAAAGGCCGATGCTTAGTAGAAGAGGGGTGAGAATGAGGCATGCTGGGCAAAAGTATCCCGCACTGATTTTAGTAAAAATACCATAAACCCCGCTTAAAGCACCTAGCCCAAGAAAGGTGTTGCCACTCTCTTCCTTGGGCAAGCTTTGTTCTTTAGTTGTGATAGGGGGGTTACTCATGCAATCTTCTCAAAATGGCGTTTTGCGTAATGATCTACAGAGAATTTACCGGCACCATAAGTGATAAGAATACCAAGTAGGAGTGCCCAATAAGCGTGTTCAGGATACGAGTTATAGGTAAATTCGATCACTGCAGTCATCACCAATAAAGGTATTGCGGCGAAACGAGTAAAGAGACCTAAAACGAGTAGGGGTGGCATAATGAGTTCAAAGAAAGTAGCGGAAAATGCAGCAAAAGCGACTGGGAGAACCGGCACTGCATATTCATACTCAAATAGGCTGAGGGTGCTTTCCCAATTATCAATTTTACTCAAACCAGCCATAAAGAAAACCTTTGCGATCCAAACTCGAGTGAGAAGCAATATGACATCATGCAATGGTGCTAGCATTACGATTAGTTGATTGTATAAATTGTTCAAAGTAGGCATGGATTTTTTTCCTTAATTTTTTATAGTCAGTTAAATCAATATTCGTTAAAAGAGATTAAAACGTTACATAAAATGTCAGAGAGTCAAGAAAAACAGTGCCAAGAGTGGATGGCTGTAGCGCAAAATGGCGATAAGGTGGCTTATGCGAAGCTGTTAGGCGTTGTTGAAAATTTGGCTACGCGGTATTTAGCAACACGTTTGGCGGTGCGCGATGATGCGAATGATTTAGTACAAGAAATTTTGATGTCGATTCACAAAGCGCGTGCAACTTACGACGCAAGTAAGCCATTTTATCCGTGGATGTATGCGATCTTTCGTTTTCGTTTGCAAGATTACTTGCGACGCTATTATCGCTTAAAAGAGCGTGAAACGGCGGAATCTCTAAACCCCGTAGAAGATTTACATGCGCTCAATCCTGAAGAGGCGACCAGCGATAAAGAATTAAGTGAAAAATTATTGTCATATTTAAAGCCTAAGCAGCGAAGAATAGTAGAGTTGCTCTATTTAGAAGGGAATTCGGCGCAAGAAGTATCGGATGCAATGAAGATCTCCGTGCCAGATGTTCGCACTTCAGCCCATAGAGCGATGAAAGAATTACGTCAGAAAGCAGAAAAAGTAGGATGAACCACGAAGCTCTTATAGCCAATTTAGTCGAAGAAGCGGCACCTGTTAAGCCGATGAGCCTATCTCGTCGATACGTCACGGTAGCTTTGGCGGTGACGGCTTATATGATGTTATTGGTGCTTGCTATGGGTTGGCGTTCTGACTTGGCAGCGCAGTTAGGCACTTTGGTCTATGTTTCAGAAATGCTGATGAGTTTATGCCTGATTTATGGCGGAGCTTTGATGGCAATGCGCTTATCTGTTCCACGTGCTGGCTCTATGCCAGTGGGGTGGGTGTTAGTGACCATTGCTTTCTTTATCGGTATTGCAGTTATGCTCTTGGGGCAAGTCAGTACAGAAACGCTTAAAGCCTCTTTACAATCGGATCATTTTCTTGTCACAATCTCTGTTGTGGGTGTAGCGCTTCCTGTAGTAATTGGTTTATTTGTGATGCTCCGCCGTGGTGCGCCGACTCAGCTTGGGTGGGCAGGAGCGATGGCGCTTATGTCTGCGAGTGCAACAGGGCATTTCGTTCTGCGTCTAACAGGAGAAGCTAATAATCTCGCAGATGTATTGGTTTGGTGTTATTCCCCGATTCTATTTTTCGCGATTATTGGGGTGTTTATTGGGAAGCAAGCACTCTATTGGTAAAATAATGCATGCTTTTATGTAATTATTTTGCTAGGACTACCGAAGTGGAGTCGCGAAGATACATTTTCGATTAGGCTTTATTTAAACAAATAAATATTGGAGAGATGACTTATGACTAAAACAAAATTGATTATTCCAGCTGTTGCAATTGCTGCTGTTGTAGGCGTAATGGCACTGAATGGTAACGAAGCTGAAGCTGCTAAGTCTGGCAAAGAAAAATGCTATGGCGTTGCTAAGGCAGGTAAAAACGATTGCGGTAATGTATCTGGTACGCATGGTTGTGCAGGTCAAGCTGCGACTGACGGTCTATGGGACGAGTGGGTATACCTACCTACAGGTTCTTGCGATAAAATCGCTGGCGGTACTACGGATCCGAAAAAAGGCTAATTTAGCCTCTAAGCTTTTAAAGGAGCCGGGGGTGGTGGTGCTACCCTCGGCTTTTTTATGCGATAGATATGACAGAAACACTCCCACATCTTGGCTACGGTCTTGGTTTACGCTCCGAGCATTGGAGCGATATTCTGCAGACGAGTCCCAAACAAGTTGAATGGTTTGAAATTATCTCCGAAAATTTCATGACCAATTATGGCTATGCGCGTGAGGTTCTTCAGAGAATTCGCCAAGATTACCCGGTGGTGATGCATGGGGTGTCGCTCTCTATCGGCAGTAGCGACCCAGTGAATGAAACCTATCTCACCCATCTAAAGGCCCTCGCTGAATGGTTGGAGCCAGCATGGATATCTGACCATGTTTGCTGGACGGGAAATGCTCATGTGAATACGCATGATCTGCTACCAGTGCCTTATACTGAAGATGCGCTGAAACAGATGGTTGATAAAGTCGGGCAAGTGCAGGAATTTCTAGGGCGTCGTATTTTGTTAGAGAATCCGTCTAATTATATGGAATTTTCTGCTAACACGCTTTCGGAATGGGAGTTTATTACTGAGCTTCTCAAGCAAGCAGATTGCATGTTACTGCTCGATATTAATAACGTTTATGTCACTTGCTATAACCACCGGCTTGACCCGAAAGCCTATATTGATGCGATACCGGCAGAGCGTATCGGTCAAATTCATCTGGCAGGGCATGAAAACCACGGTACGCATTTGATCGATACGCATGATGCGCATGTGAATGATGAAGTGTTGGCGCTTTATGCTTATGCTATGCGTACCAAAGGTATGAAAAGCACCATGGTAGAATGGGATTCAAACCTTCCAGACTTTGCAACTATGTTAGCGGAGTTGGATAAAGTGAAGAATTTTGCTGAGACCGAAAACCTTCCCAATTTCGCGCAACAGCGCCCCGTATTAACCGGTGAACATAATCAGCCTTATGAGCTATTGATGGATCAATTTCAGGCTTGCGTATTAGAGCGCTCTGAGCCAAGCGATTGGGTGCGTGAGAAGGAGGGGTTCCCTGCTAAAGCACAAATGAATGTCTACCAACTTGCCTACCGCAAACGCTTATTCGATACGATTGTGCAAGACTTTCCACAAACTCGTGAAGAGATGGGGGAGGAGGCGTTTAATATCCTCGTCAGAACTTATATTGAACACCACCCTTCACAATTTTATGCTTTAGAGCCTTATATCCGCAACTTCGTGCCGTTCTTGAAAGAGCAAGGTTCCGAATATGCTGCGACGGCGGCGTTAGAGGTCGTAACCAGCGCGCTGCAGGAATACCCGCAGCCTGAAACCCTCACCTTAGAAAAATTAGGCCAAACGCCGCCGGAGCAATTCCTAAGTTTAAATTTAAACCTAACTCCAGCAGCTAAGCTATTGCCAAACTTTGCGCTTATTTGCCAAAAACTAGAAGTGTTTCGTCAGCCCTTAGAGGGCAATGATTACCAAGTGCTAAAGGCCATTGATGAAACCGAAACCCTCGAAGCTGCCATGCAGCAACTGTATGAAACCGATATCTGTACCGCTGAAAACGTGTTGTCAGTGGTTCAACAAGCCCTTGTTGATTTCGTACCGAGAAATTTGTTTATTTTAGCTCCTTCCGGAGAGTGAATTCTGCCCATATCCTCAGGTTAATCTAACGAACCTCAAGAGGAATTATCATGGCTGAGTCTACCCAATTTCAACCTATTATTACCAGTAATCTCACGGCAACTATTGCCGATACAGCAACCGAGTCGGGTGCGATTGACCTTTCTGGTACGACGCTTTCAGCTCTCGCTTTCCCTGCAGAATTTGATGGTGCTGCTGTAACGCTTAAAGCGGCTAGCTCTGCCGCGGGTGCATTTATTGATGTGCATGATATGGCGGGTGCACAAGTGAGTATCACTGCAAGTGCATCACGTATGACAGTGATTGAACCTGCGAAAGTAGCAGGCTTACGCTTCATCAAACTTGTGGCGGATACGGCGCAGGATGGTGCGACTGATATTACGCTTATGACGCGTCCTGTATAAGGAGCGGCTCATGAGCTTATTAACAACATTAGCAAGTTATGGCGGTAACGCCTTTACCCAGTTCGTTTTACGACCTTCATTGGAGGTTTATCTAGATGCGATTGATTCGCCTATCACCAAAGATGCTAGCGATAATGTCAGCCAGTGGAATGATTTATCTGGTAAGGGCAATCATGCGCTACAAGTAGGAAGTAATCCAATGCCCGTTTATCAGGCGGATAAGGACGGCTATCCCGCGATTTACAGTAATGGTGATACGGGGCGTAAACTTGATTTTACACACGGTATTACCAATGATGACCCCTTCACGGTAATGGCTCTTTTTTTGGGTGATGACACAGCGGCGGATCCTTCGACAGGATCCTCTCTAAATGTTGTATTCGCATTTGGTGGAGCAGAAACATCTGATAAAAGTGTCGCCTTGCGTCAATTACGCTCTGATGCACAAAATTTCAGTTTTGTGGCTTACGGTAAAGGCTCCACGCTGGATGGCAGCCCTTATACAGGGTTTGAGACTTTTGCGATTACCTATGATCAGGCAGATGTGAAAGTGCATTATGGCACCACGCTAGAAGGCGGTGGTGGTGCAGCAAGTGCCACACGTGTATTGGGCAATGGTCGTTTATTTAATGAAGACCCTGCACATTCATCTCGTACCGGTATCGGTTGGTTGCGCAGTTTTTTACTCTTTAAAGAAGTGCTTTCTGATGCAGATCGTAACGCAATCGTTATCGCACTTAAAGCCCGTTATGGGTTGTAGAAATTAAAATTACCTCTCTCTCCACCTTTCCCTCGCAGGTTTATTCCTGTGGGGGATTTTTTTATCGCTATTGCCTAAAGAGGTGACTCTCGTTAGATTGCCTCATGGAAAAATTTCACGGAATTATCACGGCTCTCGTCACCCCGTTTCGTAATGGTACAGTGGATGATGATGCGCTTGAAGCGTTGGTTAACTGGCAAATTGCAGAGGGTGTGCATGGGTTGGTGCCTTGTGGTACAACAGGTGAATCCGCAACACTTACGCATGAAGAACATATGCATGTGGTGAAGCGTACGGTTGAAATTTCTGCCGGTCGTGTGCCAATTATCGCTGGTGCTGGTTCAAACTCAACCGATGAGGCAATTTTACTTGCTAAAGCAGCACAAGCTAGTGGCGCGCAGGCGATTTTATCGGTTGCACCTTATTACAATAAGCCTTCGCAAGACGGTATTTATGCCCATTTTGAGGCAATCCATAATGCCTGCGATTTACCGATTATTCTTTACAATATTCCGGGGCGTAGCGTGGTTGATATGGGAGATGATTTGATCGCTCGCTTGGCGGAATTGCCGCGTATTGTTGGTGTTAAGGATGCGACGGGTGATTTGTCGCGTGTGAGCAGTTTACGTGCATTGGCGGGGAATGATTTTATCCAGCTTTCAGGCGAAGATATGACCGCAATTGGCTTTAACGCCATGGGCGGAGTTGGCTGTATTTCCGTAACTTCGAATGTCATGCCAGCGGCGCTGGCAAAAATTCAAGAACTCACACTCGCGGGCGACTCAAAAGCTGCCTTGGAATTACACGATAGTTTAGTGGCGTTACATGATGCCATGTTCTGCACGTCTTCTCCCGCCCCAGCGAAATATGCATTATCGCGTTTGGGGAAATGTTCGCCGGAAGTTCGTTTGCCTATTCTGCCTGTAGATGAAGTGGCGAAAGCGCAGATTGATGCTGCACTTGCTGGCTTAAATCTGATTTAGGCCAATACAATCATGGCTTCCAAAAAGAGTAGTAAGAATACCTTAATCTCGCATGGCGTTGTCGCGAACAATAAACGTGCACGCTATGATTATGAGATTCTCGACGAGGTGGAAGCGGGTTTGATTTTAACCGGTACAGAGGTGAAATCCATGCGCAACGGCAAGGCGCAAATTAATGAAGCCTATGTGGGTGAAAAAGATGGTGGCCTCTGGCTGCTTGGTGGAGCCATCGCCCCTTATGCTGGGGGGAATCGTCAAAATCACGAAGAAAAACGTCCGCGTAAATGCCTGCTACATAAGAAGCAAGAAAAGAAATTGATGGGTGAGATTGCCAAAAAAGGTATTACTCTGATTCCGTTAAAGCTTTACTTTAACAATCGTGGATTAGCAAAACTTCTCATAGGTTTAGGTAAAGGTAAGAAAGAATTTGAGAAACGTGATACCATCAAAAAGCGCGATTGGGATAAACAAAAAGCCCGCGTGATGAAGGACTATAATAACTAACGTTCCAACCCATAAATAAATTCGTGATCGGCGTGGCTGCCGACCATATATTTATACTCGCCTTTTTTGTTAAAACCGTAGCGGTCATAGAATCGCTGGGCACCTTCATTTTCGGAAAAGACGCTTAGGTAAATGGCTTTTTTATCGGCCATGTCATCCATCATATGTTGCATCAGCTTATGCCCAATTTTCTGACCGCGATAAGTGCTATCCACATAAAGGCGGTGAATCTCGCCATTCGGTGTAATGGGCGTTTCTACGGGTAACCCAAGATCACCCCATTTGGCATAACCGATGAGTTTTTCTTCATCTAATACGAGCAAGAACTTACAAGTGTTTAACGCTGCATGGTGGAACTCTTCGGAGTAAGCTTCTTCTAAATGCTGGTCTAAATCTTCCTGTTTGTAGAGGTGTCCAAATTTTTCAACCATGGTGCGGATAGAAAATTCACGAAGGTTCGGGATATCGGCTTTAGTCGCGGGGCGATAAGTAAGGTTCATGCTACCGTTTATCGGCGAAAAAATCTTTCAATACAAGCGCGCAATCAGATTCCATGACACCGCCAATGACCTCAGGTGCATGGTGGCAGGTAGGTTGCTGATAAAACCGTCCACCATGTTCGACCCCACCGCCCTTTGGATCATAAGCTCCAAAATAAAGCCGTCTGATACGAGCAAAGCTAATAAGGCCTGCACACATAGCACAAGGTTCTAACGTGACGTAAAGATCGCAATCGGGTAGGCGAGTGGATTTCAAAAACTTGCACGCAGCGCGTATAGCAAGTAGCTCGGCATGAGCCGAAGGGTCGTTATCGGTTTCGGTGAGATTATGGGCTTTGGCGATAACGTTGCCATTCTGTACAATAACAGCACCCACAGGAACTTCGCCGGAGCTAGCGGCTTTTTGCGCAAGGTCTAATGCTTGCTGCATAAATTCCATGATTATTTGCGGAATGTATCGATGCTGATGACTTCAGCCACCGGACGCTTATCTTTGCTTTTCTTGCTGGTGCTTGCATCATTGACAGGGTCACCATCGACTAAAGGCAGCTCATCTTCTTCTTCGTCAAAGTCGTAATCATCATCGACAAGATGGAATTGTAGGCCGAACTTGATAGACGGGTCTGCAAAGGCGGTCATCGCGGCGAAAGGTACTACAAGTTGCTCAGGGCGTTTATTGAAGCTGAGCGTGATAGAGAATTGCTCATCCGTTACGACAAGATCCCAGAATTGATGTTGTAATACGATGGTCATTTCATGCGGATATTTTTTCTTCAGCGTTGAAGAGAGTTCAGCGCCTTCAAAATTTGTATCGAATGTAATGAAGAAATGATGTTCGCCCGGTAACTCGCCTTCTGCTTCAACTTGACGCAATGCTTGCTTAACCACGCTACGCATGGCGTCGTCAATCATTGTGGGGTAGTCGATTAAGATGTCGTCTTCCATATCCATGTCATTCATATCCGTTTCCGCAATTCTCTCAGGCTATTATTGTCTCAATGTAGTACGCGGGAAGCCTTTTACCAGTGTTTAACAGATGATAAAGCGAAAAACTTAACAAAAGCGTAAGATGCGTGGCTTATTTGTGAAAAAATGCGTTAACCGCGTTGGAGTGGGTTATTAGGACCTTTTTGTTGCTCTTTAGCAATAGCGGTATGGGTTGCTGTAAGTTTTCCCAAGTCTTCTTTGAAAGATTTGACCCCTGCTTGGCAGTTAGTGTTGAACATTGCCTTTTCTTCCTCCATAGCGATTCTGAAAGAATCAAAGCCTGCATTTAATTCTTGGTCTAGATTCTTAGCCGCTGCTATCTCAAAATCAGCGAATTGTCCTTTCAGTGAATCGGTAAACTTGACCAGTTTATCGACTTCTTTAGGTTCTGCTTTTGAGTTTAACTCTAAGAAATTTTTTAATTCTTCAATTTTTTGATTACCAAAGTTTTGTAAACTTTCTTCAAAATTGTTTTTAGAACCTTTCAATTCTTTCGAGAACATAGCCTGACGATCTTTAATCGTATTTTTCGTAGTTTCGTAGAGGTAATCGAGTCGACTATTGTGTATTTCATAAAGCTTGCCCGCTGCACTTCTCCATAAGCGTCTGTCTTTATATTTCAGCTTGTTGCTTTCTAGGCTAATGAACATTCCATATTCGTGTTTTAGGTCTGTGAGTGAAGTTTTAGCATTGCCAAAAGTGTTCTTAGTAATCGCGGTAATCTGTACATTATCTTGCTGTAGGTGTTTTTTGTTTTTGGTAATAATTCCTTCTTCTATTTCCTTAGTCGCGTCGTGTTTCCAATGGGTAAAAAATTCAGTGAAATAGTTAAGGTTTTGTTCATCAGAAGAGCCTTTGAGGCGATACTTCCTATCAAGCTTTGTCTTCGCATCCGAAAACTTTGCAACGAATGACTCTATATTCTTTTTACCTAAATCGTTGATGATATCGAGAATACTATCGATATCTTCATGTCCGCCTTTGATCTCTTCTCCAAGAAAATCGATATAGAGTTTAATTTGTTCTTCCGTTGGCATGCTCTCATTATAAACAAAAACTGTTAAGAATTTATGTCAACTCTTCAACTGAGGCTTGCATAAATCCACTAAAAACACTAGCTTACGCGCCTAAAACAAGCAAGAGAGCGACTATGGGCGAAAAATTTATCTATCACATGCATGACCTTAAGAAAACTTACACTGGTGGTAAGGAGGTGCTTAAGGGTATCCATCTGAGCTTTTACCCCGGTGCAAAGATTGGTCTTTTAGGTCCTAACGGTGCAGGTAAATCGACGCTTTTGAAGATTATGGCCGGTGTTGATACGGAATTTGTCGGCGACGCTTGGGCAGCTGAAGGCACAAAAATCGGCTATTTAGAGCAAGAGCCACATCTGGATGAGTCCAAAACCGTGATGGAAAATATCCTGATGGGCTTGGCAGAAAAGAAAGCGCTCGTTGACCGTTATAACGAAATCATGATGGATTATAATGATGATGTCGCCGATGAAGCGGCTGAGTTACAAGATAAAATCGATGCTGCTAACGCATGGGATTTAGAACGTGAAGCTGAAGTGGCGATGGATGCACTCCGCACCCCGCTCGGTGATGCCGATGTGACGAAGCTTTCCGGTGGTGAGAAGCGTCGTGTCGCGCTGTGTAAGCTCTTACTCGAAAAGCCAGATATGTTGCTGCTTGATGAGCCAACCAACCATTTAGATGCGGAATCTGTCGCATGGCTTGAGCATTTTTTAACTGATTATGCTGGTACTGTCGTGATGATTACCCACGATCGTTACTTCCTCGATAATGTCACTGGATGGATTCTGGAACTCGATCGCGGGCAGGGCATCCCTTACGAGGGTAATTATTCCACCTATTTGGAGCAGAAAGCTAAACGTGTTGCGCAAGAAGAGCGTGAAGAAGGCAATAAACAAAAGAAAATTGAAGAAGAATTGGAGTGGGTGCGTTCTTCGCCAAAAGCGCGCCAAACCAAATCAAAAGCGCGTCTTAAAAGCTTTGATGAATTGGTGCGTAATGCCGCTGAGAAGCGCAGTGGTAATGCACAAATCATCATTCCAGCAGCGGAGCGTTTAGGCCAAAATGTCATCAACGCGCAAAGCATTCAAAAAGCCTTTGGTGATCGTTTGCTCATTGATGACCTTAGCTTCGATATACCTCCGGGGGCTATTGTCGGGGTGATTGGGCCAAACGGTGCCGGTAAAACGACGCTGTTTAAAATGATTACTGAACAAGAAAAACCCGATGCAGGGAAGATCACCATTGGTGAATCCGTACAGCTTGGCTATATCGACCAATCCCGCGATTCCCTCGATGATAATAAGACCGTATGGGAAGAAATTTCTGGCGGAACGGATATGATTTATCTCGGTAAAACCGAAATGAAATCCCGTGCATATTGTTCTGCCTTTAACTTTAAAGGTTCGGATCAACAGAAGAAAGTGGGGCAGATTTCTGGTGGTGAACGTAACCGCGTGCATCTCGCTAAAATGCTGAAAGCTGGCAATAACGTCATCATGCTCGATGAGCCGACCAATGATTTGGATGTAGAAACGCTACGTGCACTTGAGGATGCTTTGCTGGAATTTGCAGGTTGCGCGATTGTTATTTCGCATGATCGCTGGTTCCTAGACCGCATTGCCACGCATATGCTTGCCTTTGAAGGCGATAGCCATGTGGAATGGTTTGAAGGTAACTTCGCCGATTACGAAGCTGATTATGAGCGCCGCCACGGCCACAAATTCGAACCACGTGCGATTAAATTCAAGCCATTAGCACGCAAGGCGGGGTAGGGGCTCTATTTATTTAGGCAAGGTAAGGGCTTGGGTTCGGAAGTTCCCTTTTGATATCTCGTGCAACGGCACTTACTCGAAAACCAGAAAAATTATCTGTCACTTTATCTATTAATTCTTGAAGCTGCGAGTGTGGGATATCTCGTGGTTCGCCATTTTTTAAAGCCCATAAGTCTTTTTTCAATAAAATACATTCTTCTTTTAAAGGACCTTTTACTAGGCGTTCCATTTCTTGAAGTGATTCAGCAAAGCTAGCAGCACTGTTGCTGGTAACATAGGTGCTGTCGCTTTTCCAATTTCCTGTTTCATTCGCTAAGGCGGTATGATTTAGGTTATTATACTTTTCTAATACCTTCTCAGGTAAAATATTGATGACTAAGCGAGGTTCAGCTCCATCACCTGAACGGTTGATATTTGATTTGATGCCTGCACTTTGAAGTATTCTTCGTGCGTCAGCAATATCTTTGCTATTTCCTTTAATTTCACCTCCATAGAATGTGCTTAAAGGACCTTGGTTTGGGAAGGTCTCCATGCTTGTGAGAACTTCTTCAAGTGTCGAAAATTTAACATAATCGTAATTGCTACTCATAGATGCAGTATAACTTGAAAAAGTTTAATATTTGTTAATTTGAAATATTTGTGTAAGCGAGTTCTACAAACTCAACTACAATGTGTTTGGTTTTAGCGTTATCGCGTTCTGTCTTCTTTTGGGGTAACAGGGCGTTTTACTCGACCTTCCCAGCCGCCATGCGGAGCTTCGGTGAGGTCTAGTCCCTCACGTTTTTTTGTGATGTTGGCAGCATGTTTGCTGTCTTTATATTTTTCATTAAAATTTTGCCGAATCCCCATCTTCTCCAGCTTGTCTTGAATGGGTTTTAGACGATTCGGGTAGGGCGTATCCTTGGCATCATAAAGTCCCGTTGCGATGGCGGTAATTGCGCGCCATTCTTTAGATGATAGCTTCAGTAAGTTAGGGGGTAGTGCGTCATACTGATCTTTATCTTCACGTTCATCGGCAGAAACTTTTTTTGCAGATGCATCATACTCATCGTGCTTATCATAATTTCGGCTGAACTTTAGTTGTTCATCATAGCCCCATTTCCCCTCTCCCTGATTGAAAAGGGCGTTGAATTTTTGATAGAGATACATTCCCGCAGCATAGTTAATAGCGATATCGCGTGGTTGGTACGCGATTTTACTTTCAATTTGTTCATAATTCTCTCGGTAAAAGTTCTTTCCGCTACGTTGATAGAAGGCTAACGTTCTTTCTAATGCCTCTAGAGAATTTTGAATATCGTCGCTATGAGCTTCTCCAAAACCTTCCATCAATGCACCGCTCATTCCTTCTTGAAAGGGAGTATGCCCCGCATAGGAAATGATATGCCCTGCTTCGTGTAAGATTGCCCCTTGTTCAAATGTCGTTTCGCGGGTCTTTTTGTTGACAGCATGAAGATCAGCATCCCACCAGCCTGTATTCCCCATTTCACACATAACGATAGCTGCATCGGAAATGGTTGGCTTATCGATATAGCTAAGCAACTTCCATAAGTGATCATAGTGCGCTTTGGTGCTATAATTCGTATGTTCTTTATCCGATACCATGCATTGATTTTAAGATGAAAAAGTAAAGATAACGTAAGTTTTTACGTTTTTTTTAAATATGAAGATTCTATGACAGTGTGGTAAAGAAATTTAACAACAGATAGTTAGGTGGTATTTGTCATCTATTCATAATAGGCGCACAATATGCTATAATGCTGCCTAATCATTTGGTTGAATTTCGAAAATTTTTGAAGTCTTCCTATATTTTTTCATTCTTTAAACTCTTTAACATGAGAATTTCTTTAATTTTGTTATTAGTGGTAGCACTGCCGTTGATGGTAATCGCACAGCAAGGTTGGGAAGTTGGCCTTTCGGCAAACTTTACGACTTTGGATATCGAGGGGCAAACCACCGATATCAATGCTTACGGGGTAAGCGTAAATACCCCATTTTATTCACAATTCACTATTCGGACGGGGAATAGTGATTTACAAAACCCCTTCACGGGAGAGACCCAAACACCTCTCATCTTAGCACTCTCACAAGGAGTCGCTAAGATTGAGAAGGGTAAATGGTTCATTCCCTTTGTCCTTACTGCCGAGCATATCTCGGCTACGGGGGCTTTTAGTGAAACTTTTGCCTTTTCATTGGGCGGCCTTTCGGCAGCTCAACTGAAACTAAGTGATAGTTTCTCTATAAGAGCAACCGCAACGGCAGGGCACCGTTGGGCTAAATTGTTCACTTTTGAACAGCCGGACGCATGGTTCTTCGGAGCGGGTCCTGGGGTTGTCTACAAATTGGGCAAAGTGACTTTCAGCTCAGATATGAGCTGGCGAAACACAGGCTCCTCTACATTAGTTGTAAGGGCTATTTATAGCCTTTAAATTAAAACCCGTCATAAAGATCTCTGCTAAGTGCTTAGCAGGGATCTTTTATTTTTTACTAACTGAGTGCTACTGTTAACCCGTAACTACTCCTGCGAATAGTGCGATTATTATAATTACGATTGCGAGGCCTATAATTATTAATCCTTCTCGAAGGATCGATAGTAACTCTTTATAGTAGCATAGCTTTGCGTTTTTATTGCCTTCATGATGATGGTATAAAACATGAGTGTTTGCGTATTGAGCATTGACCCAAATATCTATTTTTTCATCTTTTTTAGGAAGAGACTGAAAGCTTTCTGCATCGAACTTAGAGATAGTATGAGTTTTGTTATCATAGACATATGATACGATGATGCGATGACCATAATTTGTTCTGACACTATCTTCTGATACGGTAACGGTTTTAATTTCACCTGTTTCAGCAACTTTTAGACGTTTCCTCTTTTTGTGAATGGTTTTCAGGCTGCCAGCTATTCCTATCAGCCCTATAACCCATCCTCCTCTTGGAGAATCCATTAAGTAATGGGTGCCCCATATAAAGAATGGTAATTCAAGTATAAACTGTACCGATAGTGATTGGTGTAAGCGTTTGATACGCTTTTTTGTTAAGTTGCTTTTAGTCAATATATCCACTTCAAACCAGCTCTACAAATTCACTCATAATGCGTTTGGTTTCACCGCTATTAAAGGCGATTTCGAGTGTGTCATCTTGTTTCTTAATGACTATACCTTCACCGAATTTTGCGTGAGCGACGCGAGTGCCCGGGGCGTAAGAATCACGGGATTGAGTGGCAGTTTTGTTTTTGTCTTTTTGCGGGAAGCCACCGAAACTACCGCCAGCATTTTGCATGATACTCGCCATTTCATCGGCGAAATTATCGCGGCTCTGAGAGAAGCGGTTATAGCTGTGACGGCTATAGTGGTCTTGGCTCTCTACATGTTCTGCTGGTAGCTCTGTAATGAAACGTGAAGGCACCGTTGGCTGCCATTCTATGCCACCTTTGGTGAAGAATCGGCGGCGTTCAGCATGGCTGATAAATACTTGTTTGCGCGCACGCGTGATGCCCACATAGGCGAGGCGGCGTTCTTCTTCTAAACCTTCTTTTCCGGATTCATCTAAGGAGCGTTGATGCGGAAATAACCCTTCTTCCCAACCGGGTAAGAAGACACAATCAAATTCGAGTCCTTTGGCAGCATGCAGGGTCATAAGCGTGACCATCTCGCCATCTTCACCACGATTGGCTTCGGCGATATCAGTCACTAAGCCAACATGTTCGAGGAAGGCGGTGAGGCTCTCAAAGTCGCCCATTGCGCGCACCATCTCGCGTAAATTCTCCAAACGGCCATTGGCTTCGGCGTTCTTTTCTTTCTCCCACATGGCGCGATAGCCGGATTCATCGAGGATCATATCGGTGATTTCGCCAATCGGCATAGTGCCAAGTAACGTGCGCCATCGTGCAAATTGGCCTAGTAGGTGGGTGATGGAATCGACGACTTTGCCGCGCATTTGTTTCTCATCAATCAGGCGTTTGGCAGCATCATGTAAGCTAATATTCCATGTGCGAGCGGCGGAGTGAATTTTCTCCAGAGTTGCTTTTCCAACACCACGTTTGGGGGTGTTGATGATGCGTTCAAAAGCAAGATTGTCGGAGGCGGTTTGCGTTACACGCAGATAGCCAATAATGTCGCGAATCTCCGCACGTTCATAGAAGCGTTGCCCACCAATCACTTGGTAGGGTAGGCCTAGTGTAAGTAGGCGTTCCTCAAATTGACGAGTTTGGAAGCCTGCGCGTACCAAAATGGCCATCTCGCTATAGGCGACATCATGACGACGTAAGTGTTCGATTTTCTCGCCAATTTGGTAGGCTTCTTCTTCGCTATCGGCGGTGGTTTGTAGTTGGAGTTTGTCGCCGTCTGCGGCATCTGTCCAAAGGGTTTTACCTAAACGTGTATCGTTATAATTGATTAAATGCGATGCAGCGGCCAAAATTTGCGGAGTTGAGCGATAATTTTGTTCGAGGCGAATTGTGACAGCGCCGGGGAAGTCTTTCTCAAATTTTAGAATATTTCCTACTTCAGCTCCACGCCAACCATAGATGGATTGATCATCATCACCCACGCAGCAAATATTCTTATGACCAAGGGCGAGTAGGCGTAACCAGAGATATTGGGCGATGTTTGTATCCTGATACTCATCCACCATAATATACTTAAAGCGTTGACCATATTGCTGCAAAATATCAGGGTATTTATTGAACAAGCTGAGGCAGTGAAGTAGAAGGTCACCAAAATCCATGCAATTCATATTGAGCATACGTTTTTGATATTCTTGATAAATTTCAAATACTTGATTGCCACCTGTCATCATTTTATCCGCATGAGAGACTTTTTCAGGCGTTAAGCCTTTATCTTTCCAATTCTGGATATTCCATAAAAATTGCTTTGGCGGATTTTGTTTCGGGTCAATGTTCTTCTCTGTCAGAATCGTTTTAATAAGACGAATTTGATCATCCGTATCCAGAATAATATAGTCGCTGCTAAAACCAATCATCTCCGCATGGCGGCGTAAAATTTTAGCACTAATCGAGTGGAATGTGCCAAGCCACGGTAATGGTCCACTGCTTTGTCCTTCGGCATTAGTGACGAGTGCTTCCGCACGCCCTGCCATTTCGCGTGCGGCCTTATTAGTAAAGGTCACAGAGAGAATTTCACTCGGCCATGCCTTCTGAGTGTTGAGTAAGTGTGCAATGCGCGCGGTCAGCACGCTGGTTTTGCCTGTACCAGCGCCAGAAAGTACCAAAACTGCTCCATCAATCGTTGTCACTGCCTCGCGCTGCGGCGGGTTTAGGCGGTCTAGGTAAGTGGTAGTTTTACCCTCTTGATTTTCGTGTCGATTCAATGCAGTTTCCATCACACTATGCGCGACTTTCTTGGTTTATTATTGCGGGGCTTTGTTATGGGCGCTGCCGACCTTGTCCCCGGAGTTTCCGGCGGCACCATGGCTTTCATTTTAGGGATTTATGAACGCTTCATGCAAGCACTGAAATCACTCAATGCAGATGCATTTTATCATTTTATCACGGGGAAGTGGAAAATGGTCTGGGAAGAGGTGGATTTTAAAACTCTAGCGGGTGTTGGCTGCGGTATTTTAATAGCACTCTTTGTGTTCACGCGTATTATTCCGCTGCCAGCTTGGGTGGTTTACTATAAACCGCAAGTCTATGGTTTTTTCTTCGGGATGGTCTTCGCCACAGTGGTGGTATTTCTGACGCAACAAAAAAGTGCCAAATTCATGCGTTTGTTGACTTTGGCTATCGGTACGGCGGTTGGTCTAGCGCTAACATCGCTCAATATTGATGCATTACCCGATACAAAGCCTTTTATTTTTCTAAGCGGCATGATAGCGGTTTCAGCGATGCTCTTGCCTGGCGTTTCAGGTTCGTATCTTCTGTTAATGCTTGGCAAGTATGAACTAATGTTAAATGCGTTAGCAACTCTACACTGGCCAGTGTTAACTATCTTTATGGCGGGGTTAGCAGTTGGAATGCTATTGTTTGTAAGAATTTTAACTTGGTTGCTATCAAGGTATCACGGCACAATGTTGATGTTTATTACAGGATTGATTGCAGGAACCTTACCGCAATTATGGCCATTGCCGTTTATGACGAAGTCAGATGCAGGAGAGTTAGGTATTGTGGCGATTTGTATTGCTGCCGGTGTTGTTTTGATATCCTTACTGCATTGGTTGCAGGTGAAACTATCTGATTGATTCAAATAAAAAAGCCCCGCCAAAAGGCGAGGCTTTTATTTTGAGTAAACTCTAAAGCTTATGGAGCAGCAGAGTTTGAGTCTTGAAGCGTATCACCAACGTTGGTGTAGGCATCGTTCAATTCGCCACTCACGAAGCTTAATGCTGCGATGATAGCAACAGACAAAAGCGCTGCGATAAGGCCATATTCAATTGCCGTCGCACCTGATTCATCTTTAAAAAGTTTTTTGAGCATAGTCATAATAGTCTCCTTAACATTAGCTCTTCATTTTAGAGAGAAGCCTTGTTCTCTCACACATACGCTGAATTTTTCAGCTAACTTAATATTAACATAAATTAGCAAACCAACAAAGCGGTTTCTAGAGAGGAGTGTTATGTAAGTTTCTGTAAAATCATATAAAATTTGATATATTTTTTGCTAAAATATGAAGTTTTTGTGAAGGCTTAGAAAAAACTGATGCGCCGCGACCACAGTTTTTCTAATGAGGTGAGGGAATTGTGGAGTCTGCTAATAGTGTGGAATTGGAATGCGTGAGTTGAGCGGGTTTGCCAAGCTTGCGGAGTATTTTGTTGGTAAATGCAATATTCTAGTGCAACCTGTAGCAGCTTTTCTCGTTTTAATGCGGTAATCGCTTCTTTCCATTCTTCTTCGCGCTCTTGTTTCCATTCGTCATCTTCTTCTTTGTGGTAAATGCCGAATTCACGAGCTGAATCGAGTGACTGTACCGTGGTAGCGCCGTAGCGAAGTGTATAAAGTCAACGAAAATGCATGCCGCACCAATGTTGTTTGCCGGTGATGATGTCATGCTCACGTAACCAGTCGAGAGGTTCTATCATAAGGTTTTGTCTACGTTTTTTTTTGTAACTCTACTGTGCTTTTATCGGTTTCTTCGTGTTCGACCTTTGGGCGTCCGCGGCGGTTGGTAAATGCCATTTACGCCTCCTCAAGTTGTTTATTTTTGGATATATCTTTTTTATTTGAACTCGTCTGCGCTCGCCATTGGCAGTCACGTTTGAGTGCTTTGATGGATTGCTCGCGAATGTAAACAGCATTAAACCCTGCATGATCGCAGACGGTTCTGATGGTGCGCTAACAGCGGATGGTCTTGTGAGGCTTTATTACAGCCTGCAAGAAGATTATGCGACACGTGCGAGTTTCTTGATGAATCGTACGGTCGTGCAAGCGGCTCGTTTGCTTAAAGATACAACATCTGAGTAATATCTATGTCAGTCAGGTTTGGCTTCAGGTGCGAATGATATGTTGCTTGGGGCTCCTGTTCGTTAAGCGACGGATATGCCAGTGGCCGCTTCAGATAGCCTATCGGTTGCGATTGGTGATTTCAGTCGTGCTTACACGATTGTTGACCGTATTGGTATCCGTACTTTGCGTGACCCATTCACCGATAAACCATTCGTGAAGTTCTATACCACTAAGCGTGTAGGCGGCGATGTTGTGAACTCTGATGCGATTAAATTTTTAAAACTCGCTGCATAGTTGGTGTTGAGCTGTATGAGGGAAATAGGGCACTATGGGTTCTATTTCCCTCCTCAGCTGCACTGTAATAGCCTTGTCACTTGACCAATCCTGTGGATAAGTTACCATAATGGTTAATTATTATTACTTATCAGGAGAGTCTAAGTGGCTGAATCTTCACCTTCGCAAGAAGAAGTAACTGAAAAAACCGTATGTATTTTGCTTGTTCGTGGTGAAAGCCCAGATGGCAATGGTATCTATGCCTATGTAGCGGTACGTGCTGATAAATTGGAAGATTTCATGGCTGCGCAAGAAAGCGGTATGTTCTATCCAGAGGATCATGGTGTGATCATCGAATCAGGTGAAGGTGAGCCTTCGGCTGAAGTACAGAAAAAGATGGAAGATGAGTATGGTTTCAATCATGAGCAAATGATTGATATTCCTGATAAGGATGCTGGAAAGAATATTTCCGACAATATCGAAATTCCAGACGAAGGTTAAGCTTTAATCGTCATAAAACCTTAACACTGCTTTTTCCCTTATTTAGGTACAATGAGGGTGGAGTATTATGTGTAAATGACGATAAAAACAGAAACAGATCAAAAATTCACGAGCAAAGTGGCGAAAAGCGACTGGGCTGTGAAACATGCTGTTGAGTCGTCAGAAGAAGGTCAGAAGCCTAAAACTTTCCTAGAGAAAATCGCTCCAAAGTCCAAGAAGTCACGCGTGGTTTTTGCTGCAGGTACAGCGCAAGTCGTCAGTATGTGTCTGACAGCGGTTGCGGGTTATGTTTTTAAGAATCACAAACCCAAAATGGTAAAAGAGTGGGAAAAATCTATTGTTAAAGTTTTTAACAATAGTGCGAAAAATTATACAGGTGATTTGCCTGAGAAGGGGCCTGGTTACCTTCGCCCAAGAGCATGGAAAGGCTTTATGGATTATGAGGATTATCAATCTCTGAAGCGCTATAGTGGTATTGAATATACTGTAAATGGTAAAAACAAGGTACCCGAAAAGAAGAATGATCAGCTCAAGCATGAGATACAAGCTAGCACGCTAACTCAATTTATTGCGATGGGGCTTACTAATATTCTTTCGACCATTGCGGTGCGTAACGTGTTAGATGAAAAATTAGATATCAACTTGGGTGGTAAAAAAGTATTTAAAACTCAAATGATTGACACTTTTGTGGGGCTTGGTGCGGTTCTTGGTATTCCTTTAATTATGCCTAAGCAAGCACGTGATGCTCGTAAAGTCATTCAAGATGGGATTAATAAATTACCTGCCAAAAATGAAAACCGCCGTGATGAAATTGGTAAATCGGTGGCTTTTTCGATTGTGAATGTAAATGTACCGGATTTCTTAGGTTTTGCCGTTGGTTTGAATGCCACGTTCCGTGAGCTTGATGCATTAGAAAAAGAAAAAGAGGCAGAGCGCAAAATACAAGAATTGGAATCGCAAAAAGGCCGCGTTTAGGGAATGTTTTTATTGTCACCGCTCGGTTTCCTGACCTCGCGATAGCGAGCGTAAAAGAAAGTAACCCTATGAAAATCAAAATGCGAAGCACGCGGTGGGTGTCACCACTTGGTGTGCGTTTATGTCTGTTCCGTAAAGGACAGTTATATGAAGTCAGCCGTTACTGCGGTGGTTATCTCTATCACCATCGCGAAGAAACTGCGACGCTTTGCCCTGAGGCTAAAGCCTTATGGGAGCAATACTGTGAGGTACGACTATGATCCGCCGTCGTGATGGTGATAACAGCGCTTCTCGTTTTAAGCAGCGTATTCGCCTTGAGTGTGCAGTAACCTCGCAAGACAGTATTGGCGATACATTAACGACCTGGGTGTTAGTAGATGAGCTTTGGGCTGAAGAGAATAGTTAAAGTTAATATTATTTGTGTAAATAAAGATTAACTCTTAACGAATTACTAATCTTTGTGACTTAAGCCCTGGGTTGTTAAGAGTTAGAATCAATAAGAGTTAGGAGGCGTA
The DNA here is from genome assembly GCA_964654855.1 of uncultured Rickettsiales bacterium. GTDB lineage: Bacteria > Pseudomonadota > Alphaproteobacteria > Rickettsiales > JALZUV01 > JALZUV01. Next base: position 210,853 of record CAZZJS010000001.1, read on the forward strand.
TGCCACATCTTGTTCATAAATTTATTCAGCAAGCGCTTTATGCCGTGCTGAACGAGGATTCTGCTTTAAGCGGTATGGTGATGGGGGGGGTGACACATCGCGGAGAGATTCGCTTTCGTGCTTATTCAGAATTTGTGCCTGTATAGGGAATAGGAGTGGTGGAAAAATCAATGCTTGACCCTTTTTCCGCTTTAACAAGTTTATCATTATCAAAATGAAGCATGGTAGGGCGTAACTCTTCAGGTAAGTGATAGACCAAAATAATCTTTTCTTTATCTGCTTCAGTGCTACTAACACGATGTCCTTCTTTTGGTTGGCCAAGAGCGAGCATGACCATGCGCGGGCTGGCACCTAAGAAAATTGTTTTCTTGATAAGTATCTGTTTTTCTTCGTAAGAAATAGTGAGTTTGTTGATTTCATCAATTCGAACCAACTCTTCTGGAGCAGGTTGGGTTATTCCCAAGCGATCTAATTTGAGCAGTACTTTTTGATAGATATCTGGGCGTTGGTTGTAGATATAGCTGTAAGCACCCACACAGCCAATAAGAAAGGCTAAAATAACAACTACACTACCAATGGCCTTCCATGGGAGTTTGCGCGGGTTATCATTCTGTAAAACAGCTTCCATTTATTGAGTTTACCGCCAGAGCCCTAACAAAAAGTAAAGATTAGGAAATAAAATGCTAAAACCATGATTTTCCTGAAAACCTTCATCAGTTTGTAACATTACGCTGATATTCTTAAAGGTGGATAAATGTCGGAAATCCGACGGAAAGCATTATGGTAACGAAGAACGTAACAAAAATGTCTGGTGATGATGCCATCAATAAATTGGCAGAAGGCTTTAGGCTAAAAACGAAAGGGCAATCCCTCTGGGAAGGTGCCTATAGTTTGGTTTCAAAGCACGTTGCCAGTACTTATGCCCCTAATATGGAGCAGCTGGGGCGCAATCTAGGTTCAAGTACCGGCTTATCATCGAAAAATTCGCAGAAACTGGGGAGTTATACAAAGGATCTCTGGCTTACAGCGATCCCTATGGGGTTCACTTTTTACAAAACCTCAAAAAATATACGCGAAACGGTTGGGAGCTACCTTGGTTTGAGCAATGAGTATAATCGTAGTTTGCGTGCGGCGGGAACGCGCAACTTTGGGATGTTTACCAGCATGAACACCGATCTGGAGATTGTGCGTAACGAAAGAGAGCTGCTTGGTAGCAAAGCCAGAAATGATACCAAAACCATGTTATCTTCTTTGCTACTTGACCTTCCAAACACGTTAGCTGCTCGTTTAGATACGGTCGTGAAGGATTTAAATCCTTACAATCGTCAGCGTAGAGGAAATACCAGTAAGCTGGATAAAGCCGCTGATAATGTTGATCAGCGTATTGATAGCTTTCTTGATAAAATTTCTGTTAATGGAGGGCAAGGAGATGACCGTGAGTATAACGGCTTGCTTAATGGTGTTATTAAATCGTTCAACAATGGTGCTGGGTTAGAATCTCTACATGATCCTAAAAATCGCTATGAAGTGCTGAAAGATATTAGTGAAAAGGCGCTTGGCCCTTTAGTTACGACAGGTGCTTCTGCCTTAAAGCCTACTTTGACTAAGGTGTTTAATATCCGCAGCGATGCAGCATTTAAAAAGCCGAGCGCGGGTAAAATGATTAAAGCGTTAGAAACGCATATGAAGAAAAACCCTACTCCTGTAAGTTTATCGCTTGCTGGCTGTAGTAAGAAAGAATGTAGCCTTGAAGATTATATTGTCGATATTTTCAAACAGCATCAGAAAGATTCAGGGCGTGCGGCAATTCCAAGTAATATGCAAGGCCGTCTCAAGCAGGCAGCGGAACAAATTGCAGAAGCGATGCGCGATCCACAACGCCAAATGCATCCGCAAGCACTGGCAATATTAGTAGATAAGAAGCGTGGAATAGCTTCTTTTAGCGGTAAAGACCTCACCGAGGTTAAATACGGGGCGGAACTAGATGGCTATTTAGCTGAATTACAAAAAAAGCCAAGCATGTCGAGCCGCAAGAAAGTTTCTGCTGCGCAGCAATATAAGCGTATGGAAGCCACGCGTGAGCAATTTGCCGAAAGTTGGGGGAATTTAAATCAGGACGAAAAATTCTTATGGTCAACGTTCCTATCGAATGAGATTTTGAGCGATCTAGGTGTTGAAAAACAAGAGCTATTTGAGTTACGCAATCAGCAAAATGATCTGTGGGATGAAACCATGGAAGAGATATTCAGTTCGATGAGTAAAATGAGCCCTGAAGATTTACAGAATATTGGCTTGAATGATTCGCAAATTGAAGCATTAAGCGAAGCTGTTTCTGGCATGAAGCGTAAAAATAACCATTATTTGCAGAAAAACCGTCAAGAATTAACTGATTTAGTTGCTGATGCGGCAACGCTTATGGATGGTGATAAGCCAGACTTTTTGAAAGAAGCACTAGGACGAGTACAAAACCGTCGCCGTCATGAAGAAATTTTGGAAGAAAAACGGCATAAAAAACCACTTTCCGAGCAAGTGCAGAAAAGTCGTTCAGAAACGTCGGAAACGCGGCGCTAAGTTGAGCCAATTAGAAGGCTAAAAACCCTAAAACTGTCATAAAACCGTAACGCTCCCGCTTTATAATTAAAAGTGAGGAGAATTATGAAAGCAACCGCATTTATTACAGGAAACCGCGCAGGCAGCAAAGCAGGTCTGATTACGACCGGCTTAGGTGCGCTATTTTTTGGTGGTATGCGTTTAGCGCGGTACGGTAATATCGCGAAGAACCCAGATCAGATGATTCCTGTTCCAGGTGTGTCGGTGAATGGTGTTTTCAATTGGCTTGGTGGCGGCAATAAAGATCCCAAAAAACGCCATGCGGGTAATAAGGCCGCAAACCTAGCGGGAACAGCATTGCAAACAGTTCAGCAGGTCATGGATACTCCGCTGGAAGGTTTCGTTAAAAAAGGTGAGGGCGGGCTGACTCATAAGCTTGCTTCAACGACCAATATTTTAGACGCTAATGCAGAAGAAAAAGTAGGGCGCATTATGATGAAGCCTGCCAAAGCAGGCAGCTCGCTTCTAACGCAAATAGGTAAAATATTTGGCTTTGCAGATAAGCAGTTCGACATGACGGGTCGTATCGATACGAAAATTGCGAAAAAGAAAGATGAGATTGCATCACTTGAAGAAGCACTCAAAACTGCAGCAAATGACCCTAGCCGTGCGGCACGCATCAAGCAGGGCCTTACCGGCAAAGATGCTGGCTACGCTTCAGAAAAAGACGTTCAGAAGTTGTTGAAGCCAGCAGCGAAGCATATTCAGGCAGGTATTAAAGAAGAAGGTAAATTTAACAACCTTTCTGCACTAGAGCGCCAGGGTCTTATGACGGCGCGTCTTAAAGTGGATGCAAAGCATCAGCAAAAAGCGCTCGACTCTGTTAAGCACATTAAAGATAAAAAAGAGCGCAAAGCGAAGCTGGCAGAATATACACCGAAATATAACAAAAAAGATCTTAAAATTATCAAAGATTCAGAGCCGCTTTTGTCAGCTGATGGTGCAGAAGAGGAAATTCTTGCTTCCCTAGAAAATGGCGCGAAGGGTAAGGTCTCTGGCAAGGTCAAGAAGACGTTACGCGATTATAAGAATGCGAACCAAGATTTAGCGGAATTAGAGAATAATAAATCTTTCTGGGTTGATCCGGTCGATGGTCTGAAGAAAAAGGCAAAGGATGTTACCTTAGGCGAGGTTGCCGATTTTACCCTACGTTGGGGGCAAGTTGCGAATGAAGGCTATCAGCAAGTTAAAGGCGCGAAAGTTAATCTACGTGCTCTAAAACAGCTAATGGCGGATGTGAAAGGTGTCGATCCACGTAGCATCTCAACTTGGAGTATACTCTCAGGTTCGGGTGCCACAACGCCTATGCTTAAAGAGGCGCGGAAACAATATATTAAATCGACTTTCTTAAACTTGGTGCCTTTTGTTGGTGGTGCGGTGGGACAAGAAATAGCGACCCGCAAATTACAGCGCCACTGGGGTAAAAATAATCCGTTAGTGACTATAATTTCGACGATGGGTTTCCAAGCGGTACAAAGTGCAGGTGGGTTCTTAACTCAAGGCGAAACCATGCTTCAAGAATTTGCCAATATGCGTATGGCCGAAGAAACAGGCGAACCACTGACCTCACAGCATTATGCTCAGTTACTTGCGGCCGCTTCGTCAGAAATCAAGAAAATGGGCGGTGTAGCGAACTATAATACGACTCTCATTGCGAAATATTATGAGGCGAATAACACGTCGATTGCTGATGTGATGAAAGATATCAATAAAGGTAAAACAGCTTTGACAGAGCGTTCACAGCAAGGTGCTGCGATGGTGAAGCAGGGGCAGATGGCAAGTCAGGCACTGCAAGAAACACAAGCACAGCAAGCACCCCAAGAGCTTTCTGGTCAAGCTAGTGCAGCAGTCGAAGGTAAATTTTCGAGTGATCCACGCAATCAGCCAAAAGGCGGAAAAGGTAGCTTTGTTGATCGTGCTCTGGCTTCGCAAGAGGCTGGCGGAGTGATGGGCCTTGGTGGCGGAGACTCCTAAAATAACGATCTTTCGCAAGGCAGCTTGCAGTTGCGCACGGGCTGGTTAGGCGAAGTGTAGCTCAATAAACAGCATTTTATTGCTGAGGTACGTGGCCTTAGCCAAAAGCTAGCGCAACATATTGGAGAGCTTTATTCGCCTGTATGCCGTGCGCAATTAGGCGATGTGCGCTGTGGAGTGGATGTTACGAATTTTACTGAAATTGGAGCGATAACGGCCGTTGAATCAGCGAATCACTTTACGGATGCGGGGCGAACCGAACCAGCCGGAAGTTATGATAATGGCCTCGTCACCTTTACCTCTGGCGCGAATAGTAACCTTAGCCGTGAGGTGAAATTCTTTATTGCCGGAGGGCAGGTGCAATTGGTTTTACCATTCCCTCATATGATTGAACTAGGCGATCATTACACCATCAGCCAAGGCTGCGATAAAACGCTCTCAACTTGTGTTGAACGGTTTGGTAATGCGATTAATTTCCGCGGAGAGCCGCATGTGCCAGGCGTCGATAAACTGTTGCAAACTGCCTCGACACGGCAAGAGTAAGATGTCCTAAATGCTGAGAAATCAGAAAAACCCTTTCGTCAGTACAGTGATTCACTTACTCTCAGCCTATGTTTATACGTGATATTTTATCCGGTATTTGCTCGACTTTGAGTACCTCTTCGTCGGAGTTATATCGTTATCCCTATCGTAGTGCCTCAGAGGCATTCGGTGGGGATTGGAAGCGTATCGGTAAGGATATCGAAGCAGGAATAGAGGAGCTGGTCATCGATGGCGAATCAAACGCAGAATAAAGGTAAGGGTGGTCACAATAACCGTGGGCGAGGGGGCAATAACCCGTTGCCACATCCAGAGATTCTGGAAGGGTATGATTACGTGATTGAAGGTTCTGCAGAACGTATTTTAAATATGTTCGAACGTGAACAGAAGCACCGTCATGATTGGGAATCTCGCGCGCTACGGGTGCATAGTTTGAGCACTATATTAGGGCAGCTATTAGGATTCCTTATTGCGGTGGCAGTCTTTGGTGCTGCGGTGGTGATTGGCCTTTATGGCGATACCAATACGGCAGCCTTTATTTGGGTATTTGGCTTGGCGATTATTGTGATGGCTGGCTTGGTTTGGAGCTATGCGAAGAGTATGGGGCAACGCCCTTTATTCGCACGTCCAACCATGCGCCAAAGTTTCAGACCGGAAAAGAAAAAAGAGAAGTAACTCGGTTTTATGCAGCGCCTTGGGCGAATGTCTTGCTGTTTTCGATTTCTGTTGCCTTGAATTCTGTATTCACGGCAAAGTCAGGTGTTGGTAATTGAGTTTCATTCGCTGCAGCGAGAGTTTCGGCACCTAAGTTATTTAGATCAAGCTTGATTGTATCAAGCTGTGCTACGGCGCCATCATTAAGACCAAGTCTATTTCGAATATCTTGATTTTGATCGACAGCGTTTTCTTGTCCTTTTTCTTTTTCGCCGCTATAGGTTTCTCGAGCATAGTCGGTGAAGCTATCGAAGGTTTGCTCAGCATCTTTTACGCCGAGTGTTTTAGCAGTATCAATGATAACTTCTTTGTTTTTTTCGAGTACGTCTGCGATATCTTCTGGCTGTAATCCTGCGACTTGACTAACGCCCGCTAGAAGGTTCTCTTTTACAGCTTTCATGTCACCTTTTTGATAGGCTTGGAAAGCTTTAAGGAAGCTTTTGAACATATCAAGATAGCCTGGTTCTTGTGGAAGGTCTTTGAGTGCTTGTTCCTCTGCTTTCGCTTCTTCGGCGTCTTTTTGTTTCCAAAAATCATATTCTTCTTGGCGTTTCTCGTTCGCCGTTTTGAATCCTAGAAATGATAATGCATGGTCGCCCATAAATACTCCTTTATTACCCTTATAGAATAGCAGAGAAATGTGACGGTTTGATTAACAAATGACTGTTTTTACAAAGAAAAATGCCTGCATAAAGCAGGCATTTCACATTAGGGTATTAAAATTAACTTATTGTAATTGCAGCTCTTCAGCTTTCCACTCTTCTTTGCTGAGTTGGTACGCTTCCGGTAGTTCATCTGCATGCATTTCAACATAAGCTGGAACATCTGCGCTCTTATCAAATTGCAGTGCTTTAAGCTGTCGCGCATATTCGACCATCTCGGTAATCATCTTGAGGCCAAGATTATCGCTATATTCTGGGTGGAACTGCGTGCCGAAGCAGAATGGGTGATGTTTATGCTCAACCGCTTCTACATATTGGCCATCTTCCGTGGTTGCGGTCACGATCAATTCTGAAGGATTGATATCTTTTGGACGCACGCCCTGATGATGTAGGTGCAGAAGTTCTAAACGGCGAGAGTTGATTGATTCAAACTTCTCTTGGTTCAGCATCACACCGATAATAGATTTTGGTTTAACAATTTTGAAATTCGGGCTGAGCTTGCTAAGTAGCTCTTTGTTTTTCGCGCTAATGCGTTCTAGCAAAATGCCTGCACCATTCGTTGAAATACCCGCGATTTTACCATTTTCAAGCACTTGATTGGCGAAATCATCATAAGTTTCAACATGCTGCACAAGTTTGCCGCCTGTTTTAACCACAATTAACTGCATGCCGCCAGAGATGCCTAAAAGTGGAATCTTACGAGTATGCAGCGCATAATCAGCCATCATAAGCTCCGTTTGGAAGCGCACATCCATCGGGGGTGCAAGTTGCGTGTGGCTGTCTACCTTCGTGTCGTGATAGGCCGAAGGAGGGATGTCATAAATACTACCCGGTAAAACTACAGCATCTACGAAGGTGAGTTTTCGTGTGATATATTGTAGGTGTAAGCGGGTTGCTGTTGCGATTTGCTGATCGAATTCGCGCACTTCTTCAAGCGATTTTGCTTTTTTAACGCGGTTAATGTCAGCTTTGCTCATTTCTTGTGAAGCAAGTAAGCGCTCACTTAAAAATCGAGGGATGATCATCGGCTTTGCGCCTGCTTTTTTGATCAATTCGACCACTTTTTTTGCGCCTTGCGGATGGTTATCCTCAATCACTGCAATACGTGGCTGATATTTCTTTAATTGTCCATAATCTGAAATTACATGTCTCACCATTTTAAAGTCCCCCTAGTGTTTCATTTGGGCAATGCGCCCCGTTACTAATCACTCTAGCAACCAAATATTACCGAACGATGACCGAAATATTAAAGAAATGTGACAGCGTGAAAAATATGCAAATTGTGGATGCTGCAAGAAGCTGGATTGGAACACCTTTTCACCATCAAGGGCGTATTAAAACAGTAGGGGTTGATTGCCTCAGGCTGTTGATAGGAGTGGCTTTAGAGCTTTATCTGAGAGATGTTGAGGGGGTTCCATTAGCAGCATATGATGAGCTTTCTTATGGTCATATGCCTGATGAGAGAAACTTATATATGAAGTTGCAAAATGTCCTAATTGAAACAAAAGCTCTCAAATCAGAAAATATTGTGCTATTTGAAATTGATGGCGCGGCGCGGCATTTAGGTATTATAGGGTCAAAAAATGGCTATTTTAGTATTATTCATGCTTATGCGCCAGCGCGAAAGGTGATTGAACATCGGCTCGATGAGGAATGGAAAGCAAAAATTGTGAAATTATTTAAAGTTGCGGCAACTTAGTAAGCGTAACGTAAGACGAAGCCAGTGCTCCAGTCTTTCTCTTTATGTTTTCCGCCTGCAAGGCTACATGTCATGCCTTTATCGTTATTATAAAGTTCTTTTTCGGCCATAACTTGGCGTTCACGCTTTTTGACTTTGAAATGCACTTTTTCCGTATCTTCCACATCGGTGATACGAGCAAAGGTACGATAATGGTTCGTTTCTTCTTCAGAAATATACAAGCTAAAGCCGTTCCAGCTCTGGCTGCATCCTGTCAGCAGAAGTAAAGATATCACAATAAGTAGGTTTCGTACCATTCATTCAAAATAGCATAGAAATATTAAGCTTTTATTAAGGTTCTAATTAAAAGCGACAAAAGTAATCTTTTTAAATCAAACTGTAAGGAAAATAGCGATGGCAAGTCTGGTTCTTGGCGCGGTAGGTAGTGCTGGCGATGGGAACTCATACTATCGGGGAACGCTTCGTTATACTGGATGAACGGGTTGTTAAACAGAGTGACTCTAGCGCCCTTATCGGTTTGCCGCGTGACTATCGTGCCGTTACGTTAGGCAGCACATTGGGGTAGGTGGATTCGGTCAGTTTTACCCATAGCGGTATTGGCCTCAAACCTTATGCTCCGGTACATGTGAAGGGTAAGCGCGATGCAACTGGGAACCTAGAAATCAATTGGGTTCGCCGCTCCCGTGCGGAAACGAACTGGCGCGATTTGATCGATGTTCCGTTGAATGAGCTTTCAGAAAGCTACGAGATCGACATCTTAAACGGTGCCTCGGTGGTACGAACGCTTACCAGCTCAATACCACAAGCCACCTATAGCGAAGTCGATCAAATCAGTGATTTTGGTGCAATACAAACTAGCATCACATTACGTATTTATCAAATTTCTGGCACAATTGGCCGGGGTCATGCAGCACAGGTGAATCTATGAGGTTACTATTTGTTAATAATTACATGCTATAAAAGTTGAATGGTAGATTTTAGGAAGTTCAATCAAGATTATGCTGATTACTATCATGGTGATGAGAGCAAATTGGCGGGTATATATGCAGAACTACCTGATGTCCTGACTACATTATACATTAAGCGAGTAGGTTCTGCGGCAGAAACGTTGGCGCGTGATGCTGCAATAGGGGGTGCGCTTATAAAGATGATTCCTAAAATTAAAGATCGTGCCGTCCCTTTAGAGAAGGAAGAACACAGCCTATCAAACTATTTAAATCGTGTTTTGATGAATAAGATGAACGATTATTACAGAAAGCAAAAAAGGGAAAGCACGAAGTTTGAAGGATATGTCGAAAGAGTTAGTAAGTCGGCTGAAAACCCGATAGATGAAATTATATCTTTAGAAGGTAACGATTTATTACATGCTGAAATTGAAAAACTCCCTGAGACTCAAAAAATAGCCTTTAAAGAATATCACTTTCCCTATGAAAATGGTTGGGATAGAAAGCCTAGCTTTGATGATATTGCTGATAAGCTAGATATACCCGCCTCAACACTTAGAGTTGCTGCTAAGAAGGCGAGAGAGACTTTAGTAGAGAAAATGCAAATGGCAGGTTTGTTAGAGGCTCCTCAGAGAGCAAAATAATAAGACATGGGTAAATACCAGCCTCCTTTTAACTGTGGTTGAAAGGAGGTTTTTTTATGCCTGAATTTTAAAAAAGGAAACCATTATGAACCAAACATCTAAACTTCAACTTCCCTATATTCTCACCGCGCAGGCGCAAAAAGAAGTGACGCATAATGATGCGCTCAACCTGTTGGATATGTTTACCCGTCCTGTCGTGCAGGAGGTTAATGTTAACACACCACCATCCTCTCCAACGGTAGGTGATTGTTATATTGTAGGCGATGCGCCGACGGATGATTTTATCGGGCAGGAAAATAGCATTACTTGCTACACCCAAAATGGCTGGCTATTTGCGTCCGCTTTTAAATGGTTGGATGTGGTCAATGCGGCTGACCAAACGCGCTATGTGTTTGATGGCTCCGCTTGGGTTCCTTTCGGATTAATCATGCAAGATAATGGCGAATATTTGCGCGTGGAGCGTTTGGCCGAAACGGTTACGCTTTCAGGCGCATCAATCGATACGAGCATCCAAATTCCTAACCGTGCGACAGTGTTTGCCGTGAATGCTCGTGTCACGACTGCTGTGACGGGTGCAACGAGTTTCGATATCGGCGTGAGCGGCGATACTGCCCGTTACGGCGATGATATCGGCATCGCTCTTGATACGACCAATATCGGCATCACCCAGCACCCCCAAGGCTATTACGCCGATACATCCATCACCTTCACCGCCAATGGTGGCAGTTTTAGCGGCGGTGTAGTTGAGCTTTCGATTCAGTATCTTTCCACTCGTGGCGCGTGGCACTTCTAATGACAGGAAGGCGTATTATGGGGGAAGAGGATATTAAACGTATCGTCGCGCAATCGGTGGAAGAAACACTGGGTAATTTAGGCTTCACCCCTGACAGCCCGCATGAGGTACAAGCCGATCAAATCTATCTCCGCAAAGCGCGCCAAGGCAATGACGAAGTTGCCAAATGGGCGAAGCGTTCCATTCTAGGTGTGGCGTTTTCAGGACTTTGTTTGGCCACGTGGGAGGGGATTAAACATCTTATTAATGGAGGAAGTTTATGATAACGGTCATTAGTTCACTCGTCGGATTTATCAGTGCGGCCTTTCCTGATATTTTAAAGCTCTTACGTGATCATCAAGATCGCAAACATGAATTGCGAATTTTGGAGTTACAGATGCAGCAGCAAGCGCAAGGCCATGCTGAGCGTTTAGAAGAGATTCACGCCCAAGCTGATATTGCAGAGGTGGGTGCTATCTATCAAACCTATCAAACTAACATCGAATGGGTCGATGCGCTCAATGGTACGGTACGGCCTGTGCTCGCCTATGCGCTTTTTGTGCTTTATGGATCAGTCAAATTATTGCAATTCGCGCTCCTGCCCGAAGCGCCTTTGCCGTGGCAGGTGGAAGGCTTATGGAATGTGGAAGATCAAGCCATTTTTGCAGGCATTATCAGTTTCTATTACGGCCAACGCGCGATGAGTAAATTTCGAGCAGGGTTATGAAGCTCTCCTTCACAGGTCTTCGGCTTATTCAACATTTTGAGGGATTTGAGCCGCAGCTTTATCGTGATGCGGCAGGGTATTGGACCATCGGTTATGGGCATTTGGTGCGTGAAAGGGAGAGCTTCCGTAACGGCATTACGCAAGCACAGGCGACGCAGTTATTACAGCAAGATGTGCGCGTGGCGGAACGTGCTGTTAGTCGTTTAATTAAAGTGCCGCTTACTCAATCGCAATTCGATGCGTTAGTGAGTTTTACCTTTAATTTAGGTTCCGGTGCCTTACAGCGTTCGACACTTAGGCGAAAAGTGAATGGGTATTACCATCAGGAAGTGCCTTCCGAATTTTTACGTTGGGTTTGGGCAGGGGGACGAAAATTAAAAGAGTTGTTGCGTCGGCGACAAGCGGAGGCGGCGCTTTATAAGCAAGCTTAGAATCTCTCTAATGTTGTTGTAATGGACTCGCCAGTAGTAGCTGCAGGTGCTTTTGAGAATGCATCCGTATTGCTTACTTCAGGCGCTGCACCAATCGAATTGAATAATTCTTTTACTTCATTTGTAGGATAATGTTTTTGATCTAATGCCATTTCTTCAATTTTACCGGATTTGTTGAGTAAACCTAATTCAATATTGTTCAGGTCTTGTCCTTCTGGGACTTGAATTGTAGCTAATCGATGTATCTTTCCGTCTTGGCCTAACACTTCAGCGTGAATCTGGTTGTTATCAAAGTCGCTGACGAAGGTTCCTCTATGAAAATCTTTGTCATTTTTGAGAGTGAAGCGGATATTCTGGAGAGTTTCCTGATCGACTTGTTGATAATCAATTCGAACTGTTTTTGTGATATCATCAGAAATTGCTAATGTTGCAGTACCATTAACGATTGCGTAATGCGGGTTTTGTGTCTCAAGCTGTTTTTTGAACGTGTTAGAGAGTGAGGGGGATACAACGACATCCCGTGCTGAGTTTTCATTAACTTCGAGGATGTGCTCAGTATGACGAGCTTGATTGACCGCCTTTTCATTATAATGGAAGTGGACTTCAACAGAACGATTGCTTTCCATTTCAATATTATCTTTTGTGGGGACGAGTAAATTTTCTTCCCCTGTACCAAAGCTATGAATTCGTATCCGTTCCTCAGGGTTAGAGATTCCCGCTGCTTTTAGCTCAGTTAAAAGGTGTTTATGTGTATTGTTAGCTCGTCTTTCGGATAAGTCTTGGTTATATGCTTGTGAGCCTTGAGTATCTGTATGTCCCTCGACTGAGATGTTGGTATCAGGGTTCTTTACAAGAAATTCAATGATAGGGGCCAGAGAAGTTCTATCAGTATTGTCTAATTGGTCACCATCTGTGGGGAATGTTATAGTGCTTTTGCCCGAATAAGGCTCGGGTAATATAACAGGGCGTCCCATAAATTTATGTAGCTCACTTCCTTTTTCAAGTGTTTGATAAACTCTTTTGCGATCGTTTGTTTCTTCAACGACTCTTGTACTTGAAAGTTTGTTAAAAGAGATAGCATCAGAGTGTGAGTTGCGAGGGTTTGTACGATCATTAGGTGTCTTGTTGGAAGGAGGATTGTCTCCAATACTATTTCGGAGGTTAGATAGTAAGTCATCCGACACTAAGTTTTTAAAATTTATATTCGTAAAATCCAACGCCAATGCGGCTCTCCTCAAATAATTAACATATATTAATATATAGGAGGATTGTTTCAGAATTATTACAAAAATGTAGCTATAGCGCCAAAAATCGGGCGTAATCGACCTCTGTTAGGCGCGTTTTGAGGAGGCTGGTGCCATCTTCATTCATTTTATCTTCGATGACTTCTGCATGTTCGTGTAGCCATGCGCGTTGTTTTCCATCTTTGGGCTCAAGTTCAATATGGTAGATGTCGTAGCCTAAAATATCTTGCAAAATTTCATCTATTTCTTCGAGTAACTCATCAATACCTTCGCCGGTTAGGGCAGAAATGCCATGGCCATCCTCTTGTACTTCAGGCATGATATCAATTTTATTGAGCACTTCTAATACTGGTTTTTCCTCATCGCCCAAAAGCTCGGTGATGATGGTATCGACTTCGTCTTTTTGCGTTTCCGTATCATCGTCTGACACATCACGAATATGTAAGAGTAAATCCGCTTCGACCACTTCTTCCAATGTCGCGCGGAAAGCGGCGATGAGTTCAGTGGGCAGGTTTGAGATGAACCCTACCGTATCGGAGAGGATAATTTCCAAACCTGAGGGAAGTTTTAGTAAGCGCAGGGTAGGGTCGAGTGTGGCAAATACTTGATCTTCTACTAGCACATCCGCATCGGTTAGGCGGTTAAAGAGTGTTGATTTACCTGCATTCGTATAGCCGACCAGCGCGACAATCGGGTAAGGAATCTTGCGGCGGCTTTCGCGTTGTAAGCGCCGTGTACGGGTGACTTGCTCAAGCTGTTTTTTGAGCTTTACGATACGGTCATTCAACATCCGGCGGTCAGATTCAATCTGTGTTTCACCGGGGCCACCCATAAAACCGGCTCCACCGCGTTGACGCTCTAAGTGAGTCCAGCTACGTACGAGGCGGCTTTTTTGGTAATTGAGAGAAGCGAGCTCTACCTGAAGCGTTCCCTCTTTAGTGCGGGCGCGTTCACCGAAAATTTCCAAAATTAAGGCCGTGCGGTCAATCACTTTGCAGCCCCAAGCTTTCTCCAAATTACGCTGTTGAATAGGGGTGAGTACCGTATCCACAATAATCAAATTTAAATGACGACTGCCAATTTCATCTCCTAAGTTTTCAACCGTACCTTTGCCGAATAGAGTGCTTGGGCGTTTCTCTCGTAAATTTACCTGACGTACATATTCTGGCTCTAATGCAATGGCATTGGCCAAGCCAATAGCTTCACCCTCACGATTTTCCATTGAGCGCTTTTCGCGCCCAGGTTCATAAGGGATGACAATGCCAGATCGAAGACTGCCCATTAAGTTGGGCTATACGCTTTCAGGGATGCCCTGAATCTCGTCTGTATATTCTGAAGTTTCTGCGTCGTCGCCTTCATAGAAAGTAACTGGGCCAGCGGGTACCACTGTCGCGATGGAATGCTTGTAAACAAGCTGCATTTGTGGGCCACGGCGCAAAGTGAGGCTGAAATTATCAAAGCCAGTAATGTTACCTTGCAGCTTAACACCGCTCACTAAAAAGACTGTCACAGGGACTTTCTTTTTGCGTAAAGTATTAAGGAAAACGTCTTGAATATTTTGGTTTTTATCGTTGCTCATTTTTCTTGCCCTCTTAGGGGGGTTATTATTTTTTCGCACTATAGTGGCTAAAAGCCTAAAATAAAATGAAAAATTTGGAAGATACAGTTTGAGCCTTGTTAAGCGGCGCGCGTAAAGATGCGTTCTGCATCGCTGCTAAGGTCTTCATCAAGGCGGTAATTAGCTTCCACAAAGCTTTCTAGCGGTTTTTTGGAGGTAAGAAGGTGGCGAGTCATCATGCCACGCGCACGTTTCGCAAATAAGCCTACCACCTTCAATTCATTGCCTTTTATCTCCTTAAAGACAGGTGTGACGAGTTTGCCATTCAGCTTTTTGGTATTCACTGCTTTGAAATATTCATTCGAAGCGAGATTGATAATCGTATCCGATCCGCTCGCTTCTAGCTCTTTATTTAGTAGTTCCGTAATTTGATCGCCCCAGAACTCATAAAGGTTCTTGCCACGTGTATTTTGCAGTTTTGTCCCCATTTCTAAACGGTAAGGCTGCATCAAGTCAAACGGGCGTAGTAATCCATAAAGGCCAGATAAAATACGCAGATGCTTTTGTGCATTCTGTAACGAAGCTTTATCAAACTGGTCAATATCTAGCCCGTCATATACATCGCCTTTAAAGCTGAAGATGCACGGGCGCGCATTATCTTTCGTAAAAGGTGTTTGAAAGCCTTGATAGCGCTCATGATTCAGGCAGCCTAGCTTTTCGCTAATTTTCATCAGTTGGCTAATATCCTCAGCCGATTTTGTTGCCATGAGTTCGGCAAGCTCTTGCGTATGCTCAAGCAATTGGGGTTGCGTTGGCGTGATAGCTGGATAGCTCGCATTTTCTTCAAGTGTCTTGCTGGGTGAAAGCAGAATAATCATAGTGTTCATTTCGCAGTTGAATTACATTGCCTCTATGAATAGCAAATTACAGCTATCTGGCACGCTTTTTTTATCCAGCTTGCTGGTGATTTTTCTTTCAGCCTTCTATTGGTTGGAAGAGGTGAAGCCGCATAAACTAATCTTTTATGGAATGTTTGCGAGTTTTGCTGTGATTGCCTTTCGCCAAAAATGGAACTTAGCCATTTGGCGTGAAGGGGTAGGTAAGGCGCTGCTATGCTACCTGCTTTATCAAGTTGCGAGTCTTGGTTGGAGCTCGATATTCTCCGGTGAGGAGTTAGGTGAAGTGATTCGCAAATCAGTGCTAACGTTAGGCTTTGTGTTGGTCGCCGCAATGAGTTTGCGGGATGTGACATGTGAAGGATTGATGAAAGTGATCACTGGTTTGATGGTGATTGCCGCTATTAGCGCGAGCTTGACGATGGCTTGGGCGGATATTTCTTCGATGCCAATGGGGCGTTTGATAGGCTATGGCCGTGCGTTAAATGCCAATCAATCTGGCACCTTATATGGGCTGTCGCTGGTTCCTGCTCTTTGGTTGATGCTAGAATCAAAACAGAAGCGACGATTGTTACCAGCGCTTTGCTGGATATCTCTTTTAGTCGCCTTGCTGCTGACGCAAAGTCGAGGAGCTTGGCTGGCTGCAATAGCTGGGCAGGGGGTGTTGTTGTTATTGCATCCGGCTCTTTCCGGAAAAAAAATTCTCTCGATGGGAATAGTGGCTGTTTTTGCTATCTTTGTTGCTGGGTTCGCGATTGATTGGAGTAGTATCATCGAACGATTAGATGGGTATCGTCTCTTTATTTGGAACTATGCACTGGCCGATGGGTGGAGCCAAGCACCACTAACGGGGCTTGGATATCGTACGCCGTTTGAACTTACTTTGCCTTATGGTGAAACGATCTATCAAACTCATAGTATTTACGTCGCTGCGCTTTATCAGGGTGGAGTGGTTGGCTTGGTGACACTGCTGGCTTTATTTGCTTTTGCGGGGCAAGCCCTATGGAAATCCCAACAATTGCCAGAAGCACGCTTGATGTTGGCGTTACTTTCTAATGCTTTCATCTTCGGCGCGGTAGATTATGATATCCTATTGGTGAATTCTGCGTTGCAATGGCCTCTTTTTTGGATGCCTGTTGCGGGTGCCCTTGCCATCGTGATGCGATCGAGTAAAAGAGCCTAATGCATATTCTGCACACTGTTTTTACGAATGATCTTGGCGGCACGGAACGCTATGTGGCGGATTTGGCCAATGCACAAATTGCGGATGGACACCGTGTGTCTGTGATGATTCGTGGAAATCGTCAAACGCATAGCGATGATGCGTTTCTGAATTGGTTGGATGAGAAAGTCAGTCTCATCACGTTGCCCAGTGGTTGGCTATTTACCCGTTGGCCCTTACTGCCGATTTGGAATCATCTTCGTGCGTTAAAACCCGATATTATCCACACCCATCATGGGCGTGATAGCCGTTATCTGGGTAAGCTATCGGGTACGGTTCCCATTGTTGCTTCGCTCCATATGGGCTATAGGCCTAAAGATTATCAACGCCATGACGGGTTGATTTGTGTGTCTAACTGGCAGCTGCAAACTATTCCGCAGAACCATAAGGGAGAACGAACGGTTATCTCCAATTGGGTGAAGAAAGTGCCAATGCCAAGTGCTACAGAGTGCCAAAAGCTACGTGAGTCATTGGGCATTACAAGGGATACGATTCTGTTTGGTTCGGTTGGGCGTTTATCCGCCGAGAAGGGGCCGGACTTACTCATCGAGGCCTTTAAGCAGGTTGCTCTTGCCAATAGCCATTTAGTGGTCTTTGGATCAGGAGAGCTAGGTGAGAGCCTTCAAGAGCAAGCTGCGGTAGCAGAAAATATCACCCTTATGGGTTATCAGGAAAATATCCGCCCTTGGTATAGTGTGTTTGATTGTTTCGTGCTTCCCTCACGCCGAGAGAGTTTCGGCCTCGTATTGTTAGAAGCGATGGATGCTGGTTGCCAAGTTATTGCAACCCGCACAGACGGTGCGGTGGATTTATTGGGTGAACATCCTGAGGTAAAGATGGTGGAGGTGGATAATGTTGCTACGCTAGCAGAAGCGATGCAAAAAGTGGCGAAAACCCCGCGCCAGCGGGTGAGCTATCCTGATTTAGAAAATCATCGATTGCCGCAGGCAAATGCCACGATTATGCAATTTTATCAGAAGCTACTTTCTGCTTAATTAAGAAGGTGGGCGCGTACGTCATCTAACATGCCGGTCACGCGTTCGATGGCGAAAAATTTCGCACGTTCTAAACCTGAATTCTGGAGTGACTCACGCTTCTTCTCATTCGTAATCACTTCGCGTAAAGCTGTCGCAATGGTTTCTGGTAGCACCGTTTTTAACGGATAAGCCGCATCATCTACCACTTCCTTTAAGCCTCCACGAACCGAACTAATGGTCGCACAACCACAAGCCATGGCCTCTAGCCCTGTGCGGCCAAATGCTTCATTCCATTGTGAAGGGATAACAGCAATGGCGGCTTCTAAAGTGGCATCCATCGTTTCGCTGTGACTGCAAAAGCCGCGCATCTCAATTTGTGAGTCTACATGTTTGAGTGCATCAATTACTTTGCGCTCATAATCATTGATTTTCGCATTTGGATCATGCCGTGCGGCGCCAATAAAAATACCTTTCCAATCAGGAAATTTTGGTAGCACCGTCTCTAAAGCTTGCGCGATATCTAGTGCGCCTTTTTCCGGCTGAAAACGTCCTACAAATAGAATGTGCTTTTGCTTTTGTGGTGGTGCAAGAATCTTATGCAATCCGTTATAAATCACATGTACTTTATTCGAATCGCCTTGCGTGCCATCTAAAAAACGATCTCGAATATATTCGCTAACACAATAGATTGCAGAGCATTTCTGAAGTAAAATATCACGTTCTTGAGCAGTTTTTGCATGGCGCATCGTTTGTGGGTCATTATGCAAATGGAGTGCAATATTTCCGTTCCAGCTTTTGGAGATATGATGCACTAATATAGGGCGATTATGCACTTCTAGCAATTTGGGGGAGTTGGTTTTAAGTCGTTTTATAATCGCTTTTGCATAGGCTTTATTATGGCTGGTAAAAGGCCATCGTGCGTAACGAATTACCTCATAGGGCATGCCCTGAAACGGAGCGACATCCACCCCGCCGAAGATGTGAGTGTTATTTCGATATTGGCTATATTGGGTGAAGTCGCGTACGCACAGCGCAATAGCGCCAAAATGTGATGGGCCAAACCCTTCGCGAAGGGGTAAAACAACTTGAATATCAGCCATCGCTAGAGATCTATTTTACGCACGAAGCTTCGCGCCGTTTTTCTCGGCATTGGCGACCACCTTCGCAGCGACGTCTTCAATTTCCTTATCGGTCAGCGTGCGATCTTGCGCCTGCAACGTAATGCTAATGGCGAGTGATTTTTCATCTTCTGCTAACCCTTTACCTTGATAGACGTCAAAAATCTCTACCCTCTGAACGAGCTTGTCGTCCGCTTTCTGTGCAGCACGCAGGATGTCGCCTGCCGCTACATTTTCATTTACCACAAAGGCAAAATCACGTTGGACGGATTGATATTCCGATACATTAAAAGCGGCTCGATTTGAGCTTTTCTTTTTCGGGAAGGGGATATTCTCCAAGAAGATCTCAAAGCCGATCATCCCTTCATCGGCATCTAGCGCTTTCAAAGCACGTGGGTGAATCTCACCAAATTGGGCGATCACTTGTTTGCCCAGCTTATAGCTCCCAGATTTTCCTGGGTGATACCAATCCGGTGCTTCTGCCTGTAATTGCAAGCGTGAGGCATCAAAGTCGGCCGCGTTAATCACGACTTTAATCGCTGCTTTTGCATCATAAATATCACTTACACGTTCATGTCCACGTAGGTTCTTTCTGGCAAATTGAGGGGCGAAAATACCGCTCGCAAACTGTTGCTGACCTTTCTCACCAAGGCCGGTAAACTGGAAGCCTACTTCGAAAATTTTGCTCTGATTCAATCCGCGATCCGCATTTTGTTGTGCTGCTTGGATCAGGTGCGGCAAAAGCGACGGTCGCATCTGGTCCAGTTCTGAACTAATCGGATTGAGTAGCTTCAAACTTTCTGGCGAACCGCCAAAGTGCGGCGCAATCTCAGAAGAGAGGAATGACCAATGCACACTTTCACGTAATCCATTTTCCGCGAGTGCTTGCTTGGCGGCAATCACACGCTCTTGCAAATCATTGCGTGGGTTAATGTTTTTCGCAGGCTTTTCCAGCGGCATAACGGGGATCGCATCATAACCGACGATACGCGCAATCTCTTCTGATAGGTCAGCCGAGCCTTCCACATCGGGGCGCCAAGCGGGTGGGGTAGTGGTTGCGCCGTTAATGGTGAAGCCAAGTGACTCCAGAATCTCTTTCTGCTTCGCTTCATCTACATTCAAACCAACACGGCTATTGATCTTTGCTGCATCAAACGGGATTTCGCGCTGCCAGTCGATTGGCTGCCCTGTTGTTGCGAGCTCGCTATGTGTACCGCCGCAAAGCTCTGTAATCATGGCAAGGGCTAGCTGCGCGCCTTGCTCAAGGAATGTCGGGTCAACCGTACGTTCAAAACGGTAACGTGCATCGGTGATAATATCGAGTTTACGCCCTGCGGTAGCGATACGAATCGGATCAAACCATGCGACTTCGAGCAGCACATTCTTAGTATCCATTTCGCAGCCTGTTGAAGTGCCGCCGATAATGCCACCAAGGCCAATTACACCAGAATTATCGGTGATCGCAATTTCACTGCCTTGTAAGGTCACTTGCTTGTCGTTCAGCGCATCGAATGTCTCACCCGCATTACCTTCACGTACGACAATATCGCCTTGCAGCTTTTCCAAATCATACACATGCAACGGACGGCCATAGGCGACGCTGATATAGTTGGTGACATCCACTAGTTTAGAGATAGGGCGCAAACCAATCGCTTTTAAGCGTTGCTGCATCCATACAGGGCTTTCACCATTTTCTACATTGTGAATCGTCGCATAAGTAAATTGCGCACAGCCACTATCTTCAATTCTGACAGAGGCCTTAGGTGCGTCGCCATTCGCTGCCTTAGCGGATAGAGGCTTCAGCGTGCCTAAGCCTGCGGCAGCCAAATCGCGGGCAATGCCATATACGCCTAAACAATCGCCGCGGTTGGGGGTGATGGCAATATCAATCACCACATCATTCAACCCAAGCGGCTTGGCGATAGGATCGCCGATCGTTGCCTCTTCCGGCAGCTCAATAATGCCTGCATGATCTTCGCCTAAGTTCAGCTCTTTGGCAGAGCAAAGCATGCCGTTACTTTCGACATCACGAATCTTTGATTTCTTAATTTTAAACTCACCATTGGGAATGATCGCTCCTTCTTGAGCAAGAGCCACCTTAATACCCGCACGCGCATTGGGTGCACCACAAACAATTTGGAGTACCTGATCACCCGTATTCACCTTACATACTTTTAGCTTATCGGCATTGGGGTGCTTTTCTGCTTCCTGCACTTCAGCCACAGTAAAAGGTGCTAGCTCTGCGGCTGGATCCTCAATGCTTTCTACCTCCAGCCCAATCGCTGTGAGTGTTTCGCTAATCTCATCAATGCTTGCTGTGGTATCTAAATAATCTTTCAGCCAGCTCAGTGTGAATTTCATAATCTGCTTCCGTCTCGTATGATTTGCGCAGCTTTCAATAGCAGAGTTTCGCTTTCAGTCCAACAGCTCTCTTGTTTCATTCATGCCTAAATTACGGATTTTTAACTTGTCTCATTTGAAGAATTAGTGATGATTACCCGACTAAATTACTAAGCTTTTGGCGATGGGAGAATAAGAATGAAAAATCGTATGATGAAAATAGCAGGAATGGCTGCCATTTTAGGTGCTGTTTCGTTTGGTGCACAAGCAATGGAAACTTGCGAAGGGGCAGGACCACAAACACCACGTGATATTGCCAATGTTGTCGGAAGTAATAGCGTTACATTTCCTATGGCGCCTCATTATAGCAAAATGAACCTGTGTAATATCCATACGCATACGAATGCCGAACATAAAGGCCCTGATTTTAGCATCAAAGTGGGCACTGGAGATTATGACGGTTATGCATGTAACGAGTCAAAGTCTTTGACCAAAGAACAGCTAATGGATCCATTTGAGGGTAAAGGTGCATTTGGCAAAATTAAGCCAGGCGATACGATAGAAGTGCATTGGGTGCATAGTTCGTGTGATGTAAAACCGGGCGAAGGACTGGGGTCATGTCTAGCAGAAGGTTGTACTGATCCTTTACTTCGCGTAGAAGCGCAAACCTTCTTGCTCGTAAATGATGAGCATGCGCTCGATTTTAATGATTATGTTTATGGCGACACCGTGCGTGAAGGTTTCCATCAGGCAAAATCGATTCCCGATGATATGGGGAAACCGGTAGAGTTCCTCGGTTCAACCACGGGGCCAAGCTACACAGAAGAGAAATGTTCTCCGTTGAAAGTCACATGGAGCGTGCGTCCACAATGTGCGAAGCTTAATATCGCATCGCTACACAAATGGGCAGCGGATGGTAACGTGTTTAAAGAGACGAAATCTCACGGTGTACGTCAGCTTGTGACCAAGCCTGAGTTACTATCGCCGATTAAATAGATAGCTCGAAAATGAAGGTTAATATGAAAAAAACAATCCAGTTTTTGGTTGCTTCTTTGGTTGTGCTAACTACTTCAATACCCGTCTATGCTGGGGTAGGGGGGATTGGAACCGCAACGGTTAATGAAGGAGTATTTTCAACGCATTTGCGCGTTTCTTATGCAGATGATGATGAAAGCCAATCACTTGATACGCGTTTTCGTAACCGCCTAATGCTTGATTACGGTTTTACCGATGATTTTGCGTTCGGGGTTTATCTTCAAGGGGATAATCGAGGGAATGATAACCAAGAACTAGACGCTATCATCGCTGATGCGAGGTTTGAGCTGGCAGAAGTGGCAGAGCATGGTTTCTATAGTGGTTTTCGCTTACGTTACACCTTTCAAGATGGTGATAAAAAGCCAGATAACGCACATATTCGTCTGATTGCGGGGGTGCCAGTTGATCAGTGGGATTTTCGTATTAATCAAATTTTTGCTTATCAGTTAGGTGAGGGTAGCGGAGGTGGAATTGGAGTCGATACACGATTGCAAGCCAGCTATAAATACCATCCGGAGCATCGCGTAGGGGTTGAGAGTTTCAGTAATTTTGGTTTTGGTAGTCGTAACACAGGTTTTGATGATCAGAACCATGTAGTTGGGCCTGTCTTTGCAGGTAAAATTCAAGAAGGCCTATCTTACGAATTTGGATCGCGTCATGGCATTTCAGAGGCGGCGGCCGATCACACGGTTCGGTTATTTCTAACCAAACGATTCTAATCTAGCGACGCATCTCGGTCATTTTTTTCGCGGTGAAGCCGTAATGCTCTAACCACCGAATATCACCATCGAAGAAGGTGCGAAGGTCGGTAATGCCATATTTGAGCATGGCGAGGCGCTCAACGCCCATGCCGAAGGCGAAGCCTTGCCATTCACCTGCATCTAAATCGCAGGCTTTGAGCACATTTGGGTGAACCATGCCACAGCCAAGAATTTCGAGCCAATCATCGCCCGCGCCAATTTCCAGCGAGCCGCCTTTACGCGTGCAGCCAATATCCACTTCTGCCGAAGGTTCGGTGAAGGGGAAGTAACTTGGACGGAAACGAATAGGTAAATCTTTCACGCCGAAGAAGCTCTCAAGAAACGCAATTAACATGCCTTTCAGGTGCCCCATATGAATGCCTTTATCAATGGCGATACCCTCAACTTGATGGAACATCGGCGTATGCGTTTGATCTGAATCGCAACGGTAGGTGCTGCCGGGGGCTAGTACACGCAAAGGTGCGCCATGCTTGAGCATCGAACGGATTTGAACCGGCGAAGTGTGAGTACGTAATACAGGGTGCGTTTTCGCGCCTTCTTCACCTTGCAGATAGAAGGTATCATGCATCTGACGAGCAGGGTGCGATTCAGCAATATTTAGCGCGGTGAAATTATGGAAGTCATCCTCAATATCGGGGCCTTCTTCCACATTAAAGCCGTAAGAGCCGAAAAAGGTGATAATCTCTTCAATCACAGCGGTGATGGGGTGAATAGAACCTTCTGCTGTAGCACGTGCGGGTAGAGTGATATCGACTTTTTCTGTCGCGAGGCGTTGTTCTAAATCCGCCTCTTCCAACTCAGTTTTACGAGCATCAAATGCAGTTTCGAGCTTGTTCTTGATAGTATTGACCAATTGGCCAACTTCCTTGCGTTGTTCAGGCGGCAAGCTGCCCATGGTTTTGAGCTGACCCGTAAGTGATCCTTTCTTACCCAAAACTGAAACGCGAAGCTCCTGCAATGCATCTGCCGATTTGGCAGTGGAAATAGCTTCTAGGCTTGAAGTCTCTAAAGCAGAAAGGCTGGTAGCCAGAGAGTTCTC
>CAZZJS010000001.1:234769-457165 GCA_964654855.1 uncultured Rickettsiales bacterium
CTCTGACATACCAGCCGTATCTTGTGATGCTGCGTTAGCCATAGTGGCTAAGCCTTATGCAGCTTTAGCAGTTGGCTTAGCTGCGGCCTTTTTATCGCCAGCGGTAAGAGCCTTTTTCGCTTCAACAACGATGGCTGCAAAAGCTTCTGGTTCGTGAACTGCGAGTTCAGCCATGATCTTACGATCAATCTCAATGCCTGCTTTTTTCACGCCATTCATAAGCGTAGAATACGTCATTTCGTGCTGACGAGCAGCAGCGTTAATACGCTGAATCCATAGTGAACGGAAAGTGCGCTTCTTAACCTTACGGTCGCGGTAAGCGTATTGTAGGCCTTTTTCAACGCGTTGAATGGCAGAGCGGAAACAGTTTTTACTGCGACCACGATAGCCTTTTGCCATTTTGATGATTTTTTTGTGACGACGGTGCGTGTTCGATGATTGTGAACGTGCCATAATTTATCTCTCTTTCTTTTTAATCTCTAGCGATGAGCTATTTGCCACCGTAAGGCATAAACTTACGAACGATTTTTTGATCCGCCTCAGAAAGGGGGCTCGTTCCGCGAGTTTCACGAATGAAACGCTTAGAGCGTTTTACCATTCCGTGGCGTTTACCGGCACCAGCTGCTTTAATCTTGCCGCTAGCAGTGAAAGAGAAGCGCTTCTTAGCGCCGCTTTTAGTCTTCATTTTAGGCATTTTGCTATTCCTTATATTGAATGCTTAACTACGATTTGCAGGCATGCCAATTAGCCTACTAAATCAGGGAGTAGGGCTTATAGCGCGGAATGCGAGGAGTTGCAAGGGGTTTTGTGAAGCGTTGTTTGTGATTTTGACATTAATTATCGATCAAAATCTTATAAAGAGTAAAGCTTTTTTAATATTTCTCTGTTAGAATCAACAAATGAAAAAGAATATGCTGATTTTAACGACTTTAGTCGGAGGCTTTTTTGGCATGAATCGGGATGCCGCTGCCCAGCATGTTCATTCGCATTCTCATGACGTTGCTACTTCAAAAAATATTAATTTATCTTCTGAGGATAAGGCTGATTGGCAAGCAGGATTCGATAAGGCAAAAACTTTTTTTATCGATAGTTTGAACCATAAACATGTGGCAGATATTGAATTGGAGTTCACCGAAGATAAAACAACGAGTGCTCGCTTTGATTTGATTGCACGAAAGGTTTACGTGAATAAATCTCATGCTGCTCTTAACAAAGCGACGATGAATTTTACTTTTGGACATGAATTAGGTCACGATGTTCATGAAGTTCAAAAACCGGAAATTCTACCAAAAATCATTGAGGCAAGTGAAAGAGAAAACGAGCCTGAGTTTAATCGTATCAGTCGTTTGAGAGAGCAGTTTTGTGATAGCTTAGCCGTTATTTATGCGGGTGAAAATGAAGTTATTATGCATTTTGATAATCAGCTTTTGAACGAACAAGAAGAACTAAAAGGTTTGTTATATGAAGCAATTCCAGAGCTTGAAGAGCTACAACTAACGCAAGATAGTTTGTTGCAGATTACACTGCCTCTTACGAAAAGTTTGTCGCGCGTTGCAAAAAACGACCTGCAAAATTCATTGCTTTCGGGAGTTGAGTTTTTAATTAGCCGTGGAGAGGAACCTAATATTAAGGCAAAGGCTGTAAAGGTAGATCAAATGATCGAAACTATACAGAAAGTGTTGCTCGAGAGTGAGAGGGCGCAGGGAACACACGGTAGTTACATAAAGCGTCGCCAATATGCGAAATCAATGGATGTTGAATCGCGAGAGCGATAAGATTGGTTTGTTAAGGATTTAGTAGCGTATGTTCCCAGCCCTTGCCCTTATTCACATAAAGTTCGCGTTCATGCAGGCGGAAGTTACCTTCTTGCCAAAACTCAATTTGGCGTAAACGTACGCGCCAGCCATGCCAATGTTCGGGGCGGGGAACGTCTTTGCCTTCAAACTCCACTTCTAGTTTTTTCGTGCGGGCGGTGAGAGTATCGTAAGATTCCAGCTCTGTCGATTGATCGGATGCATGGGCACCAATTTGGCTGCCACGGCTACGACTTGCGAAATATTCATCTGCCTCGGCACCAATCACGGGAGTGACGGCTCCTGTGACACGAATTTGGCGTTTTAGTGGCATCCAGTAAAATAGGAGTGAGGCTTGCGGGTTGATCGCCAGCTCTTTACCTTTTTGGCTGTTAGCATTGGTGTAAAACACGACTCCTTTTTCATCGAACCCTTTGAGCAGTACGGTACGAACGGAAGGCATACCGTCTTTACCTGCGGTCGCGAGCGTCATCGCGGTAGGTTCAATAATGTGCGGATGGTTCGCGGCATCTTCCAGCCACTGTTTCATGCGCTCGATAGGGATATGTTGTTCAATCATCTAGGGTAATAACTTTCGTAACTGATCTTCGGCAATAATCCCTTCGCGATACATAATCAGCTTATCTTCTTTTAATTCAGCGATGGTAGAAGCGGTGCTACCCGTTTCTCCTTCTACCAAGTGCAGTTGCGGGAATTCTTCGCGGATCGCTTCGGCAGTAGTAAGAGGCATTTCGCCCGCCATATTCACGCTGCTTGCAGTAAGTGGTTTGCCAAGCCCGTCGATCAGCTGAGTGATCAGATCATGTTTTGGCCAACGTAGACCGACGGTATAAAGGTTGCCACATACAGCATAGTCGATAATTTCATTCGCATGAATGGGCAAGATAAGCGTGAGTGGCCCTGGCCAGTATTTATCGGTTATTTTAGTAGCTGTTTCATTAAATTGAGCGACCGATTCGGCCATCTTCATCGAATTAACAAGCACTTGAAAGGGTTGCCCCGTTGGGCGTGCTTTCATCGCATACATTTTTTCAATCGCTTGCGAGTTGGAGGCATCACAAACAAGGCCATAAACCGTATCGGTCGGAATAGCGACCAGGTTACCTCGTTTGAGTGCGCTCACTGCCTGTTTAATCATGCTTGCATTGATAGCAAATGAAGGGCATAAATGCCAGTATTATGACCCATCAAGTTGCTAGATCTATTGTTACTCCGGTCGGAGTGTTGTTTATTGTCGCTGAAGAAGGTGCCATTCGTTATGTATTGCATGAGAAGGCCAATGCGCCGATTTTGATTGCGATGCGAGCGATTGAAGTGCCAATGGATGCGCCCGATAAAGAAGGCGAAAATGCAACCATGCTGGCCGAGGCCGAAAAGCAAGTGAATGAATATTTTGAAGGTAAGCGCACCGAGTTTGACCTTCATTTGGCACAAGCCGGAACGTTATTCCAGCGTCGTATCTGGAATGCGATGTCGAAAGTACCTTTCGCTGAAACGATGAGCTATCAGGAACTTGCGCGTGAAGCAGGTCATCCGCAAGCCGTAAGAGCGGCTGGAACAGCTTGTGGGGCGAATCCACTGCCTATCATCGTGCCATGCCATCGTATCACCCGTGCCGATGGCTCGGTAGGGAAGTTCGCTCTAGGTGATGAAGTGAAAGTGGCATTGTTGAAGCATGAAAGCCAAACGCATAAAGCGCAAATGCCTGTTGGTGCTTAAGCTTTAGTTGACCACACGCTCAAGCCTTTCTATACCAGCGTTTCAAGATTAATCGCGGAGAATCCCCATGCATCAATATCGCACGCACCATTGCAGTGAATTAACCAAAGAGGCTATTGGCTCAGAAGTGAAGCTTTCAGGTTGGGTGCATCGTAAACGTGACCATGGTGGGGTTTTCTTTATCGATCTGCGTGATCATTATGGTATGACGCAATTGGTGAGTGCAGGTGATGAACAATTTGATGCACTGAGCCGTGTGCGTAACGAGAGCGTGATTACCATTACGGGTGAAGTTGTGGCGCGTGCCGATGATGCCGTGAATAAGAATCTTGCGACCGGTGAGATTGAAGTGGTGATTAGCGAATGGAATCTGGAATCGATGCCAGTGACCGAGCAGCTGCCCGTTCAAGTGAATACCGATAAGGAATTTCCGGAAGACACGCGCCTAACCTATCGTTTCCTCGATTTACGTCGTGAGAAGTTACATCAGAATATTTTGTTGCGTTCAAAAGTGATTAACTCACTTCGCAGCCGTATGGTTGAGCAGGGCTTTACCGAGTTCCAAACGCCGATCCTAACGAGCAGTTCGCCAGAAGGCGCGCGTGATTATTTGGTGCCAAGCCGTGTGCATGCCGGTAAATTCTATGCACTGCCGCAAGCGCCGCAGATTTTCAAGCAGCTATTGATGGTGTCGGGTTTTGATCGTTATTTCCAAATCGCGCCATGTTTCCGCGATGAAGATGCGCGTGCAGATCGCTCTCCAGGTGAGTTTTATCAGCTTGATATGGAAATGAGTTTCGCGACACAAGAAGATGTATTCAGTGTGATTGAGCCAGTGATGCAGGGCGTGTTTGACGAGTTTGGTGGCGATAAGAAGGTGACTCAAGCGCCATTCCCACGCATTCCATTTGACGAAGCGATGATGAAATATGGCTCCGATAAGCCAGACCTTCGTAACCCAATTGAGTTGAAAGATGCGACCTCCATTTGGGAAGGCTCAGGCTTTGGTATCTTTACGGGAATTATCGAAAAGGGTGGACACATCCGCGCGATTCCTGCGCCAAAAACAGCTGATAAGCCACGTAGTTTCTTTGACCAAACGATTGCTCATGCACAGGCAAATGGTGCGAAAGGCTTGGCCTATATCACTTTCCTAGAAGATGGCACACTCAAGTCGCCAATCGCGAAATTCCTATCGGAAGAAAAAGTGGCTGAGTTGAAGGCTCTTTGTGGATTAGAGAATGGCGATAGCGTGTTCTTCTCTTCCGGTAAAATTGGTGAAGCAGCTGAGATTGCGGGCACCGTGCGTAACTATCTGGGTGAAAAGCTAGAATTAATTGATGAGAATGAATTTAAATTCTGCTGGATTGTTGATTTCCCTTATTACGAATGGAACGAAGATGAGAAGAAGATCGATTTCTCACACAATCCATTCTCTATGCCGCAAGGCGGGTTAGAGGCTCTGGAAGCCGCTAAAAGTGATGAAGAATTATTGGCTATTAAGGCTTATCAATACGACATCGTTTGTAACGGCGTGGAGCTTTCTTCGGGTGCAATTCGTAACCACCGCATTGATATCATGCTCAAAGCCTTTGATATTGTGGGATATGATGAGAAGTTCGTTGAAGATAAATTTGGCGCGCTTTACAAGGCCTTCCAATATGGAGCGCCTCCGCATGGTGGGATTGCACCAGGGGTTGATCGTATTGTGATGCTACTGGCTGATGAGCCCAATATTCGTGAGGTAATTGCCTTCCCAATGAATCAAAAAGCGGAAGATTTGCTTATGGGCGCACCAAATACGGCAGATGAGAAGCAATTACGTGAGTTGAACATTTTGCTCTCACCATCGGCGCGAAAAGCGTTGGAGAGTAAGCAAGCTGCCAACACTGACCTACCGATGGCGGATACAGCCTAGCTAGCCAAACCAGTCGCTTAAGCGGCTATCTTTATAAAAGTGAACCTTTTCTGAAGAAAGGGGGTTGCAATTGCGATTCGTTCTCAATAAGAAGAGCGTGAATTTAATTATTGAGAATGATTATCACTTTTAAAAGGAGTCAAGAATGAAACGTTTCTCTGGTTTGTTAGCAGGGGCTGGCTTATTTACTTTTACGATTACGGGTGCAAGCGCAGCCCATGCACAGCCTAATAAAGATGAGCTATGGCGCATGATTCAAAAGCAGCAAAAGCAAATTGAAATGCTGCAAAATAAAATTGAACAAACCGATGAGAAAGCTGAAATTGTTGCGGACGAATTGGAGTCTGCCAAGAATAATAATGCTGCTAGTGGTGGCTTTGGTGGCGGCTGGTGGGATAAAACCTCTCTCGGTGGTTATGGCGAGCTACATTACAATAATTTCCTAGATAGTGATGATGGAACGGATGAGGTGGATTTTCATCGCTTTGTTTTATTCATCGGTCATGAGTTTACTGACAATATTCGTTTGTTTACGGAACTTGAGCTGGAGCACTCTCTTGCTGGTGAAGGCGCGCCAGGTGAGGTAGAACTAGAACAAGCCTTTATCGAATTTGATTTGAACGACAAGCACCAAGCACAAGCCGGTTTATTCTTACTGCCTGTAGGGCTGTTGAACGAAACGCATGAGCCTAACACTTTCTTCGGAACAGAGCGTAACCCGATTGAGGTAAACGTGATTCCAACCACTTGGTGGGAAGCGGGTGTCGGTGCAAAGGGTGAGCTAGGGCAGGGCTTTAGCTATCATGTAGGTTTTCACTCTGGTTTAAATACGCCAACCGCAGGCTCTAATGCTTTCAGAATTCGTAGCGGTCGCCAAAAAGTGGCAGAAGCGATTGCTGAAAGTGGAGCAGTAACAGGTGCTGTGCGTTATACAGGCGTTCCAGGTTTAAGGCTTGGTTTGACGGGGCAATATCAATCAGATGTAACGCAAGATAGCTTTAGTGAAGAAATCTCGGCAACCTTTGTAGAAGCACATGCAGATTATAAAAAAGGGCCTTGGGGCTTACGTGCACTCTATGCTCGCTGGGATCTCGATGGTGCAGCACCAGCCGCGCTTGGTCGTGATGAACAATATGGTTTCTATGTTGAGCCTTCTTATAAGTTTGAAACGGGTAAAGGTGACTTGGGTGTATTTGCTCGCTATAATCAGTGGGACAATGAAGCAGGTAGCGGAACTCTATCTGCAGGTAATAACACGCAATGGGATGTGGGTATGAATTTCTGGCCACATGATAATGTTGTACTAAAAGCTGACCTTTCCTTCCTAGAAGAAGCGAATGGAGATGAAGCAGAAATCCTGAACTTAGGAGTTGGCTATCAGTTCTAAGCTATCTATTTTACTACTATCGTGCCTCCTCTGCTTTTCATCTGTAAAGGCAGAGGAGGTTTTGCTTTCGCCAGAAAAGTTTGTGTCTCAAGCATTTGGTGGCAAAGCACCTAGCCCGCAAAAAATTTGGTTCACGGGCAAGTTGAAAGAAACCGTCGGCGATATTTTAAATCGTAAGGCACCCGCACGAACCAAATATTGGAAAAAGGGAAATAAGACGGTCTGGGTTTTAGAGCAAATCGGCAAGTACAAACCGATTACCACTGGATTGATCGTTGAAAATGGCGCGCTAAAGCAGCTAAAGGTGCTAATCTACCGTGAAAGCCACGGTTGGGAGGTGAAATATCCCTTTTTTACAGATCAGTTTATTGGGATAGAGCTAAAAGATATGGAAGATTACAAACTAAACAAAGGTATTGATGGAATTTCTGGTGCAACGCTTTCGGTTCGTTCATTGGTTCGTTTAGCTAGGCTGGCACTAACCCTTGATGCAGAGGTGGGAAGAAATGGTGCAGCAAAATAACGGTAATCGCACTGAGTATTCTGAAAAGATAAAGGCTCCGCGCAGGCGCTTTAACCGCACCACCTTCCAGCGGATCATGCTGAAATGGCATGCTCGATTGGGCGTGATTGCGGCTATTTTTATTTTATCACTCACTATTACCGGACTGCTACTTAATCATCAGGAGTTATTAGGTATTCATGGTAATGCTATCAGTGCTGAATGGGTGTTGGATCATTATTATGGCGAAGTACCCGCTGGTGAGGATGCGGCGACCTTTCGTCCCTCATCAGTACCGCTAGATCGAATCATTCTGGATTTACATAGTGGTCATTTTTTCGGTATTAGCGGTGTGGTATTAATGGATATTGCGTCGATTGCTTTACTGCTGCTAACGGGTAGTGGAGTCTATAACTGGATCAAACGGAAGAAGTGGTAAAATGGCTAATCTCTCTCGTCGTCGGTTTATTCAATTAGTAGCTGCGTGTAGCGCAACTACGGCAATGCCGCTTACCGCTAAAGCCTTATTAGCTGCTAAGCCACAGATGGTAACATGGCAAGGTCAGGCGTTGGGAGCGGAAGCGACTCTGTCACTGGCGCATGAGAATCACGCTTTTGCACAAAAGGTAATTCAAGACTGCTTGCGCGAAATTAATCGGCTAGAGTCTATCTTCAGTCTCTATCGAGAGGATTCACAAATAAGCAAGTTGAATCATCATAAACAGCTTGTGCACCCAGCACCTGAGTTGGTGGAAGTGATCGAAAGCGCCATCCAGTTTGGTGAGCAAAGTGATGGGTTGTTTGATGTGACGATTCAGCCTTTATGGCAGTTATACCATCAGCATTTTTTAAAAGAGGGGGCGGATCCAGTAGGCCCTCCGGCAGAGGAAATTCACAGAATGCTAGTTTCTGTTGATTATCGCCAGATTGATGTTTCGGCTCGTGAAATCTCTCTCAAGCCGGATATGGCTATGACGCTTAATGGTATCGCCCAAGGCTATATTACCGATCGTATTGCTGCAAAATTAAAACAACATGGATTTGAGAACGCTCTTATCAATTTAGGTGAATATCGAGCGATAGGTTCCCATCCGCATGCGCGCCCTTGGAAAGTGGGGATTGCTGAGCCAAGCCACCCTTGGAAGATTGCCAAGCAGATGGATGTTCCTGCAGGGAAAGCTCTCGCTAGCTCTGGTGGGTATGGAACGCAATGGAGCGACAAAGCACATCACTTGCTATCTCCCAAAACAGGCTACCCGGTAAAGGCAGCGAAGGGGCTTGTAACCGTGATTGCGGATACGGCGATGGAAGCAGATGCATTAGCGACAATAGAGTCGCTTTCAGCGTAAAGCCTTTAAATGAATAAAGAAACACGCATTAAAGCGTTTAAATTTGCGCCGATTCATGCTATCAGCCGCGCATGAGTTCTACTGAAGAGTCTATCCAGCGTAAAAACGCTTCGCGCATGGTATTTGTACAGGCGCTTTATGGTGCGCATTTTGATGTGCCGATTAAATCTGCTGAAAGTTGGGTGGAACAATATAGCGAAGACTTGCTAGCAGATGCGTCAAATCCTGAAACGGAAGAAGAGCGTCAGTCGGAAGAAGTGTTCCAGATGAAGACTGAAGTAAAACCTGACATGAAGTTTTTGCGTAAGCTGCTTCGTGGCTGGCTGGAAGAAAAAGCTGCGGTGGAATATCAGCTTTCTATGACGTTAGATGGGAAAAAGAAGCGTGGCTTCTCGCGCCTTAGTCCGTTGATTCAATCGGTTATCTGCGCGGGCATGTATGAGCTGCTGCATACGAACACCAAAGCGCCTGTTTTACTGAAAGAATATACCGACATCGCCTCGGGCTTCTTCGATAACCCAGAGCTTGGCTATATTAACGGCACGCTACAAGAAGTGGCCGACCAAAAAGCCGCATAATTTATTTTTAAATAAAACGTAGGGTTTTTATTTCTCCGCCGTATCATAGGTACAATAACCAAACGGGGTACATATGAAAAAATTACTTTTAACGACAGCCGCTTTGATGATGGTCAGCGGTACCGCAATGGCCGAAGGTCAGGGTAAAGCAAAAATGCAAGAAGCGCTTAAAGCCTTCCCACCTGCAAAGGCGGAACTTGTGAAATCGACTTTCAAGGAAATGCGTTCAGAGCGTGAAGCCAATAAGGGGACGCATAAAGCTCATCGTGATGAGATGAAAGCGCTGTTAACGGCTCCAAGTTTTAATAAATCTGCTTTTCTCGCAAAGGCGAAAGAAATGACGGAAATTCATGGCAGTAAAAAGCTTAAAGGGGCGGAGCGTATCGCTGATTTAGCCGAGCAGCTTAATCAAGAAGAGCGTAAAGCGCTGGCGGAAATCATGCCGAAAAAGCGCAAAGGTAAACGCGGTAAGAAGCGTAACTAATGCAAGCTTGGGCAGATAAAGATGATGCAACCCTGCTGGATAAACTCCAGCAAGGCAACCATCATGCCTTTAACACGCTGGTGGAGCGCTACACGATGCGTTTCTTCCGGTTGGCTTACCGCTATGTTTCGCAAAAAGAGGCGGCAGAGGATGTAACGCAGCGAGCTTTCTTGAAACTATGGGAAAAGCCGTCCCGTTTCGATGCAAGCAAGGGCGTGAAATTTACGACATGGTTTAGCCGTGTCATCATCAATCAAAGCCTCGATATGCAGAAGAAGCGCACGCCCTTATTGCTAGCTGATGGTTTTGAAGTAGCGGATGACAGAGAAGGGCAAGAGCGCGAGCTAATCGATGCGCAACAAAAAGTGCAGTTAGAACATGCGATACGCGAGCTACCCGTGCGTCAACAAACCGCTCTTAATCTCTGCTTTTATGAAGAGATGAAAAATGCCGAAGCGGCAGAAATTATGCAGGTGAGCGTAGGCGCGGTGGAATCTCTGCTTATGCGCGCCAAAGCAAATTTAAGACTAAAACTAGAAGCGTATGAAGCGAGGATGCGAGCATGACACAGGATAAATTTGATAGCTGGCTAGAACAACGCCCGATGGAAGAGGCGAGTAGCGATTTGAGCGCGCGCATTCGTAGCGCCGCAGCACAAGCGCCGCAGCAAGAAACGTCATGGTGGAAAGGGTTTTCGATACCCATGCCCGCTTATGCTTTTGCCTCGCTATTGGTGTTAGGTGCGGTATTTATTTTACCCGGAAACACACAAGTTACAGAGTTTGTCAGTGATGAAGAGCTGCTTGAAGAAGTGTTCTATTACGCTGACGATGAAACATTGTTTTAATTAACCTAGGAGGGTTTTTATGAACTATTTTATAAGTATTTTAGTGGTGCTTTTATTGCCTTTTGCGGCTCTATCACATGAGAGCAGAAGCCATTATGAGGGCAATGAAAATTGCCGTGAATTTACAAAAGAGGTCCGAGTTCGTGGAAAGAAGAAATATCTTTCTGGTGTTGAATGTCAGCAATATGATGGTAGCTGGGAGGTGGTAAGTGAGGAGCATTTTGATAAGCGTGACACGTCATACCATCCACATTATTCGCGTAAAGTTTATGTGCCAAGCTATGGTCTCCATATTAATTTAGGCAAGCGTTACGCCTATAGCCGCCCGCATTATAATAAATATTACAGCTATGGGAATAAATGGCGAGGTGGTAAATCGCTTAAATATTTACAAAAGAAGCATAGTTATAAATCTAAATACAAGAAGCGCAGAGGGAATTCTTACTCGCATCTGGTGACGAAATCTCGTACAGGTAAGAAGTGAGTGAATTTGATTGGATAACCCGTTATTTCGCACCGCTTACCTCAAAAGAGGGATTAGGCTTGCGAGATGATGCGGCGCTATTCAAGCCAAGCGCCGGTAAAGAGCTGGTTATCACAAGCGATGCGATTACTGCTGGAATCCATTTTTTTGAAGATGATGCACCGGCCTCTATCGCACAAAAATTACTGCGAGTGAATCTTTCTGATTTAGCGGCTAAGGGAGCGGAACCACGCGGATATCTACTCTCTTTGCTATTACCACTCGATATATCTGAAAACTGGGTGGAAGGCTTTGTAACCGGTTTAACCAGCGATCAAATACGTTTTGGTATTGAGCTTTGGGGTGGAGATACCAGCCAGATTAAAGGGCCGATTACGGCATCTATTACGGCTATTGGTGAAGTGCAATCGGGGCAAATGCTGCGCCGTGATGGGGCGCAAATTGGCGATATTCTCTATATGACAGGGGGCTTGGGCAATGCTGCGCTCGGCCTAAAAATCCGCCAAGGCGAGTTAGAACCGAATGACTATTTGCTTGATCGTTACCTCCACCCACGCCCGCAGGTGGATTTAGGGCAACGGCTTGTTGGGATAGCGACAGCCTCAATGGATATTTCGGATGGCTTGGTGCAAGATGCTGGGCACTTGGCCAAAGCATCCGATGTAGCATTGGCGATTAACGTAAAGCAACTCACTTTCTCCCGCGAGACGCGCGATATTTTGAATAAACAACCAGAGCTGTTTGAGCTCTGTCTAGGTGGCGGCGATGATTACGAACTTCTTTTTACTGCGCCTTTGGCAAAGAAAGAAGAATTGATTACCTTATCGGAGAAAACCGAAGTAACGATTACGGCTATTGGTACCGTGGGTGAAGGCAACGGTGTGACGGTTTTAGGTGAAGGTGGAGAGCCGCTAGAACTTGCCAATATAGGCTGGCAGCATTTTTAGAATCCGCGTGCTTTACCCTCGCGGCGTGGGTCGGTAGCGCCTTCTAAACGCCCATCTTCTTGCACTAAAATCGCGCTAACGCCACTCGTATGGTTGCTGGTTTTAAGCTTGTGACCAAATATTTTTAAGTCATCATTTTGCTTAAACCCTTTCTCAATATGAGCAATTCCTTTGTTTTTATGAAGAAAGTTTGGTGCATTGATAGCCTCTTGTAGGGGCATGTTCCAATCTAGTACAGCAATGAGCGTTTTTAGCACATAGCCAATAATGCTACTGCCACCAGGAGAACCGAGCACCATATGTAATTTATCATCTTTAAACACCATAGTCGGGCTCATTGAACTTCGTGGTCGCTTGCCTGCTTCCATCCGATTAGCGATAGGTTTTCCCTCTGCTTCTGGCACAAATGAAAAATCGGTGAGTTGGTTATTCATCACGATGCCATGTGCTTCAGACACAATGCTGCTGCCAAAACTATGTTCAACCGAACTGGTGAGTGAGACGGCATTTCCGTGCTTATCGATAATGCTTAAATGAGTTGTGGAAGGCGCATCATGACTATGGTCAGGGCCGTGAACGAAGCTTCCGGGGTGTGCAGGTGAGCTGTTTGTCTTTTCAAGGTCAATCATCATAGAGCGGCTTGATAGATAGAGATTACTTAGTAAATCATCGATAGGAATTTTGACGAAATCAGGATCAGCTACAAAGTGGTTTCGATCAGCAAAAGCAAGTTTTTGCGCTTCTAGAATCAAGTGAATTTCTTGCGGATCGTAAGCAGTTTGTAGCTCAAATGGTTCAAGTAGTTTAAGTGTTTGCAATATCGCTAAACCGCCAGAGCTAGGAGGTGCCATACTACAAATTTTATAATCTCGGTAGCTCCCGCATAAAGGCTTTCGTTCTTTTGCCTGATAGTTCTTGAAATCTTTGTAGGGTAGGCGTTTTAAATCTGTATAGGAGTTAAGCTCCGCAGCAACACGGCTACGGAGTGATTTCCTATAGCCAGCTCGCAATAAGCGAATGAAAGAAGCTTGTTTGAGGTTCTTTAAGGTTGCGCCTTTAGGGTAAGGTTTCCCCTTCTGGTAATAGATGGTCTTGAACGCATCACTGGGGTTAAATTTAGCAGCATATTGGATGCTCTTATGTAAGCGTGAGCTGACCTTAAAGCCATTGCGTGCAAGCTTCTCTGGGTATTGTAGGATATATCCCCAGCTTAAGTTTCCATGATTTTGATGTGCCATCCAAAGCATATCTAATAGCCCGGGAATACCGATGGCTTCTTTGCTTTTGACAGCTTTCAGAAATGACATAGGTGATCCATTTTTTTGTAAAAAATCATCTGGTTTGGCGGTGGAGGGAGCTGTCTCACGCCCATCATAGCTGCGTAACTGTTTTGTTTCAGCGTCCCAGTGTAGTAAGAATCCGCCACCTCCTAGGCCTGAGGATTGCGGCTCCACAATGCTAAGCACAAATTGCGCTGCCAGTGCAGCATCCATAGCATTGCCACCATTTTTAAGCACGCTCGTTGCAATGTCAGTGGCATAAGGGTTTGCAGTGACGACCATTGCCTTATGGTTTGAGACTGCTTTTTTGGTTATGATGGGCGTGGCTGGCTCTGGTGCGATATCATTCGCGGTGGCCGC
Source organism: uncultured Rickettsiales bacterium (assembly GCA_964654855.1). Classification (GTDB taxonomy): domain Bacteria; phylum Pseudomonadota; class Alphaproteobacteria; order Rickettsiales; family JALZUV01; genus JALZUV01. The sequence continues at coordinate 248,439 of CAZZJS010000001.1, forward strand.
AAAGCCCCAAAAAACCGCTAATAAAAGAACCAATCGTTTCATCTTATACTTCTACAATACGCAGATCATTACCTTCATGCACGCCAAGTTTCTGCGCATCACCAGCAAAGAGGATAATGGTATCATCCTCTGTTACACGTGCTCTGGCCTGCATAATACGAAGGTTGCTGAGCTCAGTGGACATAATGATATATTTTGTACCGTCTAGCGGAGCCGAGCTGAGTTCTGAAATTTGAACTTTACGGCTATGGCGGACAGTACGAATGCTTTTGGTTTGCGCTTGCACAGTTGGCCCACCATCAAAAATATCGAGATAGCCCGCATAAGCGAAACCTTCACGCTCCAGCATTTTGACAGCTGGTTTTGAGGCCTCATTTACCTCGCCAATCACGGCTTGCGCTTCCGGTGCGAGGAGCTTCTTATAAACTGGGTAACGTGGCATGAGGTCAGCAATAAATTGGCCGCCTTTGGTGGCGTTAATATAGTCCGCCTCGCGGAAAGGCATTTTAAAGAAATGCTTGGCTAAATTTGCATAAAAAGGTGAGTGGCCGTTTTCGTCATGCACGCCTCGCATTTCGGCGATGATCATATCGGCGAAAGTGTCAGAAAACTCTGCCGCCATAAGGAAACGACAGCGCGATAAGCATTTGCCCAGTCCGTCACGACGGTAACTTTTACGAAGGAAGAGTGAACCAATCTCAGTCACGCCTGTATAGTCATTCACCATGTGCAAAACATGATTATTGGAATAGACTGTTGGCTCATCGCTTGCTTGTACGATAGTAGACATTTTGTAAGAATAAAATGGACTGGAAAGGCCAACATGCGCTTTAATACCGGTTGAGCCGACGATCTCGCCGGTTTCAGTGTCTTCTAAAACGAGTAGAAAACGTTCTTCGCCTTTACTTTCTTTCCCACCCGCAAAACTGCTTTCTGAATATTTGATTTTAGCTTCTAAAACATCTGCATCTTGCGGTAGCGAAGTCATGCCATAACCTGCTTTTTCAGCAAGTACCATCATGGCGGCGTGATCATTCATGGTAACGGGTCTAATTAGCATGGCGCGAAGGTATGGAAATCACTCGGTCTTTTCAAGCTCATTCTGCCAGAAGCCATGTTCGGTCTTCTCCCAATAATGTGGGCGAGTGATAAGTTGCGATAAGGCACGAAAGCTTGCGGCAGAATGGAGTAGCCAATAAAAAGGAAAGCTCAGCACCGCGCCCGTCATATTTTCCCAATTGCGTTTCTGTACCACTTTCACAGCAAACAGCAGGTGTAGCAAAATACCGTAAATCAATGTGCCGAGACTTAACGGGAGGATTAATTCAGCTAATGCGCCTTCCCATTGCGGCGGTTGGACTGCCCAGATAGCGGAAAAGATAAAGAGAATAGGCGTAGAGATAAATACGAGGCAAGGGCCACCAATAAAGAGCTGGAATGCTCCAAAACCACGCCAGCCAAGTTTTTTCCATAACCAAATGGGACGGCGCATATGTACCAGCCAAGTTTGCATATAGCCTTTAATCCAGCGGCTACGCTGTTTAATCCATGACCATAATTGTGCCGGTGCTTCCTCTAACGTTTCGGAATGTATGACTTCCGTTCGGTAGCGTAATGAGGCTAGACGAATGCCGAGGTCTGCATCTTCGGTCACATTGAATGGATCCCATTCGCCCATCTCAATCAGTTTTTGGCGGTAAATATGGTTGCTCGTTCCGCCTAAAGGAATTGGCAGCTGGAAGTAATTGAGCGCAGGTAGCATAAAGTCAAACCAAGCGGCATACTCAATCGAAAAGAGCCTCGTGAGCAAGTTCTTGTTGCGATTATAATAGTTTAAACGGCACTGCACACAGACTAAGTTTTCTGAGCCATAAAAGAAGCGATGTACCACTTTGCGCAATTGTTGTGGATCAGGTTGATCTTCCGCATCGTAGATCGTTACAATATCACCGCGGGCAAAATGCAGCGCATAGTTACAGGCCTTAGGCTTAGTGCGTGGCTCAGAGTAAGGCACATTGATAATTTCAAACATCCCTTCCAAATTGAGGGATTTGGCGACGTGAAGTGTCTCCGTATCATCCTCTTCAATGATCAATTTAATATCGAGAAGGTGTTTAGGATAATCCATTGCCCGCAAATTTTTGACGAGCTGCGATAAAATACGAGCTTCCTTATAGATGGGGATTAAAATCGTATAAACGGGCAGGGCGGAATCAGTTAATGGTGGCATATCAGTATGCTGATTCCAGAGTTTTTCGCGCTTTTGTTGGCCGGTTATGAAAAGTAACCATTTGAAGCTAAGCGTCAGAAAATGAAACCCACACATCAGCAATAATGTGGTGATAATGAAAGGCTTCGGTGCCATAAATAGGCCGATACAAAGCGCGAATAGGACCAATAGCATTGGGATATGTTTGCTGCGGTTAATTAAAATGCGCGCCGATTGGATAGGAGAAGTAATAGCAAGTTTGTGAATACTATGATGCGATAATTCATTTGGAAAGGCTTTGCTTAAGCTTCGATGGATATCTAATTCAGATGTTTGAATAAAACGATATTTTGGGTAGTGCTTTTCCGCCCATTCTTGCTGTGCATAACCAAATTCAACAGCAGCGAGTAGGGCCGTGTCACCGCTTAGATCCATTTTCCATGGCACAATCTGTAAAGTTAAATAATCTTCTAAATGTGCTGGGTTGAGTAGCTCCTCATCGGATGGCGTTTTTAGTAAATTCACGAATGGCAAATTACGCTGCTTGGCTAGCGCTTTATAGAGCGTGAGGCTGTTGCAACTTCCATTCTTGAGCAGTACCTGGCCGATAGGATGGCCTATTTGATTGCGTAAAGCTTCATCGCGCGCTTGTGTGCTAATGCTGCCTTCTTCAGTCAGGATATCACCTAATTTACGAGCCGATGCGGTCACTTCTTAATCCATAAGCTAACGGTTGCGCCGCTACCGCCACCTGTGTTGCGTGCATAAAGGTGATGGAAGCCACCAACCTGAAGCGATAGCTTGCTAGATAGAGGGGTCACCACTGAAAGCTGACCCTTTAGCAAATTAAAAGCATCTTCTCCTGTTTGAGTGAAGCTACTATCGCTGTCATTGGTTTTCCATGTGCTAAAGATTTGCGGAAGTAAGGTGGCTTTATCATGGATTTTGAATCCAGCAGTGGCATCTACGTGAATCAAATCAGCGATGTTTTCCGGGCGCCATTCATAGGCTAGTTCAAGGTTGCTGAAATGTGAACGACCGCCCAAATTAAAGTTATGTCCTCCAAGTAAGCGTGCTTCCAATGTCAATTCCTCGGAGCCACTACGGGAAAGGGTGTTGCTTCGATAAAGGCTAGGGAGTTTTATCTATGCCTGAGTTGAGAACACGCTTGTATCATCTTGCCAGAGGCGTTTGCGTGCATAGAGCTTCGGGTCAGTTAGTCCGTAATTTGTGCCGCTGATACGAGAGGTGCCATTGATTACGGTGTGATTCACCGCGGTGAGAAGCGTAGCTGCGCCTAAAGTTAAATCATCGCGAAAACCATACTCAAGGCGAGAACCGCTTTCTAGTTTCGTATAACGGGGCTGCTCAATACGTTGGCCGCGTGTATCGTAAAAATGATCGGTGCTGTAATAGGTAACATCTTGATAGATTTCCCATTTTTGGGGTGCAATAGTCCATGCACCACCATAGGCTGCACTTGAGCTGAGCAATAAAATGGATAAAAATCCACGTATAAACAAATCGTTACCTCCCCGCAACAGCGGGCAGGTTACTGATTTATCAGTTTAATACAATGATCAATGCAACTTCTGGTCGATATCGTCGAGCGCGATATCGATAAGATCATCACCTTTGGCAGAATCTTCGATCATGCTGCGGCTGGCGCTAATAGCAATATCGACTACATTTTGCTGTACCATACGAATCGCAGTCACTTCAGCTTGTGCGATCTTTTCCATCGCTAATTCTTTGCGCTTTTCAAGCGTATCACGAAGCTCTTGTTCAGCATTCTCAGCCATTGCTTGTGCATCCGCTTTAGTTTGTTCGATAATGCGCTTGGCTTCGTCCAAATTATCGCGTTGCTTGCGCTGATACTCAGCGAGAAGCGATTGCGCTTCTTCGCGTAATGCGACAGCTTCGCGTAATTCTTTAGCGATATTTTCAGCACGAGCATCAAGTGATGTTGCAAGAAACTTACCGAGCGGTTTCCATGCGAGTACGACAAAAATAAGGAAAGCAATGGCTACCCAAAAAGAGGGGTCGTGAAGATAATGTTCCATTACGCCGCCTTATTCTTAGTTTGTGGCTTTTGGCTGGCACGGTTATGCTCAGAAACTAGTTTAAGCATCGCTTTCTTATCACATTTAGTGCCAATTAACTTTTCGGTAAGCGTGCAGGCAACATCCGCTGCCGTTGGTTCTAAGTCACGATCAGCCGCGAGGCGCGCCTCGGTGATAAGTTGTTCTGATTCAGAAACTTTCTGATTCAGAATTTCATCAAGCTCTTTATGCTTTTCATCCGAGGTTTGACGGATCGCTTCAGCCACATCATTTAGCATCGATTGAGCCTGACCGCGTGCATCTGCTAGCGCGCTTTCATAACTCTCACGGGCTTGCTCGGCTTCCACTTTCAAGCTTGCCGCACGATCGAGGTCATACTCGATACGTTGCTGACGGCTTTCAATCACCGTATGGATGCGCGGCAAAATATGCCGCGACATCACATAATAAAGTACGGTGAACGTCACCACCAACCAGAATAACTGGGATGGATAGGACGTCGGATCGAGCTGTGGCATTCCTGCGCTCATGAATCAGAACCTCTTTTTTCTAAACTCAGATTATACAGCGTAAAGAAGAAGAAGAGCGACTACGAGTGCGAAGAGACCCATTGCTTCCGCAAGACCAGCACCGATGTAAACATATTTAGAAAGTTTACCTTCAGCAGAAGGGTTACGTGCGATACCGTTAAGCATTGCCGCGAAGATGTTTCCTACACCGATTGCTGCGCCACCCATGCCAATTGCAGTGAGGCCAGCGCCGATAAATTTAAGTGCTACTAGTTCCATGTTTAAACTCCTTAGTGTTTTGCGATGTTTGTACGTGTTAGTGGTTGGTTGTCAATATTAATGTAGATGAACAGCGTCACTAATGTAAACGCAGGTCAAAATAGTGAAAATATACGCCTGTAAGAAAGCGATGAAAAATTCAAAACCGGTAAGTACGACGAGAAGCGCTAGAGGCACCCAGCCGCCAATGAGACCAAGGCTTACGACGAATCCAGCGATTACTTTCAGCATCGTGTGACCAGCAAGCATGTTGGCTGCCAAACGAACTGAGAGGCTAATAGGGCGGGCGAGATAAGCAAATAGCTCAATAAAGAACATAAGTGGCGCCATCCACCACGGTGTGCCTTCGGGTAAGAAGAAACCGATGAATTTAAGCGGCCCATGTTTGAAAATGGCTAGCAAGGTGACGAATAAGAAAATAGCGATAGCCAAAGCGAAGGTCACAATAATGTGGCTAGTGAAAGTGAAAGAATAAGGAACCATGCCGAGCAAGTTACCAAATAGCACGAACATGAAGATGGTGAACACTAGTGGGAAATATTTCTTTCCACTATCACCTACCGTATCGCGAACTTGATCAGCGATAAACATGTAGCTGAGTTCAGCCATAGACTGCCAACGTGTTGGCACAAGAGCGCGGCCACGAATACCAGCACCTAAGAAAATACAGATTAAAAGGGCAGCGCCGACCATTGCTAAAGTTGCGTTAGTGATGCTGATATCATAACCGGCAAGGGCTATGTCTTTGATAGAACTGACCTCGAACTGGGCGAGGGGACTGTGATTAGAACCTGACATTTACGACTCTTCTTCATTTTCGGTCTGACTGTAACGAGCGGAAGTCTCCATCATCATTTTGACGCCTGCCGCTGCCCCGATGAATAAAAAGATCACCAAGAATAACGGCATGGTTCCGAAGAACCGATCCACAAAAAAACCAAATCCTGCCCCTACCATCACGCCGGCCACCATTTCTGTGCCCATTCGAAAGGCTTGGTGAGCGCCGGAAGGTTGAGCCTCTGGCTTTTTTTGTGCCTGCTGGATTCGCGTATCTAGCTCCTCTAGCGGGTCCGATGATGAGCGACGTTTCACAACTGCCCAATCGCGCGGGAATGTAGCATGGCGGGACTCTCTGTCAACCTGCTTTGAGACATCTTATTTCGCAACCGCAACTTTTATGGCATCAACAAAAGATTGGACATCTTGTCCGCCTTTCACTTTCTCATCTCCAATACGGAAATAAGGCGTTGCATCGACCTGTACTTGCTTATCGAACCATTGACGGCTTGCGATGATTTTTTCCTGTAATGCTTCATCTGAAACACAAGTGTCATAGTCGCTTTCAGTCATGCCGCCCACTTTAGCAATTGTTTTAAGGCCGGTCTGATAGTTAGTAGAATGTGCCCATTGCTCTTGTCCGCGCATGATCGCGCCGGAGAATTTTTGACGATCAGCATTGGTCTTTTGGCATTCAACCATCATGGTTGCCTCTAAATCTTGGGCATTACGCACAAAAGAATAGACATGCAATTGTGCCACACCCGTATCAAGTAGCGCTTTTTTCAATTTAGGTTTGATATAACGATGGAAGTTAGCGCAATGCGAACAAGTGTAAGAGGCAAATTCTTCAATCACAATCGGCGCGGCCTTATCACCATAAATAGCGGGAGTTACATCTACGGCACCTTCAGGAACGCTGAGTTTAAGTGTTTTACCTGCCACTAGAGCGCGGAGCCCGTCAATATCAAATGTGGGTTCGGCTGTTTTTTCAGACGTTTCTGTTGCGGCATTAGCCTCATTCGAAACGTTGCTACTTAAGAAGTTGGCGGCGATGAGCGAACAAACGCCCACCATAGCAAAAAGGATGATCAGTTTTTTCATCATAGGGTGCTTTCCTTATTAGTGTTTTGGGAAGCATAAAGATTGTCGCGTGGGAATCAACCGCTCTGCATCAATTGAATACGTTGAATTTTCTTATGACCTAAAATTTCGGCAATACGTTGCAAGATAATGGGCTGCATATGCTGCATTTCTAGCGCAACGGCTGAGTTGGTAGAGATGTGTAAACTTGCGCTGTTACGGCTATAGACGAGCTTTATTGGACGGCTAGATTGAGCAATGATTTCGCCTGCAATCTCAGGCCAATGGGTGCCAAGGCGTACCAACTCTAGCTGTGTTTTATCAAAGGTCTTTTTATGTAGCTGCTGTAAGCCTTTGCCAATTGGCTGGGCAAAAAGGCCAGTTGTTCCATAATGTTTTGCTTTGCTCATGAGTGATAAGTTAGCTTAAGCGGCATCTAGCGGCAAGCCGAGCTGTTCTAACCGTTCGCGTATCGGTGCAAAGCCGCGCCGATGATGTGGGGTTATGCCTAGCTCATCTAGTGCTTTTAGATGCTGTGGCGTAGGATAGCCTGCATTGCGTTCCCATCCATAACCCGGATATTCTTCGGCCAATCGTTGCATTAAATGATCGCGTGATGTTTTGGCGAGAATGGAAGCCGCAGCGATCGTAAGTGATTTACTATCCCCTTTGATGATGGGCGTGGCTGGGCAGGGAAGCGATTTAGGAAGGCGGTTGCCGTCAATTAATACATGTATCGGCTGTGGGGTGAGCTGCTCGACGCAGCGCTGCATGGCTAGCATGGAAGCATGTAGAATGTTCAGCTGTTCGATTTCTTCCAAGTTACATTCACAAATACGATAAGCGATCGCCGCTTCCTTGATTTCTTCAGCTAAACGGTCACGCTTTCTAGCGCTGAGCTTCTTGGAATCGTCAATGCCGTTAGGAATATTCTTCGGATCAAGAATAACAGCGGCGGCAGTTACAGGGCCAGCTAACGGTGCTCGCCCTGCTTCATCAACTCCGGCAACAAGGCCGTTATATTTCGCTTCATGTGCAAAGTCAGGCAAGGGGAGCTTACGAGCGTGGCTCAGACCAAGTGAGGCCAGCTGTGGTTAGCTCGTTGCTTTGACGCTGGATGAGTGGCCATTTGCCTTCAGATAGAAGGCGAACGCCAGGGTCACCATCATTCATAATTTCACGATACATCCAGTAATTTGTCATCACATTCATCACATAGTCACGTGTTTCATTAAAAGGTAAGGTTTCAACGAAATAAAGTGGATCTTCAATCAATGATGGGCGTTTCGTCCAACGTTTTGCTGTACCTGGGCCTGCATTATAAGCCGCCGCAACAAGAACTACATTTCCGCGAATGTAAGACTTATTTGCTAAATAGTTCAGGTAGTTTTGGCCAATATTCACGCTTGTTACCGGATCATTCAGGTTTGAACGTGAGCCTGTTTTCATCTTGCTTGTAATATATTGTGCCGTGCTTGGCATAATTTGCATCATACCTTGTGCGCCTGCATAACTTTTTGCCTTTGAGTTGAAACCTGATTCTTGACGGGCAACGGCGAAGAGAAGTGCAGGGTCAACAATATAACCTGTTTTAGGCTCGTATTGTGGCATTGGGTAAAGTGCGTGACCAGAAGTCACACCTTTGCGTTCCATATCCACACCCATACGAAGCTGAAGAGCTGGCTGGTTGAGCTGCTGAACGAAAGGAACGAAGGCTGGGCGATCTTTTGCATCAGCACGTGAGTACTGAGTCAGAAGCTCGGTGCGAGCCGTCTCTGTTTGATTTACTTTAATTAAAGCATCAATACGCTTGAGCGCATTACGCGTATCGACTGATTCGATTTTTTCAAGATAGTCTTCTAAGCTCTCTTCACCACGTAATGCAACGGTTTCATCTAATGTGTCGCCGAGTAGGTGAACAGCCTGTGCACCATAAAAGCTACGAGGGAAACGAGCTGCGAGTTGGAGGTGATTTTCAGCGACTTCATTATTATCAAGTTTTTCTGCTGCACGAAATGCCCAGAATGAGATAGCTGCGCGATCCCAGTCGCCCATCGTTTGAGTGCGTTTTTCTAAAGAAGAGAATGCTTGATAAGCTTTGTCAAAACGTTGAGCTTCCCAGTGTTGAAGGCCAGATTTCCATAGACCTGAGATACGAGGGCTTTTATGGCGTGTATTTTGGAAGCTTTCACCATAACCGCTTAGGTTACGCTTTTTGGTTGCAGGAAGGCTCGATACTTTTACGCCTTTATGACGTGCGATTTGTTGAATGCGGTGAGCTTGCGGGTGATCGCTATAGTTTTCTAGCCATGCTTTTAGCTCGCTATGTATACTGCGATAGCGCGGGTGCAAATAACGCTGTGCAAGGACGTGCCCCATAAGAACAGGGTTATCAATATCGCTAATAAGCTCGTTAGCACCTCTCCAATCCCCGTTTGTTTGGAGATCGAATGTTTCGTAGTAACGCGCCATATCGGAGCTAGTTAATTCGTCCGTGCTAGGAGTTTGTGCGACGGCGACAGGAGTCAGGTCTTCAATAAAGACGCCTCTGATAAGCGAAGGAGGGATGATTTCAGATACGATTAAACCTCCTACAACGAATAAAATGAGAAGGGTGAGCCCAATGGCTGCTTCGAGGCGTGATTTTATTGCTTTAACCAAACTAAATTCCTTAATATTTATTAACTTCTGCGCCCTTATAGCACAAAATTAACCATTTGTTAACCATTAATCCGGAATTTTTCTAAAGTTTTTACGATAAGGCGGCTTTTATACGCAGCAAATCTTGCCAAGCAAGCTTTTTTTGGTTCGGTTGGCGCAGTAAATAAGAGGGGTGATAAGACACGATCGCTTCGACAGAGCTATCTGGAACTGCGGTGTTTTGACCTCGAAGACGCGAGATACTGGTTTGTTGATCCAGCACGCTTCGCACAGCGACTCCACCTAATAGCAAGACAATCTTTGGTTTTATCAACTCAATATGTTTGCGTACAAAAGGCTGACAAGTAGCGATTTCCTCTGGTGTGGGGGTGCGATTGCCGGGAGGGCGCCAAAAGACGGTGTTGGTAATATAGGCATTTTCCTCGCGTGACATGCCAATCGCAGCAAGCATTTTATCCAATAATTGGCCGCTTGGGCCGCAAAAGGGAATACCTTGGCGATCTTCTTGTGCGCCGGGAGCTTCTCCAATCACCATGAGCGAAGCATTCTCAGTCCCATGAGCGAAGACAGGTTGGGTCGCGCTTTTGCAAATGCTGAGTTCTTTGAAATTCATGACTGCGTCGCGCAGCTCTGTAAGGCTAGTTGCTTTCTCTGCCAGCTCAGTTGCTTTCTCAAGCGCGGCTGCAGGCGGAGTGTAGTTACTGCTAGTAGTAGGTGTTTTGACCTCAGGTATAAAAGCAGGAGACGCGGCTGCCGCAACCGAAGCGTTTTGCGGTTCAGCTTTTGGGAGAGGATTGCTATGTGCCAATAAGAGGCGATTTTGTGGCGTTTCTTCCACCACTTCATCGACACCCATGGCTTGATACCACTCTAATATTGCTAATGCTTGATTACCCATGTGCTTTAAGTAGCATGGGCAGGTAGAATATTTAAGGGGTTTTTCGTGTCAGAAGAAACAATTGAAGTGATGGAATGCGATGTAGCCGTGGTCGGTGGAGGTGTCGCAGGGCTTTCTGCAGCGATTCGTTTAGCGCAAATCGCGCAAGAAAAGGGCGAAACGCCAAATATCATGCTGCTGGAAAAAGGTTCAGAGGTGGGAGCGCATATCCTATCCGGCGCAGTGCTGGAGCCTCGCGCTTTAAATGAATTGCTTCCTGATTGGAAAGAGCAGGGTGCCCCGCTCGATACGCCAGCTTCGAGCGATAGTTTCTTATTCCTGACTGAAAAGGGTAAAATTGGTCTACCTACGCCGCCGCAAATGCATAATAAAGGTAACTATATTGTTAGCCTTGGCAATGTGGCGCGCTGGCTTGGGCAACAAGCAGAAGCATTAGGCATACAAGTATTCCCCGGTTTTGCCGCAGGTGAGGCGATTATCGAAGAAGGTGCCGTTAAAGGTGTTCGCACTGGTGCTTTTGGTATCAGCAAGGAAGGCGAAAAAAAAGATAGCTATCAAGCGCCGATGGAGATTCGGGCGAAAACAACCATCTTTGCGGAAGGGTGCCGTGGGCATCTCTCGCAGCAACTGATGGAAGAGTTTGATTTGCGCAAGGATTGTGATGTGCAAACTTATGGTATCGGCATCAAAGAACTGTGGGAGGTTGAGCCAGAGAAATCCAAACCGGGCACAATCACCCATACGGTTGGCTGGCCAATGGATAGCAAAACCTATGGCGGGTCATTCATTTATCACCTGAAGGATAATATGGTGGCGATTGGTTATGTAGTCGGGCTGGACTATATGAACCCTTATCTTGATCCTTATATGGAGTTTCAGCGCTTTAAAACCCACCCTGCGATTAAACCACTATTAGAAGGAGGGCGTCGCGTCTCTTACGGTGCGCGTGCGCTGAATGAAGGTGGGTGGCAATCTGTTCCGAAACTCACCATGCCAGGCGCGGTATTAGTGGGGTGTGCTGCAGGGTTCCTTAATGTGCCGAAAATCAAAGGCTCTCACACTGCGATGAAATCTGCCATGTTGGCTGCCGAAGCGGTGGCGGAAGGTGATATTGACTCTTATCCGGCTAAATTAAAAGAAAGTTGGGTTTATAAAGAGCTGCATACGGTGCGTAATATTCGTCCAAGTTTCCATAAAGGGCTCTGGGCAGGAATGGCTTATAGTGCGCTGGATACCTATTTGTTGCGTGGTAAAGCGCCTTGGACCTTTAAACATGGCAAGGCCGATCATGAATGGACGAAGCCAGCAAGTGAGTGTGCGCCCATTAACTATCCTAAACCGGATGGTAAGATCAGCTTTGACCGTTTAAGCTCGGTATTCCTTTCTGCGACGAACCATGAAGAAGATCAACTTGTGCATCTTAAAGTAAAAGATGGGGCGCTACCGCTAGGAGTGTCTTTGGGTAAATATGCAGGGCCGGCAGCACGATTCTGTCCAGCAGGAGTGTACGAATATCCTGAAGAAAATGGTGAACAGCGTTTTCAGATTAACGCTCAGAACTGTGTGCATTGCAAAACCTGCGATATTAAAGAACCGAATAATAATATTCAGTGGGTAGTACCAGAGGGAGGCGGTGGCCCTAATTATCCGAATATGTAATAGCTTCGCATTGCTGAAGTTATTAGCTCTGCGATTAGAAACAAAAAAGGCCGCCTTGCGGCAGCCTCTTCATTCGTCTGAAGCGATAATTATGCTGTTACAGCCATGCTACCGTAAGGGATAGGCTCGCCAGAGCTTTTCTCCGTTACAAGGTCGCCATTATCTTCATAAACGCCAGCGATGAAGCGACGGTTTCCGTTAATATACAGAATCGGCTTCACTTTTTTTCCATCGTAAGTACGTAGCTCTGTTACAAGGCCACGGTTTTCAGGGTTGTTCTTAGTTCCCATGGTAATATTCCCGCAAAGTAAAATTATTTGTCAAAATCGCGCGCATCTTAATGAAATCTTAGTGTTGTGCAAGCTATATTTAGATATGGTTAATAAGCAAGATACATGGGGAATTCAGTGACAAGCTTCAAAAAACGTCTCGTTTCGGTTAGCGCGATAGCGATGCTATGCGCATGTGGGGGTGCTAGCTTTATGCATCCGCAATTTTCAAATAACTCTAATAAGGCTCAAGAAGTCACTCAAAAATCTCCCTTTGAAGGAGGTTATACGACGGTCACAGGGCAGTATCTTTCAGCCAGTGTTGCGCGTCATATTGGAAACTCAAAGCAAGCTTTAGGCTATTTAAATGAGGCGATTGGTCTCGGTAATAGCAATGATGACCTTTATTTAGACGCTTACGGGTTGGCGTTAAGCGCCGGTGATATTGATTTGGCTGAGCATTTTGCAACAAAAGTGAAAAGTGAAGCAGATAATGTCATTCTTTCGCCTAAGTTGCTGCAGGCTGTCGTGGCGATGAAAAAAGGCAATTTTGCTTCGGCTGAGAATTTGTTGAACCAAGCACCAGAACAAGGTTTTGGCCAATTAGTTGTAAGCTTGCTCAAATCTTGGGTGCTTCATGCGCAAAATAAGCCTGTTCCAGTAGAAGAGCTTACCGCGCTTATGCAGCAAGGTGGCGAATTTGAACTATTAATGAAATATCAGCTGGCGATCCTATTTGAATCAATGGGCAATGAGCGTGCTTCTTATTTCGATGAGTTGGCAAAAATGCCTTACTTACCGCATCATATCGCGTTGAGTTTAGGTGAGCATTATAAACGTATTGGCAATGACCGTCAGCGTGAAGAGTTGATGAAGCGTTATGAAGGGCAGGCAGGCTTGCAGTTAGCAAAAGACGCGCCAATCATTCCTGTTTTAACGCCAGTACAAGGCGCGGCGGAAGTGTTTTACGGTATTGCCAGCTTGCTCGTTTCAATCGATGCATTAGAGCCAGCAAAAGTGCCGCTACATTTGGCTACTTACTTATATCCTAATTTTGCGTCTGTTGAATTTATGCGAGCGCAAATCGCGGAACAGCAAGGTGAAACGAACGCAGCAATTACTGCTTATAATTCCCTAGAAGATCATGACGTTTATGGATTAATGGCGTCGTTGCAGCTCGCCTATTTGCAGCAAGAAGTGGATAATATTCCTGCAGCGCTTAAGCAAATTGAGAAGCTGCTCAAACATCATCCAAAATCGCTCAACATATGGTTGGCGAAAGGTGATGTGCTACGTAATCAAGAAAATTACGAGGGAGCGATTGTCGCTTATACAGAGGCGATTGATACTCTGGCTGAGAAAAAAGCTGAGCATTGGCCAGCATTTTATTCTCGTGCAATTGCTTACGAGCGTTCGGGTGATTGGCAACAGGCTGAGGCAGATTTTCTTGAGGCATTACGTTTGCAACCAGACCAACCAGAAGTGCTCAACTATCTTGGTTATAGCTGGTTGATTCAGAATCGTCAGTTAAGCCAAGCGAAGGCGATGATTGAAAAAGCGATGCGTGCACGTCCACGTGATGCGCATATTATCGATAGTATGGGCTGGGCGCTCTATCGTTTGGGCGATTATGAGAAGGCGCTGGCTTACTTGGAACGCGCCGTGAGTTTGAGCCCACGAGATGCTACCGTGAATGAGCATTTGGGCGATGTTTACTGGCGAATGGGATATCAAACCCAAGCGCGTTATCAGTGGGAACGTGCTCTTACGTTTGAGCCAACCGAGCCTGGGCAGGTAGAAGGCCTAGAAGGCAAGGTAGCCAGCGGTTTGCCAGCGGCGGATGTTCCGAAATCTGATGTGATGCAGGCAGATGTTCAGGAAAAGAAAACTGACCAACAACGTGCCGAAATTCAAGCTGAAGAAGAAAAAGCAGTAGAGTAATTAGCTACGCGCCATCATTACTTGCATCGACTCTCTAAATAAGCTCTACGATACCCTATTATGGCAGATGTTTTTGCTCCAGCGAAGGTGAACCTGTTCTTGCATGTGACTGGCAAGCATGAAGGATATCACACTTTACAGACGGTATGTTTTTTCCCATCAGTGGGAGATCGTTTGGTCGTCTCAAAGCGTCTACTCATCAAGGAAGATGAACTACATGTGAGTGGGCCATTTGCTAGCGAGCTTCCCTCTGAACCCAAACAAAATTTAGTTTTGAAGGTGCTCAGCAAGCTACGTGAGCAGCATAATATTCCTTATTACAGCATTCATTTGCAAAAACGGCTGCCTGTTGCTGCAGGCTTAGGCGGCGGTTCGGCCAATGTGGGTGCCGTATTGCGAGTGATTTCGCGCGAAATGAATATTGATTTCGCGGATGAACCTTACAAAAGCGAACTAGCCGCACTTGGTGCGGATATTCCAGCTTGTTACCTCTCTCAACCTCTCCTTGCGGAAGGGATTGGTGATGAAATTTTTCCTTGGCCGAAAATGCCCGATTTTGGCATTTTGCTAGTGAATCCGCTAGTGCCATTAAGTACGCGCGAGGTGTATGAACGCAACCACCAGTTCTCGACGCCAGCGATGATGAGTGCGCCGAAATCCCAAGCAGGGTGGTCTTCTTTACTGAAAACCACGCGCAATGATTTGCAAATGGTGGCTGAAAATATGGTGCCGGAAATTCCACAAGTGATGGATGAGTTGGAGCAAACTTATGAAGTAATCATAGCGCGGATGAGTGGTAGTGGTGCGACTTGTTTTGCGCTTTATCCATCTCTTGTTGAGGCTCAAGTGGCAGAAGCGAAAATACGTGAAGTGCACCCCAATTGGTGGATTCAGGCAGGAAAGGTACATCATGGGGCAGAGGCGTAAAAAACGATATCGTAGTAAGCCAAACCCCTGGCCAAAAATTATCATGACTGGCCGTGCGGGTTTAAAATATTGGGAAGAATATTCGCTGGAAAAGCTAGAAGCGGGTGATCTTCAGTTTTTCATGTTTACGTGTACTATGGGGCGCGAAGAAGAAGAGCCAGGCTACGATCATATCGGTGGTAGCGGCTATATTAAAGCGCGAGTCTATGATGGTAAAGAGTGGCAAGTACTTATCATGGATGATTTATTCCCTGACCGTGTGCATCATTTCTCTAAAAAAGAAATGCCCCTTGATACGTTCATCCTGTGCCGCGAAGCGGTAGAAAAACTCGCTGGAACAAAGCTGCAACGCGAATATCGCATGCATTACGGCCCTGTGCCTTATGCTGACCAAGAGGATGATGATGAAAGCGAAGCTGAATAGAGTTTAACTGGCTCTAATAAAGTGCGTCGCGTGGGTCGAAAGTGAGCTGAATGTACTTCCACGTTTCGTATTTATTTGCTGGTAAACCTTTGATAGGGCTGCATTTATAGGCGGCGCGGACGGCGCTATCGGCAGCGGCGCGGAAGAAGCCATCTTGATAGTAACGTCCTTTATCCTGCGCGAGTTCGGCGCTGATAACGCTACCATTTGCACGCAAGCGAACATCCACAACGATGCGTAATTCATGTGCATTGCGTGCACCGGCGGGTATGTTCCAGCATTTGATAAACTGCGAACGTATTGCGTCAATTTCGCTCATGCCCATCGGCAGCGCTGGATTGTAATTGTCAGAGACGGCTTTCTTTACTTCCTTATTCGATTTAACTGGCTTCTTGCCTTCTTCTTTCTTGGCGGCATCCTCAATTGATTTCAGAATATTCTCAAAATCCTTCTTCTTTTCTTCCTTTTTCTTAGGCTCTTCTTTTGGTTTTTCTTTTTTCTTAGGCTCAGGTTTTTTCTTTTTCTCCTTCTTCGGTTTAGGAGGAGCGATAGCCTTCTTTTTGCTCTCTTCTTTTTTCTTATTAGAAGAGGTGGCTGATTTGGCCTTTTTCGCTTTGGCGACTTCTTTTTTCTTTTTCGCTTTTTCTTTCTTTTGCGCCTCTTTGCGTTTGATATTCGTCAGTTCAGTAATGGGTAACACTTCAACCGAGATAGCCGTAGGTAGCGATTCACGGTGTTTCTGCCATACGCTGGGTAGCCCAACCACAACTAGCAACATGATCATCACATGCAAAACGGCTGACCAAATCAGCGCCGGTGCTTGATAATTAATCTGCTTATGGCGAGGCATCGGTAAACGCCTACTTCTTATTATCTGTCATGAGGGCGACTTTGGTGAAGCCTGCACCACCCAAATTGCCGACGATACTCATCACGGCACCGTAACCGAGGCGACGGTCAGCCTGCACGAAAATACGAGTATCGCGTTTCTCGCTGGTGATTGCATCAAGCTTGGCCACGAGTTCTTTTTCCGTCACTTTGCTTTCTTGCAGATAGAGAGTGCCATCTTTGGAGATACTAAGGACAAGCGGTTCATCTTGGCCAGGTAGAGTAGAAGCATCTGCATCAGGCAAGTCAACAGTAACGCCGGTTGAGAGCATCGGTGCCGTCACCATAAAGATTACCAAAAGCACGAGCATTACATCGACAAACGGCGTGACGTTAATATCGGTGAAACGGCTATTGCGATGTCGACGGTGACTACGACGGCTACCACCGCCTCCCATTGAAGCACCCATGTTTAACTCTCCAACTGGCGTGAGAGTAGGGTGTTAAACTCAACCGAGAAATCTTCTAAACGGCCATCAAACTTATCCAATTCGCCAGCAAATTTATTGTAAGCGATAACGGCAGGAATCGCAGCGAAGAGGCCGATTGCTGTAGCAAAAAGTGCTTCCGCAATACCGGGCGCTACGACTGCAAGCGAGGTGTTTTGTGAAAGTGCGATCGATTGGAAGCTATTCATAATTCCCCATACCGTGCCGAATAGGCCGATAAACGGTGCTGATGAGCCCACCGTTGCTAAGAAGCCAAGGCCGCTAGAAAGTTTATCCATCTCGCGATTGCGGCTGACTTGCATGATTTGGAACATGCGATCACGCAGGCCTAAGCGAGCGCCCATCGTGTCGCTTTTTCCTTTATTCTTTTGGCTGCGATACCATTCTTCCATCGCAGCAAGAAACACCTCAGCATAAGGGTGGCGGATTTTACGCTTTTTGGTTTTTTCGTAAAAATTATCCAGCTCTTGCGCAGACCAAAATTCTTTTTCAAACCGGCTAGCGCGATATTGCGCGTTCTTAAAGCTGAGCCATTTATCAAATATGATTCCCCAGCACCAAAAAGAGGCGAGGAGTAAAAGGATAATCACTGATTTTACAACAAAATCAGCCTGCAAGAACATGCCCCAAAGTGACATATCCGTGTGTGCGACACTCCCTGAGAGATTACCTGCACTTACCGATTGGATTGCAGTATCAACATTATTAGGCATGAGGTTTCCCTATCGTTTCTTATTGTAGTTTCGTGCGGGTATCTTGCGGAATACGGGCGGGTTTT
Source organism: uncultured Rickettsiales bacterium (assembly GCA_964654855.1). GTDB lineage: Bacteria > Pseudomonadota > Alphaproteobacteria > Rickettsiales > JALZUV01 > JALZUV01. The sequence continues at coordinate 266,253 of CAZZJS010000001.1, forward strand.
AGCTGCTCATTCACGCAAACGACGGTAACTTTCATCTGCGCAAGTAGCCTCTTATCCGTAACGCGCTGGACATCTTGCTGCATCGTTATACTCGCATTACCAAGCTCTAGCAAGCTTGTCTCTACGATCAATTCATCATCTAATTTTCCAGATGCGAGATAGTCTACCTCGCAATGACGTACAACAAAGAATATGCCTTGCTCAGCGCGTAAATCTGATTGATGAATCGCTAATTCGCGCAACCATTCGGTACGGGCGCGTTCAGCAAATTTAAGGTAATTGCCGTAATAAACGACACCGCCAGCATCCGTATCTTCATAGTAAATGCGAATGGGAAATTGATGTTTAGTCATAGTTTTTTATTTCCAAAATTGCATCGAGTAGTCCGTAAAGAAGTATGTTGTCAGCAATACGAGCTTCTGGATGACTGAAGTTAATAATATAATTTCCATCTGCTAGAGAGAGGTATTCAACACCACGAGATGTTTGTTTTTTATCTATAATATTCATCAATTGAGTAAAGAGGTGAAAGACCGAACTACCTGCACAAATAGTAATATTAGGCGAATAAATGCCGTATTGTTCTTTTAGATAGTCTGCATCTTGCGCTGCTGCCGCTTCAAACTCCTTGTAATTAGCAGTGTGAGTGCCTGGAGTTTTCTTGAGATTCATTGCGCAAATTGATTGTAGTTTTTCTATGCGATATTCTGTCGTCGGGAGGGCGAAATGACTCCAATCTATGGAGCTATCATTGTTATAAATTTTTCGTATCCCATCTGTCCAACGTGCAATATTGTTCCATGTTTGAGGTCTTCCGCCTAATCTTACAAATTCTCGTAAATCCCAATCAGGGTTTTCAGAAGTATCGTTTACTTCTTTTAGAATATAACAAATACGAGGGGATGAACTTATATAGGCAGTGGAATCTACGACTCCGTCTGGAATGAAGGCTTTGCGCTTTTTACGCCATTTCTTAAAAAGAGCCGCTTCTTGTTTTGTGTAATCTGGCGCCATTAGTCGAGTAAATCACCTTGTGGTGCAGTGGCAGTTTTAGGCATGGGTAGGCCGAGATGACTCCATGCTGTTGCGGTCAGCATGCGCCCGCGAGGAGTGCGTTGGATGAAGCCGATTTGTAGAAGGTAAGGTTCAATCGTTTCTTCAATACCATCGCGCTGTTCGGAAAGTCCGGCCGCGAGCGTTTCTACTCCCACAGGGCCGCCAGCATAATGTTCTGCAATATAAGTGAGGTAGCGGCGATCAGAGGCATCTAGCCCAATTGCATCTACTTCTAAACGTGAGAGGGCATCGGCGGCAAGTGCTTGGCTGATACTGGTTTTTCCTGCGGCATGTGCAAAATCACGAACGCGTTTGAGTAGGCGGATGGCAATACGTGGCGTGCCACGTGCACGGCGTGCAATTTCGCCAGCCCCTTCCGATTCCAACTCAGTTTCCATAACGCCTGCGGCGCGGGTGATGACGGTTCTAAGGTCAACCTCATTGTAAAATTCAAGTTTGAGCGGAATACCAAAACGGTCTCGCAATGGATTAGAGAGTAGGCCGAGGCGAGTCGTCGCTGCTATCAGTGTGAAAGGCTGTAAATCAATCCGCATCGAACGTGCCGCTGGACCTTCACCGATAATGATATCGAGTTGGAAATCTTCCATGGCAGGGTAGAGTACTTCCTCCACCATCGTGTTGAGGCGGTGAATTTCATCAATGAAGAGTACATCGCCTTTTTGTAAGTTACTAAGAATGGCGGCAAGATCGCCCGCTTTCGTCAGCATCGGCCCAGAAGTCGCCTTAAAGCCTACGCCGAGCTCTTTAGACACAATCTGCGCCAGCGTCGTTTTACCCAAGCCGGGAGGGCCATAAAAAAGTGTGTGATCTAGCGTTTCACCTCGTGCCTTTGCCGCATCCACAAATACTTTCAGGTTGCTGCAAGCCGCCTTTTGCCCTGTAAAATCAGCCAGCGCTTGCGGGCGTAATGATGCCACAGCGATATCATCTTCCGTTTCAGTCGGTGAAATAAGGCTAGGGGATGCTTCCATAATCTATGCATAGCAGCTTAAACGGCTGACTCAATCGTGAAATATGCGGTTGTAAAGTAACTTTAATACTTTTTTCAGTCTTTATGCGTTATATATAAGACATGACAAATGTAATCGTGACGGGTCACGCAAAAACCGAATATCCCGCAGTGATGCTTGTTAAAGCAATGCGTAAAGCAGGCATGGTGAAGCAGCCAGAAGAGCAATTATATAAAACAGTAAAAACAGAAGAAGAACTTGCCGCTGCGATTGATGAAGGAGTGAAGCAATATTCTCAGGTGAAGGGTGCGATCCAAGCAACTGAAAAGAAAGAAGCTAAGGAATTTAAAAATTATCCAATTGCTCAAAATTATACGAACAAGCTGCGACCTGAAGTGAATGTCGCTGTTTTTTGTTCAGCCTCCACAAAGAACCAAGAGCATTTAGATATGGCCTTTCGTGTGGGTAAGGATATTGCCAATAAAGGGTATGGCATTGTATTTGGTGCAGGCAATGTGGCGATGATGGGGCAAACAGCCAAAGGAGCGAAATCTGCTGGTGGATATGTGGCAGGGCACACAACGCCTGTTTTCTATGAGGAAGAGTTTAAAGATAAATTCACTGATAAACAGGTGAGCGAATATTTAGACCGCCTCCATTTTCATCCCGATATTTATGTTCGTATGAAAGAGATGTTTAAGCAATCAGATGCATTGGTAGTTGAACCCGGAGGGTTAGGTACCGTGCAGGAAATGTTTGCCGCTTTTCATGTGAATCGTTCTGCCGAAGACGGTAAGAAAAAGCCGATTATTTTCGTAAATAAAGATGGGTTTTACGATCAAGTCATTCAAATGGCTAAAGATGGCGGCTATGAGCTTGGAACTGATTTCCAAGTGGTGGCCGGTGAGCAAGAACTCAGCACCGAACTTGATGCACTAGGTGCGCAAAAGCGAGATACATTGCAGGATAGAAGTGACGAAGGTCATTCAGCTCACCGTTAATTTAACGGGCAAGTTTACTTAAACTCAAACGAATCATCTCTTCCAGCGAGATATCGGGCTGTTCCTGCGTTAGTGCGAGGATGGCACTGTAAGCTTCGGAACGGCCATAGCCCAAATTAGATAGAGCAGAAATAGCCTCTTCAATTTCGCTGCTAGCGGCGGCAGGTGTAGCGCTTGGTGTGGATGTTGGTTTTGCAGTGCTGGCAGTAGAGGGAGCGAAACTCACATCACCCGTGGGGATAGAATCGACTTTATTTTTTAATTCAGTGACTAAACGTTCACCGAGCTTAGGGCCGACGCCATTAGCGCGGGTGAGCAATTTGCTATCGCGTGCATGAATGGCTTGAACAATCTCTAACGGCGTGAAGCTGCTTAAAATGCCTAACCCCATTTTTGCGCCGACACCTTGTACGGTGCAAAGTACATTAAACCAACGCTTCTCGCTTTCGGATAAGAAGCCATAAAGGTGGATATGGTCTTCACGCACATGAGTTTCGATGAAAATAGTGGCAGGATGTCCCGCTTCGGGAAGTTGCTGCAAGCTGCGCGCCGATAAATAAATGAGGTAGCAAACCCCGCCCACATCCAGCAGGAGCCCGTCTTCGCTGACCGATTCGATAATGCCTTTTAATTTCCCAATCATGCTTTTTTCCAGCCCTTTCTTGCAAACTGGCGTGGATTGGTTACAAATTCAAGCAAACAAGACTAAAAATAGAAAAACAGGGTATTATTTTCATGCTAGCAATCCGTCAATTTGGCCTTATTGGAGGCTTACTGTTCTTTTTCATCGCCACACAACTTCCGGCGCCCGAGGGGTTGGATCAACAGGGTTGGTTAGTCTTAGTCATTGCCTTATGGATGGCGCTTTGGTGGATGACGGAGGCGGTGCCGATGGCGGTAACCGCACTGATACCGCTAGTCGCATTCCCCTTACTGGACTTGGGAAGCCTCAAATCTGTCGGCTCAAGCTATGCGGGTAAGGCGATTTTCCTTACTCTTGGTGGATTTATCATCGGTATCGCGCTGCAACGTTGGAATTTGCATATTCGTATCGCCATGCAAACGGTGAAACGGGTAGGGACAGAGCCACGCCGCGTAATTGGTGGCTTTATGATCGCCTGTGCGTTTCTGTCGATGTGGATGACGAATACGGCGACTACGGTAATGATGCTACCAATTGCTTACTCTGTCGCGCTCCTTCTGACCAATGAGGGCAAAGGTGATGATGCGGTGAAGAAGCGTTTCGGAACTGCATTGATGCTAGGTCTTGCTTACAGTGCCAGTATTGGCGGCATGATGACGCTAGTGGGAACTTCCACAAACGTGATGTTTAAGGGCTATTTCGAAGAGAATTACGGCGTTGAAATCGACTTCCTTGATTGGATGAAAGTGGCTGTGCCAATTGGTGTAACGATGCTGTTTATCACGTGGTGGTTGCTCACACGTATTATGTTCCCATGCAAAATGGAAGCGCATGATGGTATCGCCAAAATTATCAATCAGAAGTTAATTGATCTAGGTAAAATGTCCGTCGGTGAGAAGCGAACGCTCTTCGTATTTGTACTTACAGCAGGGCTTTGGGTAGGTAAGGGGTGGCTTGAGCCTCATCTTGGTGGATTGAAGCTTAACGATGCTTCCATCGCTATCTTCGGTGCATTGCTCCTTTTTGTGATTCCAGCGGATTGGAAGACGGGAACTTTCCTTCTTGAATGGAAAGACACACGCGATGTGCCGTGGGGAATTCTTCTCCTTCTCGGCGGTGGCTTGGCTGTTGCTGGTGCGATGAATAGCTTCGGTGTAGCCGATTGGATCGGTGGAAAAATCACTAGCTTTAGCGATCTTCCTATCTGGGTGCTTATCCTGCTCACGGTGACGCTTATCATCTTCCTATCCGAATTGATGAGTAACGTCGCAACGCTGACAGCTTTCCTACCGGTGATTGTTGCTGTAGCGATTGGCTTTGGTGAAAATCCACTTCTACTTGCGGTTCCAGCGGCTCTAGCGGCAAGCTGTGCCTTTATGTTGCCAGTAGCCACGCCGCCTAATGCGATTGTGTTTGGGAGTAATTTACTCACCATTCCGCAAATGGCGAAAAGTGGGGTATGGCTAAATATTATCGGGATATTCCTGCTCTGTGCTGTGAGCTACGTGCTAGGAACCGTTGTGTTTGATGTAGAGCTTGGAGTGCTGCCTGACTGGGCCGTGCCAATCGACTATAATTAAACCGCTGCGCTAGGTGTTGCGATTTCTGCCGCTTCTTGCTTAGCCGTTTCGCGTGCTGCAAGGCTCTCTTCGCGTTCTGCATTAGCAATGGTTGAGGCAACGCTAGGCTTCTTCTCAATATTGGCTTGAGGTGCAGTAACTTCGGTCTCTGTCGCTTTCGCCGGAGCCTCCGCAATCATTTCCGCAGGTGCTTGTTCACCTTGTGGGGCGTTGATAACAATGTTCTGACGAATAGCCAGTTCATCTGCTAATTCGGCGAATGTACCAGCGAACCTGCGCTCGCGTAGTTCAGGTAATTCTTCCATGCCGAGGAGTTCAGAGGTCATATCTGCAACGGCTTTACTATGTTCGCCGGCTTTAACTTGAGCAAGGCCAGAGGCAGTATGTGCTGCAAATTCTGCCACATCAATTTTCTTTTGAGTAAATGGTGAAAACATTTTAAATACGAAGCCTACTCCAACAGATAGTGCGCCAATGAGTTGTAACCAATCCCATTGTTTTGCATCTTTTTGGAAAGGATTAACTTTCTTGCCTAGTAAGTATTGTAGAGGGCCTTTTACCTCAACTTTCTTGGTAGCGTTATCATCTGCGACTGAACCATAAATAAGAGAGAGGTTACCTAACCATTCTAGAGTACCTGAGATGCTATTGGACTTTTCTCTAATCCATGAAATAGGCCCTCGGCGTTTTTCTAAGTTATATGGATCTTCATCCAGCCCAGTGAGGGTGGAAATTTTTGCCGCAATGGAAAGGTAACCGTGATATTTATTACCAGAGTTTTGCTGCTTTTTACCACTTAAGAGGTAAAAATACTTACCGATTAATTTAACACCATTACTGGTTTTTATAGAGTAACCTTGGTGCCAAGCATGGAACTTTCCCATGGAAGTTTTAGGCGTTTCTTTTTCTGCATCAGGAATGACTTTTTCGCTGATCTTCGGGATGTTTTCAACAGAGATTCCCTGTTGATCGAATAGTTTGTTTACTTTGCCTTTAGTGTGTTCTAGGCGAAGTTTATCTTCTTTCTTTTGAACGCCATAATATGAATTAATGCCATTACCAAAGATACTTAAAACAGTCGATGCAAGCTTGTCTCCACTATATTTAGGAACTTCTTTTCCATGTTCATCAATACGAGTTTTCTTCTTACCTTGATAATTTAAGCCCATTGCTGAACCTAGAATGAAGAATTGTCCAACGTTACCAAGATGGCCACGATACCTCATTAGATCGATTTTTTCGTACCATTTTTTGTCTTTTTCAAGTTTCTTTGAACAATGTTGGTGGGCGTTTTGAGAGAACCCCTCAAGTAATTCATTCACATTGCCGTTAGTGTGAGTCATCAGTACATGACTACCGCGGTGCATACTTGATGAAATGATTGAAAGATCAGGGAAAGCTTGTTTGAATGCGTTTTGCACTTCAGTTTCAGAAGCACCGTTCTTAGCCATAACAGCTACATACGAACCACCTCGCTTTGAAGGTGCAACTTCAAAACGTTCAATGACTGCATTAGTGTCATTGTTGACGTATATTTCAACGTCTTTTTGTGTAGTCGTAGAGACTTTTCCCATGTTCTTATTATACCTAAAAATAGGGTAAGAAATGTTACGATTATGTTAAGAAAAGAAGGTTAAATAGAAGAAGAGATAGTAGCCGGTTCTGCATTCGTTTGTGCTTCGATGCGGTCTGCCGCTTTTTCGGCTGGTTTCTCGCGTACGAGATCAGCAATAAGTGTATTTTCTTTTTTATTTTCAGTTTGTTGCGGTTCTTTTATGGTTTCGCTAGATGCAGGCTTTTCAACCTCTTTCTGCTCAGCTTTGATTTTAATGTCATGGTGCTTTTCGAGCTGATTTGCGATGGTTGTGAAGGTGCTAGCAAAGCCTTGTTCTTTAATCTCAGGTAATTCGCGTGTTTGAATCATCTGCGTCGTCATTTGTGTAACTTCAGTCGCGTGGTTTTCTTTGATAGAGGCTGCGATGGCGAGAGTGGAGTGACTGATAAGGTTTTCAACATCGAGTTTCTTAACCGTATAAGGGGCAACAGCTTTAGTGACTAAGCTTGCAACAAAGGCGACCGCACCTGAAAATTGCCACCACTGAATATTATCTTTTGAACGGCGTTCGCTGTTTTTAAAATCAAAGAGGCTAAACCAACCTCTATTGGCTTTTACTTGCTTTTTCTCTTCTGCTGTCATGTCTTTATCGCGGAAGAAAGAACCCGCAAGCAGGCTGAAGGTTGAAGTCCAGTCGAATAAACTAGACACTAAGTTAGAGTTGCGGCGTAAAAGTGATAATTTACTTTGTTTCTTTTCCAAATTGAATGGGTCTTCAGGTAAGCCTGTCAGGCTAATAATTTTCCCAATAACAGAAAGCCATCCACTCATTCTTAGGTCTTGGCTATCACCGGTAGTCAGAGCGTATTTCGAAGCTAGTTTGATAACGCTACCCACACGGATAGAGTTTTTCTTCATAAAGCTAGGTTCATCTGCCAAAGGTTTAATTCGCTTGGTTTGGGTTGCAGAAGGTGCAAGTTTGCCATCATCGCCGTGGCGAAGAGTTATTCCTTTATTTATCAAATCTTTAGCGAAGTTTAAACGTGTTGTGTCCATTTCTTTTTGGACACCCCAAATGGAATTAATGCCGTTACCGACAAATCCTAAAGCAGAGGTTCTAATCTTTGCCTGACCGTCTGCTGTTTGGTAAATGCTGCTTTTGCCTTCTTTTTGGGCTTGTGATTTATTGTCACCATCTCGAATAGCAGAGCCAATCATTAAAATTTGGGCTAAAACACCGATATGCCCCCGCATTTTGATAAGGTCCGTTTTTTCGACTTTCGGTTTCTCGTTTACCGTTTTGAACGATTGACCACTTGTTGCGGTAAGTTGTGCTGTTAGGGCTTCAGGGCTTTTACGCGTGCGACCAACATAAATGTTCTTACCCTCAATCGTAGTTTTGCTGATTAGGTCAAGTTCAGGGAGGTTCTTTTCGATAAAATCACGTAGAGATAATCGGTTAGCATAGGCGTGGCTATGGAAAAATACGTAATTTTCTCCCTTTGCGGATTGGGTAAATTCTACCTTATCCAGCAGGGCATCACGCGAGGTGTTTGTATAAATTATAGGCTTTTCCACGCTTATATTATAGCTGAAGCGTATAAAAAAGAATGTTACAGCTTTGTGAAGATTTATTCTCTAGTGAATGGAAGAAATGAAATGAAAATGACTGCCAAATTGGTGCGAAAAGTTAGAGAGAAATACGCGACATAAGCGCAGCTCCGAGAGTGCCTTCATCCAAATAATCCAGTTCGCCACCGACGGGGATTCCTTGTGCTAGGCGGGTGAGGGAGACTTGGCATGGTTCTAAAGCTTCTTGCAGATAATGCGCGGTCGTTTGGCCTTCGAGTGTGTTATTGGTAGCGAGGATCACCTCGGTCACATTGGCGGTGCTAGCACGTTCTAACAATTTCGGAATACCAAGCGCATCGGGGCCACGTCCTTCAATGGCCGAGAGGGTTCCTCCGAGCACATGGTAGCGCCCGCGATACATGCCACCACGTTCAATCGCCCATAAGTCGCTTACATCTTCAACGATGCAAAGGGTAGAATTATCACGGCGTTCATCCGCGCAAATCGCACAAGGGTTGGTTACGTCCATATTATGGCATTGTTCGCAAATGCAGACATCATTACGCACATCAGTGAGTGCTTGTTGTAATGGATCGAGCAACTTGGATTGTTCTCTTAATAGCTTCAGCGTAATACGCTGGGCTGATCGTGGGCCAAGCCCGGGAAGCTTTGAGATAGCGGTTATGAGATTATCAATACTGCTCATACGAAGCTCCTATCTAGCGACATAAAGGCACACGGTGCCAAGATGAATAATAACGGTTGGCTAGGTTCGCGACTTTGTTGAAGTGGCCTTGATCTAATGCACCATAAAGCGAGGCAACTTCACCGCAATATTGACGTTGAGTGCGCCCTAAACTCGCACGAGAAGCGCGATTGGCCATTTTCGTTACAAAGTCATTCAGTAAACGATCACTTTGTTTTTTGCCGCCATGGCGATTGAAGAATTCGATAATATGGTTCCCAAAGTCATTGAGCTTGGCATTATACTGTTTGGCGAAATGGTTATATTGACGCTTCTGTCCGCAACTAAGTGCGGCGACCATTAATTCGCTTTGCAAAGCGCGCATATTCAGTGCTTGAAATTCAGCAGGTTTCGCGCAGACGCCAGCCTGTGTGGATGCACTCCACATCAAAAAGGTAATCAAGGTTAGTAGCAGTTTCATTTTTGTTTTTATTATTTGTTTTTTTAAGTGCTGTTACTGCCAAGTGTAGAGTCTAACTACGGCGAGTGACAACAAAATCTGCTAATTCACGCAAAATATCGGCTTTTTTATCGAAAACATCCAAGTGATTGATGGCTTGTTGTGCCAATGTTTTGGATTGTTCTTTCGCGCGGTCAATGCCGAGCGCTTCGATAAGTGTGGCTTTCCCTGCCTCTTTATCTTTATTGACGGCCTTACCAGTTTCCTCACGTTTACCTTCCGCATCGAGTAAATCATCACGAATTTGGAAGGCTAGTCCCATATCATGCGCATAACGGCGCAGGGCAGAGCGCATTTTCATGGGCGCTTTACCAAGAATTGCACCCGCTTCGCACGATACCGCAAAAAGTTCACCGGTTTTGAGGCGTTGCAGGCGGATAATCTCATCGACGCTGAGGGTACGGTTTTCGGCTTCAAGGTCCATCATTTGCCCTGCGACCATACCGTTATAACCGCCGGCTTTGGTGAGGCTTTGCATTAAGTCACAACGCACGGCTGGGTTAGCATGTACTTGTTCGCTTGAAAGTACTTGGAAAGCGAAAGTCAAGAGGGCATCACCGGCCAGAATAGCGGCTGCTTCGCCAAACTTAATATGTGCTGCGGGTTTTCCACGACGTAAATCATCATCATCCATTGCGGGTAGATCATCGTGAATGAGCGAGTAAGTGTGCATGAACTCAATCGCGGCTGCAGTATTGAGCGAGGCTTTAAGCGATACACCAAATAGGTTTGCACATTTTACCGTAAGGAATGGACGTAAACGCTTGCCGCCCGAAAGAGCTGAATAACGCATCGCTTCGATAATCGTATTTTCCTGATCTGCCGCATAGCTGCTTGTTACACCACCACTTGCTTGCGTAGCACTAGGGAAGGCAAGGATGTTCTCTGCTTCGGTTTCACCACCTGGAAGAAGCGTATCCATCGTTTCATTCAAGGCATCGGCTACTTCTTGTAAAGCTGTTTGTAGATCACTCATTTTCTATTCCTCTGCTGCAAATGGCGCTGTTTCAGTTGAGCCATCTGTGTTTTGTACAATTTTTTCGACTTTAAGCGTGGCTTCCTTCAGCTTCGCTTCGCAATGTTCTTTTAGCTTTGTGCCGCGTGTATAATCGATAATGCTAGCTTCCAGCGAGCTTTGCCCATTTTCAAGTTTACGTACGATGCCGTCTAATTCGGTGAGGGCATCTTCAAAACTCATTTCGTCAATCTTAGGGGTTTTTTCGGCGGACATGGGCTTACATCTTGTTATTTTCGTGCCTGCAATTTACCCGATGCGCATGCGATACGCAACCGACAGTTAGCGTACTTTGCGCTTCTTACGTTTTTCGGTATGTTTTTCGATGCATTCAATCATCAATCCAGCGATATTCTTTCCGGTTATAGTCTCAATCCCTTCAAGGCCAGGTGAGGAGTTGATTTCCAACACTTTGGGGCCATCCTTCGCGCGGATAATATCAACGCCCGCTACCTGTAAACCCATCGCTTTAGCTGCATTGAGCGCTAGTTTACGCTCGGTTGGTGTGATTTTAACCGAGCTTGCCGTGCCGCCTAAATGCAGATTTGCGCGAAATTCACCTGCGGCGGCTTCGCGCATAATCGAACCTACCACTTTGCCATCCACTACGAAGCAGCGGATATCTTTGCCATCTGCCTCTTTGATAAATTCCTGCACGAGGATATTAGCATGCAAACTTTTGAATGCGTTGATAACCGATTCAGCGGCTTTATTGGTTTCGGCTAATACCACGCCTTTGCCCTGTGTGCCTTCCAATAGCTTCACCACTAGTGGCGCACCGCCCACCATCTTAATGATGCTACGCGTATCAACGGCAGATTTTGCAAAACCCGTGGTAGGCATGGCAATGCGACTACCCGATAGAATTTGCAGTGAACGCAGTTTATCGCGTGAGCGGGCAATGGAATCTGAATCATTCAACACAAAACTGCCTATGGCCGCAAATTGACGCGCAATAGAGCAGCCGTAAAAAGTCATGGATGGTTTAATACGCGGAATTACCGCATCTACACCATCCAAAAGCTGTCCGCCGCGATAGTGAATCTCCGGCGTTTCCGCACTAATATTCATGTAGCATTGTGCAATATCCACAAAGTGAATTTCGTGGCCGCGCTCTTCTGCCGCTTCCATTAAACGTTGGTTGGAATAGAGGTTCGGATTGCTGGCTAAGAGCACAATCTTCAACCCATCGCGTTTGGGAGTTACGGCTTGATATTGCTTCTCCGCTTCCGAATCCTTTATCTCGCCGAGACAAAAGCTAGCATCCGGATCAATCAGCGAGCGTTTATTCATCGCTTCACGGCCAAGCAGCATGCGGTAACCCATCGAGTCACGATTGGTTAAGCTGATTTCAATATCCCATGTTTCGCCGCCCAGCGTAATGGGGGTGCGAATCACATGGCGCGTTTCCGCATCACCGCTAGAGCTTTTGACCTTGCGTTGATCTACCACCATCGCGCGGCAGCTCTGGATCAGCTTACGGTTATTTTGAATTGGGTGAATGTCGAAATGGACAAATTTTTTGCCCTCTTCCTCAAAGGTATGAATGTTGAACGCGTGGAGTGACGAGGTTTTTGCACCGCTATCAATACGCATCTTCACCGCAGGCAAGCCTAGTTCTGGCAGGTTTCCCCATTCCTCTTTACCAATGACAATTTTCTTCGACATGAGGCGCTCAATATACGAAAAACTTTATGCGCGCTACGCTTAAATCAGGCGCAGAAGAAAAAGCCTTCTAGCAAGCCTATAAGGAAACGGGTAAAAGGACGAGCAATGGCAAAGAAGCAATCAGATGAAACGATAGAAGTGACCATCAATAGCCTAGGGGCTATGGGGGATGGTTTGACGGAGCATAAAGGGCAGAGGCTCTATGTTCCCTATAGCTGTGTGGGTGATAGGTTGCGCATCTCACCTCTCCAACCTAAAGCTAAGATTCTGGAGGTAATCGAAGCAGCACCTGATAGGGTAACGCCTCCGTGTCAGCATTTTGGACAGTGCGGTGGATGCAGCTTTCAGCACTTGAAATCAGAGAAATACGAGCAGTTCAAGTCAGATACCTTACGCAATATTTTGAAGCATCTGAATGTAGATGCTTCAATTATGCAGCCGCTTATGACCGTAGGCGAAAAGAGCCGTAGGCGAGTTGAGCTCAAAGTAGAATATAGCAATAAGCAATTGGAGATTGGTTTTTACGAGGCGCGAAGCCATCAACTTATTGCGCTAGAAGAATGCTTGGTTGTTGAGTCTGAAATTTTTGCTCTGCTTCCCAGCTTAAAGCAATGCCTCTCGCAACTTTCAAAACCAGCCCAAATTCAGTCTGTTAGCCTTACGCAATTGGAAAAAGGGGGTGATGTCATCATCCGAGTGAGCCAACCGCTCAATTCTAAAGATGGCGAACAGCTCACTCAATGGGGTAAAGCAAATCGCATTCTACGAATTTGCGAAGATTTTGAAGGATATTCGACCATTTACGATAGTGCTCAAGCCTACGTTTCGTTTGGTGAAGTGAAAGTGCCGCTGCCAGTGAGCGCATTTTTGCAAGCCTCTAAACAGGCAGAGCAGGTGATTTTATCATACGTCATGCAGCATCTAAAAGGGTGCGAGCATGTAGTGGATTTATATTCAGGCTGCGGAACTTATAGCTTCCCGCTATTGCAGCAGGTGGAATTTGTTACCGCCATTGAAGGAGATGCTGCTATGGTCAAAGCAATGCAAAAAGCCAGTGCCGAGCATCCGCTGGCAGGGCGTATCAAAGCCCTGACACGTGACTTATACCGCTCACCTTTAAAGGCTAAAGAGCTCAAACTCTTTGATGGTGTCGTGATTAATCCACCGCGTAACGGTGCCTTGCCGCAGGTAGAAAAAATCGCCAAAACTAATGTGAGCAAAATAGCGATGGTTTCGTGCAATCCACGAAGCTTCCAACGCGATGCTAAGGCCCTATTAGCAGCAGGCTATCGTATGGTAAGCGCGGTGCCGATTGACCAATTCTATTGGACGAGTCATTTAGAAATTGTCGCTTGCTTTGAAAAAGCCTAGCTCTAATCCAGAAACATCATATAGACATCTACATATACCCAGCGGCACGTAATCTCTCGAAGCTGCTTTCATCTTCATCGGCACCCATTGGACGGCCGGAGCGTTCGGAGACTTTCGTGTGGCGGAGTTCTTCGATGATTTTATCGATCGTGTCGGCTTCTGACTCTAAAGGCCAAGTGATGCCGCGTTCGCCGAGTGAACGGAAGCGCATCATTTTGCCGCCAAAGTCGCGGCCTTCAAACTCGTCATATTTTTTCGCGTAATAGAGCGGCACGATGGGAATGCCCTCGCGTTTGATATAGAGCCACACATCTAGCTCTGTCCAATGCAGGAGCGGGTGAATGCGGATATGCGTGCCGGGTGGAAAATCGGTTTTAAATTGATCCCAAAATTCGGGTGGTTGGTCTTTGACATCCCATGCGCCGTCTAGCCCACGGGGGCTGAAATAACGTTCCTTAGCACGGGTGCCTTCTTCATCACGGCGGATGCCGGTGACGATGCCGTTAAATTTATGCTCGTTGATAACCTCCGCTAGTCCCAACGTTTTGCGCGCCGCGATGCGAGCAGAGTGGGGGAGTGATTCATCTGTCTGTTCCAGCGGTGGGCAGGTGGGAGAGAGGAAGTTCACTTCCCATTCTTTCACGTATTTATCGCGAAAATCATAGACTTCCTGCATTTCCAATTCTGTGTCGCAATGGATGAGCGGGAAGGGAATCTTGCCAAAGAACGCCTTGCGAGCGAGATGAATCATCACGTTGGAATCCTTACCGAAGCTCCATAACATCGCCATATTGTCGATTTTATTAAACGCCTCGCGGAAGATGTAGAGGGATTGCGCTTCTAAGCTATCAAGATGGTTATTATCGCTCATTAAACACTCCAATTTGTTTCTTCTGCGGCTACGTGTAGGCCACATTCGGTTTTCTTATCATCGCCGTCAAATGTATGCATCCAGCGGCCTGCGCGTTCGTCTTGTCCTGCTTTTACAATGGATGTGCAGGGTTCGCAACCGATGGACAGGAAGCCTTCTGCTACGAGCGGATGCGTGGGAAGGCCGCGACGCTCAGTGAATTCCTCCAACTGTCCTTTACCCCAATGGCTAAGTGGGTTGATGCGGAAAACGCCTTTTTCATCTTGCTCAATCGTTTCCATATTAGTGCGTTGTTCGGTTTGGTAGCGTTTGCGGCCCGTAATCATGGCTTCGATATTATGATCTTTCATCGCACGCTCTAACGGCTCCACCTTGCGCAGCCAGCAGCAGCGATTGGGTTGGGTTTTCCAAAGCGTGCCGTCTTTATCAATATTACTGAGCATCGTTTCATCCGGTTTTAGCCAAATCACATTGGTGAGTTTTAGTTGCTCGGTTAGCTCTTTGGCATAATCTAATGTGGCTTGGAAATGCTTGCCCGTATCTAGAAAGAAGATAGGGAGATCAGGCTTCACATCGGCAACCAGCGCTAGTAGCACAGCCGAATCCGCCCCGAAAGAGGTGAGTGAAGCAATCTTTCCCTCAAACTCCTTATTCGTCATCACTCGAAGAAGTGCTTGGGCGGAAAGGTCTTGATAGAAGGCTTGGAGTCTCGATAAGGACTTACTCATTGCGTGATGCTTTCTCAAAGCAAGGGCAGCTAACATCTAACCAACCTTCAGCATCGAGTAGTTTATCGGTGTTCTCGGCCAGTTCGGCGAAGCTTGCGCCGTCGGCTTTCCATTCATCGCGTTTGGTCGAGATGAGTTTTAGGTGTTCCGCCCAGCTTTCAGGGAATAACCGTTCTAGCATCATCCGCAAGCGGCGAGCGAGGCGAGGGCTGCCGCCACCGGTGGAGACGGTGAGCAATAATTCCCCACGACGCACCATTGCGGGCACGTGGAAGTCGCAATATTGCTTTTTATCTTCTACGTTGACGAGGCATCCGGCGAGTTTTGCTTGGTCGTATAAGGTGCCTGAAGTGAAATCGTCAAAATCGGCGATGAATACGACACCCGCTCGCGAAAACGTATCCTGTGCGATATCGTCGGTTTCGATATGTTCGAATGTGGCATTTGCGGCTTGTAGCAGTTCGATGCGTCGCTTCGTCGCTTCACCATTGCCGATTACGAGTATATCGGTTTTCTCAGGGTTGAGGATAATCGGAAACATTAGGCGGCCCACTTATAGTCGGTTAAATGCGGCAGTGCCTGTGCCTTCAAATCATCCCAGCCGATGCGGTGACAGAAATCGCCGAATTTTTCGCCGTCAAAACGCTCACTCACGAAGCGGGCGAGGATTGGATCAAGTGCATCGGTGATTTCTTCCAATGGCACTTTATCGAATGCTGCGGTGCCGAGGCGGGTGCCGTTATATTCACCACCAAGATAGAGGAGGTATTTGCCCGGCATGCGGCCAACAATACCGATCTCGCCGCCATAAGGGCGCGAGCAGCCATTGGGGCAGCCAGCGATACGGATGGCGATTTCTTCTTCGCGTAGGCCGTGCTTATCAAAGAGCTTTTCGAGTTGTTTGACGAGCGGGATTTCCACGCGTTCTGATTCTGCCAAACCCTTGCCGCAAGTGGGAAGCGACACGCAAGCATGGAAATGGCGAGCGAGATGGGTGATGTCCTCGTTCAAGCGGATATTGTGATCGCGCAGGATTTGCTCAATGGTGAGCTTATCCGCAGCTTCAATATCGCATAGGATGATATTTTGATCTGCCGTGAGGGTCAGATTCATTTCATATTTGCTGATAACGGCGTGTAAGCCTGTGCGGTATTTCGCGCCCGCATATTCGCCGGATTTGATATCGATGATGCGCCCTGAAGGGATGGGGATGCCGAGGAAATACTTGCCATCATTTTGCGAATGCCAGCCCATATGATCATGAATTGAAAATTCAGGGAGTGGGCGAGCGGTTGGAATATCGCCATCAAAATAATCGGCCAGTTTTTTCCGTACCCAATCATCGCCTTTT
This sequence comes from uncultured Rickettsiales bacterium, assembly GCA_964654855.1. Classification (GTDB taxonomy): domain Bacteria; phylum Pseudomonadota; class Alphaproteobacteria; order Rickettsiales; family JALZUV01; genus JALZUV01. The sequence continues at coordinate 282,840 of CAZZJS010000001.1, forward strand.
TCGGCAACGACATATTTGAGGCGGGCATGTTGGCGGTTTTCGCGATCACCATAGTCACGCTGAAGCTTAACGACAGCTTCTGCCATTGCTTGTGCATCTTGCGGTTTGATATAGGTGATGGGCGTGGCTAGGCGAGGGTAGGTCGTGGGGGTGTTATGCTTCATCCCCATGCCGCCGCCAATGGCAACATGATAGCCGATAATTTTATCGCCTTCGATATCGGCCAAAAAGGCTAAATCGTTACTGAGCGCGTCGGTGCAATTGTCGCTAGGGTCTATGACCGAGATTTTGAACTTACGCGGCATGTAGGTATCGCCGTAAATTTCTTCTTCTGCTGAGCCAGTGTCAGGAGTAAATGGATAATCCTGTTTTTCACCATCGACGAAGATATCCCAATAGGCTTCTGTGCGTGGAGCAAGGTGTTTGGCGAGTTGATAGGTGAGGGCGAGCATCTCTTCGCGTGGTTTATCGCCAAGTGGTGCAGGGCAAGTGGTGATATTACGCACGACATCGCCGCAACCGCCCATGCTGGAGAGAAGCTCGTTGCTAATCTCCTTAATAAAAGGCTTCAGATTCTTTTTGATAATTTGATGAAACTGGAAAGTTTGGCGTGTGGTGATGCGTAAAGATCCATTCGCACGTGCGTCGCAATATTTATCAAGCGCGAGATATTGCTTAGCCGTCAAACGCCCTGCCGGCATTTTGAGGCGGAGCATGAATTCCCATTCTTTATCTAATCCCTGCTTTTTGCGCGGGGTGGCCGTATCGCGGTCATAGCCTTGATAGCTACCGAAAAACTTGAGAAGTTCGTAGGATTCATCCGACACAAAATCGGAAGAAGTGTCATCCAACTCGCTTGCAATATCGCCACGCAGGCCAACACTGGCTCTTTTATAGCCCTCTTGTTTACTCTCACTCATGGGTGAGATATAGTAAGGTTAATCTAATAAAGCAACAATATTATGTGAATTGAATTAATTAACAAATAAAAAATGTTATTTATGAAAATTCTACCTAATAACAACTTCTTAACTAGCGCTTGTTTAGAGGGAATACAAAATGGATGATTTGATTCAAGAACTGATTGATGAGGCGCAAGAGAGCCTCGCGAAAATAGAGCCGCAATTGGTGCATTTGCAGAATGGCTCAATGGATGAAGAAACGACCTATAATATTTTTCGTTTAATGCATACGGTGAAGGGAACATCTGCTTTTTTAAACTTGTCTAAGCTTGAAACGATCGCCCGCTCGGCAGAACGTGTCGTGAATAAGGTGCGTGAGGAAGGCAATGAGCCAACGAAAGCGCAAACGGAGGCAATTTTTAAGTCGATTCACGCGGTGCGCACTGTTTTGGATAATGTTGCACATACAGGGCAAGAGCCTCTTGAAGATTTTTCTGATCTGATTGATGAATTAAATGCGAATGTTGAAGAGAGTGTAGAGCCAGCTGAGCATGAAAAAATAATGGCTTATGAAGAGTATACGGGCGATAACTTGCTGGAAGGGTTGACGACCTTGGTGCCTGAGCTTGTATCAACACGGAACCAATTTTTACAACTTTTGCCGGGCAAAATGGAAAGTGAAATTAACGCTCCCATCCAGCGCCTCAACCATATTATCTCAAATCTTCAAGAAGCGGTGAAGGAAGCCCGAACTGTACAAAATTCACAAGATGAAGTCCAACCGACCTTTGCTATGAAGCCATATGTTTTGATGGTGGATGATAGTCCCTTCTTCCGTCGGTTAGTTTTGCCTATTATGGAAGGCGAAGGCTTTGAAGTTGTCACGGCAACAGGTGCTGAAGAAGCTTTTAAAATTTTACGTCATGAGGGGGCGTACGATATCATTATTAGCGATATTGATATGCCAAAAATCAATGGCTATGAACTTGCGAAGCAGCTTAAAAAAGAAGAGAAATTAAAAGATATCCCTCTAATTGCTGTCTCATTACAGGATGCATCTGAAGGGGTTGAATATGGTATCAGCCAAGGCTTTGATTTCTATCTTGAGACATTTGATGTAGTGCATTTTAGAAAGATACTTTCAGATGCCCTCAAGTTAAGACAGAAACTGGCAGTATAGTTCTTCTCAGTGAAGATGTTCGACTTCGCTTGACAGTTAGTCAAACGGCTGGCATTAGCCGTTTATGAATGTACTAAATTTTACCCCTGAACATATGGCAATCAGCAAAGCAGCCTTTGCGGATGAATCCGAAATTTTACGTAAATTGGCCGATAGCTTGCCGCGTTACGAAAAGCTGATCCCTCGTATTATGCAGGGTGCCGAAAAGATCGTTGAGAAGCTCCGCAAAGAAGGGGCAGGGCATGGCGTTGAAGCGTTCTTGCAGGAATATGGTCTAAACACCAAAGAGGGAATCGCGATTATGTCGCTTGCGGAGGCGTTGCTTCGTATTCCTGATAGCCACACGGCGGATGATTTGATTCGTGATAAATTTGACGGTCGTGAATGGGATAAACATTTAGGCCAAAGTGAGTCAATTTTGGTGAATGCCTCTAGCTGGGGCTTGCTACTCACCGGTAAGGTGCTGGAGTTCGTTAGCCCAGAAGGACAAAAAGCCGGATTGATGCTGCGTAAGCTGGTTGGGCGTTTGGGTGAGCCAACAGTGCGTGAATCCTTGCGCCAAGCGGTGCGCTTTATTGGTACGCAATTTGTGATGGGAACGACCATTGAAGAGGCGATGGCTCGCGCTAAGTCAGCGCATAAAAAAGGCTATATGATGTCTTATGACATTTTGGGCGAAGGGGCACGTACTCTGAGCCAAGCCGAAAAATATTATGAAGCTTACACCGATGCTTTAATCGCGCTTGCTAAAGCAAAGGGTAAAGCATCTATTCAGCCATCATTATCCATCAAACTTTCTGCACTTCATCCCAAATATTATACGGTGAAATATGATCGTCTTGAGACGGAACTGCTACCGAAGTTAAAACTGCTTTGTGCGAAAGCCAAAGAATCGGGTGTCATTGTCTCGATCGATGCAGAGGAATCCTACCGTCTTGATATTCACATGAAGCTGTTTGAAGCACTCGTGATGGATGAAGAATTTAAAGGAACGAATTGCATCGGCTTTGTACTACAAACTTATCAAAAGCGTGCCCACATGGTGGTGGACTGGTTGAAGGATTTGGCAGAAAAAAGCGGAAGTCGTATTCCTGTTCGTTTGGTAAAAGGGGCTTATTGGGATACGGAAATTAAACTCTCGCAGCAAGGTGGACTAGATGGCTACCCGGTCTTTACCCGTAAAGCGAATACGGATCTATCTTATCTCGCTTGTGCTGAGGCGATGTTGAGCCATAAAGAATCGTTCTATCCGCAATTTGCGACTCATAACGCGCACACATTGGTTGCTGTGCGTGAAATGGCGGCGGATGCCGGTTGGAAAGGCGGCGAGTTTGAATTTCAGCGCCTGCATGGCATGGGTGAGAAGCTCTATGATCAACTGATCGGTGATATTCCGTGTCGTGTTTATGCGCCTGTTGGCCGTCATAAAGACTTGCTGGCATATTTGATTCGTCGTTTGTTGGAAAATGGTGCGAACTCTTCGTTCGTGAATCAATTGATGGATGAAACCTTTCCGCTAGAAGTGCTCTTAGCTGATCCATTGGAGAAAATCCGTAACCGTCAATTTAACTCGCACCCTGATATTGCTTTGCCGAAAGATATTTACGGCGATCGCGAAAATCCGAAAGGCTACGATCTCGGCAATATCGCGCATTTAGAATATCTAAAAAAAGCACTAAAACAGCCTACTGCGAAAACGTTAGGCGATAAGCCCGCGACGAACCCAACCACGGGAGCAGAGCTTGCAAAGCTTACTTATACCGATGAAAAAGGCGTCGAAAAGGCGATTGAAAAAGCTAATAAAGCGCAAGTGCTTTGGGATAAAGTATCGGTTAATGAGCGCGCTGCCATGCTGGATAAAACCGCTAACTTGATGCTAGAAAATGAAGAAGAGCTATTATCGCTTTGTGTGTTTGAAGCAGGTAAAACGCAGCTAGATGCGATTGCAGAGCTACGCGAAGCAGTCGATTTTTGTCGTTACTATGCCAACCAAGCACGTAGTCAAATGGTACCGCAATTGCTACCTGGGCCAACAGGGGAAAGTAACGAGCTACATTTCTTTGGTCGTGGAACTTTCGTATGCATTAGCCCGTGGAACTTCCCGCTTGCGATCTTTACAGGTCAAGTTGCTGCAGCCTTAGTTGCCGGTAACGCCGTTGTTGCTAAGCCTGCTGAACAAACACCGCTAGTAGCGTTGCGTACAGTAGAACTAATGCATAAAGCGGGCATCCCGAAAGACGTGCTCCAATTGCTTATCGGTAAAGGTAGGGTGATTGGTCAGGCGATGATCGAACATCCGGAAATTGCAGGAGTGTGTTTCACAGGCTCTGTTCCGGTTGCACAAGGCATCAACCAAACGCTCGCGGCACGTAAGGGTGCCATTGTGCCTTTAATTGCAGAAACAGGCGGTCAAAACTGCATGATTGTGGATTCAACCGCTCTGCTAGAGCAAGCAGTGGATGATATTATTCTTTCTGCTTTCGGAAGTGCAGGGCAGCGTTGCTCGGCGCTTCGTGTGCTATTGGTGCAGGAAGCCATCGCAGATGAGCTGCAAGGCATGCTGATAGAAGCGATGGATGAGCTTAAAATTGGCAATCCGCTTAACCCTGCAACCGATGTAGGGCCAGTGATTGATATTCGTGCGCGCGATGGGTTATTGGCGCATTGCGAAGAGATGGAAAAACAAAGTCGAGTGATTAAGAAGCTTGAAGCGCCTGAGCTGGGCGGTAGTTTCGTGGCGCCCCATTTGATTAAATTAGATAGTATCGATCAGTTGGAGAAGGAACATTTTGGCCCAATCCTTCACATCGTCCGCTTTAAAGCAGAAGATTTTGAGAAACTTCCTGCGCGCATTAATGCGACCGGTTTTGGCCTGACCTTTGGTTTGCACAGCCGCATCGAAGATCATTGGGAGCATGTGCAGCAAACGATTCGCGCGGGCAATATGTATATCAATCGCAACATGACAGGTGCGGTAGTAGGGGTACAACCATTCGGTGGTGAAGGACTATCTGGAACCGGACCTAAGGCAGGTGGTCCTCATTACTTGCATCGTTTTATGACAGAGCGTACCATCACAATCAATACCGCTGCAGTTGGCGGCAACCTTGATTTGTTGAGTTGATGATATGAAAATGACGATATTGCTAGCACTAAGCACACTGTTTTTAACCGCTTGTGACGTGCCGTTTATTCCGGGAATTTAACATCCCAAACTTTGAGCTTTTCTAACTCCTGTTCTAATGAACGAGGGGTGAGCCAGCTATGTGTCTCGTGAAGGTAGCTATCTTCATTGATGAAATCAGGGCATACCACAATCACATCGATGCCGCGCTTTTGTAGAATTTGCTTTGCGAGCGGAAGGTTATTGCTATGCAAAATGCGTAATAAGTCGCCCAGCCCGTCTACATTACGATGGTTGTTTGCTGAGAGGATGCGATGCGGCGTAAAAAAGAGAAACTCATACCCTCGGTTAGGGGTAATGGCGACACTTAATGGCTGTTTCCCTAAAAGATTTTCGCGAATCACGGTTGTCATATCAGCATTGCAAGCGTGCGCGCGCCGTATCTCCTCTTCTTTTTCTTTATGAGAAAGTAATCCAAGAGGTAGCACAATGATGGTAAAAATAACCAGCATGCGCTTCACTCGCCATTCTTCCCATTTAACATCGCTCAAACCGTAAGCCAGTAGCAGTAAAGCGGGTGGAACAGCATAATAAACCCAGCGGAACGCATCAAAGGTAAGTAGATACATACTGACGGAGGTGATGAGCAAGAGTAGAGCATGGAAAGGCCAATTCTCTTTGCGCATCCGCATGAAGCTGATGGGTAAGGCGAGTAATAAGGGGATAAAGGGCGAAATATTATATCCCTCATCGATAGGAGATTTTAGTTCGCCAATATTATCACCGAAATATTCGATGAGGAGAGGGTCCGTCATCGTGACGAAGCCAAGTTTTAGCAATTCAGGGAAGAGCAAGAAGGTAAGAAGGAAGATGGCTACGCCAAGTAAGCTAGCCTTGAGAACTCGCATCGGCAGGCGGCACTTCCAGATGGTGCGTAAAGACAGAATTATTGCCGCAAAACAAGTCAACGCGATCATCACAAAATGTGGCCATGAGAGGCTATCAGTCACTACTGTGGTGAATTCGGAGAGTGGGCGTTCGACTAATATCCCAAGTGCCATGATTCGCAACATCATCGCAAAGAAGCGGCGTGGTGCCCGATAATATTCTTTTGGCTTTTGCAGCCAGCACCAGCCCAACCACAGGCTTGTAAAAAAGAGGGGTACAAAAAATTCAACACTCACCCATACGCCAAGCCCCGCAATGATCCCAGCTGTACGAATACGCTGGGTAATTAAGCTGTGTAGTAACCAGACGAAGAGCGTCGCCAGTAGCGCATGATGGTCAATCCGCCCGGGTGCGAAATAGGAGAGTAAATAAGGGTTGCAATAAACGGCGAGTAATATTGTTGGTAAAACAAGATTTTGCACGGTTCCGCCTAAACGAGTGGTCGTGAGCGCGGTACCCCATGTAAAAACAAGCAGTAAGATAAACTGGTACAGCATACTTGCTTCCAGCATGGGTAAGATACCCGCAAAAGGTAGGAGCAGGAGGTCTACTGGCCGTGTCCAATGGTGCGTCAACCCGTGCGGCCAGTTTGTGCGTTCGATTAGATGATCATACCAGCTTCCGCTCTGCATGAGTTTCTCAACGGTTAAAAAGCGAAGGTATGTGTCGGTGCCGATAATATCAGCAACGCTATTCAGATCAAGAAAGTCAGTGCGCCCAGACGTAAAAAGTAGGCTGAGAAGAAAAATGCACAGGAAAATACTACGCGGATAAGGCACGGCTTTCCGTCTCAATCTGCCCCTGTAGGTGAGATAAAAACTCATCTGGCTTTAGGCTACCAGCGGGGATGGACTCTAACATTACTAGATCAATCGTGCCGGGATCTTTCGCAAAAGCGTTCTTTTTCCAATAAGTGCCAGAGTTCAAGGCGATGGGCACGACAGGACACTTAAGGAATTTGGCGAGCGCAGAAACGCCTGGTAGATAGTCTCTCGTTTCTCCCGGAGGCATTCTCGTGCCTTCAGGAAAGATGATCAGGTTATATCCTTCACTAGAACGTTGTTTTGCTTCTTTAATCAGTTTCTTGACGGTCGCAGATCCGCCGCCGCGATTAATGCCGATATTACCTGCACGCCAAATCCACCAACCAATTACGGGCAGCCAATAAAGTTCTTTTTTCATTACGAATAAGGCGTTGGGTACGAGCACCCAGAGTGCAATTGTCTCCCAAGCAGATTGATGCTTGCTAGCATAAATAGAAGGCTCTTGTGGGAGTTTGCCTTTGAGCGTGACGCGGTAATCAAGCCCAAGCACTATGCGCATAACCCATAGATATAAATAGACCCAGCGGTGAATGCCCCAATGCGTGCTGCGTACTGTTATCAAACATGGTAGCATGAGAGTCGCATAAAGAATGCTTCCCGGATAGAAGAGAAGATTAAAGAGGATTGTTCGCAAGAATTTCACTTAATTGTGTCTCCTGCGCGACTAGTTTCGCGACATAGCTAATAACAAGTTTGTGATACTCGCTGACAAGAAGTAAGGCGCTGTCTTTGTTGCGCCACCAGTCAGCAGGGAATTTTGGAGAGAAAACAGGCTCCGCAATAATGATGTAATTCCGCGGTAAGACTCGACGAAATTCATGCAAGCTGCGCGGCATATGGTAATTGGTGGTAATGAGCATTAATGTTTCAGTGCGTGTTTTTCCTTCCAAAAACTTCTTAGTTTCTAATGCGTTACCGCGCGTACTTCGAGCATCTCTACCAAGGAATATCTTCTCTTTAAAGCGCTCATAAAGGCGCGATCCTAACGGGTTTCCCGTATTAGCAAAAAGTTGCTTATCGCTAACATTTTTATTTACACCCGTAATGAAAAGTTGTGGGACTTGGCCTTCATAGAGTTTGATAAGACCGTGGACGATGCGCCCTTGTGCACCGGTTAAAACAATCCCAACATCCAATTTTTCTTTCGTTTGTGTCGTATGCAATGACTGTCTAGGTACTTCACCAATAAACCAAATGAAGCCGACCATCCAAAGGGTGGCGGCTAATAGCAATAGCATCATTAAAAGAGAAAAAAGGCGTCTCATGCAGCTACCTTTAGGCCATTTTTCTTAACATTGCCAGTACCGTTTTGCGCGCAACGATCAAGGCAAGTAATCCGGTCAATGGCGGCAACAAGAACCACACAATTAAATGCATCCCTGTAATGGGAAAGTTGGGTAAAAGGGATGTATTTACTTCATTGATCGATAGGCCGACGATGAAAAATAGAGTCGCGGCAATGGCCACACCCACGAGCCCTCCGCGCATCCCAAGTAAGAAGGCGTTAAACTGAAATTGGCGTGCAATATAATCATCCTCTGCACCCACAGAGTGGAGTAATTGGATGGCCTTAATATGTAGTTTAAGCGCAGTTTTAGAGGTAAAAATAATAATCACTGTCGTTGCGACGACGACGAGCAATGCTAATAGATAAGCACCTAATTCCAAAATACGAATAAAGTTTAGATAATGCTCAAGCCAGCGCTCATGAGTATCTATCTGTACGTTAGGGAATTTCTTTTTTACTTTTTTCGTCAATGCTTTCACATCAAAGTTGCTGCGATTTTCAAGTTTTACTTCCATCACTTTGGGAACATTCAGCGTTTCGATCAAATCCGTATCATTACCAAACCACGGTGCAATCATCTCGGCCACATTGCTTGTTTCCAATAAGCGTGTTTCGCTTATTCCATCTGTTTCGGTGAGTAGGTGTTCAAGAGATTTGAGTTTCTTATCTTTTAAGTCAGCCGGAACTTGTACCGTTAGCCACTCCGAGAAATCCTGTTTCTTATCTTCAAGTAGCTCACCGACCGTGATACCGCCGGCCAAAAAGAAAGCAGCCAGAAAGATCATCAAAGCGATGAAATAGGGTAGGTAGCGGTTTGCATCATCACGCGCAAAGGGGATATCTAGCCGAGGGGCAATGAATCGGCGTATCTGGCGTGCGGTAGAAACCATTTTGCTATTATGCTTCGGTTGAGATGGATTCAGCTTTATCGCCGCCTTTGGCCACGGTCACCATGGCAGGACGCAATAAACGATCATGAATGATATAACCCGCTTGCAACACTTGCGTTACGGTACCTGGCTCTGCCTCGGCATCTTCTATCTGTGCGACGGCTTGATGGTGGTTATGGTTGAACTTCTCGCCCATCGGGTCGATTCGTACAATGCCGTTACCTTGGAAGATGCGGATTAACTCGTTATAAGTCATTTCTACGCCTTGCGCGAGTGTTTCGAGTTTAGCATCACCTTTACGTTCTTCTGGAGAAATGCTCTGTAAAGCGAGCTGCAGGTTCTCCACTACATTTACCATGTCACGAGCAAAGCTAGTAACAGCATATTTACGAGAGTCTGCTAATTCACGGTCTGAACGTTTACGCAAATTTTCCATTTCAGCCATCGCGCGGATGAGTTGGTCTTTCATGGTCGCGAGTTCATCTTCTTCTGCAGGCTCTTCTGCGTCAGAGGAAGTTTCGCCTCCATTTTCTGCCAAAGCTGCTGCGATCGCTTCTTGTACATCGGCGATTTCCTCAGGTGAAGGAGGGGTGCCTTCATCTGTCTTTGGTTGTTCAGGTTGATCCGCTTGCGACTCTTCTTTTGCTGCATGCAGTACTGCATTCATTTCAGCCGATAGAGGGTCTGTGTTAATGGAAGGTTCTGCACTCTCATTTTCTGGAGTTTCAGGAGTTTCTTCTGGGTTATTCATCATTCTTCTAACTCATGATTTATTATGTTACCGACAATATCGTGATAATTGACTAAGTTTCAAGTGTACCGATGGATAAAATCGCTTATATCTAGTGGCAAATAATTATGAGAGAGCCTTTTATGTCTAAACGTCCTTCTAATCGCGCTGTGGATCAAATGCGCGAAATTACCATTACTTCTGATATTAGCCGTTATGCAGAAGGCTCTTGCGAAATTCGCTGTGGTCATACGGTTGTGCGCTGTACAGCCAGTGTTGATGAGAATGTTCCCGGTTGGATGCGTGGTAAAGGTAAGGGCTGGGTGACAGCAGAATATGGCATGTTGCCGCGCTCTACTCACAGCCGCATGGGGCGTGAAGCTGCTCGGGGTAAGCAGTCAGGACGTACACAGGAAATTCAACGCCTTATTGGCCGTAGCCTTCGCGCCGTGGTAGATATGGAAGCGCTAGGTGAGCGTCAAGTGGTGGTTGATTGTGACGTGATTGAAGCAGATGGCGGTACGCGTACAGCCTCTATCACCGGTGCTTATGTCGCTTTATATCAGGCAATGGCACTCTTGGTAAAGCAAGGTGCGATTGAGACAATGCCGATTCGCGAGCCAGTGGCAGCGATTTCTTGTGGTATTCTAAATGACGAATGTATTCTGGATTTGGAATATGAAGAAGATTCAATTGCCGAAGCAGATGCGAATTTTGTGATGACGGCTTCAGGCAAGCTGATTGAGGTCCAAGGTACTGCCGAGCAAGATCCTTTCACGCGTAAACAATTTGATACGTTGCTAGACCTCGCCGAGAAGGGCGTGAAAGAGCTTTCCGTTTTACAAGAAGAGGCTTTGGAAGCGGCGCAAGCGAAGGCGGCTTAATGTTTAAAGAATTAGTCATTGCTAGTCATAATGCGGGCAAAGTGCGCGAGATTGATGCGCTTCTTGCGCCGATGGGCGTGAAGGTGAAGTCGGCGGCAGAACTGAATTTGCCAGAGCCTGTTGAAGATGGCGATACGTTCGTGGCTAATGCGCTTATCAAATCGCAATCGGCATGTCGGGGGAGTGGTTTAACCTCTTTAGCCGATGATTCCGGTTTAGCGGTACCGATGCTAGATGGTGCACCGGGTATCTATTCTGCACGTTGGGCAGGACCGAATAAAGATTTTGATATTGCTATGGAGCGCTTGCAGGAGGAAGGGTGTGAAACCGGAACCTCAGCTTATTTTGTTTGCGTGCTAGCGCTTAGCCAACCGGATGCGGAAGATGTGGTATTTGAAGGGCGAGTCGATGGTACACTCACTTTCCCAATGCGTGGCGAGAAAGGGTTTGGTTATGATCCTGTTTTTGTACCAGAAGGTTACGAAAAAACTTTTGCTGAAATGGACGTAGAAGCCAAGCAGAGTATGAGTCACCGCGCTCGTGCCTTCGAGAAATTTGTAACATTTATTGAGGCTTCAACGAAGTAATAACTATGCCGGTTTTATTCGCTCTTATACTCACTCTCTTTAGCTTTTCGTTACAAGCAGCACCTTCTGCTAAGACGGAGCATGCGAAAGTGACGTTAGTGAGCGAGGCTGCGGCGATTACGCCCGGCCAACCATTCAATATTGCCTTTGATTTTGAGCTAGACGATCATTGGCATATTTACTGGAAAAATCCTGGTGATTCTGGTCTTCCAGCAAGCGTGCATTGGGAACTTCCAAGCGGTTTTACAGTTGGTTCGCTACAATGGCCAACGCCTGAGCGTATTAAGGTCGAAGGGCTGATGAATTACGGCTATGAAGGCAACCCAAGCCTTATTCAACGCATGATACCGCCCAATGGTTTAGAAGGCGAAGCCTTTAGTCAAGAAGGCAATGAAGTGATTCTAAATGCTAAATTAGAATGGTTGATTTGTAAGGATGTCTGCATACCTGAAAGTGCCGAAGTATCGCTAACATTACCCATTTCGAATAAACCTCTCGTTACAGAAGGTAGCTTTGATACGCGCCTTGCTGCGCTTCCAAAAACTTCACCTACGACTGCTACTTTTGAGGCGAAAGAAGATGCACTCTATTTGCAGCTTCCGTTTGAAGCTAAGAGTGATGCTTATTTCTATCCAGAAGTAGGCGGCGTGATTGAGCATGTAGAGCCGCAAGTTTTGCTAAAAGGCGAGGGCGTAAGCGTTCTGAAACTCACTAAGGGTATGCATGAAATTGATGGCAACCTTGGTGGTGTATTAGTTGCAGAGGCAGATTCGTTACAGATTCAAGCTGAACCAGGAACGGTGATCGTTCCGCAAGCAGCGGAGCCAGTGGAGAGCTTATCTCTCATCACGGCGTTACTTTTCGCATTGTTGGGTGGATTACTGCTAAATGCGATGCCATGCGTGTTCCCTGTCTTATCGCTAAAAGCGCTTTCTATCTCGCGTAAAGCACTGGTGGAGACCAAAGAAGTACGTAAACAAGGACTGGCTTATTTGGTCGGTGTGTTAGTTTCATTCCTCGCTTTAGGTGGTGTGATGATTGCGCTGAAAACGGCGGGACACACATTGGGTTGGGGCTTTCAATTGCAATCTCCAGCCTTTGTCACGGCGATGTTAATCGTATTCTTCTTACTAGGTTTATCGCTTATCGGTATGTTCCATTTACCTGTGTTAATGGGCAATGCTGCGCAAGATGCAGAACAAAAAGAAAGCACTAAAGGTAGCTTTCTAACGGGTGTGCTAGCGGTGCTTGTGGCGACGCCTTGCGCTGTTCCATTTATGGCACCTGCTGTAGGGTATGCTTTTGCCCAGCCTGCTACGATTACGCTACTGATTATGATTGCCTTAGGGGTTGGTTTAGCGCTTCCTTATGTGCTTCTCGCTTGGTTCCCCGCACTGCATAAACGTTTGCCCAAGCCTGGAGCGTGGATGAATCGTTTTAAAGAATTTATGGCATTCCCAATGTTTGCTTCTGCTGCATGGTTGTTGTGGGTGTTAGCTCAGCAAGTTTCACTTGATAGTCTAGCAATGGTCTTAGCATCGCTTGTCGGATTGCCCTTCTTGATTTGGGTTGGGAAGCTATGGGCGAAGGTTTTGGCTGTATTGCTAGTTGGGTTCACCCTTTATGCCACTCACTGCGCGAGTTGTTCGAGTAATGTGGATAGTTACAAAGAGCTCTCTGAGCCTTTTACCCCGCAGCGTTTAAGCGAGTTGCGTTCAAGCGGTCAACCTGTCTTTGTGAATGCGACAGCCGCTTGGTGCATTACCTGCAAAGTCAATGAGCGTGTGGCTTTGCGCGATGCTAAAATTGCTGAAACATTCAAGGAGCAAGGCATCACTTATCTCGTCGCTGATTGGACGAACCGCGATAACGAGATTACCGAATGGTTAGAGCGTTATGGTCGCTCTGGCGTGCCACTCTATGTTTATTATCCGGCGGATGGTGGTAAAGAAATTGTACTTCCTCAGCTGTTAACCACTTCAACCATCCTCGATACAATTAAGGAGAAATAAGATGAAAAAACTAACGACTTTATTTGCAACATTTTTGCTTATGCCATTTATGGCTTTGGCAGCCGTTGAAACGGGCAAAGCTTCTCCTGATTTTACAGCGATGGATACGAATGGCGCGAAAGTAACGCTATCTGAACTCAAAGATGAGATTGTTGTGCTGGAATGGACAAACCATGATTGCCCCTTCGTGAAGAAATTCTATAGCCAAGGCGATATGCAAGCGATTCAAAAAGACTATACGGCTAAAGGCGTGAAATGGGTGCGTGTTATTTCGTCTGCCGTTGGTAAGCAGGGGCATGTAACCGATGCACAGGCGAATGAAATCGCAAGTGAGAAAGGTGCTGTGGCCACTCATACGATTCGTGATGAGTCAGGTGAAATTGGCCGTTTATTTGGTGCGAAAACCACACCGCATATGTTTGTGATCGATAAAGCGGGTAAGGTTGCTTATCAAGGCGCAGTGGATGATATTCGTTCGCCAAGTCCTAGTAAAATTGCTGATGCAACGCCGCATTTAAAGAATGCATTAAATGATTTGCTTGCAGGTAATGTTGTGCAGGTCGCATCTAGCCAACCTTACGGATGCTCGGTTAAATATTAAAGATTAGTGTCGGGTGACGCCTTCTGGTACGACTTCATCACTTGCGAGAAAGTCCTCGGGTTTAATCTTTCCGTCTTTACCTGCTGGTAGATTATCGACGAAGGTTTTTTCGACTTTAGTTTCTTTCCCAGGAGCAGGCGCGACTTCTTTATCTTGCTTCGCTTCTGCAGGTGCTTTTACGGTTTCTGCTTGCTGAACTTGCTTTTCGTCATTGGCTTTCTCTGCTTTTGGAGAAAAGAGTGCATGTGACCCAAGTTCCGTAATTTTTGCTTCTACCATCGTGCGAATTTCACTGCTGGTGTAATCAAGTTCATCAATGTTACCTGCATAGTGAGAGGCGATATTGATAATCTCTGCGCGATCTTGCGGCGGGGTAATGAGTATTTCACTCGCCACAGCTGAGATAAATTGCTTACCCAAAAGCTCCTCGCTATTGCTTCGGCCAGATTTTGAACTGATGCCATAAAGTGCGTTGGCAACGAGGAAGAATAATCCTTGTGCAAGGTTGAACATCCAGAACTTATCGGCCATTTTTGTGTTATTGTAACGTCCTTTAAGAACCGAATCTTTCTCACCTTTAAGAGCTGTGAGTTCTTTTTGGGCCTCTTTTAATTCTTCAGTCAGGCCAACTGTTTTGCTCGCGGAAGCGGTATTCAATTCATGTGATAGGCGGTTCACTTTTGAGTAAGCCGTTTCGTCTATTTTTTTCAATTCATTAATCTTGCCCGCATCACTCGTGATGGTTTTGTTCATCATTTTCGCTTCGCCATTCAGTCCATCTTTCTTGCTGCCAAGCTTATTTTCGACGGTGTGCTTTTGCCAACGGTGCGTGCGCTCATCAAAAGCACCTGCAATCGAAGAGAGGTTATTTAATCCAGCGAAGAAGCCAGAAATAAGTAACGGCATTTGCTGTACTTTATAGCTGAAGCGTTTCCATGGAGATAAATTGGCAAGAGATTCTTTGGCCTCGGCAGGAGTTGCTACGCCAAGCTCTTCACGAATTTCAGAAGAACTTTTCTCAGGGATAGTGGCGCCTAAAGCAAATCCAGAGCCTACTAAAACACCCGCAGCTTTTTTATAGGTGTTGCTTTGTTTATGCCCTGCAATGGCTAGTGATGTGCCTGCAGCAACCTCTGAAGCTGATTTAATCGCAATGACTTTATTGTGCATAAAGTTACGTAAGCCTTGCCAACTACCTTTAGGGCGATTCGTACCGGCAGAAAAAGTGCTACCAAAAGAGGGGGCTATTCCATTTTGTTTGAGGGCTTCGCCAAACCCGTGCATTACGGAATCGTGCTTTTCCTTATCGCTTCGTTTGCCGAAAAGAAGCATTGAAGTATCGCCAATCGCGAAGAATAAACCACTTCGTAATTCGTCATTATCGCGACGGAACCAGCCGCTAAGGGCGGTTGCAATATTACCAAACTGATAGAATACTGCAGAAAGCACCAAACTATTCGCACGAATTTCCTGCATCGCGCTGGGTTCGACCTCTTGGCCGCTGGCAGAACGGCGGCTTTCACCTTTCACTGCTTCTGCTTTTTGTAGAGCTGTTAGGACTTCTTTTTCATGTTTGAAGTTACCTACACGTAAAACAGATTGCCCATCAATAATGTCGTAGCTAACTGATAACCCTTGATCGACCAGGGCAGTATCTAATGTCGTTTGTTTAATGCCTTCTTGTTGGCGTAGTATAATAACTGCTTCAGCTGCACGTCCCTTTTTCGTAGGAGCGAAGCGAGCTTCTTCAATAAGCGAATCAGGTTGGTTCCATTGATATTTCATCAGATTGATACCCCAATTTCATCTTCGTGATCATAGCCTTTATTGCTCCAGCGTTTCTTTTCTTGTTCATCAGCAAAGCGAGTGATGGTGTTTGGTATAGCTTCTTCTTTAGAGGGTAGGCTAGTTCCTTTTGTCGTAGTAATCTCATCCTTAGGTGCTGCATTACCAGTATTAGCTGCAATGGGAGCTTCAGTTGGTATATCAGTTTTTTTATTGTCTCCCCATTTGATGACTTTCTCCATCACGGTAGAGGTAATTGCCGTACACCATGTGTCAAACATGATGAGTTCTGTCCAGTATTTAGTACGGCTTTTGGCCATGTCAGAAAGCGCAGGTTTGCCATTCTTTTCACGGCTTGTGTTATTTCTGTTAATTATCCCATTTGCAACAAAGCTTCCTGCGGCACCTGTAGCTCGACGAAAACCATAACGACCTTGAGTAGGTTCGTTTTTCATTAATTTCTCATCAATGCTTTCTGGTACTTGATTGATGACCATACTTGCCACCATACCAGAGATACGACCTGCAATGACCTCACCCCATGTTTTGATAGGAGAATTGCGAAGTATTTCATAGCGTGCTTCGCGACTATTTATTTCAGCCTGATCAGCTTTTGTGCCAGTGAAGCCATCAACCCACCCATCAAAGCGTTTACTTAAGCTAGCGCGGTTGTTCTCAAGCTGTTTGACAAAAAAGGCAGCGATATGTCCACCTGTATTAAGAGTGGCGACAGCACCTGCAGTCTTTCCAAATTTATTATCTAACCATGTTTGTGTTTTCTTTAACCAGTCGGAGCTTTTAGTTGCCCAAGGTTTGTTTATTTTTTCAGCGAAATAGCTTGTTGGTTTGTCGGGTGTTTTTTTGTCAGGTGTGCCGCCCAAAAATAAATCAACAATAGCAAGTGATAGCCCTAAATTGACTGCAAAGTTGACCACTTTATAAGTAATAAAGTCGAAAATCTGTTCGCCGCGTGTTGCCCTAGTAGGTGTTAATGAAGAGGCTTCAGTACCTGCCGCCCATTCAGTTTTATCAGAAGTTTTTTGAACAACCATCTACTACACCCCTACCTGTGTTTGTGTGGTTGATTGTTCAGCTTCAGCAAGACGTTTTGTGTTTTCTTCTACGTAACTTGCATTCCTAGGTTCAATTGCTGCCTTTTGCGGCTTCTTAGGCATAATTTTTGTATCTGTTTCAAGCTCCGGCTTTACCTCAACAGTAGGCGTTGCCTTGCGTACGTAATCAGGAGTGTGAGTTTGAATTTTCTCGTGGCGATTTTTTTTGTTCTCTTTAGTGGCTTTGGCAAAAAACTTACTTGATACGAATAATATAACGGCTGCAGCTGCAGTAGCCAAAAAGTCGAGCACTGCAACTTTTCCGAACTTTTCTGCTCTAAAACGGTTCTTTTCACTCAGATTCTTATCTAACTTTTCTGCACCTTTAATAAATACGTTAGAGGTTTTATTTGAAAAATTTTCCATTTGATTTCCGAAAAACTTTTCAGCAGATACAAAAGTAAAAAATACAGCGCCCCAAGCTATTAAACGCGAAGGAAGAAGGCTAGCCCATGTTTGTTTTGGCTCCGCATCAATCTTCCAATCACCTATTTGTGCATCTGATGGGTGCGTATCGGTTCCAGGAGATCCGTATTTTTCATTCCAGTGCCTAACGAGTTGCTTCTTTTTTGATTCCAGTGCTTTGATTGGGAGTAGTGCTAAGTTTCCTGGAACCATGAGTGCTGTTGTCATTAGCACGCTGTCGACCATGCTCTTTTTTCCTAAGCTGGCGTCTTTTCCAGCTACTTTGTTAATTAGCCCTTTCCAACCTTGGTTAAAGCTAACTTTTTCACCAGTCAGTGCTTTGCTTCCAGGGATTGTCTGGCTGCTAAATTTAAAGAGGTAACCTACGACAATACCGGATAAAAATACTGCGATATCCGCGATACCAATATACGCAATTGAATTAAATATTTTCTCGCCAATGGTTTTCTTATGCACTGAGTTTTTAGGTGCTTCTTCGCTTGCCCATTGTTCATTAACTTTTTCGATGTTGTTATGTTTTGGAGTTTCTACCATTAGAGAGTCTGCTCCATGGTTGTCTCCTGCTGTGAAGCAAGTGCTTTATCTTGATAATTATTGCCTACTGGTTGATTCTTCGCACGGTAATTGGCTGCTTTCTCCGCCTTCTCGTCTAGAGCAACCTCTTCAGTTTCTTCTACAGTTTCCTCCGTCTTCGCTGCGATTTGAGGTGCAGGAATAGTATCGGTTCTGTTCGATGCTAAAGCGGTGTTCTCATTTGCTTTAGGTTTCTTCTTCTTGGTATTTGTATCAACACCAATACCAAAAAACTCTTTCGCCATGAGATATAAGAACTGGATACTCGCAGTTGTTCCGCTGCCGGTAAGTTCAGTTGCAAATAATGTACTCATACGTTTTGCGTAAAAGCTTTGTGATGCAGTTGATTTAGGGTCTTTCCATGGAGCTGTGAAGCCACCTGTCTTGCCTTCTTTTTGGCGTTCGTAACCTTTGTCAGCGCTCCAGAGAACACCTTGTTTTAGACGATTAAGTCCCCAAAATTCAGGTTTACTGTTTCGGCCAAACGTAAATTTATCAAGTTGGCGTAACCCAAAGAGTGAAGCAATGACAACGCCGATCGCAAAGAATCGTGCACCCCAAGTTCCACTAAAGGATTTACCTGAAAGTTCATTATCCAGTTTGTCATAAACTTGCTTACGCTCTTCTAACTCTGCAGCATCAGGGCCTTTGCCAAATGTCTTGCGCAGTGGATCTGTGATGTTTTTATCTAACCAGCGAACCAGTTTCGGTTTAACTTTGTCATTTTCAAAGAGTTGAGTCATCGCCGTCGTGATGTGACCTGCGAATGAAAGCATAAGTACATCTACGGTAATACCACCTGCTACGTCGACCGTATCATCATCAACTTTGCTACCTGTTTTTTTATTGAGCTTGTGATAGGCTTTGAGTGTAGATTTCTCAAATTTGTCGTAAGCCTCATAGAAGTTTGATCCGCCGCTAAATGGAATTTTGATATTTTCGCCAGGCAGTTTGCTAATGTCTTTTTTGCTATAGCCTTTTTCACCATTTTTGACTTTTTTATTGATTTCATGTTTGGTCATGAAGTGAGCAGTGATGGTTGCTCCAACAACATTTAAACCAAAGTTGATACCAAAATGGACTATTTTATCAAACAAGTTCCAGCCTGGTGTACGGACCTTGTCCGTTACTTTCTTCTCAGAAGCTGCCCACTCTTGTCCCTGCGCTGTATTTTGCACGGTTGCGTCGGGGGTTATATTGTTTGTTTTTTCTACCATAATTTGTGTCCTGCCACAGGATAGACCTGTTGCATTAGTTGTAATGTAGCAGAAATAGGGGGGTAGAAGTGTTAAGGTTGTGTGACGACTTCAAATTGTCACAATAGATTAAGTGACTATTTTGTATCGGTTTTTGTGTCTTTTTCGATGTTTTCGCGGATCTCACGCAATTCATCTGCGGAAGCGTCCCACGTTCGTACCCCTTCAGGGGCGGGTAATTGCACTAAATCTAAGCGGTCCGGGTCGCGTACAAATAAGCGCTCACCTTGAATTGAGCCGAGGTTTGGTGGGATATTGTTTTTCGATAGCCCAATCACCGTATAAGGGCCTTCACGCATCATGCCTAATACGGCACGTGGTCGGTCAATAAACACTTGAGATCCTCGTAAGAGGTCATAAATATCACGTGTATCGTTTGGATGAGCGTTCTTCACAAGGTGATGAACGACTACCATTCCACAATTTTTCTGGATGGCAAATTCTTCAATAGCTTCAAAAAACTCGCTCACTACTTCAGAATTATCCTCGTCACCAGTCAGGTATTTTCGCGCAGGGTCAATGACTACTAACGAAACATCGGGCAATTTATGTAAGCGGTTGAGAAAATCTCCTAGATTAGCTTTGCTACCATCTTCATTTTCACCAAAGTCGCTACGTTGCAGCATGAGTCTGCTGGAGCGGCCTTCTGGGTCCATCAGGTTCGCGCGTGCATTCACAATAGCTGCGCTATCTTCGCCTGAGAAGTAGATCACTAAGCCTTTCGCAAATTCTTTGTTAATGGGCTGGCCAAGCCACATGGGTTCTTCATGATCTTCCCAGTCGATTGAGCATTGAATGGCAAGGCGATGCGAAACGGAGCTTTTACCTGTTCCGCCTGTTGCACCCACTACGGTGACGGAAGCTTTTGGAATCCAGCCTTCAACTAGAAACTCAAAGGTATCTTCTTTATCGGTACGATCAGCACCGGTAGCTTCAAAGAGTTGAATATCATGTGCTACCATACGGAAGAAGCGCATATTATGATCAATCTTTTTTGGATTGGTGCCGAATTTATCGTAAAGAAGTTGATGGCGGTCATAAGCATTCCAGCAAACCGCTGCCTCCTCCACCTCTTTGGCAGAGACAGTATGTTTCTCAATTTCCTCTATCTTAAAATCTTCTGGCAGCATAGCGCTGAAATTTTCATGCAAGAATGATCCATTCTTGGTGAGATACTCTAGGTCAGATAGTGGGTAGGCTTTATGATAGGCCTCACTTTCAATATCAGCGACCTCATAAAGTGGTTCATTGCCGTCAATCACATTAGTGCCAGGAATTACGGGGAGCATTTCATCCGAAAATGCGACCATCTTAACTCCCGCTTTCTTATTATCGCCGCGCTCATATACGCCAGTAAAAGCGCCGAGATCGGTTAAGCGTTTGATTGAGTCATCATCAAGGCGGTTTACGCCGAGAGTGAAAGCAGTGCTCCACATAATGCCAGAACCAACAGCCTCATAGCTTCCGGTTTCGTTAATTTGGTGTACAAGCGGGTTCAGTAACAAAGGGGAGTTCGGCAAATGCCCATCATTATAATTTGAGCGAATCTCACGCACCATATCCATGATCTCCTTATCTGAATCGCCAAACCAAAATTTTAGCGTAGAGTTCTGAGCCCGCCATGGGTCCTGCTCGGGCTGAGTATAAAGGCACATTTTACCCTTCAGGCCTACATTCCGATGTGCTGCCCAAATAATTTTGAGTTCAGCGCTGATGCGGTCAAATATTTCATCGGTAAAGTAGGTCATATTACCTCAAGCATATAGTGAAGAAATGTTAGCTTACAGTAAAGATGTGACAAAACGTTGAACGTAAACTCTACTAATTCTAGTTTGTCACTTATGTTCTACACCGTTCCCCCTGCTGAACCTTTAGCTGACCGACTCGTTAGCTGGCTTTTGGCGCAATATAAGCAGAAACCACAGGCTTTAGCGGAGATTTTAGTCTTCTTGCCGACGCGCCGAGCAATTCGTACGGTAAGAGAAGCGTTTTTGCGTGTAGGGCAGGGGCAAGCGATGTTATTGCCTCAACTTGTTGCCACGGGTGATGTGGATGAGGCTTTGATATTGCGCCATACGACTTTATCTCCCGCTCTGATGCAGGAGCTTGGGGCGCTTCTGCCAACCCCACCACCCATGGAGCGTTTGCTATTGTTGCAAGAACTGGTTTGGGAACATGGGCAGAAAATGATTCCACGTCTACATGATCGCGAGGCTGCGTTAGATTTGGCTGTTAATCTCGCTGAATTGATGGATGAGATGGATCGCGAATATGGTGATTGGACGAAATTAGATACACTTGTGCCTGAGGATTTTGCTGAACATTGGCAGCAGACGCTCGAATTTCTCAAAATTATTCGTGAATATTGGCCTGAATTGGAGGCTGAAAGAGGATGGATGCGACCGTGGCAGCGTCGTAACGAATTATTGAAAATACTTTTAAAGGCTTGGGAAGAGAGTTCGCCACAGCAGCCCGTGATTGCAGCGGGAACAACGGGATCCGTCGCAGCGGTAGGTGAATTGCTGCGACGGATCCATCAATTGCCTAAGGGTAGTGTGATTCTGCCCGGGTTTGAATCATCATTACCGGAAGGCACGTTACCTCTCACGCATCCGCAGGCGGGAATGCAGGAAATTCTAGTAGATATGGAGGTATCGCCCTTTCAGGTGGAGGAATTACCGGGGGAGGTGATCAGAAGTGAAACACAGCGTCATGAGTTTTTGTCTTTGGCAATGGTGCCAGTGCAGATGACAGATGCTTGGCGGGGGGCTGAGTTTACGAAACCAGACTCCTTTTACTGTTTGGAAATGGCGAATAGTCAGGAATCATCCTTCGCAGCGGCGTTACTCATGCGTGAAATGTTGGAACAAACCGATAAAACAGCGGCCTTTATCACACCTGATAGGCAGTTGGCGCGTGCAGTGGCTGCTCGATTGGCACGCTGGGGAATTGTGGCAGATGATTCTGCTGGGCAACCTTTGCCGCAGACTCCACAAGGCGTATTTCTATTCTTACTGTTAGAGGCAGTGCGTTACGGATTATCTCCCGTTTCGTTACTGGCATTGATGAAGCACCCGCTCTTTACCATGGGGCTAATACGCTCAGAGCTCTCGCAGCAGGTGCGTGGGTGGGAAATTAAAGTGCTTCGCGGGCTTGCCTCGCCTCATTGGGAAAAGGTGAAGCGCGAAACAAAGAAGCAAATGCTAGATCATGTGCCTCTATTAGAGGCATTAGAGCAGAAACTCGCACCGCTACTTGTAGCGTTTGAAACAATCGAGAGCCATAAATTTGATGCTCTCGTCACATTGCTGGTCGAAACAGCAGAGGCGCTAACCCAAAATAGCGCGGGCGAATGCCAGCTCTGGCAAGGTGAGGGGGCTTCAACTCTCTCTAGTTTCTTCAGTAAAATGACGGCAAGCGAGGTAGTTTCTGATATTGCGGCTGAGGAGCTACCAGGCATGTTACGCGCCCTGATGCGTGGCGAGGTAGTGCGGACGCATTACGGTACGCACCCGCGGTTGCAAATTCTTTCGCCGATGGAAGCACGTTTACAGCGTTATGATCGTGTGATCTTGGCGGATATGAATGAAGGCGGATGGCCAGAAATTCCCGATGCCGATCCATGGATGAATCACGATATGCGTCGCAAACTAGGACTGCCATCGCCGGATAAGCGTATTGGCCAACAGGCGCATGATTTTATTCAACAAGCGGCGGGCGGCGAAGTGCTGATGCTGCGTACTGCTAAATCTGGTGGGGCAGAAACTGTTCCTAGCCGTTTGGTGCAGCGTATTGAGGTGCTCATGGAGTCGACAGGCGATGATGCGTGGCGATCTCATCCCGTGCAAGATTGGGTACGGCAACTGCTAACGCCGCAATCAACGCCTGCAGCAACACGTCCTACGCCGAAACCGCCTGTAGAGACTCGTCCGCGTGAGCTTTCATTCACGCGTTTTGAACGGCTCATGCAAGATCCTTACAGCATTTATGCGCAGAAGGTTCTCAAACTTAAAAAGTTAGATGCGCTCGATCCTGAGCCGTCCCATCGAGAGTTTGGTAGCCTCGTCCATGATGTATTGGAAAAGCATTTCACTACCAAACGTCCTATGATGGATTGCGCTGAGGAAGTTTTCGCTGCTGCTGACTTGGGTTATATTGCAGATTCCCTCTGGTGGCCACGTTTTGAGCGTATTGCTAAATGGGCTGAGGCGCAACCGATGCCGCTCTCTATGCAATGCGAGATCAAAGGGGAATGGAAGTTTGCTGCGCCTGCAGGTGAGTTTACGCTGACTGCACGGGTAGATCGGTTGGAAGAATCTGCAACAGGCTTCTCTATTATCGATTATAAAACCGGTGCCCCTCCTGCAGCAGAATGGATGCGCCAAGGGGTCGCAAACCAATTGAATATCGCGGCGGTGATGGCAAAGGAAGGGAGTTTTGGTAAGCATTTGCAAGATAAGCCTGTGGAAGCTCTTGAATATTGGAAACTCGGCGGGAAAGAGGGCGGCGAGGTGAAAGCCTTTGCACTCACCAAAGAAGAATCACTTGAAGAGGCGGTGCAGAATGCCCGCGACGCTTTACCTAAAGTGATTGCCGCTTATGATAAACCAGAGAAAGCCTATGAATCGATTCCTGAATATCGTTTCAAACCGCGTTATAATGATTACGAACAGCTCGCTCGTATACAAGAATGGTTGGATTAAATGGATAAAACAGAACTCCTTACATGGATAGATGGCCAGCATGATCGCATGGTCGAAATGGTACTTGCATGGTCGCGTATTAATAGCGGTTCCTTCAATGTGAAAGGCGTGCAGCAAATGCGAAAGGCGCTTACTGAGGCTTTCGCTCCTTTAGGGGGAGAGGCAGAAGTGCTCCCCATTGCGCCGCTACAAACCGTTAATTCCTCAGGTGAGGTGGATGAAATTCCGCTGGCAGAAGCACTGCGCATCCGTAAGCGCCCTGATGCGCCGGTCAAGATTGTGCTATCTGGCCATATGGATACGGTATTCCCAAAAGATTGCGCTTTTCAGGAGCCTGTCTGGTTGGATGATAATACTATTAATGGCCCCGGTGTGACGGACTTAAAAGGTGGCCTCGTTTGTATGTTAGTCGCGCTAGAAGCGTTAGAGCAAAGCGAATTTGCCGACCAAATTGGGTGGGAAGTGTTGCTCAATCCTGATGAAGAAATCGGCTCGCAAGGTTCTAACCCCTATCTGGTAGAAGCGGCGGAGCGTAATGATGTGGGGATGATCTATGAGCCATCTCTCGCCGATGGCACTTTAGCCGGAGCACGTAAAGGCAGCGGAAATTTCGTTATTGTCGTCAAAGGAAAAGCCGCGCATGCGGGGCGTGAGTTTGATAAAGGGCGTAATGCTATTGCGCTGCTCGCTGAGATTATCACTGCACTGTATGAGATTAATGGTCGTCGTGATGATGTGACCCTCAACCCCGGTAAAATTGAAGGAGGAGGCCCAACCAATGTGGTGCCAGATACGGCTATCCTTCGGTTCAATGTGCGGATGCCAGAGCCGGAAGATCAAGTATGGTTGCAATCACAATTCGATAAGATCGTTGAAAGATTTTCCAACCGTGAGGGTTTTTCTGTAGGGCTGCATGGGGCTTTTACTCGTCCACCAAAGCCGCTATCGGAAGAAAATACCCGCCTATTTGAGCTGGTACGTGATTGCGGTAACGAATTGGGGCAGCAAATTAGGTGGAAAGCAACAGGTGGCTGTTGCGATGGTAATAACATGGCTGCGGCTGGTTTGCCGAATGTAGATACGCTCGGCGTGCGTGGTGGTGATATCCATAGCGATAAAGAGTTTTTATTGGTGGATTCTTTGACGGAGCGTGCAAAGCTTTCGCTGCTTGTATTAATGCGATTGGCGCAAGAAGGATGGAAATCAAAATAAGTATCCATTTCAGGTACTAGCTTTGTAGTTTCCAATCTGGAACTATCATGGCTATGCCCAATCATATTAAAGCACGCCGTAAGTACCTGAAGCTGACGCAACAGAAAATTGCTGATGGTGCAAAAACGACCAAAGCAACGGTCATGAAGCTTGAAAAAGGCGACATGCAGCTTACCGAAAATTGGATGAAGCGTTTGGCCGTTCCCTTGCAATGTAAACCCGAAGATTTGATCGCGGATGAATGGCCTGCTGATGTGCCTTTGATTGGTGAGGTTTATGGTAAAAGTGAGATTAAATATTATCGCAATCTTCCTGAATTAGGTGTTGAAGAATCTGATCCAACGTATTGGGATAAAATGCAAAAAGCGCCTAGACCGCCTGAAGGAGAGTATCGTGAGGTGATGGCGCTAAGGGTAGTGGATGATGCGTTAGAACCGCTGCTTTCAATCGGAAGTTTTGTCTATTATTCAGAGCGCTTGGTACAAGATTTTAAGTCGCTAATAGGCCGTTTGGTCGTATGCGAGCTGACGAATGGTGAGGTGCATGTTGCGCGTTTGCAGCCAGGCTATAGTTTTGGTGTTTATAACCTGCTAAAGCCCAGCGGTATGATGATGAATGACATAGAGCTAAACTGGTGTGCGAAAATAATATTCTTTAAGCCTGCAGAATAATACTTGCAAAAGTATCCATAATAGATACTATAGGTTGTATGGAGCATCTTTCATTCAACCGGTTGTTAATGCATCAAACCCTCATTGTGCATGAGTTGGGTGGCTTTATGAATGATAAACTCTACCTCCCACAGCCTCGTGAGCTTCTATTATTAGATGGAGTTCGCTCTCGTAGTGAAGAGACTGAGCAGCTTTGTGCTCAGCTTAAAGACGAATTTTGGCGGCGTATGTCGAGCTAGCTATAATAGGGGGCTTATGCCTCGACAACGGCCTTCATGCTTTTTGCTTGATCAATCCAGCTATTAACACTGTCAGTAGAAGGTACTTCTGGTGCGATAGAGCGCTTGCCAGCTGTATTGGTTTCTTCCATTTTTGTGATGAAACTGCTGCTATCTTGCTTGGCTAGGTCAGCTACGGTTTTAAGGCCGCTCTTATGCATTAGCTCTGCAGCTTGATGATCAACGCCATCGACACGCAATAAGTCTGACATGCTTGCCCAGCTATCAACCATTTTAGGGCGGACGGCAATTTTTGCGGCAATGGAAGAACGCTGAGAGGCAAGGTGACCATTCTTAAGGAAATCAGCAATTGTGTTAATGTTAATATCACGCAGAGCGATACCTGTTTTAGGGCCAACACCTTCTAATGTTTCAATTTCATAGCCTTTACCATTTAGGTTCACAGCCGTGTCCAAATCCACATCGCCAGTTACTTGTGCAGCTGCTGGCTTGCTTGGCGGTGGCGGAGGTGGAGTTGCCACACTTGCTTCCTTTTTAACCGGAGGAGGTGGCGGAGGAGGTGTTTGTGTGGTTCCTGCTGCAAAGCTAGTGGTTGATTTGCTTGGTAAAGGAGCGGGCGGAGTCTCTTTAAGAGGCGTAGGTTTTACAGGGTTAACCTGTACGGTTTTTTGTTCATGAGTGTTTTTCGAACAACTCGCTCTGCCCAATAGCCAGCCTAATAACAGGCCGAGCAGAAAGGCAATCAAAAGGCAGAAGAGGATTTGTAAAATCAGGTAAGTCATAAATTTTCCCTTATTCTATCGGTAGAACGTTAAATTCGATACGACGGTTTTTGGCGCGACCGTCTTTTGTTTCATTTGAAGCAATCGGATTATTTGAGCCATTGCCAATGGCTTCAATTGCTTGTGGAATTTTTGCTGTTTCGCGCAGGTAAGTGGCTACAGATTCAGCACGTGCCTGACTAATGCGCTTATTAGTGGCTTGAGAGCCGGTATTATCTGTATAACCGTTAGCCACAATACGAGACTCAGGACAGTTCTTTGCCGTTTCACCAATCTGCTTGAGCAATTCAATACTCTTAATATTGATTTGTGCGCTTCCCGAAGCGAATTGGATAGTCTTGCCTTGCATCAAATGGGCTAGGTCGTCTTCACATTGTTTGTTAACTTCTTCAACTGTGATTTCTGGTGCTACAATTGCTTCCACAATTTCTTCTTCTTGAATAACGGGCTCTGGCTCTGGTGCAGGTGGCGTCGCAACAAGAATTTTATTTTTGACGGTGCGAACCCCTTCAACATTACGAGCTATTTTTTCAGCCTTTAATTTTTCTTCAGCGGTTTCTACAATGCCAGATAGAGTGATGTCACGTCCGTCAATTGTGCTGTTAATTTTAGAAAGTTGTTGTGCATCAAGCGCCGCTTCAGTGCGCGTCTGAACATCGACAGGGATTTCTTGAATGTGCTTCTTAACGCATAAGTAAGCAAGGATGATCGCAACGATAATACCAAAAAAGAGGATTAATGCTCGGCTCATTTACCTATTCCTGTCCTGTAGTGAAACTTCTTATTTTCAGCTTGTTAGCATACTCTTTTTACAATGCATAATGATTTTGCGAAAAAGTTTTCTTTGCGTGAGGGGTAAAATACTCTAATGCTGTTGCAGAAGTTTGCGGATTACCCGTGACTATAACTACCGCAGTAAAGGATTTTTAATATGGCTACGGGTACAGTAAAATGGTTTAACCCAACTAAGGGTTACGGTTTCATCACTCCAGACGAGGGCGAAGGCGATGTGTTTGTTCACATTAGCGCTGTCGAAAAAGCAGGTCTACGTGGCTTGGATGAAGGACAGAAGATTTCTTTCGAAGTGGAAGAGAACCGCGGTAAAGAAGCGGCAGCTCAGCTTGAATTGGTTGAAGCAGCTTAATTCGCTTACTTTTTGATTGATAAAAACCCTTGGGGATTATTCTTCGAGGGTTTTTTCTTGCCCAAAATCAGAGCCGAAGCGGTTTGACTTTTTGTTCTTACCGCCAATGCGTGGGTCTTTAAATTTAAACACGGCATCTTCCAATGCTACATCCTCTTTCACATTCTCTAGCGTAATTTGTGTGACGAGCTGCGTCGTATCCGTCACTACCAAATGTGTGAGCTGCATCGGGTTTTTCTTAAACACCATGCCAAGGCTACCTTGTTCAGGCGCATCTTTTTCTTCGAGCGTTACGGTGATAAAACCTTTCTCATCATAATGTTCAGACACCACTAAGTCAGAGCTCTCAAAATCAATATTTTGACGAGATAGAATGCCCAGAAGCGTATCATCCAACGGAATATCACTCACTTGATTGAGTTCATAATCATAATAAGTAAGGTAGTTGCCGCGTGTGACCATCAAGATTGGGGTAGGGGGATTATACTGCCAGCGCATTTTTTTAGGACGTTTTAGCTGAAACTTACCTGTTGAAATCGTGCCATCCGGTGCGAGCTGTTTAAAATCAGCCACCATGGTTTTGAGTTCAGTGAGATAAGCCTCAACTGCTTGAATTGAGGCTTGTGCCTGAAAAGCAAAGCAAGAAATCAATAAAAATACACTAAGCCGCATCTTTTGCTCCGTAGGTTGTGTCTACATATTCTACGACCATCTCTTGAAAATCCTTCGCTATAGTTTCACCACGCAGGGTTTTAACTTTCTTGCCATCTACAAAAACGGGAGCGGCGGGAGACTCGCCCGTGCCGGGTAGGCTTATACCGATATTAGCATGTTTGCTTTCGCCTGGGCCATTGACGATACAGCCCATCACAGCGACTTGCATCGTTTCTACTCCTTCATATTGCCCGCGCCATACAGGCATTTGATTGCGCAACCAGCCTTGAATATCATCCGCTAGCGACTGGAAGAAGGTACTGGTCGTGCGCCCGCAACCGGGGCAAGCGGTGACTTGTGGTGTGAAAGCGCGTAAGCCGAGCGCTTGTAAAAGCTCCTGACAAAGGGTGACTTCTGTAGTCCGGTCTCCGCCCGGTTCCGGCGTGAGCGAGGCGCGAATCGTGTCGCCAATGCCTTCTTGCAATAAGATACCGAGCGCAGCGCTAGAAGCGGTAATGCCTTTAACCCCCATACCAGCCTCGGTCAGGCCAAGATGGATAGGCCAATTACCTGCTTTGGCCAATGCACGGTTGGTGGCAATGAGTTCCTGCACCTTACTGATTTTAGCTGAAAGAATGATCTTATCTGACGGCATCCCAATCGCTTCGGCCATTTTTGCACTTTCTACGGCAGAGCGCACAAGGGCTTCACGCATCACTTCATCATTTGTTCGTGGGTTGCCTTCCGCCTGATTCTCGTCCATTACTTGGGCGAGCATTTGTTGGTCTAAGCTTCCCCAATTTACGCCGATACGTACGGGCTTATCGTAATGAATGGCCGCTTCAATCATCTGCTGGAATTGCGTGTCGCGTTTGTCTTTAAAGCCAACATTACCGGGGTTGATACGATATTTGCTGAGCGCTTTAGCCATTTCAGGATAATCTTTGAGCAAGCGATGGCCATTATAGTGAAAGTCGCCGATAAGT
Organism: uncultured Rickettsiales bacterium; assembly: GCA_964654855.1. Lineage (GTDB taxonomy): Bacteria > Pseudomonadota > Alphaproteobacteria > Rickettsiales > JALZUV01 > JALZUV01. The sequence goes on from CAZZJS010000001.1 coordinate 312,353, forward strand.
GGCGCGTCAATTCCGTGTTTGCGTAAAGCGGAAACAATCTCTGGCACAGCTGCGGCAGATTCCTCACGATCAACGGTAATGCGGATAAGCTCAGATCCCGCTTCGGCAAGTTCGATACATTGCTGGATGGTAGATTTCGGATCGGCTGTATCCGTATTGGTCATAGATTGAACGACGACCGGAGCGCCTCCACCCACAGCGATCTCGCCAATTTTTACTAAATGCGTTACCATGATGCCTTCCAAATGGGGTAAGTTGCAGCGCTTTTCAAGAGAAATGATGGCTGAACCTCGCCTTTTGCAAAACAAGGAGCAAGGTTGCGTGATGGAATGTTTAAGCATGTCGCTTCTACATTATGTTTGACTGGTGCTGCACTGATTCTGGAAATCACCATATCTGGGGCTGTTTGCGTTATACTAGCCACCTGTTCAAATACAGGGATTGAGTCGATACGATACCATCCCCAAAAGCTCAGTAATGCGATGAAAACGAAAGCGGAAAGCCAAAGAGTTGCTCGTTCAGGGTTTTCGTGAGTGGAAACAATATCGAGATATTCCAATTTAGAATCGACCTTGCCCTGAATGCGCTGACAGCATTGGGTTGCCTCCTCTGGTGAGAGTTTGAGATATTCTGCATATTGTCGTAAATAGCCGCGCCCATAAGTTTCACCGGGCAATTTCTCCCAGTTGCCTGCTTCAATCGCTTCCAAAAATTCTAACTTTAGGCGTAAGTCAGCTGCCACGTGTGTTAGTTCAATCTTGTAAGCCTTGCGTACATCGCGCAGGATTTTTCCCAGCTGGGTTAAATCCTCCGCTCGCGCAAAAGGCGAGGTGTTAGATAAAGGGGTATCAAGCGTTTGATAAGCGACAGACATAAAAAGCAAGCTAGCAGGCGCAAGGGCGCTTGTCATTGAAGAGATAGGAGGAAGCATAAAAAAAGAGCCTACTGATTGCTCAATAGGCTCTTTTGGGGGTAGAGTTTATATTCTCGCTTGTGGCAATATAATTTCTACCTGGTCCCCAACTTTTAATTGGTGGGCTTTCATCTCCTCTGGTGTGAGGGTGATGGTGAGCGCGAAATGAGACTTTTTCTTGAGGGGTTTGTCTCCATTTATTAAAATGGATACCTCGTTTTGTTTTGACTGAGGAAGGGTTATTTTCCCTCCTGTGCCAATGATAGCTGTATGTTTCATTTTGAAAGTTTTACGATGTTATTCTCGAATCAATGACTCTCGTCATTGGAGAGTGAACACCTAGTTAAGAAAAAATAAGTGAAAAAATCGATTTGATGTTAACAAAAAACTTCATGATTAACAACTGGCTGGGGCGTATTGTCATAAAAGTTTCATATTCTAGTATAAGGAATAAAAAATGGCTTCTCCTTGCGGAAAAACCATTTTTAAACTCTTCTATTAGACAAAGCCTTGAGCTTCTCTTTGTCTAATAAAAATAGTTTCGCTTCTTGTGATGCCGAGGTTTTTTGCCTCGTCAGCATTCATAAAAATCGAGCAGTTTTCTCCTATATGAGAAAAAACTTTTGATCCATTGTGACTGATAGTCACGTATTGACCTTTAAACTCGCTGGGCAGCTGGATGCGATATCCACTACCCATCTTTTCAATCGTTGCTTTAATCATAGCGATCGTTTTTTATGGCATTCTACTCGAATCAATGACTCTCGTCATTGGAGAGTGAACACCTGTGAAAGAATAAGTGAAGAATCGCGCGGATATTAGCAAAAAAGAACTGAAATAACAATTGGCTGAGCCTGATTGTCATCAAATCTTCATATTAGCCAATAAAGCTATTTGCCTGTTCGACTAGCTCATCGACGATCTCTTGCATGGGTTGGATGCTTTTTACCATGCCAACCGATTGTCCCGCCATGACGGAGCCATTCTCGACATCACCGTCGACAACAGCTTTGCGTAATGCGCCTGCCCAGAAATGTTCAATTTCTAACTGCGCTTCCATCTTATCTAACTCACCAGATTCATGGCGTTTGATGGTTTCAATTTGCATACGAGTGAAAGCATCTGTCGCTTTGTTTTCTAATGCGCGAACCGGGATGACAGGGAAGTCAGGATCGACCTGAACCGATGGAGTCGCGTTGCGCGCATGGCCTTTAATGAAGGCTTGTTTGAAATTATCATGTGCGATGCATTCTTCGGCGCACACAAAACGGGTGCCGAGTTGAACGCCACTCGCGCCCATGCGCAAATATTCCACAATCGCTTCACCGCGACCAATGCCGCCTGCGACGAAAATAGGAACTTCGGTAATATGCGGTAGAATTTCTTGCGCGAGAATGCTGGTTGCAACAGGGCCAATATGGCCGCCGGCTTCCATCCCTTCAATCACCAATGCATCAGCACCAGAGCGGATAAGCTTTTTCGCAATCACAAGGGCAGGGGCGAAGCAAATCACTTTCGCGCCGCCATCTTTAATCGCCTTAATGGTAGTGCCTTTGGGCAGGCCGCCTGCTAGCACCACATGCGTTACCTTCGCATCGAGGCAGACTTGCACAAGTTCATCAAGCTGTGGGTGCATGGTGATAAGGTTCACACCAAAAGGTTTATCCGTCAGCGCTTGGGTGGCAGCGATTTCTTTTTCCAAAAGCTCAGGAGGCATAGAACCACAGGCGATTACGCCAAAGGCGCCAGAGTTGCTCATGGCTGCTACCAAATTGCGCTCAGAAACCCAGCTCATCGCGCCGCCCATAATGGCATATTTGCTACCTAAAAAATCCGTGCCGCGCTTCATGAGCGCTGATAAAGTATCTGTCATAAGTTCTTCCTAGCGGGTTGTGAGGGCTCGCACAGTAAAATTATGCTACACTAGGGGGTGTTTTCGGTGTAAAACCATCCGCATGTATCGAAATAACTATAGACAACATGGCCGTTCAATTGGTCGCGGTGGGTTGAAGATTCGTCTGCTTATAGGCCTTGCATTGGCCGGGTGGGCAGTGCTTTCCTATTTTGGTTCAAGCGAATATAACGAAATTACGGGCGAGAATCAGCGTGTGGCGATGTCGCCCGATCAAGAAATTGCACTTGGTTTGCAGTCCGCACCACAAATGGCACAGCAACATGGGGGGCTGCATCCTGATTCACGTGCGCAGCAACATATTGATGATATAGGAGCGCGTTTGGTGAAGCGTAGTGCCGCGCGTGATACGGGCTGGAATTGGGAGTTTCACCTGCTACGCGATTCTGACACAGTCAACGCCTTTGCCCTTCCGGGTGGGCAGATATTCATTACAGCGGCGCTTTATAAGCGTTTAAAAACCGATGATCAGGTAGCTGGAGTGTTGGGTCATGAGATTGGCCATGTGATCGCACGTCATGGTGCAGAACATCTGGCAAAACAACAATTGACGCAAGGGCTTACCGGTGCCGCAACAGTAGCAGGCGGCAGTCAGGGAATTGGACGTATGGCGCAGATGGTTGGCTCCATGGTGAATATGAAATATGGCCGTGAAGATGAGTTGGAATCTGATAAACTTGGCGTACGTTTTATGGCGGAGGCGGGTTATAACCCCGTCGCGCTGATTCGTGTAATGGAGATTCTGGCGGAAGCATCCGGCGGAGCTTCTCGCCAACCAGAATTTTTCAGTACCCACCCCAATCCCGAAAACCGGATTGAGCGTATCAAGGAAGAAATCGCGAAATATCGCGGCTAAAAAATCAAGAGTGGCTAAGCAGCTTTCTCTAAATTACTGACTAGATCTAGGTGTGCGTTACGCATTTCTTGTAGTGCTTCGGTGAGTTGCTTGGGTTGATTGCCTTCAATGGCGATAGCGAGCATATCTAAATGTTTCTCGTAACGCAGAAGCAACCCACTAACCGCGGCGTAATGTTTGGAAATTAGTTCAACATCGCTATCGGGTGCTTCGGCGGCAGGTGCGGCAACATCGGCAAAGCCAGCGCCGCTATAGCGGGCGAGGCGTTGGCCAGATTGGCGCTCCAACATTGAGACGGTGGCAATCAAGCAGCTTGCAGCGATACGCGGGAAGAGGATGCGCGCCGCAGTGCCGCAATCTTCAGCATCGGCCATTTCTTCTTGCTGGTCTTTGCCTTCGCCGAGTTCTTCGCGAATATGGCTAATCATGGCGATATAGTTCTTCAATGCAGCCAGTACATTAGGTTGGTTGTTTAAGACGATATCTGCCCATAGTGGCGGGTGGGAATCGCCCAAACGGGTGAAGCGAGAAAGTACACCATCTTCGTCGTTTAATCCGTTTACCGTCGCTAATGTTGCGGAGGCGGCAAACGCCACGAGATGGGGGAGGTGCGAAACATAGCCATAAACTAAATCGTGAAAGTCAGCAGGCATTAGCTCGATAACTGTATCGAGATGGTTCCAAAATGCTTGTACAATTTGCAGTGCTGGATCGTCGATTTCAACACCCATAGGCGGCGTGAGCATGACAAGTTTGCGGGTGAACATATCGGTGTGAGCTGATTCAGGGCCGGCTTGTGTGCCACCGGCAATAGGGTGGCCGGGTACAAAATTGATGTTCTCATCGGCAATGGTTTCGAGATAGCTCAATACAGGCAGTTTCACGCTTGCGACATCGGTTAGGACGGTATCTTCTTGTAGATGCGGTTTGAGTTGTTCCGTTACTTCGCCCACACAATGCGGTGGCACGGCCAGGATAATCAAATCACAATCTGCGGCCATTTTCTCTAATGGCACTACGGCGTCGATCATTTCTTCGGCTTGGCAATAACGCAAAGCTTTTTCATCCGTGTCCGTTCCATAGAGCGTTGTGCACAAATCTGCATCTTTAATAGCAAGTGCAAGCGAAGCGCCAATATTGCCGAGGCCAATAATACCGATAGTCGAGAATAGAGTATCCATTAGGCGGTAAAACTCGCTAATGCTTCGAGGAGGAGATCATTTTCTTCCGGCGTACCAATCGAAGCGCGAAGGCATTGCGGCAAGCCATAAGCGGCAATCTCGCGGATGATAATACCGCGCTCGGTGAGATGGTTATTGGCAGCAGTAGCACGTGCCGGATCTCCAAAGCCGATCATCAAGAAGTTTCCGTAACCGGGGTGCACGGTGAAACGATCTTGCAGCGCCTCTGTGATACGAGTGCGCTCGGTGCGGTTTACGTCGATAATATGCTGGGTATATTCTGTATCGCGGATGGCGGCGATACCCGCAGCCAATGCGGTAGAGTTCACATTAAATGGCCCACGAATACGGTTGAGAATATCAATCATACTTGCCGGCGCATAAGCCCAACCGAGGCGCAGCGCCGGTAGGCCGTAAGCTTTTGAGAAAGTGTGCAGCGTGATGGTGTTTTCGGTTGTGGCAACGAGTTCGCGGCCATCCGTGTAATCTTCTTCTTCCATATATTCCGCATAAGCGCCATCAATGGCGAGGATGATATGGTCTGCTAATCCATCACGTAAGCGTTTAACCTCACTCGCGGAAATATAACTTCCTGTTGGATTATTCGGATTAGCGATGAAAACGATTTTTGTTTTCTCTGTTACCGCAGCGAGGAGCGCGTCCACGCTTGTCGTAAAGTTTTCTTCCGGCGCGGTGCGCGGAACGGCGCCATGGCTGAGTGCATAGATTTTATACATGAGAAACCCATGCTCAGGGTAAAGCACTTCATCGCCTGCATTGGTATAAGCTTGAATCAGCATACCGATTAGTTCATCCGAACCCGCACCGCAAATCAATTGGTCAGCGGGCAGGTCTTCAACATCTGCAATGGCGGTGTGTAAGTCATGATGGCCAGCAGGGTAACGGAAAAGAGATGCGCTTTGCGCCGTAAAAGCTTCAATCGCTTTCGGGCTAGGGCCAAGTGGGTTCTCGTTGGAGGACAGCTTTATGATGCGTGTCGCACCCGCGCTGCCGGATTTACCTGCCACATAAGGGCGAATTTTAGTGATGCTGTCTTTAGGGGCTGGGTTAGTCATCTTTTGATACTCCAATAGGTCTTCCGTAAGTTCCAAGCCATTGCTTATGGCTATTTGTTGTGCCCTCTGCAACATTAGATTTCTGAGGATATTGCGTATGATAGCCATCGACTTCTTCAATCGTGCCTGAATCGTCGATAAATAGGCTAATATCATCTCGGCTAGGTTCGGGTGTTAGGTTGGCGGCGGCAAAGGCTTGGCGTTCCGTGCCGATGAAAGGTAATATCCCGAACACTTTGAGTGTCTCCGGTGCTTCCTTTGCAAAAATCTGCCAATAGTAAGAATCCTCTTCCCAAGGTGGCATAATCAAAATGCCTGTTGGATTGTCTGCCAGCACTTTCAGCGCATCACGTGCATCGTCAATATAGCTAATCGGCATAAACTGCCCGAAATAAGTCTTTGCAACGGTTTGACGTTCTTCTGGCGTAATCAGGCGCATTTGTGATTCATGCTGCGTCGAGGCTGAGATAATCTGACGCCAGATGGCCACCGCCGCTTCCGGATGAAATTTTGAACCTTCAAACTGTTTGTAAATATCGCGTAGCATATCAGACTCACGGCCCGAGCGAATAAAGCATTGCAGCGTTGCATCGCTACGTTTCAGTTTGCCCACTTCGCTCACAATTTCGATCCGCCTTTTGAGCAGACGGATCAGCTCATTATCCAGCGTGTCAATCTCCGCGCGGAATCCGTTTAGCTTCTCTTGAGCCTCATCTGTTAAGGTGCCTGTTGCCATTTCTATGGGAATATGCCTATCTGCAAGCCTTATGGCAATCACAGAAACAATAACTCAGCATTTTGGCGCCGATCAGCAACCGTTCGAGGTGGGACGTATTGCTATACTGGCACAGGATGTTCCGTTGAAATTGGATTGCGGTAAAGAAATTTCCAATTTCCCGCTCGCCTTCCAAACTTACGGCGAATTGAATGCAGAGAAAACCAATGCGATTCTTATTTGCCACGGTTTAACGGCCGATCAATATGTCGCCAGCGAGCATCCTATTACCGGCAAAGAAGGCTGGTGGGATTTGATGGTAGGGGCGGGCAAGCCTATTGATACGGATAAGTTTTACGTGATTTGCGGCAATGTGCTCGGTGGATGTATGGGAAGCTATGGCCCACGGAGCCTCGATGAAAATGGCAAGCCGCTCGGCCTAAACTTTCCTGTTGTGACGATGGGCGATATGGCTCGCGCGCAAGCGCTACTACTTGATGTGTTAGGAATTGATACGCTTGCGGCTGTCATCGGTGGTTCTGTCGGCGGTATGCAGGCGCTCGCTTGGGCGGCGCTTTATCCTAACCGTTTTCGAAATTTCGTAGGGGTGGCGACGGGCGGTTCTCTTTCGCCGCAGGGAATCGCCTTTAACGAGATTGGTCGCCAAGCCATCATGGTCGATGAAGGCTGGCAAGAAGGTGATTATGCGGGCAAAGGAGAGTTTCCTTCTAAGGGGCTCGCTGTTGCTCGCATGGCAGCCCATGTCACTTACCTTTCAGAAGAGGGACTGCACCATAAATTTGGGCGTGACTTGCAAGAGAAAGACAATGTCAGCTACGGCTTTGATGCAGATTTTCAGATTGAAAGTTACTTGCGTTATCAGGGAAAAAACTTTGTGAACCGTTTTGATCCGATTAGCTATTTCTACATTACCCGCGCGATGGATTATTTCGATATCTCGCAATATGGAAAGTTAAGTGAACTCTTCGCACCATGTCGCGATAAGCGTTTCTTGTTGCTCTCATTTTCTACCGATTGGTTGTTTCCAACCGAGAAAGTGCGCGATCTCGTGCGTGGCTTAAATGCTGCCGGAGTACCGGTGAGTTTCGCTGAAATCGAAACGGATAAAGGTCATGATGGCTTCTTGCTCGCCAATGAAGATTACGAAAATGCTGTATCCGGTTTCTTGAAAGGAATTGAGATATGAGCCAGTTACGCGCCGATTTACGAGTGATGGCGAATCTCGTGCCAGAAGGTTCCACCGTGTTAGATATCGGTTGCGGTGGTGGTGAGCTGCTCGCTTGGCTAACCAAAGAACGCGCAGTCGATGGCCGTGGCTTGGAGTTGGCGGTGGATAAGGTGAATGAATGTATTGCTCAAGGTTTATCTGTTACTCAAGCGGATGCGCAAATTGAACTGCCGTATTTCGCCGATAATGGCTTTGATATTAGCATCCTAAGCCGTACCCTTCAGGCGATGCAAGACCCTGTTGAGTTGCTAAAACAAGTCACGCGTGTGGGTAAGCAAGCCATTGTATCTATTCCCAATTTTGGCTATTGGCGTAATCGTGTGCATTTGGGGGTTACGGGACATATGCCAGTGACGAGTACCTTGCGTTACCAATGGTATGATACGCCCAATATCCACTTCTGCACCATCCGTGATTTTATCGAACTTTGCGCGCAATTGGATATTACCATTAAGCGTCAAGTCTTCCATAATTCTGCGGGGAAAGAGGCAGCTTATTTCGGTAATGTAAGCCTCGCTAACTTGCTTGCTGAGCAGGCGACATTTTTGATTGAGAAATAAGCGCGAGGATTTTCTTCTCGGTGCGTGATAGGGGGAGAGTGGAAATCTCCTTTGCCGTTTTCCACTGCCACTCAGAATGACTCTCAGAAATCTTAAATTGATGGATATTTGCTTCTAAAATAAAATGACTATACGCGTGAGATATATTTCCAATATAATTTTTATTATCAAAAGCATATTCTTTATTATTAAATATATAGTTTAATTCATTTTGTTCTATCTCAGGGAACTCCCATAGCCCATGTAAGAAGCGTGTTTCGCGCGGACGGACGGCGTAACGATCTTGTGAATCACGTAATAATAGGATGTTCTTTTTACGCGTCGGAATCGCCTTCTTTGCCTTCTTTTGTGGATAGCTTTCGGGAGAGTGTTTGCCCTCACAAATCATATTCGCAGGGCAGCTATCGCAGGAAGGGTTTTTCGGAGTGCAAATAGAGGAGCCAACATCCATCATCGCCTGATTATAATCGAATGGGTTTTCCGAGTTCAGCAAGCTTTCCGCTTTTGTCCAAAGTTCTTTATCGCTCGGTGTTTCCAGCGCGAAGATACGGGCGACCACACGTTTCACATTCGCTTCTAATATCGCCACCGGTTGATGAAAGGCGAAAGCAGCCACGGCTCGCGCGGTGTTTTGGCCGATGCCCGGTAGCTTGATGAGCGCATCTGGTTCGGCGGGAAGGGTGTTGAGTCCCGCAGCAGCCACTTGCTGCGCTGCTTTATGCAAATTTTTCGCTCGGCTGTAATAGCCTAAACCCTGCCAGAGCTGTAGCACATCTTGTAGATCAGCTTCGGCTAGTGCGTTAATGCTGGGAAAGCGCTCTAGGAAAGGAAAGTAGAAGCGTTCTAAAACTGTCTTCACTTGCGTTTGTTGAAGCATCACTTCGCTTAGCCAAATAGCGTAAGGGTCTTGCGTTTTGCGCCACGGTAATTCGTGGCGGCCATTGGTTTGGTACCATTTATCGAGCGCGTTATGGAATGGCTTAACTTGCGGCACGATTATCTGGGAATTCCGGTAATTTGCTACGCACTTGTTTGGGTAGGTTGAAGGTCATCGTTTCCGCTTCGCCCTTCTGTAGCTGTACCGTCGCAGGACGTTTGGTTTTGATGTGCTCGATTAGTTCATCCATTAAAATTTCAGGGGCAGAAGCTCCAGCTGTAAGGCCAATGACTTTAGGGTGTTTTAGCCATTCATCCTGACATTCGGATACATCATTGATGAGATAAGAGGGGATGCCTATTTCCTCGCCCAAATCGCGTAAACGATTAGAGTTTGAACTATTTGCTGCACCGATAACGAGGAGTAAATCTACGTTACCCAGCATGTCTTTGACCGAGTTCTGACGGTTTTGTGTGGCATAACAAATATCTTCCACATCTGGCCCGTCAATATGCGGATAGCGTTTGCGTAAGGCGCTCACAATATCTGCCGTATCATCAACACTGAGTGTCGTTTGGGTAACAAATGAAAGCGGGATATCTTCAGCAATATCGAGTTTTTCGACAGCCTCGACTGTATCTACCAAATGCATCGGTTTATCTGTTCGTCCCATTGTGCCGACCACTTCTGGGTGCCCTTCATGGCCGATAAGGATAAGCGTGTGGCCTTCCTTTTCATAACGGCGAGCTTGGTTATGCACTTTGGTCACGAGCGGGCAGGTAGCATCAATCGCTGGCATATTACGACGCTCTGCTTCAAGCTCTACCTTGCGGGCGATGCCATGGGCGCTGAAAACGGTGATGGCATTATCGGGCACTTGATCGAGTTCTTTGACGAAAATAACGCCTTTGGATTTTAAATCCTCAACCACCCATTTATTATGCACAATCTCGTGGCGCACATAAACGGGAGCACCGTACAGCTTTAATGCTTCTTCAACAATTTCGATTGCACGCACCACGCCTGCGCAAAACCCACGCGGTTGTGCGAGCAAAAGGGTGACAGGTTCATTATTCATCATGGAGGCTAGTCTAGTACGAGTTACGCGTGATGAGAAGCGCCAAGATACAAGCTAGATTGCATTTCTATCAAACGTGACACGGTGCGTTGGAATTCAAAGCTGCCATCGCCATGAGGATAGAGGTCATGGGCAGAAACTTCTGCGCTGCAAATCAAACGAGTGCGATGCTCGTAAAGGGCGTCCACTAATAGAACAAAACGCTTCGCCTCGTTACGGTTATCTGCGGTCATTTTAGGGATTCCGGTAAGGAATAACGTGTGGAATTCTGCTGCGAGCGTGTTGTAATCCTCAGCGCCGAGCGCGGCTTCACAAAGTTCTGCAAAGCTTGCCCATGCCATGCCATCAGCCGTTTTATTTAGAGTGAGATTGCGGCCTTTTACATGCAAAATAGCAGCTTGGGGTGAATGCTGGGTGAGGGAATTAAATAATTTTTTCATCGGTTCTATATTGGTGGATGGCTTGAAATAGACTTTACTGCCTTCGATTTTTTCTAATCGATAATCAGTATCATGGTCGAGGGAGATAATTTCAAAACGTTGTTTTACCAATTCGATAAACGGTAAAAAGGAGTTGCGCTGTAGGCCATTTTGATAAAGCCCATCTGGCGGGCGGTTACTAGTGGTAATGGTGATGACACCTTGCTCAACCAGCGCTTCAAATAGGCGTGAGAGGATCATCGCATCGGCAATATCATGTACTTGAAACTCATCAAGACAGAGGATTTGACAATGACTCGCAAATTCCTCAGCAATAATGGGGAGCGGGTCCTCCTCGCCGGGGTTAGATTGGCGAAATTCGTAAAGTGCTTCGTGAATTTCGGTCATGAAGGCATGAAAGTGAATACGGCGCGCGAGGATAGGTTTTGGCAGATGGTCGTAAAACAAATCCATCAACATGGATTTACCGCGCCCAACATCGCCCCATAGATAAATGCCTTTAATAAAGCGCTCATGCACTTCGCGGTTTAGCCACCCCATAAAAGAGAAGGGCGTTTTAGGACGATTTTGTAAATCATGCAGAAGCGCCTCAAAATGCATGAGAATTTCACGCTGTGCGAGGTCATCCTGCCAACCATCGTTGGTCAGTAATGCTTCATAAGCTTGCGTTAGAGATTGATTTTGCGTATCAGCCATGAGGTATGGTTAAGGTCATTCATAATGTTCAATCTTTACGCGCCGAACTGGATGAGCGCAAGAGGGCGGGTGAGTCTATTGGCTTTGTGCCGACAATGGGCGCCTTGCATGAGGGGCATTTGTCACTGGTTCGCCTTGCGCATCAACATGCTGATACGGTGGTGGTGAGTATTTTTGTGAACCCTACACAATTCGCACCGGATGAAGATTTTGATACTTACCCACGTACCGCAGAGAGCGATACTGCCAAGCTAGAGGCTGAGAAGGTGGATGTAATCTATCTGCCAAGTGTGAAAGACCTTTATCCGGATGGTGTAAAAATTACGGTAAAGGCAGAATCGAAATTGACGCAAAATCTTTGTGCGGAGTACCGCCCTGGCTTTTTCGACGGGGTAGCGACGGTGGTCTCTCGCCTTTTTGCACAAGTGCAGCCTGATATAGCGGTGTTTGGTGAGAAGGATTACCAGCAGTTACAGGTTATCAGCCGTATGGTGGCTGATTTGGATCTGCCTATCAAGATTATCGGCGCACCGATTGCGCGTGAACCTAATGGTTTGGCGCTTTCTTCGCGTAATGCTTATTTGAATGATAGGGAGCAATCTATCGCTCCAAAACTCCAGCAAATAATGCAGCAAGTGGCGGTGGATGTTCAAACGAAGACAGCGGCGCAAGTTTTAGAACAGGCGAAAGTAGCCCTTGTAGAGCAGGGGTTTGACTCTGTTGATTATATCGAGCTGGTCGATGCGCAGACTTTACAGCCTATGACTCAACTAGATAGACCTGCGCGCTTGCTTGCGGCGGCGTGGCTTGGTAAGACTCGCTTGATTGATAATATTGCCGTGGAGTTCCCTCATGAATAAAGACGAAATCATTGCAGAGTTTGAAGCAGCAGAAGCTATTTTAAACGGTCATTTTATTCTTTCTTCAGGGCGCCACTCCGATACGTATCTGCAATGTGCGCGCGTGCTGATGGAGCCTTCTCGTTCAACAAAGCTTGTGGCAGCACTGGTTGAGAAAATGAAGGCTACGATTGATATAGATGCGATTGATGTTGTTGCCGCACCAGCGATGGGTGGCCTAGTTGTTGGCTGTGAGGTCGCGCGTCAGCTTGATAAGCCTTATATTTTTTGCGAACGTGTGGAAGGTAAATTCGCCTTTCGCCGTGGGTTTGATATGAAAGCAAATGCAAAAGTTTTGGTGGTAGAGGATGTCGTTACAACCGGCCTTTCTTCACGCGAAGCCTTTGCGTGTATCGAACAAGCAGGCGGCCAAGTGGTGGCAGAAGTTTCGTTAGTAGATCGTAGCAACGGGAAAGTAGATCTCAATGTGCCATTTGTTCCGCTATTAGCGATGGAAGTGGTCTCTTATGAAGCCGATAACTTACCAGATCACTTAAAAGGTACGGAAGCCTATAAGCCCGGTAGTCGTGGGTTAAAGAGCGCTTAATTGCAAATATTAACAGGTTTTTAGTAAAATTTAGCAAGTGTTAACTTATTTTTAAACCTACTGTATTAATATGAGAATATGGAACAATTCTCAGGCAGTGAATGGCTGACAATCGAAGATTTTAAGCAGCTGCAACAAAACCCTCTGCCTGAATCTCGTGAATCAGTCGCTCGTAAAATCGGACATCACTTTGATCATACCTCGCAAGAAACGGTTGAGTATAAAATTGCTTGCGAGATTGCCTTTCATTTACAAAAAGATAGTGAAACTATGGTGCGTGTCGCCTTGGCGGAGAGTATTCATCAGAGCGAACAAGCGCCAAAGCAGTTAATATTACTTCTGGCGATGGATGATGAGGATGCTGTTGCCCTCCCAATCTTGAAGGAGTCACCGCAAATAGATGATCAGGATTTGATTGATCTATTGCCCAAAATTGACTTGCCGGAGCGCCTTATTGCAATTGCGGAACGTAAATTTATCACTGTGACAGTGAGTTCTATGTTGGCAGAACGTAACTTTGAAGACGTGGTCGTCTCTTTGCTGGCTAATGATTCTGCTATTATTGATGATGAAGTGATTTTGCAAATTTCTCACAAGCATGCGCGTTCTAAGTCGATTTTGCAGCGTATGATGAAGCGTTTGCCTATGCCAACCAAGGCTGTGAGTCACATGGTGACGGTGCAGCAATCGGGCGAGCAAGAGAACCGTCGACCTTCTGATATGCGTTCTTTTAGCTCATTAGATAAAGAAGAGCTGAAGAATGACCTGCTAACATTAATGTTCTTGGGGCGTGATCCTAGCGATGAAGCTTGCGAACAGATGGTCACGAAGCTTGAGGAGCAAAATAAAGTCAGTGCCACTTTTATGTTATTAGCGATGTGCTTGGGGCATGAACGTTTCTTTCTTGCTTATATGGCGCATAATACGCATTTACCACGTGAACGAGTGGAGGAGCTTTCTAATGTTGGGGAGCAAGAATTTTCATTGCTCATGAATAAATCGAGCGTTTCGCCGAGCCTCTATCCTTTAATGTATCATGTCTATGAAGGAATGGAAAAATGCCTGCAAGGATCTTCACAGGCTGGAACAAAAGAGTTTGCGGATGAAATGATCCAATGTCTGATTGCAGCTGAAAGCAAGGGTATTAACTTTGCAACTACTGTTGGTAAGCCGCTGGCAAAAGCACTCAAAGAAACCTTTGCTTAGGTTTAAGCAATAATATCGGGATAGAGTTCTTCTTCGATGGAAGAGATCATGTCGCGTAGAGCGAGTTTCTCTTTCTTCAGGCGCATTAACTGAAGCTGATCCGAAAACTGACTTTCACCCAGCTGGTCAATCGTTTGATCCAACGCGCGGTGTTTTTCACGTAAGGTGAAAAGTTTCTTCTCTAGGTTTACGGTATCTTCGTGCATCATAGCCGCGCTACTATAGCAAAAAAACGCGACAATTCCCAGCGCTAATCTTCGCTTCTCCAGCGAGAGACTTTTCCTGTATCAATATCGAACAGTTCCAAGCAGCGGCTGACCGTTTGATTGACGAGGTCATTAATTGATTCCGGTTTATGGTAATAAGCGGGAACGGGAGGGTAAATAATCCCACCCGCTTGTGTGACGCGTTGCATATTATCGATATGGATGCTGGTCAGTGGCGTTTCGCGCGCCATAAGCACTAAGCGGCGGCGTTCTTTCAAAATCACATCGGCGGAGCGGCTCATTAAGCTGCTGGTGACCCCCGTGGCAATTTCTGCCAAACTACGCATAGAGCAGGGGGCAATCAGCATACCGAGAGTTTGATAGGAGCCGCTGGAGATGCAGGCAGCGATATCTTTGTACGGGTGAACCACATCTGCGAGAGCTTTAATTTGATCGAGCGAGTAGTCGGTTTCTTCGGCTATCGTAATGCCAGCTGCTGGCGAGATGATTAAATGTGTCTCTAAGTCGAGCGGTTTTAGGAGCTCTAAGGCGCGAATTCCGTAGATGGCTCCGCTAGCGCCGCTAATGCCAATAATGATGCGTTTTTGTAACTCCATGATGCGCTTGGCTATAAAGTGAAAAGGCGGTTACGCAAAGATAAAATTTAATCTTGACCGAAGAAAAATATTGACCATATTCTCAAGTTTTGTTTTATTAGGTGCAAGCAGCAAGCAGGTTGCAAAATGAAGTGTAAGATAACACTAACATTAAAACAGAAGAGGGCAGTTATGAGTATCACAGGACATATGGAAAACTTGGAACGCAAGCACGCCGTACTTGAGAATTTGATCGATCTTGAAGTCGGACGACCACTACCGGATTTTGTAAAAATTACTCAAATGAAGAAGCAAAAACTTCGTATTAAAGAGCAGCTTCGCCAGTATCAGCCTAACGAAGTTGCTTAAGCAAAAGCAAATACTATCCTAAATGCAAAAAGGGCGGAAAGTGAAAACTCTCCGCCCTTTTTTTACCGCTAAGTTGCTTGATTAAGCTGCTTCTTCAACTTCATCTAATTCCGGCAGCATGCCGAGTGCGCGCATGTAGGTATCAAGAATCATTTCTTGTTCGTGGCGGTCTGCTACTTCCATTTTGCGTAGGCTTACGATTTTGCGAAGTGCTTTTACGTCATACCCGTTGCCTTTAGCTTCGGCGAAAATTTCTTTAATATCGTCGGCGATGCCTTTCTTTTCTTCTTCTAGGCGCTCAATACGATCGATGATGCTGCGCAGTTGATCGCCAGCAATTCCCCCAACATTTACCATTTTATTCTCCTTTTTCGGTTTTGGACGAGCATTTATAGGAGAAAATACTTGCGATGGGAAGCATTATCCCTTACTCACGGCGCTTAATTATGCTAATATACCTACTCCTTGAAAGGGGGTAAGAGTTTTGATCGAAGTAACCGTACGTGACAATAACGTTGAGCAGGCAATGCGTGTGCTCAAGAAAAAGATGCAACGTGAAGGCGTTTTTCGCGAAATGAAAAAACGTCGTCATTATGAAAAACCATCTGAAGTTCGTGTTCGCAAGGCAGCTGAATCTGTGCGCCGTGCACGTAAGATGTCTCGCAAAGGCAACGATTAAGATTCCCCTTTAGGAATTGTAAAAGAACCACTGATAAAGCGTTTTAGATTTTCTTGAACCGCTTTTCGGTGGTTTCTTTTTTGACATTTTATTAAAAAAAACTAATCTCTGTTTTTAATGTTAAGGGCTTAGAAAGCATGGCAGGAAAAGTAAGTATCGTAATGGGTAGTCAGTCTGATTGGCCGACTATGAAGCATGCGGAAGATATTCTCACAGCATTAGGGGTTGAAGTGGAAACGAAGATTGTTTCTGCACACCGTACGCCTGATCGTATGGTTTCGTTTGCGAAGTCCGCTAAAGAAAATGGTACGCATGTGATTATTGCGGGGGCAGGCGGAGCTGCCCACCTACCAGGGATGATTGCCGCAATGACGATGCTTCCCGTGCTAGGAGTTCCGGTTAAGAGTAAAGCGCTTAAAGGTATGGATAGCTTGCTTTCGATTGCACAAATGCCCGGTGGAGTTCCTGTGGGAACTCTCGCAATTGGCGATGCAGGGGCTAAGAATTCAGGTATTTTGGCAGCGTCTATTATCGCATTGCATGACGAAACCGTAGCGCAAAAGCTTGCAGCGTATCGCCAAGCACAGACCGATTCGGTCGCAGAGGAGCCAACGAATGGCTAAAGATCAAGCAGTTATCCCACCAGGTAGTACGATTGGCATTTTTGGCGGCGGACAGTTGGGCCGTATGTTGGTCAATGCAGCTTCTAGGCTCGGTTATAAAACGCATGTTTATTGTCCTGAGAAGGATTCTCCTGCTTTTGAAGTGGCGACTGATTACACCGTCGCACCATACGAAAATACGATAGCATTGAAGGATTTTCTTACGAAGGTAGATGTCGTCACATTTGAATTTGAAAATATCCCGAGTGATAGTCTGAAGCTTTTGGAAGACACGCTTCCCGTACGCCCATCGCCTGATTTGCTTCAAATTTCACAAAACCGCTTGCGTGAGAAAAACTTTATCAATGCGCATGAAATCCCAACGACGAATTACCACCGAGTGACTTCAGCCGACGAACTTGATCGTGCCGTTGAGCGTGTGGGTTTGCCTGCGATTCTAAAAACAACCGAACTTGGTTATGATGGTAAGGGGCAGGTACGTATTAAAAATGCAGAAGATGCACAAGATGCTTGGGAGAATCTTGGTGAAGTCGAGTGTGTGTTAGAGGCGGTCGTTGATTTTGAATTAGAGGTTTCGGTCATTGTTGCTCGTGGTTTAAACGGCCAGCAGGCCAGTTTTAGCCCAGTGGAGAATATCCATAAAAACCATATTTTAGATAAGACGATCGCGCCGGCGAATCTTTCACAATCTCTCTCTAAAAAGGCACAGAAATACGCTCTCACTTTAGCGAAAGCAGCTGATCTTCGTGGTTTGCTTGCTGTTGAAATGTTTGTGACGAAACAAGGCGAAGTACTCATTAACGAGCTTGCGCCGCGTCCGCATAATTCCGGCCATTGGACGATGGATGCTTGTGTGACCAGCCAGTTTGAACAGCAAATTCGTGCAGTCTGTAATTTGCCGCTTGGTGGAACGGAGCGTATTTGCGATGCGGTGATGCATAACCTAATTGGTGATCAGGTGAATGATTGGCAAGATCACATCAAAAACCCACACGCCAAAGTGCATCTCTATGGCAAGAAAGAAGCCCGCCCTGGCCGTAAAATGGGCCATGTGACGATTCTAAAGGCTTAGAGTTTATTTAGAAAAATATGGTGGGCGGTAAGGAATTCGAATCCCCGACCTCGTCGATGTCAACGACGCGCTCTAACCAGCTGAGCTAACCGCCCGCACCAAAAGATGTGCCGCACTATATCCAAACCTTTTAACTTGGCAAGCGCTGTCACACAATTGTCATATAAGTTTCCTGTCTATTAGGCGCTCTATCCCTTATAGTTTGTGGGTATTTTTTGCGCTTATTTATTTCTTAACGCTTCAGTCATTGTGAACTCCTTATATAGCCTTAGCGCATGCTATGGAGTGAAAAGGCTGAATAAAATCAAAACAGAATGAAAAACAAAAAAAAGAAAATCATTTTGTTTTTGATATGGGTATTGGCAGGGTTGTTAGCGTATTTTGGATATAATATTTATACCGAAATAGTGCCATTCAACCCCATGGCAACCAAAGTGAATGAACGCTTTGGTCTAATGCTGATAGTTGTTGCAATTCTTATGGTTATTTTTAGCCATTGGATTGTTAGCAAATTGATGCGTTTTGCGACTGCCATTTTGGTCATCTTGGCAATATTGCTAGAGCCAATTCTCCATTATTTTGGAATACCACATACCGAAGGGCTGTGGATTCCGTATTTGGCAGAGGGGGCAGTGCTTAGTGCATTGATAGCCTATTGGAAAAACATCAAAATGAAAATTGATGATTTTCTAGAAAACCTCAAAGAAAACTCTCAACGTCAGGAATGATGTTGGGAGTTTTCCCCGTTTTAGGGGTAATTTTCTTATTTAACTCCATCGCTTTGCCTTGCGTGGCGCTCAATCGCTGCTATCCTCACTGTCCTAGATTAATTGGAAGGACTCCTATGCTCGATACCCCTAAAACCCATGAAGATTTTGATGTAACTCGTGGAGCGCTCCCAGCCTCTAAGAAAGTCTATATTGAAGGAACCCAACAAGGGGTTAGCGTGCCGATGCGCCAAATCGCGCTGCATGATAAGGAAAACCCAAGCTTTCGCGTATACGATACGAGCGGAATTTATACCGATGAAAATGCCAAAGTAGATATCCGCGAAGGCTTGCCTAAAATTCGTGCGCAGTGGATTGAAGGCCGCGGTGATGTTGAAACTTACACTGGCCGCGAAGTAAAAGCTGAAGATAATGGCTTTAAAGAATGGCAGCTAAAGGGGCAGGATGATGTCACTAAGGGCGCTAAAGGCGTAAAACTTGTGCCAGAATTTGCTAATCCCAATAAGAATCCATATCGCTCCAAGGGGGGGTGTGTCAGCCAGATGGCTTATGCCAAGCGCGGTATCATCACGCCGGAAATGGAATATATCGCCATCCGCGAAAATGAAGGTCATACGGAGGGCTATGCGAAACGCCATCCAGGGCAGAGCTTCGGTGCGGTCATGCCCGATATTATCACGCCGGAATTTGTGCGCGATGAAGTGGCGCGTGGGCGGGCGATTATCCCCGCCAATATCAACCATCCTGAAACCGAGCCGATGATTATTGGCCGTAACTTTAAAGTGAAGATTAACGGTAATATCGGTAACTCGGCCATTACAAGCTCTGTGGCGGAGGAGGTAGAGAAGATGGTCTGGGCGATTCGCTGGGGTGCGGATACGATTATGGATCTCTCAACTGGTCAGAATATCCATAATATCCGCGAATGGATTTTGCGTAACTGCCCCGTGCCGATGGGTACCGTTCCGATCTATCAGGCGCTTGAAAAAGTGGGCGGCGTGGCTGAAGACCTCACATGGGAAATCTTCCGCGATACGCTGATTGAGCAAGCCGAGCAGGGGGTGGATTACTTCACCATCCATGCCGGTGTGCGTCTGCCATTCGTGCCGCTGACCGAAAATCGTGTGACGGGTATCGTTTCGCGTGGTGGTTCGATTCACGCGAAATGGTGCATGGCGCATCATAAAGATAATTTCGCCTATGAGCATTTCGATGAGATTTGCGAGATTATGGCCGCTTACGATGTCTCTTTCAGCCTCGGCGATGGTCTGCGTCCGGGTGCGATTGCCGATGCCAATGATGCCGCGCAGTTTGCTGAACTCAAAACACTGGGCGAGCTCACCACCAAAGCGTGGGAACATGATTGCCAAGTGATGATTGAAGGCCCCGGTCACGTGCCGCAGCACATGATTAAAGAGAATATGGAAAAGCAGCTAGAAGCTTGCCACGAAGCACCCTTCTATACGCTCGGCCCTCTAACGACCGACATCGCCCCCGGTTATGACCATATTACCAGCGGTATCGGCGCGGCCAATATCGGTTGGTATGGCTGTGCGATGCTGTGCTATGTCACGCCGAAAGAGCATCTCGGTTTGCCAGATCGTGATGATGTGAAAGTAGGTGTCGTCACCTATAAGCTCGCTGCTCATGCCGCTGACCTTGCTAAAGGTCACCCAAGCGCGCAACGCCGTGATGATGCGTTATCTAAGGCTCGTTTTGAGTTCCGCTGGTTAGATCAATTTAACCTAAGCCTAGACCCTGAAACGGCGCTAAAGTATCACGATGAAACCCTGCCAGCCGATGGCGCGAAAGTGGCTCATTTCTGCTCCATGTGCGGTCCGAAATTCTGCTCTATGAAAATCTCTCAAGACGTCCGCGACTTCGCCAAAACCGATTTCGGCCAAGAAGTCATGGCTGATGCCAAAGAGCAAGTGAAGGGCATGCAAGAAATGGCTGATAAATTCCGCGAAGAAGGCAGCGAGATCTATAAGGTTGAGAAGGTTGGTTGATGGATAATAAAATTCTAGCATTTATTGCTTTGCTTGTTGCTATCTATACGGCTTTTTCTTTGGCTACAACGGCATTATTTTTTATATTTTTAGACGTAAGAGGAGTGGCGAGATTCTTTGAATTTACTGATTTTCTTGATTTTAATCTGGTTGCAAACATATTTGCGTTAGGTTTCTTGACCATTTGCTACTCCGCTATTTTCTTTCGAGTTATTATGAGGGATAAACCGAAAGATAAAGCGGGAGCTATTATCACTAATGTAATTGTTGGGTGTTTCGTTATAGCTTTATATGCATATACCTTTCCGAAGGCTACTGCTGATGAAATAAATAAAAAAATATTCAACAACACAGGTAGCGAAAAAGTTTATTTTACAGAAAAAGAAGAAAACTGGAAGTGCAGCTACCATATTGCGTCAATTGGTAAAGGGGTCATCGTTTACGATGGTAAAGTTGTAGAGCTCTATCCTTGGAATCAAATTCATAAAGTGACAAACGAAAGTTGCGAAATTGAAAGATTTAATTCTAAGGAAGGAGATGGTTCGTCATCGTGAGTTTGCAGTCAAAAACTATTTATCTACAGTCAGCATAAAATATACTCCATTCCTACCCATATTGAAAAATCGCTTCACGTTCCCTATGTAACCTATGGTATAAGAGTGTAACGGGAGAGGAATGATATGATGAAATTATCGGTGACTATGTTGGCAGGGGCGGCAGTGTTGGCGCTTGGTGCGTGCAATACGTTGGATCATGATACGAGCGATGCGGGAGTTTACTCCAAGCAGCAAATGAAAGAGCGTAAGGCTGCTAAATCAGCGGAAGTGATTCGTAAGAAGGAACATACGCACCCTGATGGTACTGTGCATATTCATAAAGGCGGTAAGCAGCCGCATGTTCACGATGGCAGTACGATTAATATGTATGACCAAGAAGGCGTGTTCTTTGAGAGCGATAATGATTATGCCCGTGAATCAACTTTGAATGATCTATCTGAAGATGATGCAGAGATTATTCAATGGCGCAAAGAGCATAGAATGATGAAGAAAATGGAAGCAAAGCAACAGCAGGTGAAGCCGAAACATCATGATTCTGGTTTGATCCGAGTGCCGCTACCTGGAACGCAGTAGAGCTTACTTGCTTTTGACTGCGAGCATTGCGCTAAGGGGCAATGAGGCTAAATAGAGAATTCCTAAGATAGAGAGAATCAACCAAGTCTCGATAATTAACCCGAGGATTAACCCGACGGAAGCTAGCATAATCGGTAATACCCATTTGGTAGGCACGCTATAACCTTTGAGGGTAAATGTCGGCAAACGGCTGGACATAAGTAATGCGATACAAGGTAAATAGATGGCCATGAGTGTTGCTTTATCAATTTGCAAGAATGTCTCGTCAAACTGAAGTGTGAGAATAAGCGGTAAAATTGCGAGTAAGGCGCCCATCGGTGCGGGAACTCCGGTGAAATAATGCTTCTGCCATTCTTCCTTTTCTTCCTCCATAAGCGAGGTGTTGAAACGGGCAAGTCTAAGCGCGCAGCAGACGGTATAGAATAACGCAATCGCCCAACCGAATCGTTTAATATCCTGCAATGCCCATAGGTGAAGCACCACGGCAGGTGCTACGCCGAAACAAACAATATCGGATAGAGAGTCCATCTGTGCGCCAAAATCCGACGTGGCTTTGAGCATGCGTGCGACGCGGCCATCAATGCCATCTAAGAAGGCAGCTAGCACCATAAAGGTGGCTACTAGCTCCCAATTGCCAAGCAAGGCGTAGCGAATAGAGGTCATCCCGCAGCAAAGCGCGCCAATGGTAATGAGATTCGGCACAAGTCGTGCGATAGGGAGTTTACGATTTCGTTGGTTCATAATCGAGCTTATACTCTATATCGGTCTTATCCGAAAGGCTTGGATGTAGGGCGCGCGTTGGCTGACTAATCATGTCGTAATTGATGAAAGAGAGTAGCATTTGAAAGCCTACGATGGTGGGGAGGGCGCAAAGCATGATAGTTCCTGCAGTGGCGGGCTTGTCAGTAGAGCTACTCTCTAGGATAATATCAAAGCCCATATAAAGACCAAATATCAGTAAGGTAAGGCTGAATACGAGTTCAAGAGAGGCGATAGAGAAGCCGCGGATAAAGTAGTTATAGGCAATGCGTCGCCAGCTATTGCGCAGGCTTTTGCTTAAAAATTCACCCGCCACTTCACGCAGATGCAGGTTGCTGGTTTCTTCCCCGTAAAAGGCTTTCATCGGTACATCGGCAACGACAGCGCGTAAAGTATTGAGGCGAAATAGGATATCTGTTTCAAAGAAATAACGATCTGCAATTTTAGGTAAAGGCAAACGAGAAGCGATCTTCGCATGCAGCGCGGTGAAGCCATTGGCAGGGTCAAACATTTGCCAATAACCCGTGGAAAGTTTCGAAAGTAGAGAATGTGCCGCATTTCCGAGTAAACGTTTTATTGGCATGTTTTCTAAGCCTTCTGGCTGATAGAAACGATTGCCTTTAACATAGTCCGCTTCGCCTTGTGCGATGGGGGCGATAAGTTCGGGAATAAGTGCTGGTTCCATTTGTCCGTCACCATCGACTTTGACGAGGATCTCAGCACCAAGCTCCAATGCGAAGGCATAGCCGGTTTTGACAGCGGCGCCAACTCCGCCATTTTTCTCGTGAAACAGCACAGTCACGCGTGAATCTTTACATTCTGCTTTCACTTTCTCGCCTGATTTTTCTGGGCATGCATCATCCACCACGATAATGTGATGCACCTCGTTACCGAATTTTGCGAGTAGTGGTAATATTTGCCCGGCTACTTTGTAGCAAGGGAGGATCGCAGCGACTTTGGTCATACGGCTTTAATCTCCGTCGCAATAAGTGCGATTCCAGCTAGCATGCATAGCACGCCGAGCCAGTAGCGCAATGAAAGAGATTCTTGCAAGAAATAGGCGCTCACGAGTGGAATGGTGAGCAGTAAAAGTGCCGACATAATAGGGAAAATACGGCTGAGATCGATATGTTTGAGAAGCCATACCCAAGTGAGCATTGCTGCAAAATAGGCGATGCCTGCGACCCAAAGCTGCCAATTGAGAAAGAGAGATTGTCCAAAGCTAGAGGCAGATTCGGTTGAAAGAGTGCTTGCCGATTTCTTAAAGTAAACCTGCCCAATCAGAACGAGCACAAGATAGGCTCCACTGATGCTGACAAGTTGTAAGCTCATGGTTTAGAGTTCCGCTAACACAGTTTCAGCGCCAATACTACGTTGACCTTCGCGCACTTTAATCTTTGCGCCTTTTGGCAAAAAGACATCTACACGGCTACCAAAGCGGATAAGGCCGAAACGTTGACCCGTCTGAACTTCATCCCCAAGTTTGATATCGCATAGAATACGGCGAGCCACAAAACCTGCAATTTGTACAAAGCCGACTTTGCCTTTTTTATTTTCTACTGTCAGTAATTGGCGCTCATTCTCTTCGCTGGCTTTATCCAGTTCAGCATTAAGGAATGAGCCCTTAATATACTCTTCTGCGATGATTTTACCGGCAATTGGCACGCGATTAATATGCACGTCAAAGATATTGAGGAAGATACTGATACGGGTGTGTGGAGCGTCGCCAAGTTCCAACTCTGCTGGAGGCGTTACCCCTTCAGCAACCATCTGTACTAAGCCATCACCGGGACTAACCACGATGTTATCACCTTCTGGCGGGAAGCGCTCTGGATCACGGAAAAAATACAAACAATAGATTGCAAGCGCGACACCAACCCATGCGAATTCATCCCAGATAAACCAGCTGAGCAATAAGCCGCCAACCGCCGCATAAAGCGCGAAGCGTTTTCCTTCTGGGTGAATGGGAGTTAGGCCGTTTTTAATAGAAGTATAGATATCTTCAAGGTGATTGCGGTTATCTGACATTTCTTATTCTCCTGCTGCGAGTGAATAAACACGCTCGCCGTTAAATTCCATCAAAGATTCGAACTTTCCTACATCTAGGCCTGCATCAATCAATGCGGCTAGTAGAGCGGGAACGTCGGTAATATCTCCATCATCCGTCATTAAACGCAAACGGTAAAGGTCAGTACGGTTCATGCCTGGTACATGGTCTGGCCATACTTTGAGCCCTTTGCACGAGATGAGCTTAAGGTAGAATGGTCCTGTTTCAGCAGCAGAAACTTTACTGCCGAGATCATCCACATCGCTCAACCAATCCACAAACACATCCACACCAACGAGTTTTTTGCTCGTCACGGTTAGTTCAGTTTTTGGTTTTTCTTGAACGACTTGCTTTTCTTGTGGTTTCGCTTCACCAAAATTCACAACAGGGAAGGTGCTAGGCGTTTGGCCGAGGCGTTCAATCACTGCATCGGTAAAGCCAACAGTGCCGACTTTTTCTTTACTCACGCCTTCTTGGTAGATGTCGCCTGTATGGATGCCATCTTCTATTGTTTTTAACCACGCGTTACGGATTTTTGCGGCAATTTCGGATTGTCCGATATGTACGAGCATCATGATGGCGCCTTGCAGCAAGCCCGATGGGTTAGCGAGGCCTTTGCCTGCAATATCGGGTGCTGAACCATGGATGGCTTCGAACATTGCGAAGTTTTTACCAAGATTAGCTGAACCAGCGAGCCCAACGGAACCAGAGATTTCAGCGGCAATGTCGGAGATGATATCGCCATAAAGATTCTCGGTTACGATTACGTCAAATCGTTCCGGTGCATCGGCGATACGTGCTGCACCAATATCAATAATATAAGGTTCTTGTTCGATATCAGAGTAATCAGCGCCAACATCGCGGAAAGCTTGGGTGAAGATGCCATCGGCAATCTTCATGATGTTATCTTTGGCCATGCAGGTGACTTTTTTACGGTCATTTTTGACCGCATAATCAAACGCGTGGCGCATGATACGTTCAGACCCACTGCGCGTGATAAGCTTTAGTGAAGTCGCTGTATCTGCTGTATTGCGATATTCAACACCCGCATAGAGATCTTCTTCATTTTCACGGACGATCACTAAATCCATCTCAGGGTGTTTGGTTTCGACAAACGGGTGGTAGCTCTGACACGGGCGAATATTAGCGTAAAGGCCAAGTGTTTTACGTAGCGTTACGTTAAGCGATTTATATCCGCCGCCAATAGGGGTGGTGATTGGCGCTTTGAGGAGTATTTTATTACGACGTAAGCTTTCCCATGCATCGGCAGGAATACCAGTAGAGTTACCCGTTTTATAAACTTGTTCCCCTACTTCAATTACATCGATCTTTAGCTTGGCTTCAACATTTTGTAGGATGCGTAACACCGCTTCCATAATCTCAGGACCGATACCATCGCCATATGCTACTGTGATTGGAACTGCTTCTGTCATAATTTTACTCCGTTAGCGCTTGCTACGCTGCACTTTCATTGTTTTTGGTTAATTCTTGTTTGATAGCTTCGAGAGCCTCTGAAACTTTGCTGCCATCAGGCCCGCCTGCTTGGGCCATCTCAGGGCGTCCGCCACCGCCTTGACCGCCAACAACCGGTGTAGCTACACGCACGAGTGCGGCACTATCAATGCCAGATTCTTTCGAGGCAGCGACAACGATGGCAGCTTTGCCTTCAAAATCACTGGCTACAGCAACAATATCAGCATTATGTTTGGCCATAATCTCAGTCGCGAGGCTGCGTAAATCTTTCGGGTTGATGCCTTCAAAGGCTTGGAACGCAAAATCAATCGTGCCGATTTTTTCTTCCTTAGCACCCATGCCAGCACTTCCACCACTTAAGGCAAGTTTGCGTTTCGCATCGCCGAGTTCTTTCTCGAGACGTTTACGCTCTGCCGTCAAGGATTCCAATTTCTCTGGCAATTCAGGAATTGGCGTTTTAGCGGTATCCGATAATTGCATGAGCGAGTTATTGCGCGCATTAAACCAATCAAATGCGGCATCACGCGTGACGGCTTCAATACGGCGAACCCCTGCTGCAAGCGCGCCTTCAGAGGTAATTTTAAGTAAGCCGATATCGCCAGTGCTATCCACATGCGTACCGCCGCAAAGCTCAACCGAATAATCTTCGACACCCATGGCTACCACACGCACTTCATCGCCGTATTTCTCGCCAAACATGGCGGTGGCACCAGCTTCGATTGCGGCTTCTGTATTCATCAATTTCGTGCTAGTCGATTGATTCGCCCAAATTTGTTCATTCACGATGGTTTCGGTTCGCGCAATTTCCTCCGGTGTCAGGGCCTTCGGATGGCTAATATCAAAACGCAATTTATCTTCGGCTACATCGGAACCTTTTTGGTTTACATGTTCGCCGAGTACTTGTTTGAGGGCTGCATTGAGCAAGTGAGTCGCTGAGTGATTCGCGCGTAGTTTAGTACGACGTTCTTGGTTTACTTCTAGCTCTAACACGTCCTCTAACGCTATATCTGCCAGAAGCTTTGTGTGATGCACGTGCAAGCTACCTGTTGGCTTACTTGTGTCAGAGATGGTGCCTAACAAACTGCCTTGTCTATGAACTTCACCTTGATCGCCTTGTTGTCCGCCTGACTCAGCGTAGAAAGGCGTTTGGTTGAAGAGTAGGGCGACTTCATCGCCTTTCGTTGCGCTTTTAACGGATTCGCCATCTTTAATAATGGCAATCAGTTGGCCAGCAGCAGATTCAGAATCATAGCCGAGGAACTCGGTCGCGCCATGTTCGTCGCGCAATTCTAGCCAAATCTCTTCGGTCCCAGCATCGCCACTACCTTTCCACGCTGCACGTGCGCGGGCTTTTTGTTCAGCCATTGCCGTATCAAACCCATCAATATCAACGCTCATGCCTTGGCCACGCAGGATGTCTTGGGTGAGATCAAGCGGGAAGCCGTAAGTATCGTAAAGTTTGAAAGCTGATTCGCCAGCCAGCTTATCACCTTTTGAAAGGCTGCTGCTTTCTTCTTCCAGCAGTTTTAAGCCACGGCCTAATGTTTCGCGGAAGCGTTCTTCTTCTAAACGAAGATTCTCGGTAATGGTTGCTTGAGCGCGTCCAAGTTCTGGATAAGCAGCGCCCATCTCATGAATCAAGTTTGGCACAAGGCGGTGCATCAGAGGTTCTTTCGCGCCTAGAATATGCGCATGACGCATCGCACGGCGCATAATACGGCGTAGCACATAGCCACGTCCTTCATTGCTTGGTAATACACCATCAGCCATGAGGAAGCCGCTTGTACGTAAGTGGTCGGCAATCACACGGTGGCTGGCTAGTTGGTCGCCCGCGGCTTTCACAGAAGTCAATTCTTCCGAAGCGGCGATGAGGTTGAGGAATAAATCCGTCTCATAATTATCGTGCTTACCTTGGAGTAGGGCGCTGATGCGCTCTAGCCCCATGCCTGTATCAATCGAGGGCTTGGGAAGTGGATTGTCTTTGCCATCGGCTTGACGGTCATATTGCATGAAGACGAGATTCCAGATTTCAATGAAGCGGTCGCCATCTTCATCAGGGCTACCGGGTGGGCCACCTGGGATATGATCGCCGTGATCGTAGAAAAGTTCCGAACATGGGCCACAAGGACCGGTGTCACCGGCTTGCCAGAAGTTATCTTTGGTCGCGATTTTGATGATTTTATCATCGGATAGGCCTGCGATCTTTTTCCATAAGCTAATTGCTTCATCATCCGTATGATAAACTGTAACAAGCATTTTGCTCTTATCGAGGCCGAAAACATTCGTCGTGAGATCCCAGCAATAGTGGATCGCTTCTTCCTTAAAATAATCACCGAAGGAGAAATTTCCGAGCATTTCAAAGAAAGTGTGATGGCGTGCTGTATAGCCAACATTATCGAGATCATTGTGTTTTCCACCCGCGCGAACACATTTTTGACTGGTGGTAACGCGTGGTGATGGCGGGGTTTCTAACCCTGTGAAAATATTTTTAAATGGCACCATGCCTGCTGCCGTAAACATCAGAGTCGGGTCTGACTGCGGCACAAGGGGAGAAGAGGGAAGAAGTAAGTGATCCTGTTTCTCAAAATAGCTCAAGAACTGAGCGCGAACATCATTCATCGTAGGCATGGAATTGATTTAAAGAGTTTCGTCTCTCTGTGCAATACGCAAGTTAGGGATTGAAATTAGAATTAGAGCGGTTACATAAAGGGAATGAAAAAGTTATTTGTTGTTAATATTATACTCGCTGCTTCGTTGATACTTTCAGGATGTGGTGAAAATGTACCTATGGGCGCACCGCCATGGAAAGAAACGGATAAGCATTTAAATTGTCAGCAACTGTTGCTTGAAATGAATGATGCAAAATTCTGGAACCAAGTAGCGCAGAGCAAAAAGAAGATGGAAGTATCTGATTTTCTATGGCCGGTTGGCTATATTGGAACACGTGCCAGTGCGGAAGATGCAATTTCGGCGACGAATGCTCGCTTAGGTAATTTGCAAAATATTTATGGCATTAAAGGCTGCGGAAACCCTTATCCGGGTATGAACTTGCCGCCACGCTAGATAATTAAGCTAAATCCAAAAAGGTGAAACGATCGCGGGTGAAGCGGGCGAGGGTGACGGCTTGCTGGTAATTGGCTTCAGGCCAGTCAATGGCCTCTGGTGAGAGAGGGCAACCTGCTGCTGTCAGTGCTTCAAGTAAGCGGTCATAGGGCAGAAGAATGTCGTTTATTTTTGCTGAAATACTTGTCCATTCTTCGGCAAACTTAGCGTTGAGAGCTTCAACCTTTTCACTATCGGGAAGTTTCGCATAAAATTGCTTCGAGGCTTGTTTATGCAGAGAGAGCGGTAAATGATTGAAACCATCCAAATCACCAATGGTAACGGAATCTTTCGCGAGGAGCGCTTCTTGTCGCTGTGCCATAGTGAGGCTGGTAATGGAGATATGCTCACCGTGATAACTATGAGGCAGGTTCGGATTTAACATCTCCATGGTATGCGCGATCATATGCTCGCTTTGCGAGGCTGGAGCAGAGGAACCACATTCGCGCATCGCGATGCCTGAGAGTAGGAGAGCCTCTATCAGTGCTTCGCTATCATTTATATTTTCAAGTAAGCGCGTTTCAGAATCTTGCATCCATTCGAAATACAGAGGTTCGTAAGGCGTATCTAAGAGTAGATGCGATAATAGCCAATCTGCTTGCACGGTACTGCGGCAGAGCGTATCGCCAATTCCTGCGCGGATAAGGCGTTTAGGCGCGGCGCTTAAAATATCTAAATCGCAAATGACTGCGGTGGGCGCGTGGGCGCTAAGCGTTTGCTTATAGCCTTCTACTGTGATGGAGGCGTTGCCCGATACATAACCATTCATTGAAGGCGCGGTGGCGATAACGCTGCAAGGCTTGCCATCAAGGAAGCTCGCATATTTGCAAAGATCGTTCAGCGTGCCGCTACCTACGGCAACTAACACATCAGCTGAGGCGGTTTCTTGGCGGATCTGTTCCACCGTTTTATCATCTGCTTTGGGAGGTTCCGAGAACTCCATAATTGCCGCATTATGAGGCAATAGCGCCTTTGCTGCGGTAATCGTGTTTATATCTCCCACAAAATGCAGTTTGCCCGAATGCGCGGTTGATAAGAGATCGCCACAATTATCCCCAACTTTTGCGAGAGTAATGCCATAATTAGCGAAGTCTGGTTTTGCCTTTTGTGTCATAGGTGGTTACAACTACCCGATAATAAAAATAAAGAACAGTGGGGACAGCGTTATGCGTACTCTTTTTTTAAGTCTAGTATCTGCCATCTTTCTTGCTGGATGTGCCAATGCGGCGAATCAATCCGTAGAATCATGGGTCGAAGGCGTTAAACGTGATGCGTCGGCGAAAGGTATTTCATCAGGCACGGTCAATGCAGCGTTACGCGGCTTTAAGCCCAATGCAAAAATCATTCGTTTAGATCGTAAGCAGCCAGAGGGTACACTCAGTTTCGCACAATATATGGAGCGTGTGGTGCCAGCCTCGCGTATTAATCAAGGTCGCAAAATGTATCGCAAACATAAGGCGTTGTTAGATAAGATTGGCGCAGAGTTTGGCGTGCAACCTCGCTTTATCGTCGCACTTTGGGGTATCGAAACCAATTATGGCGGCAATACGGGCGGCTTTAATATCATTCCAGCACTGGCGACACTCGCCTATGATGGCCGTCGTGCTGAGTTTTTCCGCAAAGAAATGATGCAAGCACTTCAAATTGTAGATGCTGGGCATATTCCGCTTTCGAAATTCAAAGGCTCGTGGGCGGGCGCGATGGGACAATCGCAATTTATGCCAAGCAGTTTCCTCGCTTACGCGCATGATTATAATGGCGATGGTCGTAAGGATATATGGACAACGCAGTCGGATGTTTTTGCCTCAATTGCTAAATATTTAAGCCGTTCAGGTTGGAATGATGATGAGACATGGGGGCGTGAAGTGCGTTTACCGCGTGGCTTTAATCAAAAGCTGGCTTCTCGCAAAATCAAAAAGCCTTTGAGTGAGTGGGCGCGCATGGGGGTGACCAACGCAGATGGCTCGGCACTGCCTACACGTAATGTGCGTGCAAGTGTAGTCTATCCCGGTAAAGATGGCGAAGAATCTTACATCACTTACGGCAATTACGATGTGATTATGAAATGGAACCGTTCAACGTATTTTGCGACTGCAGTCGGTACGTTGGCAGATGCAATAGGACGTTAAAATGATGAAAAAACTACTTACTATAACCCTTGTAATGGCTTTGGCAGCTTGTGCTGATAATAGCGTTGGCCCTGGTAAAAATGCACCTGAAGATGTATCGCATTACCCTAAAGTGCCTTACAAAGCCAAAGTCGGTAAATCGTATAAAATTATGGGTAAGTGGTATACGCCGCGTTACGACCCTACTTATGAAGAAACGGGTATTGCCAGCTGGTATGGTCCTGGTTTTCATGGTCGTTTAACGGCAAATGGTGAAAAATATAACCAAAATGCATGGACTGCCGCGCATACGACGCTTCCGATGCCATCTATCGTTCGTGTGACGAATTTGGAAAATGGTAAGGCGATGAACCTACGTGTGAATGATCGCGGGCCGTTTCATCCGGGGCGTATCATTGATCTTTCAAAAGCGGCCTCTGAAAAGCTTGGTGTGATTGAACATGGCGTAGCGAAAGTGAAAGTGGTTTACCTTAAAGCCGAGACTGAAGAATACATGAAGAGCCGTGGCAAACGCGGCGCGGAGCTTAACTACTCAGAAGGTTTTAGCGCCTATAACGGCATGAAACCTGTGAAAGCAAAGCAGATCCAACAGGACATTAAATCTATCCCGATTGAGCGAGTAGGCAATAGGGATGCTGCGCCGATGGAAACGGTTTCGATTGCCTCTCTACCAGATTTAACACCAAAAGAAGTAAAGTCTTATCAAGCGCCATGGTTGGTGCAGGTAGCCTCTTATGCAGATACAACGAATGCTCAAGATATGATGACGAAGCTCCGCCCTCTAGGTAAACCACTCGTGCAAGAAATTGCCGTAAAAGGGCAGCCTTATTATCGAGTATTGCTTAAGCCAACATCATCTAAAACCAGTCAATTCGGTTTACTCTCGCAGTTAGAAAACCGTTTTGGTATTTCTGATGCGAAAGTGATTAAACAATGAGATTCTTTCTAGCTTTTCTATTCATTGCTTTTAGCGCGCAAGCTGGGTTTGAAACGCCAGCTAAGCAAGCGATTCTTTATGATGCAACGACAGGAACGACGCTTCTGAATAAAAATGCGGATAAACGCATGGGACCATCTTCGATGAGTAAGATGATGACGGTCTACATTGTGTTGGAGAAGATAAAAAATGGTGAGTTGAAGCTTGAGGACACTTTTCATGTATCGGAAAAAGCATGGAAAAAAGGCGGATCAAAAATGTTCGTCAAATTGGGCGAAAAGATCGCGGTAGAAGATTTGCTGCGCGGTATTATCATTCAATCAGGTAACGATGCTTGTATTGTCATCGCTGAAGGAATTGCCGGAACGGAAGAGGCATTTGCCGAGATTATGAATGTAAAGGCACGTCAGCTTGGTTTAACGGGTAGTAACTTTGCCAATGCGACTGGCTGGCCAGATCCGCAACATTATATGACCTCTCGTGATTTGGTCACGCTAGCTGAAGCGTTGATCCGAGATTTTCCTGAAAGCTATCATTATTGGGCGGAAAAAGAATTCACTTACTCTGATATCACCCAACCAAACCGTAATGCACTTTTGGGCGAACTAGGGGTGGACGGTATCAAAACGGGGCATACGGATGCTGCGGGCTACGGTATTGCGACTTCGGGTGAGCAAAATGGTCGTCGTTTAATCGCGGTGGTGAATGGCTTGGATAGTAAAAAAGGACGTATCACCGCCTCGCGTGCATTGCTTACTTATGGGTTTAAGCAATTTGAAGCGATGCAGCTTTTCGCCAACGGTGCCCCGCTGGACCAAGTGAAGCTATGGTATGGTGCGAAAGAGTCGGTAGGAGTGAAGGTCGAGAAACCATTGCTCATGACGTTACCTAAACATGATAAATCGAACGTGAAGATGACAGCGGAATTTGTCGAACCAGTCGCAGCACCGGTGCAAAAAGGCCAAAAGCTCGGTGTTTTGAAGTTTGAAAGTAAAGGTACAGAGCCTATTACCTTGCCGCTGGTTGCGACTGAATCTGTTGCAAAGAGATCAATTCTAGGGCGCTTGCTTCCTACTTTCCGCTATCGTGTATTTGGAGAGAAATAGTGACCTCGCGCGGGCAGTTTATCAGCTTTGAAGGTGGTGAAGGCTGCGGTAAATCTACGCAAGTGAAGTTATTATCTCAAGCATTAACAGGGCGCGGAATTGATCATATTGTAACGCGTGAACCGGGGGGTACGCCTCTAGCGGAGAAAATTCGCCCCCTATTAGTGGAGGCGCAGGAAACGCAAGAAGATTGGAATCCGCTGGCAGAAACGCTTCTCTTTTTGGCAGCGCGTGTGCAGCATGTGCGCGAGAAGTTAGAACCTGCTTTGGCAGCAGGGCAGTGGGTGATTTGTGATCGCTTTACCGATTCAACATTGGTTTATCAGGGAATAGGTAAAGGTTTGGGTGTTGAATATTTACAAAAGTTGCAACAACAGATTCTTCCTGATTTCGCACCGGATAAAACAATCCTGCTCGATATTTCACCGCAAGAAGGCTTAACACGTGCAGCCAGCCGTGCCGAAGGTGAAGATAGGTTCGAACAATTAGATATTAGCTTCCATGAATCGTTGCGTGCAGGATTTTTGAAATTGGCGCAAGCGGAGCGCTTTACGACCATTGATGCCACACAAACCATTGAACAAGTACATTCTCAAGTGCTGGAGGCAGTGCTATGAGCGAGAAAATCTCTCCCATTATTGGCCACGAAAGCGCGCAGGAACAATTATCAAGTTTGATGAAGCAAGGTAAACTTCCGCATGCAATTTTGCTCTCAGGCCCGCGTGGTATCGGTAAAGCAGCACTGGCTGATACGATTTCTCGTTGTTTATTAACGGGTGAGGCGGAAGCTGAAGAGGCGGGCGGCCTATTTGGCGAGGCACTCCCAACCGATGCTCCAGCACGTTTGAGCTACGACCTTGAACATCCTGCCATCGCGCGGATGGAAGCAGGTGGTCACGGTAATATCAAACTGGTTGAGCCATTGCGTGACGAGAAAAAGAAAATGTCTTTTACCACGATTAATATTGAACAAGTACGTTCAGTTATTGATTTTATGCATCTCAGTACGTCTGAGGCAGGGTGGCGTGTTGTGATAATTGACCCAGCTGATGGGCTTAACCGTAATGCTGAGAATGCATTGCTAAAAGTGTTGGAAGAGCCGCCAGAAAAAACATTGCTTATGTTGGTGACGCATAAACCAGATAAGTTACTACCCACAACACGTTCACGTTGCCGTGAGGTAAAGTTACAGCCTCCTACCACACAACAAGTAGTAGAGATTTTGGCTAATCAGAAAGTGAATGTTTCGTTGGAGCAGCAAGAATGGCTTATGCAGCTTGCACCTATCTCAGCAGGTCAATGGGATCGCTATTTAAAGTTTGAGGCGGAAAATATCTATTATGAATGGCTCGAATTACTGGTGGATTCGGATAGTGCTTCCATCCAAAGCCTAGCAACGAAATTTGCCAAACTAGAGCCTGAAGCATGGCAGATGGCGGGTGATTTGTTGCTGTGCGTGTTACACCGTCTAGCGCTTTATGCACAAGGGCAGTTAGAATTACTGCCGCGTGAGGAAGAAACCATTCCGGCGCTAACTCAGCGTTACGATGCTTCGCATTGGTTCGCCGTGTGGCAGCAAGCTGTCGAATGGTGGCCACAAACTACGGGCGGCAATTACGATAAGAAGCAAGTCTTACAAAGCTTGTTGTTTCAAGCGTCATCTGGCGCTAAAAACGCTGCATGACCTCTGATTCAAAAGCTCCTTTCTACATTACCACTCCGATTTACTATGTGAATGATGCGCCACATATTGGCCATGCTTATACCACTATTGCCTGCGATGTGATGGCGCGTTTTATGCAACTAGACGGACATGATACATTCTTCCTAACTGGTACCGATGAACATGGACAAAAAGTAGCAAAATCAGCCGAGAAGGCGGGCGTTACCCCGCAAGAAATTTGCGACCAAAACTCAGAGCATTTCCGTAACTTAGTGGCGACGGGTGATAATTTACTTAATGCTTCCAATAATGATTTTATCCGCACGACAGAGCCGCGTCACAAGCAAACAGCGCAAGAGCTTTGGAAACGAATTGAAGCCAATGGTTATATTTATAAAGATAATTATGGCGGCTGGTACGCTGTGCGTGACGAAGCTTATTACGCCGAATCAGAGTTGATAACGAAAGACGGTAAAAAACTTGCCCCCACAGGTGCAGAAGTTGAGTGGGTGGAGGAGGAAAGCTACTTTTTCAAACTCTCTGCTTTTGAGGATAAGCTGCTCGAACTTTACGGTGAGGGTAGCTTTGTTTCGCCCGATTCACGCCTGAATGAGGTAAAGAGTTTCGTCAAAGGCGGCTTACGTGACCTTTCTATTTCGCGCACCACTTTCGATTGGGGCGTGCCAGTGCCAGATGATGAAGATCATGTCATGTATGTGTGGATTGACGCACTTACTAACTATCTCACCGCACTTGGCTGGCCTGATTCGGATAATTATCAGAAATTCTGGGCAGAGAATCCGCCCGTGCATGTGGTGGGTAAAGATATTCTACGTTTTCATGCGGTTTACTGGCCCGCATTTTTGATGGCCGCTGAACTCCCTGTACCAAAGCAAATCGTCGCGCATGGTTGGTGGACCATTGAAGGCGAGAAGATGAGTAAATCCATCGGTAATGTGCTATCGCCCGCTGAGATGATTGAGAAAGCAGGTGGAGTCGATCAATTACGTTACTTTATGCTCAAAGCCATGCCATTCGGCAATGATGGAGACTTTAGTGAAGAACGTATGATTGAAGTGATAAATGCTGATTTAGCCAATAATATCGGTAATTTAGCGCAGCGTTCTCTGTCGATGATTCAAAAGAATTGTGAAGCTAAAGTCCCTGCTTATGCGAATAAGCAAGAAGAGTTGATGGGTAAACTTTATAGCAAAAATCGTTCAGATTATCTGATGGCGATGAATGAGTTTCGCTATAATGACGCTCTACTCGCTTTGTCCGATTCTGCCCATATTATGAATCATTATTTTGCCGATAATGCGCCGTGGGTGTTGAAAAAGGAAGACCCCGCTAAGATGGCCGAAGTGTTGCACTATACCGTTGAAGGAATTCGCTGCATTGCCATTTTGCTGCAACCTTTCTGCCCAAGCGCTGCGAGTAAGATTTTGGATCAACTTGCCGTGCCTGAGAATGAACGTAGTTTTGAACATTTAAGTGATCAGTTTGCACTTAAAGTAGGCGCCGAACTTCCCAAGCCAGAAGGCGTGTTCCCACGTTTGCAGGCCGCGGAGAAGGCAGCGTAACGTATGCTGATTGTTGATTCTCATTGTCACTTAAATTTCTCTGATTTTGCAGAGGATTTTGATGCGGTATTGGCCAATGCTAAGGAGGCTGAGGTAGGCATTCTGCAAACGATTTGCACACGGATGAGTGAGTTTGAAACGATTCACAAGATAGCGCTCGACCATAAACAAATTTATTGCTCGGTTGGGGTGCATCCATGCAATGTTCAGGAAGCACCGCTTGTCACGGTAGAAGAGTTGGTAGAAGCGGCGAAGAAACCCAAGGTGATTGGGTTAGGCGAAACGGGGCTCGATTATTTTCATTCGACCGATCATGTTGAGATACAAAAAGAAAGTTTTCGTGTTCACATCGAAGCGAGTCGTCAAACGGGATTGCCCGTGATTATCCATTGTCGCGATGCTGAGGAAGATACGGTAGCGATTCTGAAAGAAGAAAAAGCTAAAGGCGATTTCAAAGCCCTCATCCACTGCTTCACTGGCACGCAATGGCTGGCGGATGAGGTGTTGAAGCTTGGCCTAACCATCTCGCTTTCAGGCATTCTGACTTTCAAAAATGCGAAAGAGATTCAACAAGTAGCCAAAGATTTACCGCTAGATAAGGTGTTGGTGGAAACCGATGCTCCTTACCTCGCACCGATGCCGCATCGCGGAAAACGCAATGAACCTGCCTATACGCGCCATACCTGTGAGTATTTGGCGGAGTTAAAAGAAGTGTCGTTAGAGGCCGCCGCTGCGCAAACGACAGAAAATTTCTTTAAACTGTTTAGTAAAGCTAGCTCGCTTTAGCGCGGTGATATTCGCCGGTTCCAGTAGTGTAGACCTTGTCTGTTTTGAGAGTAACCTCAGGACGATGAACTGGTTGAGTCGCAAGTTCTTCATAGATTTTTCTAAAATCGGGCTTCGTCGCCTCAAATAATTGCTCAAAACTATCAATCACCCAGTAACTCTCTTGATAATCACTAATGATAAAGTCGGTTTGCATAATGCGTTTCATGTCAAATGCGATACGGTTAGGCGAGGGGCTGTCGATACTGAATACGACTTCACCCGGAGAAGAAAGAATGCCTGCGCCATAAACCTTTGTTTGATTCGCTTCTCGCATCAAGCCGAATTCCACCGTATACCAATAAAGGCGAGTTAAGTTTTCGAGCGATTTTTCATCGCCGATACGAAGCGCGCGGCAACCACCACGGCCAAAAGCGGAGAGATAATGCCCGAAAACAGGATTCATCAGAAGTGGTACATGGCCGAATAAGTCATGGAATAAGTCTGGCTCTTGTAAGTAATCAATGCGGGCTTTCGGGCGCATCCAATGCGTAACAGGGAAGGCTTTTGTTGCAAGATGCGTAAAGAAACTATGTGCAGGAATTAAACCCGGAACCGGCACAAGCTCCCAACCTGTTGCCGCATAGAGTTTCTCGTTAATGTCATTGAAATGGGGGATTTTATCGCCATTAATGGGCATGTCGTTGAGGGCATCCAAATAGGTGCTACATGCGTATTTTGGCATCAATTCCATCTGACGTTTGTATAAAAAGCGCCAAACTTCCTGGTCTTCCTCTGTGTAGCGATCATAATATTGGCTGGGAATGCTGAAATCAGCCTTCATCTCCGGATAATCAGGATAATCGTAAACGTATTCTTCAGTTCCCATAGGTACTTCACTCGCAAAATTCACTTTTCGGATGCAAAGAGGTTAATACAAAATGGCTCAAAGAGGAAATGGTATTTGTTAATAGTAAAATTAACCTTTTTATAACAAAGGTTTGTTAGGGTATGCTTATGACCAAGGAAGTTTGCTTGATAACCGAAGATGCTTTCCACACTCTCTATCTTTTAGAGGAGTGGCAATCCGAAGTAAGCGATGGAGAGATATTAATTCGAGGCGATAAGCCTGACAACTTGCCAGAAAGAATCGCATTCTTACAAAAACATGCTGGAAAGCATGGAATATCAAAGGAAACGAAACAAGAAATCATTAATCTTTTCGGAGGATTGTCCAAAAGTGAAGAGGCGATGATTGAGCGTTATGGAATTCCCAAAGTGCCAATTGACCTTTACGCGCCTAACCGCATTGCATTTATAGGAAAAGATTTAAATGCTGGAGATGCACTTAAAAAGGCAGAGCAGTGGTGTAGCTTAGATGATGCTCCACAAATTTTCGTTTTTCTAGATCAAATATTTAAAGATGAAAAGTGGCTGGAGCTTGCAGATAAAAAGAAAATCATCAATGCGCATTCTGCAGTTTTACCCTATGCACCTGGGATGCATTCAATTGAGTGTGTTGCGGCAAAATTTGATGCTGAAACGCTTACTAAATGTGCTGGGTCAACCCTTCATTATGTAGATAAAGGTGTAGATACTGGAGCAATCATAAAAGCCGAAAAACTTAATTTTCTTCAGTATGATAAGTCTATTTGGCATGTTAAATCTAGGTCTTATAAGCAAGCGTTTCAACAATTGACGGGGTTGGCAAAGAGGTATCAAGTGGAGCAAACTTTGCCACTAGGTGAGAAAAATAACGTTTCAAAGCAATTGGTAGGTTCTCCTTTTACACGAAAAGACTTTGCTGCTTTAGGAGTGGAGCAAGCGGCTGAGACTAATTTTAAGGCTTATGCACGTAAACAACTTAGCCCCCAAGGCATGCCTTTTGATAGGGATGATATAGGTTGGCGGCGCTGATAGCACGTGACAGGGGGTTATGTTTTGTGTATACACCGCATCATGCAACATCATTCAAATTCTGCGTGGAATTCGCTCCTGCCTTGGTCTACGACCAATCAGTAATCTTGTTCTTATGTCTAAAGTAACGCAAACGAACATAAGAAATAAGGATTATAAAAATGGCTGATTTATTTGAAAACCCAATGGGAACTGATGGTTTTGAATTTGTAGAATATGCGAGTAAAAACCCAGCAGAACTAGAAAAACTCTTTAGCAGCCTCGGCTTTACTGAGGTGGCGAAGCACAAAACCAAAAACGTTGCACTATGGCGTCAAGGTGGCATCAACTTCATTCTCAATAAAGAGAGCGATGGCCAACCGAAAGAATTTACTGAAACGCATGGTCCTTCCGCCAACGCGATGGCGTTTCGCATCAAAGATGTACCCAAAGCGCTAGCGCGTGCCAAAGAGCAAGGCTATGAGATTGTAGAGGCTAATAACGGGCCGATGGAGTTAACGATTCCGGCATTAAAAGGGATTGGTGGGCTACTTGTGTATCTCGTTGATACTTATGGCGATGCGGGTGAAATCTATGATACGGATTTTGATTTTCACGAAGGAGTGGAGCGTAATCCTGAAGGAGTGGGCTTGCAGCTTGTTGATCACCTCACCCACAATATGCACCAAGGTAATATGGATAAATGGGCGGGTTATTACGAGAACCTATTTAATTTCCGTGAGATCCGCTATTTCGATATTAAAGGAAAAGTGACAGGTTTAACCTCTCGTGCGATGACTTCGCCAGATGGGAAAATTCGTATTCCACTGAATGAATCTTCGGATGATCAGTCGCAAATTGCAGAATATCTGCGTGACCATAATGGTGAAGGCATCCAGCATATCGCGCTTTCAACCAATGATATTTTCAAAACGGTGGAAACGCTTCGTGCAAGCGGTATGGAATTTATGGATACGCCCGATACGTATTACGAGAAGATCGATACACGTATTCCTAATCACGGACATGATGTGGCGCGTATGCAGAAGAACCGTATTCTGATTGATGGTGAAGGTATTGATAAAGATAATGATGAAGAGTTGTTGCTACAAATTTTCACCAATACAGTGATTGGGCCGCTATTCTTCGAAATTATCCAACGTAAGGGGAATGAAGGCTTCGGTGAAGGTAACTTCCAAGCGCTATTTGAGTCGATCGAAGAAGATCAAATCCGTCGTGGTGTGGTGAGTGCTTAATGAAAAAGCATATTAGTTTTCCGCGGGTTGAGGGTGACGCAAGTCGCCAAGCACATTGTGATTTACCGGAAGGCACTTATGAGCGTGAGTTTGGTAAGGAGGGCTTTTTTGGCCCTTGCTCTCATCTTAGCCACGCAAACCCGCCAACAGGTTGGATCAATTGGGAAGGGCCATTGCGTCCGCAAGCTTTTGATCTGAATAAGTTGGAAGGGGTGAGCAATACGCCGTGGAAAGCGCAACGCATTTTGAACAATAAGCATCTCGATTTTCGTATTTGGAAAACGAGTGGCAAGATGGATCACCTCGCTTCAAATGGCGATGGTGATGATCTGCTCTTCGTGCATAGTGGCGAGGGGAGTCTCTTTTGCGATTTTGGTCATATGACTTTTACCGCAGGCGATTATATCCTGCTACCTCGTGCGCTACGCTGGCGTTTGGAATGTAAGGGTGAAGCGACCATGTTATTGATGGAAGCAACGAATGATTACTTCCAGCTTCCGGATAAAGGCATGGTCGGCCCTCACGCCATTTTCGATCAAGCGATGTTGGATGTGCCTAAAATTGACGAAGCTTATAAAGCGCAAATGTCGTCATCTGAGGAATGGAATGTCGTGATTAAGGCGCGCGGTGGATTATCAACCGTGACTTTTCCGTTTAATCCACTGGATGTGGTGAGCTGGCACGGCGATAATTTGCCGGTTAAAATCAATTGGCGCGATATTCGCCCACTGATGAGCCATCGTTATCATCTGCCGCCAAGCGCGCATACGACCTTCCTAACGAAGCGTTTTGTGGTTTGTACCTTCGCGCCGCGTCCGGCAGAGATGGATCCGGGGGCACTAAAAGTGCCGTTCTATCACTCGAATAACGATTTTGATGAGATTATCTTCTACCACGAAGGCGAGTTCTTCAGTCGTGATAATATTCATCCGGGTATGCTGAGTTTCCACCCATGTGGTTTCCCGCATGGTCCACACCCGAAAGCGTTTAACCTTGCAGCTGAAGCGGATAAAACGCGCAAAATGACGGATCCTCCAAAAATGTTAGATGAAGTGGCCGTGATGCTCGATACGCGTGATGCGGTGGAAATTGACGATGGTATCGCCGATACTGAGTGGAAAGGCTACGTTGATAGCTGGAAAGGCTAGTAGGTGCTGTATCAGGTTCAAATTACCTTATTGAAGCCCGTCACTCCACCTTATAGTGAATGGTTAAAGCCACATGTGCAAGAAATGCTAGAGCTGAAAGGTGAGGGCGGTGAAGCACTATTTGCCGCAGCCGATATCCAACAAAAAGACGATGTTTTTACCGTTTTCTACCAAACCACAGAATCACATTTCGCTTATTACGAAGCCACTTATGCCGAAAAAATGCGTACTGCTTTCAAAGATACATACGGCACTCAAGTTTCTGCTTTTGCTTTTGAACGCAAAATAGTCGATTAGCGCTGCATTTGTTGCTCATAATTAAAAATTTTATCCAACTTCGATAACACGCCGTCCAAGCCAGCGTGGTATTTGGAGGCTAGATTTTCATAAGCAATCAAATCATCAGAAGTGAGATCCTCATAACTGCCAAAATCTTCTTCTTGATCTGAAATAAAACTGAGTGCAAGGCGAGCAATATTATCTTTTAGATGTAAAAAGAAACATTGAGCCGATTTGTTCTGGTTTTGAAAATATTCGATGCTTTTATGCAAGCTTTGGCCACATGCATTGATACCTGGAGAATGGCTTTCAGTAATATCAAACTCTAGGTCTTGATAGCTATTCTTAATGGGCTCCAAATTAATATCACAACTAATATCAATTCTTCCTTTTTGAGGAATGTAGCTGGATGTTTCGATGCGAACATCGGCTTCTTCTTTATTTTGACTGTGAAATTCACCGAGCCCAATAATAAAATCAGGTTTATGTTCTTCTAAAGCTTCTTGAAATTCTTTGCTCAATGACTCTTCACCCGTTGGAAAAATCTTTGTTATAATATTCGCATTTTTGTATTTATCAGGGTTTATTTTTTCAATGGTTTCTTGAGAGATATTTTTTTCATCGACAAATATAGGGAAGCCATAGACGAGTACAGTCGGTTTTGTCTTGCTGCTGGTGCGTGATAACCAGTTTGGAACGGCAGCACTTGCCGTTGTTAGGCTCATGTTTTTAATAAAATCGCGGCGTTTCATAGCTATGATAGTAACAGTAAAATCTTAGCAAAAAGTTACGATTATTAAAAAAGCGAAAAACTTTGAATTTGTCGGGTAATTCGCTACATTCCGTCCAACGAAAAACTTAGAGGATTAGTATGAGACTCGGAACATTAAAAGAAGATGGCTCGCGCGATGGCGTGTTGGTGGTGATTAGTAAATGTCACAGTAAATGTATTACCGTGACGGATATTGCTTACACGATGCAAGAAGCATTGGATGATTGGGATGAAGTTGCTCCA
Source organism: uncultured Rickettsiales bacterium (assembly GCA_964654855.1). Taxonomy (GTDB): domain Bacteria; phylum Pseudomonadota; class Alphaproteobacteria; order Rickettsiales; family JALZUV01; genus JALZUV01. Next base: position 355,128 of record CAZZJS010000001.1, read on the forward strand.
CAACTGCAAGCGGTCTGCGACAAGCTTTGCGCGGGTGAATTAGATGGTGAAGCGATGGATTTTGATCCAGCGAAAATGCATTCTCCCTTGCCGCGAGCTTTCCAATGGGCTGATGGCTCAGCTTATGTGAACCACGTGGAACTGGTGCGTAAAGCCCGTGGTGCTGAAATGCCAGAAAGCTTCTGGACGGATCCACTTATGTATCAAGGAGGCTCCGATAAATTTGTAGGACCGCGTGATGATATCGAAGCGGTGAGCGAAGATCATGGTATTGATTTTGAAAGCGAAATTACAGTGATAACTGACGATGTGCCGATGGGTGTCAATGCGATAGATGCGTTGAAATACATTCGTCTTATCATGTTGGTAAATGATGTTTCGTTGCGTAATCTAATCCCAGCAGAGTTGGGCAAAGGTTTTGGTTTCTTCCACAGTAAACCCGCTTGTGCCTTTTCGCCCATTGCGGTGACGCCGGATGCTCTTGGCTCCGCATGGAAAGACGGAAAAGTACATTTGCCGCTGGTTACGACACTTAATGGTAAAGAGTTTGGTCGCCCGAACGCTGGCGTTGATATGACCTTCCACTTTGGTGAGTTGATTGCCCATGCAGCAAAAACACGCCATCTTGGTGCAGGGACACTGATTGGTTCAGGTACGGTTTCAAATGTTGATCGCTCAACGGGATCATCATGCTTGGCTGAGCGTCGTATGATTGAAAAAATCGAAAATGGTGAAATGACGACACCATTTATGAGTTTTGGCGATCATGTGAAAATTGAAATGTTCGATGAAGAAGGTAAGACTATCTTTGGTTCAATTGAGCAGAAAGTTGTTGAATATAAAGGGTAATTAGGATGCGAATGACACTTGTTTTTCTGTTATTGAGTCTATCAGCTTGTCAAACCATGTATGGGATTGGAACGGATATTAAGAGCGTTGGTCAAGGTATCGAGGATTTGGCGCGTTAATTTATGATTGCCAAATTTTATTCTTATTTTCGTTCTTCAACGGCTTACCGGCTGCGTATCGCGTTGAACTTGAAGAATGTGACTCCCAAAGAGACGGTATTTGTGAATTTGCTTAAAGGTGAACAGCATGGTGAGGCCTATAAGGCGGTGAACCCAGCGAGTGCTGTACCTGCTTTTGAACTTGAGGATGGAACGGTTCTGACTCAATCCACAGCGATGCTAGAATGGTTGGAGGAAAACTATCCTGATACGCCATTATTACCTGATGATTCTGTATTACGAGCGAAAGTGCGAGCGTTTGCAAATGTGATTTCGTCAGAAATGCATCCGATCAATAATTTACGGATTTTGAAATATCTTGTGGGTGAGCTATCGCTTGAAGATTCGCAGAAGCTACAATGGATGCATCACTGGATGCATAAGGGCTTTGCAGTATGCGAGACTATGCTGGAAGGTCAAAAGGGCGACTTTTGCTTTGGGAATACTCCAACACATGCAGATATTTGCTTAGTGCCACAAATATACAACGCGCTACGATTTAAGGTTGATATGTCAGCCTATCCAAGGTTTATGGCGGTTTATGGTTATGCACTTAAACACCCAGCTTTTGCTGCTGCACAGCCTGAAAAACAACCAGATTGCCCCGGAACCTCTTAAAAGCAGCTGTTGTAAACACTATATTAATATTTATGGTACAGATTAGTGGCTGCCCTAAAGGACAGGAAATATGTCAAAAAAGATATTAATTATTGAAGATAACGATCTTAACCTAAAGCTCTTCCGCGATTTGTTGGAAGCGAATGGTTATACAACGGTCGAAACTAAAGAAGGTTTGAACGCGCTTGATTTAGCTAAGCGTGAAATGCCTGATTTGATTTTGATGGATATCCAGCTGCCTGAAATTTCAGGATTAGATGTGACGCGTCGTATGAAAGCGGAGCCAGAAGTTGCGGATATTCCGATTATTGCTGTGACGGCCTTTGCCATGAAGGATGATGAAGAGAAAATTCTTCGTGCCGGCTGCGAGGCCTATATTTCTAAGCCGATTTCAATTACTAGCTTTCTCGAAACAGTGAAGCAATTCTTAGATGCGGCGGCATAAACAATGGGCGCGAAAATACTCGTCGTTGATGACGTTCCTGCTAACGTAAAACTGCTCGAAGCCAAATTGATGGCTGAATATTATGATGTTATTACGGCAGAAGATGGTTTTAAAGCGATTGAGCAGGCGAAAGAACATTCTCCAGATCTGATTCTGCTTGATGTGATGATGCCAGGGATGGATGGCTTTGAATGTTGCCAAAAACTCAAAGCAGAGATGGAAACGTCACATATTCCAGTCGTGATGGTGACTGCCCTTAACGAGGTGCATGATCGTGTCAAAGGGCTGGAGGCTGGTGCTGACGACTTTCTGACGAAGCCAATTAATGATGTGGCGCTGATGGCGCGTTTAAAGTCGCTTGTCCGCACTAAAATGTTGGTGGATGAGTTGCGTTTGCGTGACCAAACTGGAGCGCAAATGGGAGTGAAAAATCCAAGTGAAGCATTGTTGGCAGATGTGACGGGTGCTCGCGTATTACTGATTGATGATGATATGGCGCAAATCAAGCGTCTCCGTGAACATTTAGCAACAGATTATGATGTGGACAGCGTTAACGAGCCCGAGCATTCGCACAATGTTGCGCTGGGTGGAAGTTTTGATGTGATTGTCATTTCAACTATGCTGGATGAAGTGGATGGTTTGCGCTTAGCGACACAGTTTAAGAGCCAAGAAGCCTTACGCCATGTGCCAATTGTGATTCTAGTGGATGAGTTCGAGCAGCATATTGTGCTGAAAGGGCTCGAAATGGGGGTGAATGACTATATTGTTGTACCTGCTGACCCAAGTGAATTGCGTGCTCGTATACGTACTCAAGTGCGCCGAAAACGCTTCCAAGAAGCGCTTAAGTCAAACTATCAAGAAAGTCTATCAATGGCGGTGACAGATAGTTTGACGGGGCTGCATAATCGTCATTACTTGGACACTCATCTGGAAAATATGGTTCGCAGCTCTTTGGCAAGCCATAAGCCACTCTCGTTAATTATTATGGATATGGACCACTTTAAATCTGTAAATGATGATTATGGGCATGATTGTGGAGATCAAGTTTTACAGCAGCTTGCTAAACTGATTACGGCAGATATTCGTACCTCTGATTTGGCGGCACGCTTTGGTGGAGAAGAGTTTGTTGTATTGATGCCAGGTGCAAAGTTAGAGGATGCGGTAGATGTTGCTGAGCGTACTCGAGCACGTATTGAGCGTACACCTTTTGTCATTAATCATGAAGTTGGGCAGCTTAGTAAAACGACCAGTATTGGGGTGAGTACGCTTAACCCGATGGGGGATACGGGAGCAGAATTGCTCAAACGCGCTGACCAAGCGCTTTACCAAGCGAAAGACAATGGACGCAATAAAGTGTTCGTTACACCCAATGAGTAAAATTTAACCTATTGATATTTATCAATAGACGTTTCCCAAATTCATAAAACCTTAACATTTCTCAGCACTGTTTTTCGGTAGAATAATATGAGGTATTTTGCCTTTAAGGAGAATGAATGGTTTATACGGCTCAACATGCGATTGATGAAGCGGCTTACAAGTTAAGTCGTGGAAAGCGCTATGCGGGTGGTATGGCAGCGCGATTATTCTTGCGCTTAATGACGGCGGCTGGCGCTGCTGCAGCTGGTATGTCAGGTGCGGGGGGAGTGTTTTATGCGAGTGGCTTGTTGGGGGTTGGAACCGGTATTGGTTTGCAGGCTTATTTAAACCAAAAGGATTATGAACATAATAAACAACAACTCACGGGTATGTACCGTAAGGAGATCGCCACTTTGTTCGGTAAGGATCCCCTCGCTGTTACCGTAGATGATCTAGAAAATCTCGCAACGCAAAACCCCAGTGTTCAGCAACAGCTAGATAGAGAAAAAAACAAACGTAATGTACGAACCGGTGTTTGGCTGGCTGCAGGTGTTGCTGGTTTCGCAGTGGCAGCAGCTGTTGCGGCGGCAGGTAGTATTGGCTTAGTAGCTGGTTTAACCGGTTTTGTTGCCTTCCAGATAGCACGTCCTATCGCTCGTGTAGCTGGAGAACAAATATATAAACTCAATGAACCAACGACGGTTGAGCTGGTTAAGTCGCTGGAATGGCAGCGCACAAAAGATAAGCAGCTAACTCATACGCAAGTATTGGAGGCTTACATTTCAGCGCATCCGCAGTTGGGAGAGGTGATTGAGAAAGGTTTCGGAGCTCCGTTAGCGCAGCTAAGCCCCGTTGACCGCCAGCGTGCGATGCTACAGTTTGGTGATCAGATTAAATTAGATGAAGTAACTACAGCGATTAATGAAAATCGTATGAATGCGCGTGAGCTTGTCTTTGCGGTGCATGGCCAGAGTTCAGGTGCCTATGCGGATACGAGTTACAGAGAGCATTGGGATAATGGTGTTGCGCGGGCAAAAGACAGGGCACGTACGGTACAAAATAACGTAAAGCAGGCAGGCACTAGAGCATTCAATAATGTGAAGCAGTTTGTCAGTTCCGAAAAAAAGGCAGATGAGCCTGAAGCGGAATCAACCCAGTGGCGTGAATATGAAAATGGACGTCAAGCCGCACGTGGGAATGGTGTCACCGAGAACCGTCGATAGTACTTAAACACGCACCTTAACATAGCGCCCAGGGGCTGCTTCAATTGAGTTTTTAATCTTACGCGCTGGGATTTTCTGTCCACCCTGTGAACGTAACCAAGCCGACCAATCCTCCCACCAAGAGCCTTCATGCTCTTCGCTTTGCTCAAACCATTCATTCGCATCGGTTGGTAAGTTATCAGCGCTACGCCAGCCATATTTCTTTTTATGGGGTGGATTAACGACGCCGCCAATATGACCTGAGCCTGAAAGTACAAAACGGGTTTCACTCTTATAAAGCTGAGTGCTGGCATAGGTGGCGTGCCATGGGGCTATATGATCTTCTTTAGCTGAAACCATATAGCTTGGCGTGGTAATGCGGCTTGGTTCGATCTTCTCACCTGATAGAGTCAGCTTTCCTTTGGCGAAGCTATTATTCAGATACATCTCGCGCAAATAGAATAGATGCATCTTGGCAGGCATGCGTGTGACATCGCCATTCCAGTAAAGTAGGTCGAAGGAGAGAGGCTTTTTACCCATTAGGTAGTTATTCACCACGAATGACCAGATGAGGTCTTGCGGGCGCAGCGCGTTGAAGATTGCCGCCATTTCGTTGCCTTCAAGATAGCCGCGTGCTTCTAGTGTTTCTTCCATCACGCGTAATTGCGCTTCATCTGTGAAGATTTTAAGATCACCCGCTTTTTCAAAATCTACCATCGTGGTGAGAAAACTGGCGGAGGCAATGCAATCCACTTCGCCTTTAGCTTCTAACCAAGCAAGTAAACAGCTAGTGAGTGTGCCGCCGAGGCAATAACCCGCAATGTGCAATTTCTCTTCCCCCGTAATATCAAGTACGGTTTGCACGGCTTCCCATGCGCCAAGCATCAAATAATCATCAAAACTAATGTTCTGGTGGTTCGCATCTGGATTGACCCATGAGATCATAAAGATGGTAAAGCCTTGCTCTGTCAGCCATTTTACCAGTGAGTTTTCTGGCTGTAGGTCGAGAATGTAATATTTATTAATCCACGCGGGAGTAATCAATAAGGGAGTCTTCTGTACTTTATCCGTTGTGGCTTCATATTGAATGAGCTGCATCAGCTCGTTTTCATAAACGACTTGCCCAAGCGTTGCAGCGATATCCTTGCCAAGCGCGAAGGCGTCTTTTGGTGCCATAGTGATGCGCCCTTGTTCTAGATCATGCAGTAGATTCTCTAGCCCGGTAATAATGCTTTCGCCGTTAGTTTCTAAGGCTTGATTTAAAACTTCTGGGTTGCTCCACGGGTAGTTGCTCGGTGAGAGAGCGTCGCGCCATTGTTTGCCATAAAATTCAACGAGGTGCGCACTACGATCGTCCAAATTATCATTGGCTTTATCAAGCGTTTGATCAATCCATTTAGAGGCTAATTTATACTGCTCTTTCAGGTTCTCGTAGAAAGGGTTTTGGCTCCATAAATCACTTCGGAAACGACGGTCTGTTTCCTCTGTTTTATCTTCCTGTGGAGTAGAGGAGAGGAATTGCTGAAACTGTTTCTGCCCTAAAGTGATAGACTCTGCCCACCAATCGACGCTAGCTTTGGTAATTTCTTCAGGAGATTGCTGTAAGATATTGTTTTGGAATGATAAGAATGCTTTGCTAACTTCCTGTGATAGCGGCTCGTTTGTTTGTTGATGTACCGAGTTAAAGGATGAGAATTTTTCTAAAACCTGCGGCCAGAGCTGCGCTGCCTTCTCCATATTATGTAAGAAAGTCTCGCCATTATAATCGTCATCATTTTTCATCGAATTTCTCATTGCGTTTCACCGTTATTGGATTATGGTTCTGTGGCGTATTTACACCGTCGCGCCGAAGAGGCTACCATAAATTGTAAATTTGTGCATTTCCCTTTTAGGCTGCGGTAAAAATATCGCGAAAGAGCAAGAAAAAGACAAAAATAACAAGGTATCGGCATGGCACACTCTCTCAAGTCTCTATTGGTGTTAAGCGTTGCGGCATGTATAGGCCTCTCCGCTTGCAACAAGCTTGGCTATGGTAAGCCGCGCACCGCTCCAGAGGGGCAGGCAATATTAGGTCCAAAGCGGATGCCTCAGCTAAATGGCGCTGAGTTGCAGAAGCAGCGCTCTATGCGTGTGCCACAACAGCAAGCGATGCAGCAGCGCCCGCAAGTGATGCCGATAATGGTGCAACACCCGCCGCAATCAATGGTACCGATGCAGCCACAAATGCAGGCACCTGCACCAGCAGCGCAGCAAATAGCGCCGCAACAAATAGCACCACAAGTTCCGGCTAATTATCCAGTAACGCCGTATAGTGCTAGCCCGCAAAGTTATCAGCCATCACTACAGCAAGCACCTGCAGGACAATCTTACATGCAGCAACCGCAGCAACAACCTGCGGCCATACAGCAATCGGCCTATGGCGCGCCTTATGATTACGCACCGGGGAGTTATAATGCACCTGATTTGGCTCGTACGGTTAGTGTGACAGACTATTACACGCAAGATAGCGCGCAATATTCTCCTGTTGCTACGAATCAAGAGTGGTATGCACCTGCTGCTCCTGTAAAAGAGGTTTATGGGAGGCAACTTCCAGTGAGTGCGCCGGGCACTTATAGTGCCGGTTATGGTATGGACGCTGCCTATGGTCGCTATCAAGTAGAGCCTTTGCCAGTTATGCCGCAAGAACCTTCTTACTATCAGCCGATGACCGCACGCCATGCAGATACTTATCCTGCACGCGACCCATACGCTCAGGAAGTGATAGAGCCGCAATATAATAACTTCTATTACGGTGGTGAAGGTATGCCGCAACCACAGCAGCCGTTGCAGCAGCAACCGCAAACACAACAAATACAGCAAGTTCCTACGCTAAATCCAGTCTCGCAGGAACGCTATTTGGAGGAAGTTATTCGTCGTCCGCTTGAGGAACCACCAATGCTTGCCACAGAAAGCGCTTTGCCAAATCCGAATAGGCACTCAACGCCTTATTATGGCGGCTATTAGAGCTTGCATCTTTTAACCTAAACTAGCACAACAGAATTATGTCAGAAGAATTCCCGCGTATCGGGCGTTTGCCGCCCTATGTCTTTGCTGAAGTCAACCGTATGAAAGCGGAAGATCGTGCAGCAGGGAAAGATATTATCGACCTCGGTATGGGTAATCCCGATATGCCACCTGCGCCGCATATTATTGCCAAGCTTGCCGAGGTGGCAGCGAATCCACGCGCGCATGGTTATTCTACTTCGCGGGGTATTCCGGGGCTGCGTAAAGCGCAGGCCGCTTATTACGAGCGTCGCTTCGGGGTAGAACTTGATCCAGAATCGGAAGTGGTAGTGACGATTGGTTCCAAAGAGGGGTTAGCGAATTTAGCTTCTGCCATTACAGGAGCGGGTGATACAATGTTGGTGCCAAATCCTAGCTATCCAATTCACCCTTATGGGTTTATTATTGCGGGAGGTAGTATTCGTCATGTACCCAAAACGGATGATAAACCGCTGATCGAAAAGCTAAAGGATGCGATTAAACATACCTCTCCCAAGCCGAAAGCGTTGATTTTAAACTATCCATGTAATCCAACGGCTGAGGTGGTGGATTTAGATTTCTACGAAGAGATTGTCGATATTTGTCGTCATCACGGTATCTATATTCTTTCCGATCTTGCTTATGCTGAAATCTATTTTGGCGATACGCCGCCGCCCTCTATCTTGCAGGTCAAAGGTGCGCGTGATATCGCGGTTGAATTCACCTCATGCAGTAAAACTTACTCAATGGCTGGCTGGCGCATTGGTTTTGCTGTGGGCAACAAAAAACTAGTCGGTGCTCTTACGAAGATTAAGTCCTATCTCGATTATGGTGCTTTTACGCCGATTCAGGTGGCCGCTGCCGCTGCGCTTAATGGCCCACAAAATTGCGTAGAAGAGGTGCGTGGTGTTTATAAAACCCGCCGTGATGCTTTAGTCGAAGGGCTTTCATTGGGGGGGTGGGATGTTGATATTCCTGAAGCTACCATGTTCATTTGGGCAAAATTGCCTAAAGCTTATGAGCATATTGGGTCAATGGAATTTGCAAAAATTATGCTGAAAGAGGCCGAAGTCGCGGTTGCTCCAGGGGTTGGCTTTGGCGAATATGGCGATGGTCATGTGCGTATCGGTATGGTGGAGAATAAACAACGTTTGCGTCAAGCGACACGCAATATTCGTCAGATGCTCGCCCAAGATGCAGAAGCGCTGATTGCAAAATATAAGGATGCATCATGAGTGACCCATTGAAAATAGGGATTGCAGGCTTGGGAGTCGTAGGCTCCGGCGTCGCAAAGATTTTAATCGAACAGGCGGAATTAATTGCGGGTCGCGCAGGTCGTGAGATCAAAATCACGCGTGTATCTGCCCGCGATCCGTACAAAACCCGTGATTTCCCCATTGATGGAATCGAATGGGTGGATGATGCTCGCGAAGTGGCTGGCGCTGATGATGTAGATTTGCTCGTCGAAGCGATTGGTGGTTCAGAAGGTATTGCCAAAGAGGTAGTGGAAATTGCTCTTGGCGCGGGTAAGCCTGTCGTCACTGCTAACAAGGCACTCCTTGCTGAACATGGTATCGCTCTAGCGGAGTTGGCTGAAGAAAATGGTGTCACACTTGCTTATGAGGCTGCCGTTGCAGGAGGAATTCCTGTAGTTAAAGCATTACGTGAAGGTTTGGCTGCTAACTATATTGAAAAAGTTGTAGGAATTCTAAATGGAACCTCCAACTTTATCCTCACTCACATGCAAAATGAAGGCTCCGAATTTGAAGATGCTTTGGCCGAAGCGAGTCGTCTAGGGTACGCCGAGGCTGACCCTTCTTTCGATATTGATGGAATTGATGCGGCGCATAAACTTTCGATCCTTACTGCACTTGCCTTTGGCTGTAAGCCAGATTTCCACAAGGTGCATATTGAGGGTATCCGTCATATCGCCAAAGAGGATATGAAATTCGCGCAAGAGCTTGGTTATAACATCAAGTTGTTGGGTATCGCGCGTCGTAGAGAGGATGGTCGTGTGGAACAGTGCGTGCATCCATGTATGCTTTCAGCTTCTTCGCCTATAGGTGTGGATGATGTCTATAATGCTATCGTGATTGAGGGTGATTCAGTTGGTCGTTCAACGCTTGAAGGGCGCGGTGCAGGTGGTGGTCCAACGGCTTCCTCCGTGATTGCGGATATTATGGATATTGCGCGTGGCGTGAATTATCCCGTTTATAGGCTGCCATTAGCGAAGTTAAAAGAGATTGAGTTTGTCTCGATGGATGAACTGAAAAGCGCCTATTACCTACGTCTTTCCGTATTAGATAAGCCGGGTGTGCTTAGCCAAGTAACACAGATATTTTCTGATAATGATATCTCACTCTGTTCTTTCTTGCAGAAATCTCGCCAGCCAGAGCAAGCCGTACAATTGGTGATGACGACACATCAAACGCAGGAATCACATTTACGCAAAGCAATTGATGAAATTAATGCACTCGATTCTGTCGTGGAGAAAATTCATCTCATCCGTATCGAACATTTCGATGAGTGAAAATTGGCTTAGTGGTACAAAATGGCAGCTTCGTCCGAGTGACGAATCCTATGCCCTCGCTGCCGCGCAACGTTATGATATTGCTGAAAGCATTGGCCGCCTCTGTGAGCAGCGCGGCGTATCATTGGATAATTTAGAGAGCTATCTTGCACCATCGCTGCGTGAGTTGCTGCCAAATCCGATGCATCTAAAGGGTATGGAGGCGGCAGTCACACGCCTAGCACAGGCTGTTCAAAACGGTGAGATGATCGGTATATTTGGTGATTACGATGTAGATGGTGCGACTTCCTCTGCCATCATGTTGCGCTATTTGCGTGCTTGTGGGGCAAAAGCCGCCGTGCATATTCCGGATCGTCAAAAGGAAGGCTATGGCCCGAATCTTTACGGCTTTGAACGTCTGAAAGAGCAGGATGCTAACCTAATCGTCACCGTTGATACAGGTGCATTGGCGCATAGCGTGTTGGCTGAAGCAGCAGAAAAAGGCTTTGAAGTGATCGTGCTGGATCACCATCAAGGCGAACCTGAATTGCCGCAATCCGTCGCCGTCGTGAACCCGAATCGCTTTGATGAGACGACAGAATATACCTATCTTGCTGCTGTGGGTGTGACTTTCCTCGCCCTTGTTGCACTGAATAAGAATCTGCGTGAAGCGAGTTTCTTTGAGGGTAAGCATGAGCCTGACCTTAAAGGCTTACTCGATATTGTTGCGCTTGGTACTGTATGCGATGTAGTCCCGCTTATTGGCCTTAACCGTGCTTTTGTCACGCAAGGCCTCAAAATTATGGCACAAAAGCATAATGCGGGCATTAGCTGTTTGCTCTCTGTTGGCGGAGTGGATGAGGCGCCGTCGCCTTATCATCTAGGCTTTGTGATTGGCCCACGTATCAATGCGGGCGGGCGCGTAGGGCAGGCGGATTTAGGAGTGCGTTTGTTGGTGGAAGAAGATTTCAGCAAGGCGCATGAAATCGCCGAGCAGCTCGATCATTATAATAAAGAACGCCGCGCTATTGAAGCGCAAGTGCAAGAAGAGGCGATGGCACAAGCTCAAACGCAGGTAGATGCAGGCGAGAACAGTATGCTATTCGCCGTGGCTGAACATTGGCATGAGGGCGTAATCGGCATTGTTGCTGGGCGTTTGAAAGAGAAGTTTGGTCTGCCTACTGCCGTTATTGCGTTGAATGAGCAGGGTATGGGTAAAGCCTCCGCTCGTTCGGTCAGCGGAGTGGATATGGGAGGCATGGTGATTGCAGCCCGCCAAGCGGGTCTGTTAGAGGCGGGAGGTGGCCATGCGATGGCAGCGGGTTTCTCTGTTTCCGCTGAAAAGCGTGACGAGTTTATCGCCTTTGCTCGTACGCGCTTGGCGCCTGCTGTGGCAGAGTATCGGCAACATTATGTGCGTGAATATAGCGCGGTGATTCCGCTAACTGCTGCCACGATCGACTTTTGTGATTTGATAGAGAAGGTAGGGCCCTTTGGTGCTGGCAACGCCGCTCCACGTTTTCGTATTGATGCTGTGCAGTTAGTGAAAGCCGATGTCATTGGCAAAACTGAAGAGCATTTGCGCTTAATGGTGGCGGAACCGCAATCTAATGTAGGGCGTTCCACGGTGAGCCTAAAAGTGATGAGTTTCGGCACCGCGAAAGAGCAGTTCGGCCAGCAACTTATTGCGGCGAAAGGTAAAACGATCTCGCTTATTGGTCGGCTAAAACGTGAGGAATGGCGCGGACGAGTCTCCGTTAGCTTAATGCTTGAGGATGTGTTGGTCGAAACTTAAGCTTCTTCAGTATCTTTGTTCGCTTTATCTTCTGCCAGTTCATCCGCTGTTTCCACGGCTTCATCCATTTTTGCATTATCATCTGTTATCGGGCCATCGGCGCGTCCATGAACGAACTGATCCACATACGGGCTCTTGCTGGTATAGACTTCTTTTGCCGCACCTTGCCAGATGATTTCACCTTGATAGAGCATGGCCACTTTATCGGCGATTTTGACCGCTGATTGCATATCATGCGTGATGGTCATGGTGGTGGAGCCCAGTTCCTTTGTACATTTGACGATTAGGTCGTTAATCACATCGGCCATGATAGGGTCAAGGCCGGTGGTTGGTTCATCAAAAAAGATGATTTCAGGGTCGCCGCAGATTGCTCGAGCAAGCGCCACACGTTTTTGCATTCCGCCCGAAAGTTCAGCGGGGAAAGCATCTGCTTCGCGTTCGCTTAAACCCACTTGTTCGAGTTTCTCAACGGCTAATTTATAGGCAGTATCCTTTTCCACTCCGCCATTAAAGAAGGGCGCGAAGGTAATGTTTTGCCAAACGGGAATTGAATCAAATAAGGCGCCGCCCTGAAAGAGCATGCCGAATTTGCTCATATATTGCATGCGTTTACGGTTGCTCATGTTATGGGGAGATTCCCCGTCAACCAAGATATTACCGCTCGTTGGTGTCATCAAGCCAAGTACGTTTTTGAGCAAAACAGACTTACCGGAGCCAGAGCCACCGATAATAACCAGCGATTCACCTTTTGCCACTTCCAAGTTAATGCCTTTAAGCACATCCTTGCTGCCGAATGATTTTTTAACATCGTTAATTTGAATCTTAGGAGTCTCGCTCATGAGAAGAATAGCTCCGTGACAATATAGTTTGATAAAAGAATCAGCACAGAGGCGGATACTACGGCATTCGTGGTGGCAACACCCACACCCTGCGCACCACGGCCTGAGAAGAAACCGTGATAGCAACCCATCAAGGAGATAATAAATCCAAACACAGAGGCTTTAACGAGGCCAGAAATCACATCACGTGCCTCCAAAAACTCAAATGTACTGTTGAGGTAAGGGCCTGGTGCGAAGTCAAGTTTGTGGATGCTGACGAGATAACCTCCATACACACCAATAACATCCGCTACCAATACAAGTAATGGCAGCATAAGTATCCCTGCGATTAAGCGCGGGAATACGAGATATGCGTGTGGGCTGGTGGATAAGGTCTCCAGCGCATCAATTTGTTCGGTTACGCGCATGGTGCCGATTTCAGCGGCGAAAGAGGCGCCAATACGGCCTGCTACCATTAATCCCGCTAATACAGGGCCAAGCTCACGCGTGATGGAAAGTACTACCACCGTTGCAATAGAGCTTTCCGCTGAGAAGCGAGAGAAGCCAGAATAACTCTGTAAGGCCAGCACTGCACCGGTAAAGATCGCTGTAAGGCCAATCACCGGCAACGAGTAAAAGCCAATCTCCACCATCATGCGCCAAATTTGGCGCCAGTACCATGGCCCACGCAGGCCAGCGAACATACCGCGCCCTGCGAAGAGACTTAAGCGTCCAACGACTTCAAAGAAACTGAGGGCAACCGCGCCAATAGGGATAAATGGGTTCATAGTAATTAGATTTTAACAAATAGTTGCTACCATTAACTCTATGTACAGGCAAGTTTGCAATGTAGCGAAAGTTTAATGACGATGGATTATGAAAAAAAATTAGAATTAGCGAAACAGTTTTTTGACTTATATCCGGAATATCGGGAGCCAAACGATTTCTCTGATCAGGATATGACTGATGATTTGTTAGACGTTTATCAATACCTACCAGCTGAATTTAAGGAATCCGTTGATTACTTCCTGCAAACAGAAAATAGAGATGAGGCGCAAAACCTGTATTCGGAGTATTTAAAATTTGCAAAGAAAAATGAAAGCAAAGACGAGTATATTGATATGCTCCATACTGGGCTCGCTTCGACTAATGAAGATGGTCGTATTAACGGCGAAAAATATAAATTTCAGGCAATTAGAGACTATCGAAATTTTATAAAGAATACTGAAATGACGGATAAGAATGAATTCTTAAAGAAATTCGAACCATTAATTGAAGCTTATTCAAAGGGTGAGAAAACTGAGCAATATCAAAAAAAATACAGCAATTCTTATCAAGAGCAAAAGAAAAAAGGGGAGGAATTAAGCAGAAAGTTCTGGGATTTACGTAGAGAGATCTCTGGTGAATCAAGTTGGTTTACAAATCAACCTATTGGCAGGGAGTATTCTCAAATTGATCGCTCAGAATCTAACTTACATTTAAAACATAAAGGAAGGGGAAGAAGCATTGCGAAAGGGTATCGCTATGATACTCTCCATTATCCATTCAGCACTTTGTTACATGCGCATCATCAGGAAATTTACAATGGGCAGTTAGAAAAGCGATATGATCTATGTGTTGCACTTGTTGAAGCGGCTGAGAAATGTGCAACAGCAGGTAATAAGTTGCATAGTCAGAAGTTGAGTAAAGGTGAGTTCCAGAAGATCATAAAAGAATTTGATACTCTTTACGATGCAGGCAGAATTGATGAAATTATTGATAGGAATAATGAACTGCATGAAGAAGCCTCTATCCGCAAAGGAATGAGTAAGTCTGAAATCATGAAAATCAGAACATTTGAGAGATTGGGAATGAAAAAAGACAGTGTGCTTATCCCACAGGAGTTTCGCCAAAACAGTGCCGTTTCAGAACCGAATCAAGACTCGTCGAACATGCGAGGCTAATTGCTCTGTCCATAGCCATGATAATGTCTTTTTACACGAGATTTTAGGCTGGTGAGAATTTCATAACCAATCGTCTGTGCAGCATCGGCCATTACATTCACATCTTGTTTGTCATTCAGTAATTCTACACGTGTGCCTTCTAGCAATACGTCATGCGGAATATGCGTGACGTCTAGCGTGATTAAGTCCATCGAAATACGGCCAATAATGGGCGCAGCATGCTCGCCAATATAGCCATGTAGGTTCGTTCCCGAAAGAATACGATGTAAGCCATCTGCATAACCAATGGCTGCTGTTGCAATGCGCGTACCTTTGGGGACGATAGCGTTGCCTCCATAACCTACAGCCTCTTCATCCTCTATTGTCGTATGAATATGCAAAATAGGTGCTGTAAGTTTGACCACTGGTTCGACTGGGTTAGGGCGATTGGTGAAAGGGTTTATACCATAGAGCGCACAGCCAGGTCGTGCGAGATCGTGATGATAGTTAGCACCTAAAAACACACCTGCAGAGTTAGAGAGGCTAGCAGGTAGAGTAGGGAAGCAACGGCGTATATGGCTAAACCGCTCTAGTTGTTTTGTGTTGAAATTAGAATCCGGTTCACTCGCACATGCAAGGTGGCTCATAATAAAGCGAATTTGTGTCGCTTTAAGCCGCTCTTCTTCCATCGCTAGTTTTTCTGCCTCATCCACTGAAATGCCCAAACGATTCATTCCCGTATCAATATGCAAAACGGAGGAAGCGGCCTCGGTCTCTTTTGCAATCGCTTCCCAGCGATCAAATTGTGACATGGAGTTGAGGACTGGGATGATATTGTAATTGAGAAGATCCTCTTCTTCACCGTCTTGTACGCCAGCCAACACATAGATGAATTGACTGGTAAGTGTTTCTCGTAACTCAATAGCTTCATCTAATGTTGCTACGAAAAAGTGAGGACATCCAGCATCGGCTAAAGTGGCGGCAACCTCTTCCACTCCTAAGCCATAAGCGTCAGCTTTTACAACAGCAGCGCAATCGTGATTGCCATGCGTTTGGTTTAAGAGTTTCCAATTGCGTAAAATAGCGCCTAGGTCGACCTCTAAAATAGCAGAGCCGGAATCCATCGTAGTTATGCGACCTTTTTCTTACGTGTTGTCGCTTTTTTAGCCGTTGTCGTTCTCTTAGGGGGGGTAAGTTTAGGAGCAGGGGCTACCACCGTGTGAATATCGCGTTGCGGGAATGGGATTGAAATACCTTCCTCGTCAAAACGATTCTTGATTGCTTCCGTAAGCTCAAACTTCACATCAAAATAATCTGCTGATTTCACCCATGGGCGAAGAATCAGGTTTACGCTACTGTCTGCGAGTTCAGAAACAGCAAGGTTATAGGCAGGTTCAGAAAGAACCTTATCGTTTGAAGTGACGATATCTTTAAGCACTTCTTTCACATGAGATAGGTTTTCGTGATAGGCTACGCCAATCACCAAATCGACACGGCGTTTCTTTTTCTCAGAATAGTTAATGATATTACCTGCGATGATCGTGCCATTTGGAACGATGATGGAGCAATTATCAACCGTTACAAGATGCGTGGTGAAGATATTCACTTCTTCGACGGTACCTTGTACGCCAGCCACATCAATATAGTGGCCATTACGGAATGGACGGAACATAATAATCATTACGCCTGCCGCAAAATTGGAAAGCGAACCTTGCAGGGCTAAACCAATGGCTAAACCAGCGGCAGCAATAACGGCAGCGAGTGAGGTAGTCTCAACTCCCAATGCACCAATGGCTGAGATAATAACCAACCCAAACAGAACATAGTAGATAATATTGGAAAGAAACGAAACGAGTGTCGAATCGAGCTTGTTCTTCTCAAGTAATTTACGAATTAAGTTGCTAATATTGCCCGCAAGCCATTTACCGATGATAAAAATGAAGATTGCGCTGAGAATCGCAGTTCCATATTCAACAGCATAGCCGAATAAAACTTCAGTATCTATTTGTGCTATCCATTCGTTAATTTTTTCCATTATATTCTCTCCATATACTTATAAAAAAAGGCGGCCTATAAAGACCGCCTTTTCGTTTTCAGATCAAGTAATAATAGTTTAAAATATCTTACTTTTTCTTCTTAGCTGGTGCGCGCTTTGTAGCTGGCTTTTTAGCTGCAGCTGGCTTTGCACCACCTTTTTTCAAAGCATCACGAATTTCTTCAAGAAGAACTTCTTGTGCAGGTTTCGGAGCTGGCTCTGCCGGAGCTTCCTCTTCCTTCTTCTTCATGTTGTTCATTACTTTAATTGCCATAAAGATAGCAAATGCAACAATAGTGAAATCAACAACAGTTTGTACGAACTCACCGTACTTAATAGCTACTTCTGCTACATCGCCGTTTGCTTCTTTGATTACATGCTTCAGTTCAGTGAAATCTACACCGCCCATCAACAAACCTAGAGGCGGCATAATTACACCATTTACGAATGCTGATACAATCTTACCGAACGCAGCACCAATAATGATACCCACGGCCATATCAACCACATTGCCTTTCATAGCAAAGTCTTTAAATTCTTTCATCATACTCATATTAAAATCTCCTAAAAAGTTTCCTAACTTATTGGAGTTTTGGGAGGGCTTTTCAACAAAAAATCTAATAATTGTCCTTTTCGAGGTCAGAAAAGCGTGCCATCTCGGCCTGAAAAGCACAGGTGATGTTTTGAATGCCACCATGACGGTTCTTAGAAACGATCACTTCGGCTAAACCATGTACCTTTTCCATCTCTTCTTGCCAGGCCATAAACTTATCGACCTCATCCTCACGCGGCATCTTACGCATAAGGTAATATTCCTCGCGATACACAAACATCACAATATCGGCATCTTGCTCAATCGAGCCTGATTCACGAAGGTCAGCAAGCTGTGGGCGTTTATCATCGCGATTTTCCACCTGACGTGATAGCTGCGAGAGTGCGACGACCGGAATATTCAGTTCCTTCGCGATGGATTTGAGACCCATGGTGATCTCAGAGACTTCCTGCACACGGTTATCACCAGAGGTAGAAGAACCTCGCATAAGCTGCAAATAGTCTACTACTAAGAAGGAAAGATTGTGCATGCGTTTTAAACGACGTGCACGTGCGCGCATAGAGGCGATGCTCACGGCAGGTGTATCATCAATAAATAAAGGTAGCCGTGCAATATTCTGACTGCTTTCAACCAAGTGGCTGAACTGATCTTGGTCAAATGTACCGCGGCGCAAGTCTGAAGCATTGATACCTGAATCAGCTGAGAGCAGGCGTCCAGCGAGCTGTTCGGATGACATTTCAAGCGAGAAGAAACCCACAGATGGCATTTTCGCAGTACTACCGCTGGTGCGATGTTGGTGCTCACAATGTTTTGCTACATGATGTGCCATTGAAAGGGCGAGGGCGGTCTTACCCATAGAAGGGCGACCTGCGAGGATAATCAAATCAGAATTCTGAAAACCACCCAGTAGCTTATTCAAATCAGAAAGCCCGGTAGGTAAGCCGACAGTCTCACCGCTATGTTTAAAGGCCATTTCGGCGCTCTTAACTGCATCCTGTACGGCACCGCTGACAGGCGCGAAGGATTTATTGGCAATACCTTCTGCTGCCAAGCTATAAAGGCGTTGTTCAGCCGCTTCAATGTGCTCAGTCGCGCTACGTTCATCGTCAGGCACGTAAGCCTCATTGACGACTTCTGTACCAATGCCAATTAGTTCGCGCTTTTTAGCGAGATCAAGAACGAGCTGGCTATATTCTTTTACATTGATGATGGAGACGGCCGAGATTGCCAGCTTACCAAGATAGTCAGCCGCATTGCCTTCGTCCTGCGCAAAGCTGTGCTTCAAAGTAACAGCATTCGCAATCATCCCTTTATCGTGATGTTGCGTAATAGTGTGATAAATTTTCTGATGCAGCGGTTGGTAAAAGTGATTCGCCGTGAGTGAATCCACGACATGATGCATCGCTTCGTTGTTTTGTAAGATTGCCCCCAGCAATGCTTGCTCCGCTTCAATATTATGCGGTGCCTCGCGTGAAAGTGCCTCAGCATTCACGTCAGGTTCAACAAGTTGTGGTAAAGCTTCCACTGAGTATATTCTTCTTATTGTTGTTTAAGCGGAGAGTTAGAATAACCAGTTTTTAGCTGACGGCAAGCCTGCTTGTTAAGAAAATTGTCACAGAACTGTAACTTTATTCATTGAAGCACTTTCTTTATATTATTCATTGAAGCACTTTCTTTATATTAAGTGGGTATTTCTAAGTGGGTATTTCGTAATCTGTTCTATCGTTTTTTCTCAAAACGATCATTTTAAAACAACTTTTTTTTAACACAGATTTTTTGTGAACTAATCTCACACTAACAATTCTCCGCAGATTACGCGTTAGGATGCTGAGTATGTGATCAAAAAATCGATCTAAAACACTTACCAACATGGCAAAGCGTTTAAACAACCAGAAGGTGAAAAAAGCCTTCGAGAAAAAAGAGGAAACTCAATTATTCAACCAAAGCCTTGTAGCTGGAGAAACGGTGGAAAACCCGGCGCTTTCACCTGCAGCTCAACGACGGCTCCGAGACCAGAAGGCTCGAGAGGAACGTAAAAAAGCGAAGGCTGCTCAAGAAGCTGCTGCTAAGGCAGCTGCTTCGAGCGGGAAACCACATCACGAGATGACTGATAAGGAAATCAAGGCGATGAAGAAATTCCCCAAAGGGTAATTAGGGACTTATGATAAGACAGCAGTTGTGCGGCCAGCACGGCTGCTGTTCTTTTTTCTGCTTAGTTTTTTGGTTTACGTAATATGCGTGCCCAGAACATGACCAGCGCGGCGAGCGCCAGTAAATACCATGTAAGCGCATAGCCTAAATGATCGTTACGAAATACACGCACTCCATCGGATGGGATAGGGAAGACGTTAATATCAGGTTTTTCTTCAATCACCTCAAGCATAACAGGCTCTGCCGTTACGCCTGTAAAATCAGCAATGGCTGGAACATCCACCGTAAACCAGAAATTCTTTTTAGGGTGATTCTCAGGCGTGAAAAGCTGCGCTTGTTTCGGAATACGTAGTACAGCCTTCAATGGTGTAGTGGGTTGTGCGAGTGATTCTTCACGTTTTTCCTGCTCTTTTAATTCGAACGGAATCCAACCACGATTGACGAGAAAGGTGCGACCATCTTTTATCTTCATTGGGGTGAGAATTTGATAGCCGGTTTTGCCGTGCCAGCGACGACCGCCTAAATGCACTTCTTTATCATGCATAAACTTGCCGGTGAAAGTCACATGGCGGTAAGCATGCTCATCAAATACTTCAGAATTAATCGACTGAAGCTCTAACGTGGGTAGGGTGCGGCCCGCCTCATATTGTGTCAGTAGTTGTTCTTTCCATTTGAGGCGTTGCATTTGCCAGCTACCAAGCCCGACTAACACGCTTACGGTGGCGGCAATAAAAATCCAGGGAATAAGACGTTTCAGCATTTAATCCTCATGTGTCAGACGGTATTGATAGTTGATCATCCAGCCTTTTAAGTAACGCAACATAAAGAGCGAGCCAATACAAATAGCGGGAATCCAAAGTGCAGCATGAATCCAAAAAGCAGGAGCATATTTAAGTTCTACCCAAGCCGCTAAGCCACAAATCAAGAACCCCATAATGGTCATAACGAGAAAGGCTGGGCCATCAGCAGTTTCTTGCTTGTCGAGCTCATATTTACATTCAGTGCAGTGTTTATGCACGGTAAGAAAGCCAGAAAAGATAGAGCCTCGCTTACAATGTGGGCAGTGTATCAACCACCCCACCAGTAAACAAAGATGAATAGGAATAACCATACCACATCGACAAAGTGCCAATACCAAGCAGCAAACTCAAAGCCTAGGTGATGCTTCTTCGTCAATTGACCTTTGCGCGCACGAATCAGGCAAACTGCAAGGAAGATCGTTCCGATAAGTACGTGTAAACCGTGGAAGCCAGTCGCGAGATAGAATGTCGTCGCGTAAATACCATCTTTAAAACCGAAGGCAGCATGGGAGTACTCATAAGCCTGAAGCGCGGTAAAGGTTGCACCGAGGAATACGGTCCAGCCAAGGCCTTTAATCAATCCATCACGATCATTGTCAAGTAGGGCATGGTGAGCCCAAGTTACCGTACAGCCTGAAAGAAGTAGGATAAGTGTGTTTAAGAAAGGAAGGTCCCATGCATCGAACGTTTCAATCCCTTCAGGTGGCCATATACCTTCAGCCATCGCCCAAACATCTTCGAGCGGAAGCACAGGATAGATAGCTGCATTAAAGAACGCCCAGAAGAAAGCAGCAAAGAACATCACTTCAGAGGTGATGAAGAGTGCCATCCCTGCTCGTAACCCAAGTTGAACGGGACCAGTATGAACAGGGTCTTTCTGTGATTCTTGCACTACATCGCGCCACCAGCCATACATTGTATAAAGCACACCGATGAAACCGAAGGCACAGATCGCTTTACCAAACGCAACGTCATGCATTGCCATTGCCAAGCCTAAAGTGAATGCCAGTAAGCTCATTGAGCCGACAAACGGCCAAGGGCTTGGATCTACGAGGTGATACGGATGTGCAGGTTTTTCAGCCATGATATTCTAGCCTTCGTTATTAGAAGTTTATTTCTTTGGATTCTTTACCGGAAAAAATGTGTAAGACAAGGTGATTGTGGTCACTTCTTGCGTATCATCGTCATTTAACATCTCTGGATCAATATAAAAAGACACAGGCATTTCCATCGATTCACCTGGTGCTAGGGTTTGTTCATCAAAGCAAAAGCATTGAATTTTCGCGAAATATTCTCCCATTTTATGCGGAGTCACATTATAAGTGGCCGTGCCGGTTGTGGGCTTATCACTTAAATTAGTTGCTTTAAAAAAAGCGAGTTTATGTTCGCCCACTTTCATTTGGATGGAATTTTGCTTTGTTTCGAATTTCCAAGGAAGTCCCTCAAAGGTGATTGCATTAAAGCGTACGGTGATTTTTTGGTCAGACGGAGTTTTGGGGACATCATCCAAGGTGACTTCTGTCGTTGTTCCACCATAGCCTGTCACCTGACAAAAGAGGCGATAAAGCGGCACAGCGGCATAGCTAAGCATTACCATGCCGACAACGATGGCGACGAGGCTTAAAACAAGCGACTGATTATTCTTTTCCTTTTCGGACTGGGGCATGTCTTACGAAGCGGCCTGTGCCACTGTTTCGCCAAATTTTACGAAACTTAATCCATATAAGAGCAGCATAAAGCCGAGCAAAAGCCCAAATAATATCCAATTTTTTGTGCGGATGGTTTCGCCGCGGTCAGTATCATTTTTCATGCGTCTTCTATAAACATATCTGGTTCTTTTGGCGAGCGTAATCGGAATGATAGCTTGCAGTTTTTTACATCCCTGATAGAAGGTTCGACAATAATACAAAAATATCAGGGTAATTAAGTTATGACCTCTTTTTCTAGAATTTTCGTTATTTTATCAATGTTTATGCTGGTCTCAGTGCCATTCACTGCTTCGGCGCAAACATTGGATGAGCAAGTGCAGCTTTGTAAGGCTAACCTCATTGTAGATGCGGCTGAAGCGCCTCCTAGCGAAGCAGAGATAGTAGAAGAAATGGTAGATGAAGCTAAGCATAATGCGGACTTAGCCATTGTAGGGGCGTTTAAAGCGGGCTTTGGCGCCGTAATTGACGTGATGGATTCAGTTTTATTTTACGAGCTCTTTCCTGAAACGATTGGTTACCCTGAAGTTGGCGAAGACTGTGAAGTGGTACAACGTGGTTTCCCATTCGTTGTGTTCTGGCTAATCCTTGGGGGAGCGTATTTCACGCTTCGTCTATTCTTTATTAATTTGCGCATGTTTGGTCATGGTATTGCTGTGGTAACAAACAAGTACCTTCGTAAAGAAGATGTTGGCCAAGTTACGCCGTTTCAATCTTTAGCTGCAGCGGTATCTGGTACCGTTGGTTTAGGTAACATTGCCGGTGTAGCGGTGGCGGTTACTATGGGTGGCCCCGGTGCGATTTTCTGGATGATGGTTGCTGGTTTCCTCGGTATGTCGACGAAGTTTGCAGAAGTAACGTTGGGCCATAAATATCGTAAAGTAGACGAAAATGGTGCTGTTTCAGGTGGCGCGTTTTATTACTTACGCGATGGTTTGAAAGAACTAGGAATGGCGAGAATCGGTAAATACCTCGCCTTGCTATTTGCTTTCCTTTGTCTATGTGGTGCATTTGGTGGTGGTAACATGTTCCAAGCTAACCAAATGGTAGCAGCACTTACCAATACGTTTGAGCTAACCGATATGGATTGGATAATCTCACTCGTTATGGCGGTAGCAGTTGGTATCGTGCTTATCGGTGGGGTGTCGCGTATTGCTTCGGTTGCAGAAGCAATCGTTCCACTAATGGCGTTGGTTTATCTCTCTGCCGCGATGGTGGTGCTTGTGGTGAATGTCGATAAAGTGCCTGCAGCTTTTGCTTTGATTTTAGATTTGGCATTTAGCTTGGAGTCTGCTGCTGGTGGTATCTTCGGTGCGATGATTATGGGCTTCCGTCGAGCCGCATTCTCGAACGAGGCTGGTGTAGGTTCTGCGCCTATCGTGATGGCTGCTACAAAATGTAGCGAGCCTGTACAGGTCGGTGCGGTCGCTATTCTTGAGCCATTCATTGATACGATGGTGATCTGTTTGATGACGGGTTTGGTGATTACCGTGACGGGTGTGTACCAAGAAGGTACGGCTGATGGTGTTATCTTAACGAGCCAATCTTTTGCCACGGTGATTGATTGGTTCCCGATTGTGTTATCCATTGCAGTATCACTCTTTGCGTTCTCTACCATGCTGACATGGAGTTACTATGGTGAGCGTGCGTGGAACTACCTGTTCGGTAGCGGTAAGATTCGTCTTTACCACGTGTTGTTCTGCTCTGCCGTATTCTTCGGTGGTGCGATGCAAGATGCCGCAAATGAAGGTTTCACATTGATTGTGAACTTCTCTGACCTAGCGCTTCTGGCCATGTCTGTACCGAACTTGATTGGTATGTACTTGCTATCAGGCGTGTTGGTGAAAGAAGTGAAAGAGTACCGTGCGCGTTTAGCGGCAGGTAAAGTGAAACTCAACAACATGAAAGACTAACGTTTTTTATAGAGTAGCAAAAAGGGCGGGGTGATTTCTCACTCCGCCCTTTTTGTTGGTCGCTTGATAAAGCGTTTTTACACAATATCAGTATCTGAGCTATCCAGATCGTCATGCTTGAAGATATCAAGGGCAGTATCAACCAGGTCAGCGCCAGCGTTATCCGCGTCACTTGGTCTTGCTGGTGCATCTGCTGCTGCTTTAGTTAACATCGCTGTTTTAAGCGCTGCTCCAGCATCATCAGCTTGCCTATCGTCTAAACTACTTAGATCGATCATATCGTCATCTAAACCACCTGGTTCGTGACCTTCTTGATAGTTTCCGTCACGGTCCTGACAGTTAATGTCATAGCCTTCACGGTTATATCCTTCACGATCAAAGCCTTGCTCGTCATAACCTTCACGGTCATAGCCCTCACGATCATAACCATCTATGTTATATCCGTCGCGATCATAGCCATCACAGTCGTAACCTTCTGCGTTGTAACCATCACGATCATGGCCTTCAGCATCATAACCTTCGCGGTTATAGCCTTCACGATCAAAACCATCAATATTATAGCCTTCACGATCATATCCATCACAGTCGTAACCTTCTGTGTTATAACCTTCTGCATCATGACCATCACGGTCGTAACCATCAGCATTATAGCCATTGGCGTCGTAGCCATCAACATTATAGCCGTTTGCATCGTAGCCATCACGGTCATAACCATCAGCATTATAGCCATTGGCGTCGTAGCCATCACGGTCATAACCATCAGCATTATAGCCGTTTGCATCGTAGCCATCGCGATCGTAACCATCAACATTATAGCCGTTTGCATCGTAGCCCTCACGGTCATAACCATCAGCATTATAGCCATTGGCGTCGTAGCCCTCACGGTCATAACCATCAGCATTATAGCCATTGGCGTCGTAGCCATCACGGTCATAACCATCAGCATTATAGCCGTTTGCATCGTAGCCATCGCGATCATAGCCCGCTTCGTTATAACCTTCACGGTCATAGCCCTCAGCATCATAGCCATTCACGTCGTAACCCTCAGCATCAAAACCATTTTCATCATATTCTGAAAGGTCATCGCCTACATAGCCTTCAATCTCGATGTTAGCACCAGACCCAATACCGCCTATGCTTAAGCTATCAGCATCCACATTCTCTAGCGTCAGGCAGTAAGTGCCATCGGCACCTTTGATGTGAATGAGCACATTATTTCCGTCTTGAACGAGTTTTACGCCATCGTAATCACCACTATTAATGATGATGTTATCATGCTCTTGGTAGTCTTTGATAATATCGCCGTCAATTTCTGCAAGAGAATTATATGCAAATGTATCGCAACCTTCGCCGCCAGATAATTCATCTGCGCCTTCGCCGCCGACTATCCAGTCATCGCCGCTGCCGCCATTGATATTGTCATCGCCAGCTCCACCTTCGATATAGTCACTACCAGCGCCGCCTTCAATATAGTCGTCGCCATCTTCACCTAAAAGAACATCATCTCCGTCGCCACCGAATAGTTCGTCATCTCCGGCGCCACCATTGAGTAGGTCATCTCCAGCATCACCTGTGATGACGTCGTTGCCTTCATCGCCGAGTAGAACATCATCTCCGTCGCCACCGTAAAGGTTATCATCTCCGTCGCCACCGTCGAAGCTGTCTGCTTCACCGTTACCATAGAATGTGTCGTCACCATCGGTGCCGCCATTCCAAGTATTATCTAAATCATCGCTATCAAAAGTTTTTCCGTCAGGCATTTTACTGCTCCCTGTTACAAGTTATATTTATTTCTTTAACATAAGCTCAGAGTACATTAATTTTGTTTAATAAATATTAACGTGAAATGTGAAAGTTTTGTGACAGCTGTAATGAAACGCTTTAATTAGCTGTCAGCAATGACTGAAGAAGTTTATTTCTTTTTCTTATTGATGACGTATGCCAGTTTTTTAATGGCTAATTGCTGCAATTTTTGTTGCGTGGCTGCTGGGTCTCCAACAATACTGGCTTCAATTCCAGTCACTGGATCAATAGCGGTGACTTTTACAAACCGACCCTGCTGGATCAGTTCAATAATAGCTTCACCGTTAAACTCGGAACCTTTGGGCATGGTTGTTACTCATCATCCTCTTCAGGGGGAGTCTCTAACTTTTCAATACGCACACGTGTAATTTGCGTTGGCGTACAGGCTTCCACAATAAAACGACAGCCTGACGTTTCAAATACTTCCCCTTTGGCTGGAATATCACGTGCTTCTTGTAATACGAGCCCAGCAATCGTATTGGCATCTTCATCAGGTAATTCCCAATCGAGATGACGGTTTATATCGCGAATACCGATATTACCTTCAACCATCCAAGCATCTGGTGTGAGCTCGACAATGCCGCTTAAGTCAATCGTGTCATATTCATCGTCAATCTCGCCGACAATTTCTTCAATCACATCTTCTAAAGTGACGATTCCTTGTAAATCACCGTATTCATCGACCACGAGAGCAAAATGCTGGCGTCGTTGGCGGAAGGCATAGAGTTGTTCTTTGAGGCTTGTGGTAGAGGGGATAAACCAAGGTTTGAGCAAAATACCACGAATATCCGTGCGGTTGATATTGGCGCGCCCGCGTTTATGAATCAGCCGTAGTAACTTCTTCAAATGCAGAATACCGATAATATTCGTATATTCCCCCTCGTAAACGGGTAAGCGGCTATGGGGAGAATTAATTGCAGTATCAATAATTGTCGAAATCTCTTCTTTAATATCAAGTCCTTTTACTTGCTTGCGATGCACCATCACTTCATCTACTTCGATTTCCTCTAATTCAAGGATACCGTCGAGCATATCGCGATCTTGTTTTTCCATTTGACCTTCGCGGTGATGCATTTCAATTGTCCCGCGAATCAGGTCATTGGCAGGATGAAGTCCGTTTTCTTCACTCACATCGATGCCAAACAGTGCGAAAATTCGCGTGATGAACCATTTTACGGCTAACGTAATAGGTGCGAAAAGGGTGACACAAAGCGATATAATCGGTGCGACCATCAGTGAGACTTGTTCTGAGCGTTTAATCGCAAATGTCTTAGGGAGTACTTCGGCAAAAACGAGTACCAAGGCAGTCATCGCAATGGTTGCATAAGCAACGCCCACTTCGCCCCATAGTGAAATAGCAAGGCTGGTTGCCAAGGCAGAGGCTAAAATATTGACGAGATTGTTACCTAAAAGAATGGCGCCGATTAGTGATTCTTTTTCTTGGCGTAACTTGCCTACGAGCTTCGCACGGCGGTTGCCTTCTTTCATAAGTTGAAAAATACGCGCACGCGAAACGGCCGTTAATCCGGTTTCTGATCCTGAGAAAAACCCGGAGCATAGAAGTAGCACAAAAATGGCTAGTAAATGTAAGGTAAGTTCGAGTTCCATCAACGTAATGGATTAATCCTGCCTGTATTTTTGTAAAAAATCAAGCATACTGGTTGTATCAATACTCTTTTGCACGACGCATTTACCAATGGCTTTTGCAAGAATAAAGGTGAGCTTACCATCTTCTGCCTTCTTGTCTTGCTGCATGTGTGAGAGTAGAGTTTCCGCATTTGGCCAATCAGGTACGCGCACGGGCAGGTCTGAATCTTTGATTAGTTTGCCAACACGTAGGGCGTCATCTGCACGACAAAGCCCCTCAAGGGCAGAATATTCATAAGCCATAACCATACCGATTGCGACAGCCTCGCCATGTACGAGTGTGCCATCATAAGCATATTCCAGTTCCAGCGCATGGCCAAAGGTATGACCAAGGTTAAGCAGAGCTCTTACGCCTGCTTCACGTTCATCCTGCTCAACAATCTCAGCTTTAATACGAACCGATTGTGTAATGGCATGGGTAAGCGCTTCTGTATCTTGCGAGAGCACTTGATTAGAATGCGCTTCGAGCCATTCGAAAAAATCCACATCGGTTATGCACGCTACTTTAATGACTTCGGCAAATCCTGCGCGTAATTCACGATCTGGTAGACTCGAGAGCGTGTTTGTATCAATGATGACTGCTTGCGGCTGATAGAAACTACCAATTAAGTTTTTACCATATTCTGTGTTGATGCCTGTTTTGCCTCCGACGGAGCTATCAACTTGCGACAATAGCGTCGTGGGGATCTGCACAAAGGGTACACCACGTAGCAAGATGCTTGCGGCAAAGCCTGTAATATCACCAATCACGCCGCCACCAAGTGCGATGAGTAGGGTCTTACGGTCAGGCTGCAAGCCGAGAAGCTCATTTAATAACTGCTCAAGTAAATTAAACGACTTAGTCGCTTCGCCTGCTGGCAGCACAATCACATCATAACCAATCGCTAAATTATCTGTGACTGTATCAAGCCAATGCTCAGCCACATTTTCATCGGTAATAATAATGGCTCGTGGAGCTTTGACCAGCTCGCCTAGTTTTGTCAGTAACCCTTGACCGATATGGATTGGGTAGCTCCGCCCATCAGGCAGCGTAATTTTCATGTAAATAAATCCGGTTGTTCTTTTTTAAGGCGTTTAACGATGGTTTTGACCACAATCTCATGCGCACCTGTGCCACTATCCACAATCATATCCGCCTGTTCATAGATGGGGTAACGCTCTTTAATTAACTTAGAAAGAATTTTGCGTTTATTGCCTTTGGCTAATAAAGGGCGTGTATCACGACGGTTCACGCGCTCTAGCAACACATCTAAGTCTGCTCGCAACCAAATGGTGAACGCTTTTTTTGAAACCATCTCACGGATGGGGGCTTGCATATAGGCGCCGCCACCGGTTGCAAGGATTTGATCTTGAGTGCCGAGCAGGCGTTTAATGACGCGTTTTTCCAAATCACGGAAAATATCTTCATCATAAATAGCAAATAGGTCAGAAATCGAACATCCAGCCGATTCTTCAATCTCGCTATCAGAATCAACGAAAGGCAACTTCAGCGCTTGCCCTAGGCGAATGCCGATGGTTGATTTTCCTGCTCCCATCAATCCGACGAGAACAATTGGTTTGGATAGGCTTGCCATTTGCTTCGAGTACCACTAACTATCTGTCTGAACACGGAAACTAACAAAGAACGAAACAATTGCAATAAAGCGATGGCAGAGAACAAACGAGTAGCAGTCTTTTTTTTGATTATCATGGCAATCATAGCGGCCTTTATAGGGTGGCTTATGCTGTCACAACCAGAACCTGATCAGGTTCAAGTGGTAAGGGAAGTTCCTCATGAGCGTGTTTTTGCGGAGTAATCTTGTCTTAGCTGCATTCTTGTTGGTTACCTCTTCTGCGTGGGCGCAAGAAAGAGCGGACTTATCTGCGCCTCCGGTAGGGCTATCTGAAGAAGTGACTCTATCAGATGTGATGGAAGCGCAAGATGAAGTTATCTCCCCCGAAGAAGAAGCTGAGTTGATGGCAAGTGAGCCAGCAATTGAAATTGCTGAATTTGAGGCTCCTAAAGGTGGCGGTATGGGGTTTCTCTCTGCCAATAAAGCGGGTTTGCCTTATAATCTGTGGCAGGGGCTTGATGAAAAACAGGTGTTCTCACTGTTAGAGTATGTACCTGAATCAATTCAAAGCGCGGCGATACGTCACTTATGGGCGCGCGTTTTAGTCATGGAAACCGCTCGAGCGGATTTTGGTGAGTCTGTGTTGGCAGCTCGCGTGAATGCTTTATTGAAAATGGGGCAAGCGAAACTAGCGATAAAGTTGCTAGAGAATGTGCCAGAGAGTGTCGCTTCGGCTGATTTACAGAAACAGCGTTATCTCTTGCAAACGCTGGCAGCAAATTCAAATAAGACGGTTTGCAAGCAGGCGAGTGACCACCAGGCGGCGAATCCAGAGGCTTTCTGGCAGCATTTTAAGGTTTTATGCCAAGCGCTGAATCAAGAAACGGCAAAGGTGCAGTTAGGGGTTGAGCTGTTGCGTGAACAGAATCATGCATCTGATCTATTCACTAACATTGTTAAATCGATCATTAATAAGACTCCGTTAGAGCAAAATATCAAAATGCTAAAACGTGAAGAACTTGCATGGCTTGGTTTCGCAGGAAAGCTGCCTAAGGGAATTGAAGAAGGGTTATCAGCAGAAACACTTTCTCTT
Organism: uncultured Rickettsiales bacterium; assembly: GCA_964654855.1. Lineage (GTDB taxonomy): Bacteria > Pseudomonadota > Alphaproteobacteria > Rickettsiales > JALZUV01 > JALZUV01. The sequence continues at coordinate 385,075 of CAZZJS010000001.1, forward strand.
ATAGCGCTAAAAGGTCAGCCAAGTACGGAGCTTGCGAAGTTAGCAAAAGAAAAGCATCTTAATATAAGTCATCTCTCTGCGCCGAGAGATAGTTCACCGGATATTCCTTTATCCTTGATGCGTTTGAAAGAGACCTCTTCTGATGATGATACTAAAAACGCACTTGTGGCGGTGGCAATGCGCCGCGCCTGGGATAAGCCTATCTCAATTGAAGTAGAAGAATCTCTTATCTCACGGGCTTATCAAGCAAAGGTGAAAGAGTTATCGGTCATTTGGCGTGAAGAGGCCAGCAAGTTACAAGATAGTGAGCAAGGGTTAGAGGCGCTATTCGTGCTATTGCGCCCTTTAACCGGAAAATTATCAGATTATACAGTAAGTGATCTTACCTTTCTTGTAGGAGAGTTAAAAGCCCTTGGACTGACGAATGACGCTGCGGCGATCGCGCAAGAAGCTCTGACCAAGTGAGTGGCTACTCACATCTGATTGATCAATTCTTACAAATGATGGCGGCTGAACGTGCGGCCTCAGTCAATACTCTAGAAGCCTATAAGAGAGACCTCATCGCGTTAGAAGAGTCCGTGTCTGGTTCCTTGGAGCAATGCAGTATGAAGGCGATTGAGAGGCAAGTGGCTAGTTTTTATGCTGAACTGTCTCCGCGCAGCATCGCGCGTAAGATTTCTACCTATCGTCAGTTTTTCGGCTTTCTGCAGGAGGAGAATCTTCGTGCTGATAATCCTGCGATGGCCATTCCTTTACCTAAGCAGCCTAAATCACTTCCTAAGTTCCTTTCAGCACAGGAAGTAAGAAAGCTGTTAGATACGGTAGCTGAAGAACAATCACCAATGGCCATCCGTCTTTATGCTCTAATTGCTCTTTTACATGCGACGGGTTTGCGTGTGACAGAGCTCGTGACGTTGAAATTATTGGCGGTGGAACGGATGATTAAATCTGGCGAACCCTTATTGCAGGTCATAGGAAAGGGGAATAAAGAGCGTTTAGTGCCCGTCAATGAACAAGCATTACAGGCATTGAAGGCTTATTTAGAGGTGCGAAAGCAGACGAAATCACCCTATCTATTTCCTTCCAGCAGCAAGGAAGGACACCTTACAAGGCAAAATTTTGCAATTTCGTTGAAAAAAATGGCTACAAAGGCTGGGTTGGATGCTTCCAAGGTCTCTCCCCATGTATTACGTCACAGCTTTGCGACTCATTTATTAGCCGGAGGGGCTGATCTGCGGCTTATACAGCAGCTTTTAGGCCATGCAGATATTACGACGACCGAAATCTATACCCACTTAAAACCAGAGCTAATGAAGGCTCTTGTTGAAGGGTTTCACCCTTTATCAGATGAAAAAAGCCCTTCGTAACGCAACTGTCATATTTCGTTCATCAAACAGTAACATTTCTTCTGTAAAACTTAGTTATAGCGAAGAAAACGAAAGAGGCTAAAAATGGCTGATAAAGGCAAAACTGAGAAAACGTATAACATCAATGAAGCAGCAGCGAGAGTTGCCCAGAAGCTTTTTGATAAAGAGAAAGACACTGTAAAGAACATAAACAAGGAACTTGCTAAGGGTTCCCATAAAGAGTTGACTCAATCGCGTTTGGAGGCATTGGTTAAAACTAAGCTGAGCGCTGAGCTTCTAGGGACTAAGCCGAAGCATATTGCTTTCACGAAAGAAGAAGTAGATGGCATCACGGCGGGGATTGTTGCAAGTGTTGGTGAAGCTGAAAAAGGCAAGCGTGTTGCTGCAGGTAATAAAGCGATCGAAGATCAGGCCAAAGCTATAGCTTCACGAATTGCAAAGGACCGAGCTCCGAAAAAGAGTAGTATCAAAGGTATTGATAAAATTAAAGCGGAAGCCAAACGCTATGGTTCGGAAGCTGGAATTGATAGAGAAGATGTAAACCAAGCGATCAAAGATATTGAGCAATCGATTGTTGATACAGATTCTACTAGCAAAGTCAGTAAGTTGAATTTAGAGCAGAGTGTAATTCATAGTATCGTAGATAGTGCTGCGAACGCTCGTAAAACTGCAAACAATCAAACAGTTGAGTCGATTAAAGAAAAATTAGCACGCCGTGCGGCAAATGCTAAAGCACTTCAATTCTCTGCCAAAGATGATAAATCTGAAGGCCTCTCTGAGAAGCAAGAGAAGAAGCTAGTGAAGCTCATTGCAAAAGAGTATGAGGCAGAGCTAACAAAAGCAGGGCTTCCAACTGATGAAGTGGATTTTAAAGTAGATGCACAAGCAATCTTTGATAATGCTAAAGTTGAAAGTAAAAGCAAAAGTATGGGCTTTGCCGGTAAAGCTGCAACCACAGTCGGTGCAGTCGGTTTGATCGCTGTTGCATTTAACCGCTTTAAGGCAATGGTATCAGGTGCTGAGCCTACGCCAGAAGAGCAGGAGCAGGGCATTGAATCTAAGCCGAAGAGCTTATTTAGCAAAATTGCTAACGGTTTGACAGCGGTGGTAACGGCGTTAGGCGCGGCCTCTCTCGCGATGGATATAGCGCAAGGCAAAGGCGTTGGTGACACAGGTAAGAGCTGGGTTCAGCGTGTTACTGGTGGCGGGGCTGATAAAGGCCTACAGCGCTAAGCGCAATGCCCGCATTGAATCGCGGGTAGGTAGGCTGGGTGATTGCGATCACTTTCCAATAAGGGATGATCACAATTCGGACATAAGCTTACATCTTTAGCAGGTTTATTTCCATGCCCAACGGCGATGCGTTCATCAAACACATAGCAGCTACCAATCCATTTACTTTTAGCCTCAGGTGTTTGCTCTAAATAGCGAACAATTCCACCTTCAAGCTGATATAAATTTTCATAACCATTTTGCAACATCCAACTGGATAACTTTTCGCAACGAACCCCGCCTGTGCAAAACATGGCGATTTTTTGCGTTTTATCGAAGGTAGTTTGTACTTTTTCAATAATCTCAGAAAAACTACGCATTGGCCATAGAATGGCATTCTCAAATGTCCCTAAATAGGTCTCATACTCATTACGAGTATCAAGAATCGCCACATCAGGATCATCCACTAACGCATCCCATTCTTGAGGGGTGCATTGCTTGCCGCTTATGCAGACAGCATCAGGCGTTTCAATATCACCCATTGTGATGATGCTTTTCTTCAGCTTTACTTTAGGCTTGGCGAAAGGATGATCCGTATCAATCGAATATTTAACATCTAAATCAGCAAAGCGTTTATCGGTTTGCAAATGGTCGAGTACGAGTTTCACACTTTCCGCAGGGCCAGAGATAGTCGAGTTTAAGCCCTCAGGCGCAAGTAAGATCGTTCCACGTACATCATGCTCATCCATCATTTTGCGCAAAGGAGTGCGCCATGCTTCATAATCATTGAAGTCAGCAAAGCGATAGAATGTTGCAATCGTCGTCATGAGCGTTTACATACCGAAAACCGCTGAAAAATCAAGGAGAGAGCATGAACTACCAGCCAATTATCGAAAAAGCATGGAATGAACGCGATAGTCTTAACTATCAAACCAAGGGTGAAGTCCGTGAAGCGGTGGTGGAAACGCTGGACGCACTTGATAGCGGTTCTCTTCGTGTAGCAGAGCCTGCGGCAGAGGGCTGGAAGGTCAATGAATGGGCGAAGAAGGCGGTTTTATTGTCTTTTCGTCTAAACGATATGCAAGTGCTGCCCGGTGGCTGGGATAAAGTCCCGTCCAAATTTGTTGATTGGGGTGATGCACGTTTTCGCGAAGCGGGTTTTCGTGTCGTTCCCGGCGCTGTGGCGCGCCATTCGGCCTATATTGCGCCAAACGTAGTGCTTATGCCTTCTTTTGTTAATCTGGGTGCTTATGTTGATGAAGGTACTATGGTGGATACGTGGGCAACGATTGGCTCTTGTGCGCAGATTGGTAAGAACTGCCATATTTCTGGTGGTGCAGGTATTGGCGGTGTGTTGGAGCCTTTACAGGCGAATCCCGTTATTATTGAAGATAATTGCTTTATCGGCGCACGTTCAGAAGTAGCTGAAGGCGTGATTGTTGAAGAGGGCGCTGTGCTTTCAATGGGCGTGTATCTTGGTGCCTCAACGAAGATTCTGGATCGCGAGACAGGCGAGACTCATCGCGGTCGTGTGCCAGCTTATTCAGTTGTCGTTCCAGGGAACCTACCAGGAAAAAATCCGAATGACCCAGGGCTTTACTGCGCGGTGATCGTGAAAAAGGTAGATGCACAAACGCGCTCTAAAACCGGTGTGAATGATATTTTACGCGAAGTAGCGGCTTAGTTATTAGCTTTTAGTTTTAGCCGTTAAAATGCTTGCGAGCTTCTGCAATTGCAAGGTTTAGTGTTTGTAACTCTTCGGGGCTATCCTCAGAAATGGCTTTAGCGCGAGTACGATATACGGCGTTTGCTTCTTCCAAAGTGGCGCCTGCACCTAATCCAAGTATTTGTTGCCAATGATGTGGTGCGCCATTCCCGCTGCTTGTCGAGGCTGAAGCAGCAGAGGCTTTTGCGCTTTCTGTGAAGCCATGGAGTAAGACGGCTAAATTGCCGATACCCCATTCTTCCATTTGTCGGAACTGACGAACTGCTAGATGCAGTGCATAGATATTATGCGCCAAGCTTTGCCAGCGATCACAGCACAGCGTAGAGGTTTGATTATCAATGCGTAGAATAACGGAAGCACCAGGGTGTTTGCTCAAATATTGTGTGGGCATTGGGCTGTTAATGTTAAGCGCATTGCAAGTTAGTTTAGCGGAGCTAATACCTGCTGTACGTGAGATTTCATCTTGCAAGAAAGCGACGGCTTCTTGCTCTCCCATTCCTTGTTGGAACTGATGATTAACACCGCGCCTCAATCGTTCTGTTTGTAAAATATGGGCGGGCCACTTAAGGGGGCTATCGAGTTGTAATTCCGTCATGATCTCTCATCGATAACACAAAATAAGTTAAGGCCAAGTTAATGACCACTAATCAACGTGCTGCGATGGCATGGAAATAGGCAGGTGTCTTATTCAAATGACAGCGCTTAAACATATCCTTCAGAGTGCCGACTCCTAAGCGGCGACGGTTTCGGTTTGAGATCATGTCATTAAGCGTTTTTGATACACTCTCTCTCTGAGTAGAAGCGATCTGCTCATATTTAGATTGAAAAATGGTAGGGAAATATTGAGCCGCGCGCTGGCCGATAGCAGCTGCATCATTGGCATGTAGTTGCATACGATTTTTAACCAAAGTTTCATCTACATTCTTATCTTGTTTAGAGCGCAGGTAATAGCCCCAATACTGAAATGCACAGTGATGGAATGCATATTGAGTGGTTAGTTGTTTTAAATGTTGCCTGCCGCGCAAGAAAGTCTGTGTTTGAGCTTGTTCCATCAATTCTTTTTCAATTTGATAGATAATCTTTGGGTTTCCGAGCTTTTTGGCAATGCTATAAACCGAGACCCCTTCGATATTTTTGACACGTAAGTTTACGTCTGCGGCGACCATGAGGGCTACTAGCTTTTCATTCTCATTTTTAATGGCATTAAGTAGCGGATAATTTCGGTCTTTCGCTGCATTCACATCAGCACCGGCTTCAATCAAAGCTTTTGCAATCGGATAAGCTTCTTTGTCGCTTCTATCTGCAGCGGCTGCCAAGGCAGGCCAGCCATGTTCATCACGAGTATTTGGGTCAGCACCTTTTGTTAATGCTTGCTGCACTGATGTCGCTTGTCCAAAATAGGTGTGATAGATAAGTGTATCGTTTAATGCATCATTGGCAGAAGCGTAAGAGCTTGCAAAAAGCATCAGAACCGTCACAAGTCTGGACAAATAAAATCTCATGTTAAAGATATAGGTCTAATTGGGGTTAACTTAAAGGGCTGTCACACAAATGTCAGAAACAAACCACTTATTTATCTTTGGCTTTGGTTATAGCGCCGCAGCTTTGGCGAAGCAGTTGATGGAAGAAGGGTGGAAAATCTCCGCGACCTCGCGCCATGCTCCTCGTCGTCGTGAAATGCAGCGTTTAGGTATTCAGGCTTTTGACTTTCCTGATGATATGATTTCTGACGCGTTAAAAGAATCTACGCATTTGCTCTGCTCTGTATCACCGTTGAAGCTAGGTGATACGGTGCTCAACCATTATCAGGAAGCGGTTACATCACAAAATTGGCAATGGATCGGGTATCTTTCCACCACAGGGGTTTATGGAAACCATGATGGCGAGTGGGTAGATGAAGCAACACCTGTTAAAGGAAATAATGAACGTTTGCGTAGCCGTGTGGTTGCGGAACGTAAGTGGTTGGCGCTGTATAGTGACCATAACTTACCCGTTCATATATTCCGTCTAGCGGGTATTTATGGACCGAGTAGGGGCGTACTCTCCAAGTTACGACGTGGGATGAAGCATCGTGTTTATAAAGAAGGGCAACTATTCTCTCGTACCCATGTGGCAGATATAGCTCGTGCGTTAAAGGCCTCCATGCAGCAACCACAGGCCAGCACAATTTATAATATTTGCGATGATCTACCAGCTCCCTCGCATGAAGTGGCAGAATTTGCGGCAAAAGAAATGGGAATTGCAGTGCCTCCTTTAGTCGATTGGAAAGAGGCAGCGCTGTCAGAAATGGCGCAAGAGTTTTATAATAGCAACCGTCAGGTGAGAAATGATCGTATCAAAGCCCTATTACCACAGGGTGAATGGTTGTATCCGACTTATGAGCAAGGTATTATAGCAGATATAAAAGCGCTAGGATTGAAGGAGAAAGCGAATGATTAAAACCTGTATAACCGTTCTGGCTATCTTATTCGCTCTTACTGCTTGCGAAGATATGAGCAACATTAATGTCGCTACACAAGATCAAATGTATGAATGGATGCATGGCAAGCCGCGTCCAAAGCCAGAGCCAGAGCAGATAGTGATTGATTCGCGATATTGTTACAAGTCGCAAACGGATGTGCTTTGCTATGACCAGCCGCAATTAGGTAAAGAAGATCAATTTATCGGCGCGCAATAGCGAATTTGCGGCTTGACGCTAGCCGTATAAATGGTTATAAACCGCGCTTCTAAACGACGAAATATGAGAGAAACACGATGAAACGTACTTTTCAGCCCAGCAATCTGGTTCGTAAACGCCGTCACGGCTTCCGTTCGCGTATGGCAACGAAAAACGGTCGTCAGGTGTTAAACCGTCGTCGTGCAAAAGGGCGTAAGCGCCTATCTGCGTAACGCTTTGTTCCTTTGGAACGCCTCAAAAAACGCTCTGAGTTTATTTTAGCTTCCAAGTCTCCGCATGTGTGGAAGCGTCCTGCATTTGTACTTCAGCTACGTTTGCGCACAGGTGGAGAGCATCCTCGTGTTGGGTTTACCGTTACAAAACGGCAGGGTAATGCTGTCATCCGTAATCGCATCAAGCGTCGTTTGCGTGAAGTCGTTCAGCAAAGTTTGGGCGCTCAACTGCAATCAGATTGCGATTATGTTTTTATTGGCCGTCGTTCCGCTGTAGAGGTTCCATTTGCTTTGCTAGAGCAAGAAATGAGTGAGGCCGTCAAACGTTTACATCAGAAAGCGAGTAAAAGCGCATGAAGTGGCTCGCACTTAAGCTTATACGCGGCTATCAGCTTGTACTATCGCCGCTTATTGGGTGGAACTGTCGGTTTACTCCTAGCTGCTCGGCTTATGCGACAGAGGCAATTTCTGTGCATGGGGTCTTGCGTGGTGGCGCGCTAACCGCTAAACGATTGCTAAGTTGTCGTCCCGGTGGCGGTAGTGGAATTGATAATGTTCCGCAAAAGACTGAAAAATAGAACAAAAAGAGATAGTTAAATGGCTGGAATGCTAAACCAACAAGACCCTGACGATACTAAACGCTTATTGATGGCTTTGCTTATCATTGGCTTCGGCTTGATTATTTGGCAAGTATTGTTTGAACAGCCGCGTCAACATGCCACACAAGTTCAACGTCAAGAAGAGGTGGCGCGTCAGGAGAAGATGCAAGAAGCTCTCGCTGAGAACTATCAAGAAACCGTACAGGCAGATCGAGTGGTCGCGGAGCAGCAAGCGAATGCACAAGCCAAAGTTAGGATCCAATCTTCGGAAATTCAAGGTGCATTAGCACTTCAAGGTGGGCGCATTAACTATCTGAAATTGAATGACTATGCAGAAGATTTGGAAGAAGATAGTCCGTCTGTCGTGTTACTTCAACCAAGCGGTGTTGAATCTTACTTTATCGAATTTGGTTGGCTCGCGGGCGAAGGCTCGGTTAATGCAGTTTCACTACCGAATAGCCAGACCGTATGGCAGGCCGATAGTGAAACACTTTCACCAGAGAAGCCGGTAACGCTTTCATGGGAAAATGGGCAAGGTTTGCGCTTTGAAAGCACGATTACGCTCGAAGATTCCTATCTATTTAAAGTGAAGCAGCGTGTAATTAATACTTCTGCTTCCAATGTAGAGTTGCTGCCTTATGGCTATATTAACCGCACCTTTGAGGGGGAAGTATCACAGCTTCTTATCCTGCATGAAGGCCCAATTGGCGTGCTTGATGGTTCACTTTCTGAAATCAGCTATGATGATTTGATGGAAGATGGCTCCAAGCGTTATGCCAATGCTGAGGGCTGGTTAGGAATTACCGATAAATACTGGCTCACTGCGCTTATCCCGCATCAAGGTGAGCCTTTCACGGGTAACTTCAAAGGCTATACGACTAAAAATGGCTATCACCGCTATCAGGCAGACTTTATGGGGCGTAGCCGTACGGTTGCACCTGGCACAAGCGATGAATATGAAAGCCTTGTATTCGCTGGTGCGAAGAAGCTTGAACTGCTCGATAAATATGGCGAGAAATACCAAGTTCCATTACTAGATCGTGCTGTTGATCTAGGCTTCCTTTATTTCCTTACAAAGCCGATCTTTAAGGCTCTGACTTATCTATACAGCCATGTTGGCGATTTTGGTTTGGCGATTATCTTACTAACGATATTGATCAAGCTTGCCATGTATCCATTGGCAAATAAATCTTACGTCTCAATGAATGAGATGAAGCGCCTACAGCCAAAGCTAGCATCGCTTAAAGAGCGTTACGGCAATGATAAAATGCGTTTTCAGCAGGAGATGATGTCGCTTTACAAGAAAGAGAAAATCAACCCTGCAGCAGGCTGTTTACCGCTTTTAATTCAGATTCCGGTATTCTTCGCGCTCTATAAGGTGCTTTTCGTGACGATTGAGATGCGTCATGCGCCTTTCTATAACCTGATTGCAGATCTTTCTGCAAAAGACCCGTCCAACATCTTTACGGGCTTTGGCTTGATCGAATGGGCTCCACCAGAATTCTTGCATTTGGGAATTCTAGCAATCCTTATGGCTGTGACCATGTGGGTGCAACAGCAGCTTAACCCAAAACCAACTGATCCTGTACAGGCAAAGGTAATGGGCTGGTTGCCATGGATATTCATGGTGATTCTAGCCGGCTTCCCAGCAGGTTTATTGCTTTACTGGGTATGCAGTAACTTGCTCTCAATTGTTCAGCAATGGAGCATCAAGCTGCGTTACAATAAGCGTGAAAAGGCGCGTGCGGCAAATGATGGCTAGGGATGCAATCACGTTTCGTGATGCTGAATTAACGGATCTACCTGAACTGTCTGTCTTAGCGCACCGTATTTGGCGTGAGCATTATGTGCCGATTATAGGAAGCGGGCAGGTCGAGTACATGCTGGCGAAGTGGTATAACCTTGAGGCGCTAACTGAGCAAATGCAAGAAGCAGAACGTTTCACCCGTTTGGTAGAGATTGATGAGAAAATGGCTGGCTACATCCAATATGGCCGTAAAGACGATGCGATGTTCATCTATAAGGTCTATATTGAGCAAAAATACCGCGGGCGAGGGATCGGAAAGCAACTATTCGATCAAATCGGTTATTGTCCACTGGAATTAAGAGTGAATAAAGATAATGTAAATTCGATTGCATTCTATAAACGCTATGGTTTTGAAGTTATTGATGAAAATATCCTTCAAATTGGCGATGGTTTCGTCATGGATGACTATGTAATGCGCTACGAGGGTGCATAAAATTACCCCAGTTTGCCTTGTAACCCTAGGCTGGATGCCTTATATTATTAGTAAGTTTTTATTTTAACCGCATTTTGGAGGAAATCTAACATGGATATGTGGAATCAAGGCAATGCTAGCGTAGCACACAGCCAGTCGACAGAAGTTGATCAGGGGTTACGTAGCTACATGCTAAGTGTTTATAACTATATGGCAGGTGGTCTTGCGATCACTGGCGCACTTGCTCTTATGGCAGTGCAATCAGAGGCGCTTATGTCGCTTTTCTATCAATTGGTGCCATCGGTTGACGGCGGTTTGCCGTTAATTGCAGGAATGAAACCTCTCGGTTGGATCGTTGCCTTCGCACCGCTCGCTGTAGTGTTATTCCTCGGTATGCGTATTCAGAAGATGAGCTTCCAAGCAGCACAAATGGCCTTCTGGGGTTTTGCGGCACTGATGGGCTTGTCTATGTCTAACATCTTCTTGATGTATACAGGTGGCTCGATCGCTCGTGTATTCTTTATCTCCGCTATTACCTTTGGTGCAATGAGCCTCTATGGCTATACCACCAAACGTGATCTAAGTGGTATGGGGAGCTTCCTGATTATGGGTGTTATCGGTATTATCGTGGCGTCGATTGTGAATATCTTCCTTGCGAGCACAATGTTGCACTTTGCGATTAGTGTGATCGGTGTGTTGCTCTTTGTAGGCCTTACAGCTTACGATACACAGCGTATCAAGAACACTTATTATGCATTGCAAGGTTCAGGTGAGTTTATGGGTAAATCAGCGGTAATGGGTGCTTTGAGCCTGTATCTCGACTTTATCAACCTGTTTATCATGTTGCTGCGTCTCTTCGGTGAGCGCCGTTAAACGCATTGCAGTAAGCAAAATAATGAAAAAGGGAGGCTTCGGCTTCCCTTTTTTGTTATGGGTTGAAGTGAGGGAGATTCATTATGCCTAACTGGTACATTAAACAAAAAGATCTGCTTAATTATGTAGAGATTAACTTGCGTAATGAGGCGGTGCGTACCGAGGCCGGTGCGATGCGCTATTACCAAGGGCCAATTGAAATGAAATCAACCATGCCGACGATTAAAGGCTTTTTAAAGTCTAAGCTCGCTGGTGAGCGGGCTTTTAGGCCTGTTTATGAAGGTTCAGGTAAGCTTGTATTAGAGCCTTCTTTTAAGAACTTCTTTGAGCTCGACTTGCATAATGAACGGTACATTCTTGATCGCGGGGCTTACTGGGCATCGGAGATGGGCGTGAATGCGGATATGTTCGTCAATAAGGTGAGTACAAGTATCTTTTCGGGTGAAGGGATTATCCAAACGGCGGTGAGTGGTACAGGTAAAGTGATCATCCAAGCACCGGGCGAGATTGAGGCAATAGATTTACGTAATGATCGCTTAGTGGTCGATGGATCATTCGCTGTGGCACGAAGTGATACGCTCGATTTCAGTATTCAGCAATCGGCACGTTCACTATTAGGTACGGTTACTTCCGGTGAAGTGCTGGTAAGCGTGTTGGAAGGGACGGGGAGGGTCTATTTAGCGCCGATTCCGAACCATACATTGATGCTACAGAATGTTATTCTCTCTTCCATGAGTAATATGCTTGCACAGTTCCGCCCAGATAGGCACAGTGGGTAATATGGCAGAGAGTACAACTAAAGTATCCGTCGTAGGTGCTGGAGGGTGGGGGACCGCCTTGGCGATAGCAGCGAACCGTGCGGGAAGTAGAGCGCAAATCTGGGCGCGTAGCGAAGGTATATGTGAGACGATTCGCCAAACGCGTACCAATGCACAATATCTGGCTGAGATTTTTATCGATCCAGATATTCGAATTACGAGCAATCTAGCCGATGTGCGCGATTCGGATTTTATCATCCTCGCTGTGCCGGCGCAGAATATGCGCGCTATCTGCATTACTCTAGCCGATGTTCTACCGCCTGAAACACCGCTCGTAATTGCGAGCAAAGGGATTGAGCGTGGTAGTCTGTCGCTTATGCATGAGGTGGTTGAGTCCACCTTACCGGATAATCCAATCCTAGTGCTTTCAGGGCCTAATTTCGCTACTGAAGTTGCACGTGGTTTGCCGACAGCGACCACTATCGCTAGCCGTAAGGATACGATTGCTAATCAATTTATCTACGCTATCGGCGGTAAGTTTTTCCGTCCTTATTATACCGATGATATTATTTCCACTCAGGTAGGGGGTGCTGTGAAGAACGTTATCGCCATTGCTTGCGGTGTGGCAATTGGTATGGGGTATGGCGAAAATGCGCGTGCAGCACTTATGACTCGTGGATTAGCCGAAATGATGCGCTTATCAGAAGCGCTAGGCGGGCGGCGTGAGAACTTAATGGGGCTTTCCGGTATGGGAGACCTTGTGCTGACTTGCTCTAGTACGCAATCGCGGAACTTCTCTTATGGGGTACGCTTAGCGGATAAGAAGCAAGAGATGGAAGGTTTGCAGGCTAAAAATTCGCTTGCAGAAGGTGCGGTGACCGCAGAATCTGTTTCATTGCTCTCTGAACAACTCAGCGTACCAATGCCGCTTTGTAATTCTATCTCGCGCATTATTCATAAAGGGGTTGATATTGATGAAACAATTGAGGAGCTCCTATCCCGTCCGTTCGTTATGGATGTAGAGCAGAGTAGTATCCGAAAAGCGGTAGTTAATTCTTAACGCGTTAACTATTTCGTAACCGTTTTGTCATCATTCTGTCATTATGGCGTCACATAGGTTCTGTATGTTAGTCTTAAGAAATAGAAGTTCTCGGAAGATGAGAAGGAGTAAGATATGACTGATAAGATGGAAGAATACAGACAGCAATATGATGAGCTAATGAAGCTCTATGATTATGCTGATGAGCTGGTGATGACGATCGAGAGCGATTTTGTTGATTCTGCTCAGGCACAGCTATCGCTGGTAGAGCCATTGATTAGTCAGTTAGAGGAATCAACTGAGGTTCTGACAGAAGAGTTTATCCACTTTGCCGACGGAAAAGACCAAAAAGCGTCACGTGGACGAATCGAAAAAGCGTTGCGTAAAGTCTACACTTCGATTGATGATTACACCCTGAAATTGCATGGTAGTTTGAAGAAAAAGGCCCGTGGCGTACAGAATATTGCGGATGCTATTATCTTGAGAATAAAAGAAAAAATGGAAGAAGTGATTGTTATCTTTCTTCACTTTACACAGCTTTCACTCGACCGCGTGATGCATAAGCACGAACTGGAGGAAATTAAAAGAAATCAACAACATGTCTTTTTTCAGTTGCATAATTTATCGCAACAGCATTAAATGCAAATCACAGTTTCCCCACCTTGTGCCGGCGTGTTTTCATGCCGGCCTTTTTTTGTCTAATATTTGAGCATAAAAAAACCGACCTGATTTCTCAGGCCGGCTTTCTTGAATTCGCTTAAAGCTAAAAGATTAGTTAGCGAGCTGTGCGTCGAGTGCTTTCGCAGCAGCTTCAGCTTCAGCATCTAGCTCAGATACAGCGATAGAAGAAGCTTTCTCAGTCGCTTTTTCCATCATGCTATCTTTAGACATACTGCTTAGCTCATCAGCTGCAGCTTCAACTTTTTTCGCAGCGTCCATTGCATCATTTGCAGTGTCCGTCATGCCTTTAGTAGCAGAATCTAGCGTGTTGCTTGCTGCATCAGTTGTTGCGTCCATTGCATCTTTAGCCATGCCAGTCGTTGCATTGGCAGCATCTGTAGCGATATCAGCCGTTGCATCCATCGCATCTTTCGCCATGTCAGTCGTTGCATTTACAGCAGAGCCAGCGGCATCAACTGTTGCGCTTGCGGCGTCTGTAGCCATATCAGCAACAGAACCAGCCGCGTTAGCAGTTGCATCTACAGCAGAACCGGCGGCATCAACCGTTGCGCTTGCCGCATCAGTTGCCATATCAGCAACAGAGCCAGCAGCGTTAGCAGTTGCATCTACAGCAGAGCCAGCAGCGTCAACCGTTGCGTTTGCCGCATCAGAAACAAGGTCTGTTGCGCCAGAGGCAATATCGCCAACACCGTCAGTTACGTTGCTTGCTGCTTCAGTGATGCCATCAGTGAAGCTCTTATCACCGGACATAGTGTTTGCGCCGATGATAACAAAGGCAAGAATAATTGCCAAAATTACAATTGTAGTCGATTTCATAATACCAACCCTCTTTCTATAAAGTTATTACTCGCCTTCTCTATAGAGTTTTCAAATAAAGTGAAGCGTTTTTTACGGATTTTACTTGTGTTTTGTTTCATGAGGGAGTAACTAACCACCATAAGAGGTGGGCGAGAGCCCGCCTTTTCTTTTGGAAAATTTAAGGATGAGCATGCAACTAAACAGCATACATCAATCTATCGGACCTATTATCGAACCTAGTGTCGAGGCAATGGGGTACCGTTTAGTACGTATTATTTGGCAGGGCAGTGAGAAGCGCCGCATCCTGCAAATCATGATTGAGCGCCTGGATGGAGCTGAAATGACGGTAGATGATTGTTCAGAAACAAGTCACATGGTTTCCGCACTGCTTGATGTGAAAGATCCTATTGATGGTGCTTATGAACTAGAAGTGAGCAGCCCTGGCGTAGACCGCCCGCTTATGAATGAAGCGGATTTTAATGATTATGTTGGCCATGAAGTAAAAGTGGAAATGGCCATACCGCAAGAAGGACGTCGTCGTTTCCGCAGTGGAATTGAGCAAGCGAAAGACGGAATTGTCATATTAGTCAATGGAGGCGAGAGATTCGAGCTGCCCTTGGATGAGATGGCTTCTGCTAAATTAGTGATGACCGATGAGCTGATGGAAGATATGGCGCAACGGATGGAACAGAAATCTGCAGAAGTAGAAAATAACGCAAACGCATAATGAGAGATAAATAGAGGTAGGATTATGGCATTTGGTGGAACAGAATTAGTGCAAATTGCAGACGCAGTAGCACGTGAAAAAGGAATCGGTAAGGAAACCGTTCTAGAAGCGATGGAAAATGCGATTCAGGTTGCTGCTCGTCGTAAATACGGTGCTGAGCATGATATTCGTGCGGAAATGAATCCTAAAAACGGCAGAATTACGCTGTTTAAAGTGGTGACTGTCGTTGAAGATGATCATGAATTTGAAGAAGAGGATGATCAGTTTAAAATGCTTCGTGTAACGGAAGCGAAAAAAGATGATGCGGCTCTAGAAGTAGGTTCTGAAATTAAAGATGAGCTTCCGCCCATCGATTTCGGTCGTATTGCGGCGCAAAGTGCTAAGCAAGTGATCGTACAAAAAGTACGTGATGCTGAGCGTGAAGTGCAGTTTGAAGAGTTTAAAGACAAAATGGGACAGATTGCTTCCGGTGTCGTTAAACGTATGGAATATGGTAACGTGATTGTTGATTTCGGTAAAACCGAGTGCATTATTCGTCGCGATCAGCTTATCCCGCGTGAAGCTTTCCGTATGGGTGATCGTATCCGTGCTTATATCGCTGATGTAGATAAAGAGCGCCAAGGGCCGCAAATTTTTCTTTCTCGTACGCACCCTGACTTCATGAAGAAGCTTTTCTCTCAAGAAGTGCCTGAAATTTATGATGGTTTGGTCGATATTAAAGCCGTGGCACGTGATCCTGGTTCGCGTGCAAAAATTGCGGTTTACACGCAAGATGCGAGCGTAAACCCAATTCTTGCTTGTGTTGGTGTGCGTGGTTCACGTGTGCAAGCCGTTGTGAGTGAATTACAGGGTGAGAAGGTTGATATCGTTGAATGGTCGCCAGATCCGGCAACATTTGTCGTAAACGCACTTTCTTCTGCTGAAGTAGCGAAGGTTGTAATCGATGAAGATGATAACCGTATTGAAGTAGTGGTGCCAGATGATCAACTCAGTCTTGCAATTGGTCGTCGTGGTCAGAATGTACGTCTTGCATCGCAGCTTTGTGGCTGGCGTATCGATATTCTGACTGAGGAAGAAGAGTCAGAACGTCGTGCAGGCGAGTTTAACCGCCTATCTGAAATGTTTGTAAATGCCTTGAACGTAGAAGAAGTGATCGCACATCTTCTCGTATCAGAAGGTTTCTCAAGCGTAGAAGAAGCAGCGTTTGTTCCGGTTGAAGATTTGGCCAATATCGAAGGGTTTGACGAAGATATTGCGGGAGAACTTCAGTCACGTGCGAAAGATTGGATCGAGCAACAGCGTGTTGAAACGCAAAACAAATTGCGTGAAATGGGTGTGAGTGATGATCTTGTTGAGTTTGAAGGAATCTCTAATGAAGATCTTCTTAAGCTCGCTGAGAATGGCGTGAAATCATTGGATGATTTTGCTGATCTTGCGCGCGATGAATATCGTGATTTCTTACCGAAATCACCGCTGCATGATGATGAGATTGATGATCTTATCATGCGTGCGCGTGCGCATTGGTTCGAAGATGAAGATACAGGTAGTAAATCTGAGTCCGCATAATCACAGTTTAGAATCAGAGACAACGTCGCAGGGGGGGGGCTTGCGACGTTGTGTCGTTACAGGGGAGTCTTTCCCGCGTGACGAGCTTTTGCGCTTTGTCGCTTCACCTGGTGGCGTGATTACCTTTGATGTAAAGCGTAATCTTCCGGGGCGTGGTATCTGGGTTTATCCTCACAAAATGCAGGTTGAACAAGCGATCTCTCATAATCTTTTTGCACGTGGTGCAAAACAGTCCGTCACGGTGCCGGATGGTTTGTTGGAGAAGGTTCAAAGTACGCTCAAACAACGCTTTTTGAACCTATTGCAACGTGCGTTGCAAAGTCGTGAAATGGTTAATGGGTTTGAGAAGGTTGCATCGGCGCTTAGAGCGGGTGAAAGCCGCCTTTTAATCCATGCCAGTGATGCAGCTGAAGATGGCGTTTCGAAGCTTAATAAGCTAGCAGAGGAAACCGTCAAAATTATCCAACCTGTTCCACGGGATGAAATGTCGGGTGTGTTGAATATTGCTAATCCAGTGCATTTATCCGTAAAATCTTCAGGGTTGGCAAAATCAATTAGGCAATCTTATGAGGTCTGGGCTGGATTTATCGAAATAGATAGGTTATAAGCGCGAACGCAGAGTATAAAGGTATTATGGCAGATAAAGATAACAGTTCGAAGTCGACGCTCAAAATTGGGCCAAGCAAACTTTCCCTCACCAAAACGGTGGAAGGTGGTAAAGTAACGCAAAACTTCCAACGTGGACGTTCTAAGACGGTCACCGTTGAAGTGCGAAAAACTCGTAATTACAGCCGTGATGGCGGCGAGATGAAGCGTGAAGCGACGGCAGGAAATGCAGGTCTAAGTGCACGTGAGCAAGAAGCACGTTTGAAAGCGTTGCAAGCGGCGGAAGCAGCTAAAGAAGATAAAAAAGAGGTTAACCAACCTCCGGTTCAAGCGGCTGTAAAAGTCCGTGAAAAGCAAAAGTCAGACTCTGATATTATTGAACCTGAAAAGCCAGTGATTGAGCCGCCTGTTGTTAAGCCAGCGGCAAAAAAGAAACCAGAGCCTAAGGCAACTCCTTCCCATCCAACTCATAAAAAAGCGGATGATAAAAAAGGTAATAATAGAGGTGATCGTTCCAACAAAATGAAGTTGGGTAGCAATGTTCGTCGTGGCGGTAAAATGACCGTGACTCAGGCGCTTAACTATGGTGATGGGCAGCGTCAGCGTTCGCTAGCATCGGTTAAACGTGCGCGTGAAAAGGCAAAACGTGCAGAAATGGGCTTGGTTGATGAGCCGCGTGAGAAGCGTATCCGCGATGTTGTCGTGCCTGAAGCAATTACAGTGCAAGAACTAGCCAACCGTATGGCAGAGCGTGCCGTTGATGTGGTTAAAGAGTTAATGAAAATGGGTTCTATGGTAACGGTTAATCAAACGATTGATCAAGATACTGCAGAACTTATCGTAGAAGAATTCGGCCATCGCATTAAGCGTGTTTCTGAAGGTGATGTTGAGAATGTCCTTATCCAACAAGAAGATGATAACCCAGAAGATCTAAAGCCACGTCCGCCTGTCGTTACAGTGATGGGTCATGTTGATCATGGTAAAACCTCATTGCTTGATGCATTGCGTAAAACCGATGTAGCTGCCGGCGAAGCAGGTGGTATTACTCAGCATATTGGTGCCTATCAGGTGAATATGGAAAATGGTGATAAAATTACCTTCCTTGATACACCTGGTCACGAAGCCTTTACGGCGATGCGTTCACGTGGTGCTCAAGCGACCGATATTGTTATCCTCGTAGTGGCGGCTGATGATGGCATCATGCCACAAACTGAAGAAGCAATTAACCACTCTAAAGCAGCGGGTGTGCCGATCATTGTTGCCATCAATAAGATGGATAAAGAGGGCGCTAACCCTGATAAAGTGAAAAATGAACTTATGGCTCATGAGCTCATCGCTGAAGATTTCGGTGGTGATACGATGATGGTTGAGGTCTCGGCGATTAACGGTACGAATCTCGATAAGCTCGAAGAAGCGATTCTTTTGACCTCTGAAATGTCTGAATTCAAAGCGAATCCAGATCGTCGTGCAAGCGGTGTCGTGGTGGAATCTAAGGTGGAGCCTGGCCGTGGTACGGTGGCGACTGTTTTGGTACGTAACGGTACGCTGAGAGTTGGTGAAATTTTAGTCGCTGGCTCGTCTTACGGTAAGGTCCGTGCGATGATTGACGATAAAGGCAATCACGTGAAAGAAGCGGGCCCAGCCATGCCGGTAGAGGTGCTTGGCTTGAATGAGCCGCCTGAAGCAGGTGACGAAATGGGCGCGGTTGAAGATGAGAAAACCGCTCGCGATATTACTGAATATCGTGTTCAGAAGAACAAAAACCTTAAAGCCGCTGGCGGTATTCAAAGCATGGAGCAACTCTTTGCTTCTGCGAAGAATTCTGAAAAGAAAGAACTTCCTGTTATCCTTAAAACCGATGTTCAAGGTTCAGCAGAAGCGATTACGGGCAGCCTTGCGAAGCTGGATAATGAAGAAATTTCGACTCGTGTGATTCACTCCGCAGTGGGTGGTATTTCAGAATCGGATGTGGCTCTCGCACAAACGACGGGTGCAAGTATTATCGCCTTTAACGTACGTGCTAATAAGCAGGCTAAAGAGCTAGCTGATAAAGAAGGTATTGAGATTCGCTATTATTCGATTATCTACGATGTGGTGGATGAAATTAAGGCGCTTATGTCTGGCCTTCTATCACCTAAGAAACAAGAGAACTTTATTGGTTACGCTGAAATTCGCGAAGTCTTTAACATTACCAAGGCGGGTAAAGTCGGTGGTTGTATGGTGACAGAAGGTATCGTGAAACGTGGCGCAGGTGTTCGCTTGCTCCGTGACGATGTTGTGATCCATGAAGGTACGCTCAAAACGCTCAAGCGCTTCAAAGACGAAGTGAAAGAAGTGAAGAATGGCTACGAATGTGGTATGGCGTTCGAAAATTACGAAGATATCAAAGCGGGTGACGTGATTGAGGCATTCGAAATTGAAGAAGTCAGCCGTACGGTAGACGATGTTGCGGCTGAAGAGGCCAAAGCGAAAAAGGCGTAAGGTAAATGTTGTGCCTAAATTCAATAAAGACAAATATCAGGCTAAAGGGCCTTCACAGCGTCAGTTGCGCGTAGGCGAAGAGATTCGTCACGGTCTTTCCGAGATATTCATGCGGGGTGAACTAGGTGATCCACGTATTGAAGAGGCGTCTATTACTGTTTCTGAAGTGCGTATCAGCCCGGATTTAAAAAATGCGACCGCTTATGTGATGCCGCTTAATGGTGAGAAAAAAGATGAGGTTGTGGAGCTGCTGAGATATTCCAACGGCATGATCCGCGCGCTGATTTCAAAAAAGATGAGTTTGAAGTTCTCACCTCGTATCCATTTCAAGCTAGATCACAGCTTCGAAACCGCGACTCAAATTGATAGCTTACTACGCGAAGCCAAGGAACGCTCCGTAGATGTAGAGAGCGAAGAGTAGACCCGCTCCCTCATGCAACATGGCTGGCTTAATCTGAATAAACCGGAAGAAATGACCTCGGCTAAGGCGGTGGCGATTGTGAAGCGTCTTTTAAACGTGAAGAAGGTGGGGCATACAGGCACGTTGGATCCGCTGGCCTGTGGCGTGTTGCCGCTGGCGATTGGCGAAGCGACGAAGCTCTCGCAATATGTGATGGCGGATCGCAAAAATTATCGGTTTACGGTAGAGTGGGGCAAGCAAACCGGCACGGATGATCGTGAAGGCGAGGTGATTGCCGAATCAGAGAATCGCCCCGCATTGGCGCAGATTGAGGCGCTTTTACCGGAATTTACCGGTGAGATTCTGCAGCGTCCGCCAGATTTCTCGGCCATTAAGGTAGCGGGGGAGCGTTCTTACAAGAAAGCACGTGAAGGCAAGAAGGTTGATCTGCCAGTACGGCCTGTAACGGTTTATGAGCTGCGTGTAGAGGAATCTAGCGCCAATGAGGCTACCTTTACCGTAGAATGCGGGAAAGGTACCTATGTGCGGTCTCTAGCGCGTGATATGGGGCAAAAACTAGGCTGTTATGGCTATGTCACCTTCCTTCAGCGCTCTAAGGTCGGAATTTTTGACTTGGAAGGTGCAGTTTCGCTGGACTTAGTGGAAGAAGGGCGCTATGCACTGCCACCTGATTTTGGTTTAATGTCGATAGACATGCCGCTGGACGACATCCTCGCGGTAAAATTTAAACCTGATGATGTGCATCGGCTGATGCAAGGGCAAGCGGCCATGCCATTGAATGTGAGCAAGGCGGTGCGCGAAGCCAAGGTGTTGCGTTGTTATCATGCAGTATCGGGGCAATTTCTGGCGTTGGGGAAACCTGTCGGCAGCCTTGTGAAGCCAACTAGAGTATTTAATTTAACGCCGTAAGGCAAAGTAATAGGAGAACCACGATGTCGATTACAGCACAGCGCAAGCAAGAGCTACTTAAAGAATATGCAACCGTCGCCAATGATACAGGCAGCCCTGAAGTTCAGGTCGCCGTACTTTCTGAGCGCATCAACAACCTGACTGAGCACTTCAAAACTCATAAGCATGACCATCACTCGCGTCGCGGCTTATTGATTTTGGTTGGACGTCGCCGTCGTTTGTTGGATTATCTACAACGCAAAGATGCTGATCGTTACGCGAAGCTTATTAAAAGCCTCGGCCTACGTAAGTAAGTAACGGTTTATCCGAAATAATAAAGGGCAGGGAGCGAGAGCTTTCCTGCCTTTTTTATTGCTTCCCTTTTACTGCGAGAAACGCTATAAACCGCGCGTTCATAAAGGATAATTTAAAGAGAGAAACATAAGAATGTTTAACGTTACGAAAAAAGAAATTCAATGGGGTGGACGTACCCTAACAATGGAAACCGGTAAAATTGCACGCCAAGCCGGTGGTGCAGTAAAGATTTCCTACGGCGACACGGTACTATTATGTACGGCAGTGGCGCAAAAAACACCTAAGACGGGGATCGATTTTTTCCCACTCACGGTAAACTACGTCGAGAAAACTTACGCTGCCGGTAAAATTCCTGGTGGCTTCTTCAAGCGCGAAGGCCGTCCTTCTGAGAAGGAAACATTGACGAGCCGCTTGATTGACCGTCCGATTCGTCCGCTTTTCCCAGCGGGCTTCTATAACGAGACTCAAGTGATTTGTACGCTTATCTCGCATGATCTAGAAAATGATCCAGATATCGTAGCACTTGTAGGTGCTTCTGCAGCATTGACTATTTCAGGTGTTCCATTTATGGGCCCAATTGGTGGTGCGCGTGTGGGCTATGAAGATGGCGATTATATTCTAAACCCAACTTTCTCTGAAATGGACGATTCTGAGCTAGACCTCGTCGTGTCTGGTACGAAAGATTCTGTAATGATGGTTGAGTCTGAAGCAAAAGAACTTTCAGAAGAAGTAATGCTCGGTGCTGTTGCCTTTGGTCACAAAGAAATGCAGCCTGTTATCGATATGATTATCGAACTCGCGGAAGAATGTGCGAAAGAGCCATGGGTTGTTGAGAAGAAAGAGCTAGATGCTGATCTTCAAGACGGTATCCGCAAGCTCGCAGCTGATAAGTTCAGCGAAGCTTATGGTCTAACCGATAAGCAAGAGCGTAGCACACGCCTTGCAGAGATTCGCGATGAAGTGAAAGCGGAATTCGTAACAGAAGAGATGGATTCTGAAACGTCTGTAGGTATTGGTAAATTCGTTAAATCACTCGAGTCTGATGTGGTACGTGGCGATCTTATCAAGAGCAAAAAGCGTATTGATGGTCGTGGCCCTGCGGATGTTCGTGCGATTGACTCTGAAGTTGATTTACTTCCGAAAACTCACGGCTCTGCTTTATTCACGCGTGGTGAAACTCAGGCACTTGTTACGGCAACGCTTGGTACAGGTCAAGATGAGCAACTGGTTGATTCGGTTGAAGGTGAATATCGTCAGAACTTCATGCTTCACTATAACTTCCCTCCATTCTCAGTGGGTGAGGCGGGCTTCTTGAAGTCTCCTGGCCGTCGTGAGATTGGTCACGGTAAGCTTGCGTTCCGCGCGATTAACCCAATGATGCCTAGCAAAGATGAGTTCCCATACACGGTTCGTATGGTGTCTGAAATTACGGAATCTAACGGTTCGTCTTCCATGGCAACTGTTTGCGGTACGTCTCTCGCGATGATGGATGCAGGTGTTCCTTTGAAGGCGCCAGTTGCAGGTATCGCAATGGGCTTGGTTAAAGAAGGCGACGATTTCGTCGTTCTTTCCGATATCCTGGGCGATGAAGATCATCTCGGCGATATGGACTTTAAAGTAGCTGGTACCAAAGATGGTGTAACGGCACTTCAAATGGATATTAAAGTAGCGGGCATCACGCAAGAGATTATGCAAATCGCACTTGATCAAGCGGGCGAGGGGCGTAAATACATCCTTGATGAGATGGGCAAAGCAATGACGGAAGCACGTGACGAAGTGAATGGCAATGCGCCACGCATCACTACGATGAAGATCGATCCGGAGAAAATTCGTGAAGTGATTGGTACGGGCGGTAAAGTGATTCGCGAAATCACTGAAACGACCGGTGCTAAAATTGATATCGAAGAAGATGGCACCATTCGCGTTGCGGCGGTTGATGGCGATGCAGGTAAAGCAGCTGTTGACTGGATTAACGGCATTGTGCAAGAGCCAGAAGCAGGCGAAATCTATACGGGTAAAGTGGTTCGTATCGTAGATTTTGGTGCTTTTGTGAACTTTATGGGCAGCAAAGATGGCCTCGTACATATTTCTGAACTTAACGATGATCGCGTCGAAAATGTTTCTGACGTGGTATCGGAAGGCGATGAAGTGAAGGTTAAGTGCATCGAGATTGATGGCCGTGGTAAGGTTCGCCTTTCTATGCGTCTTGTTGATCAAGAGACTGGTGCTGATCTTTCGGACGAAAAAGAGCCGCCAAAAGCCGCGCCAAAAGGCAAGCGCGAAGGCGGAGATCGCGGTCCACGTCGTCGTAAAGAAGCGAGCTAAGTTAATAATCTTACTCGTTACAAAAATTTGACAAAACCGGGCTAAATGCTCGGTTTTGTTTTTTTTGAGAGAATTTCGTGGTATGCTAAGGGCATGATTAAGTTTCTTAAGAAATTCAAGAAAGATAAAGACGGTGCTGTCATTATTGAAATGGCATTTATCTTGCCAATGTTTACGTTTCTAACGTTGGCTATTTTTGAATTTGCGGTCATCTTTTTCTATGCGTTTGTGTTAGAGAGCGCGATGTATAACGTGACTCGCTTTGCGAAAATTCAAACAGATCCTACCGCGGTAGAGCAGCAAGTGCGTGATCTTATCGGTCAACAGTCACTTGGCTTGATGGATCCTAATAAGGTTATTCTTACGACTCAGCTCGATGTAAATTTTGCAGATGAGTGGAGTAACGCTGCACCGGAACAATGCATTGATCCTGGTACAAATCAAGTTATTCCGGGACAAGATTGTTCGAATACGAATGAATGTAATGGCTCATGGTTGGATACAGGAAGCCCAAATACTTGTGATGTGGGGCCTCCACCTTTAGAACTAGGTGCCCCTGGTGCTGTTATTTCTTATGTTGCTTTTTATAAGAAAGATTTATTTACTCCGGGCTTAGGTTTGTTCATTATTCGTGATAGTGGGAATTTCTTAAATTCTAATACGTCAGGGGGGCGGCCTTGGCACCTCATCTCATCCGCAACGGTAACACGCAATGAACCTGGTGGCCCTTAAATGAAGAAGCTACGAAACTTTTTAAAAAATAATCAAGGGGTGGTACTCATCGAGTTCGCCTTTATTTTGCCGATTCTGCTGCTGCTAACCTTTCCTATGATTGATTATGCACGCTACGTGCTTTTACAGCAAAAAGTTATAAAAACGGCATATGTGTTGGGGGATGCGTTTACTATTTCTAATCCGATTGAAGCTGATACAGATGCTACAGACATTGCGACGGATGGGACTCGTTTAACTGAAGCGGTGTTCGCTGAATTGCTAGGTACAGTTCCACAATTAATGCTGCCATTTCGTGAAGAGCTGGGAGAGAATTTATGGCAAGTCGTGGTGAGTTATGTGTTAAGGCCAGCGGGTGGTACACCACAGCTCATATGGCAGTATGATGAGGATAGTGACAGTTTTAATTCAGGAGCTCCTTCCAATATAGGGAGTGTTGCAGCTTTTAATAGTCCTGTTAATGCAACCCTACCAATAGACCTTGTTAGCGGTATTGGAGATGATGAAGGGTTTATTGTTGTAGAAGTCACGGGACGTCATGAGCCTATAACCCCTATTTTGAGCGCTTTAGGCATACCTTTTGTGAGTGCTACAGATGTGCGTTATACTTCATATATGCGAACTCGTTATGGAGATTTGCAATATATCTGGAGTAACAACTGTCCGCCAACCAGTACGGTTTGTCCTTAAAAATAGAATTTTGTATTTGGAGATATAAAAAAAGCCGCCCAGTGAGGGCGGCTTTTTTGTTTTAGTGTTCTTACAAACTTAAGCAGCTTGCTTTTTGAGTACATCAAGTAGCTTATCTGTTGCTTTTGTGATGTCAGTTTTCTCAGCAGCGGCAAGTTCGCCAACAATACGGCTAAATGCTGACTCATAAATCATACGCTCTGAGTAAGAACGCTCTGATTGGTCGACATTCTTGTGAAGGTCACGAACCACTTCTGCTACCGAAATAAGGCTGCCAGAGTTGATTTTTGATTCATATTCTTGTGCACGACGGCTCCACATGCCACGGCTTGTTTTAGCACGACCTTGAAGCGTTTTGAATGCCTTTTCGATTTGAGTCATGTTGCTGATGCCACGTAAGCCCGCTGTATGTGCGCGGTTCACTGGAACACGTAGAGTCATTTTATCTTTTTCAAATGAGATCACGAAAAGTTTTAGTGTCATACCACCAACTTCTTGTGTTTCTTCTCCCATAATTTTACCCACACCATGGGTTGGGTATACGACATGGTCACCAATTTTGAATTCAGTTGCTGATTTTTTAGCAGGTGAAGTGGTTTTCTTCGTCATATGTTACACTCTCTCTTAGGGCCAGAAGGCCTGATTATTATAATTTATATACGAGGGATTATATATCGGAATACACGTGGGAACTGTTGCCCTAACCCGACTACCCTGCAAAGAGTATAGCAAAAAATGTGGATAAGTTCACGAAATATTTACACTTTTATCATAATAGTGCAGCCAAATTGGGGAATTAAACGTCACCTTCGCCGGATTTCTCACTGAAAAAACTCATTTTATTTGGTTTTCCATCAAATTCTTTAGCTTCAGGCAGTTCCTCTTTTTTCTGGGTGATATTAGGCCAAATTTCTGAAAATTTACGATTATGCTCAACCCAATCGATATTTTCTTCAGATTCTGGGTGGATAGCCTCTGCTGGACATTCTGGTTCACAAACACCGCAATCGATACATTCATCAGGGTTGATCACGAGCATATTTTCACCCTCGTAGAAACAATCGACTGGACAGACCTCAACACAGTCTGTGTATTTGCAACGAATGCAGTTATCATCAACAATGAATGTCATGGAGCATGCTATAGCTACAGAAGAACCCTAAATCAAGCCTTAGCGACAGATTGGTTGTGGAATTCCTCCCGCCAGCACGGTGTTGATGTCAGATTGGTACTTTTGGAGTAGATTCTTGACGTTAGGCTGATCGAGTAATGGTTTTAGTTGCTTAAAACAAGTGCGTGCCGCTTTCGCTTCAGGTTGTGCTGCGTAATACTGAACTGCTTTATAAGCGCTCTTCTCATTCTTGTTCTTACAGTAGCCTTCAACTCGTTTGATCGCGTTGAGAAGCTTTGGTTCTAAGTTCTGCATTGCTTGAGGTGAGAGATATTGTGACATACAGCCTTTAAGTGCTGAAACAGCTAGTTGAATTGCAAGGGGTTGTTGCGAAACACTAGGCAGTTGCTTGGTTTCCATAGCAAAACTATGACTGCTGAGTAAGTGAAGAGAAGTAATCAGTAATATCCAACGCATTTATTCATTCTATCATTTAAACATGAAGGGTTTATGACAAAAGAAAAGCCGCTGGCTAGCGGCTTTTCAATGTTTGTAATCTAATCTAAACTACGGATTGATAATGTAAGTCACTTCTACGCGACGGTTTTGAGGTTCTTTTACACCATCTGCTGTAGGCACGAGAAGATCTGTTTCACCACGTGCAATAGTATCCATTGCGTTTGAATTTACCCCCATATTGGCCAATTCACGTTCAACAGCATTTGCGCGACGTTGTGATAGTCCCATATTATAGTCATCACCACCAGAAGCATCTGCATGGCCAACTACTTGGATAGAAACGGCGTTACCTGCGCGAGAATCTTCCGCAGCTTGTGCTAGGATAGCACGAGCATCGCCAGTAACACGCGAATCATCAAGATCGAAGAATACGATATAAGTACGCGAAATCGGTGCGGCTACAGATTCAGGGCTTCCGGAAAAACTGCTATCAGTTGCGAAGCCACTATCGGCAACTGTAACTGGATCATAAGCGCTATTAACAAGCTCACTTGGGCGTTGCGCTGGCGTATGACCATGTCCATCACCAGAAAGATTAACTTTCAAGCCTAGCATAATCGTGCTGCTATCATAATCGGCATCAACTTTAAGATTGTTCTCAGTTGTGAAGTTAGGGTCCGCAGCGTGGAAATACTGATAGTTCATGTAAAGATCAGCTTTACTGCTCAATGCGTAACTAACACCTGCGATACCTTGAAAGGCAGGAGTGAAGTCTGAGTCATCAAGGCGAGTTCCGCCGCTAACAGGGCCAGCTTTATCGTGACGAACTAACGCACCACCTGCACCTGCACCGATATAAGTATCGATACCGCTATCTGTTAGCTCAAGGTCAAAGAGCAAGTTAACCATGGCGCTGTAAACTTCTGTATCGCCTGTCGCGTCAATATCGGCAATTTGGTCTGTCTTATTGGCACGATAACCGAGTTCAAGTTCATTACGGAAACCATTGCCGTATTTATAACCGATTGTACCTGTACCAACAAAGCCAGCATCATGATCAAAGTCATTATCAATGCCGTTACCGTTAATATCGTCACCATGGATGATGTTGGCACCACCGCCGACTCCAATATAAAAACCTTCTTCTTGAGCGACAGCTGGGCTGGCTAGTAAAGTGAGTGCGGATGCAGATGCGAGTAATAATTTACGGTTCATGGCTTTCCCAATAACGTTGTTGTTTCAATAATAAGTTAATTCATTGCAAGGTTTAGAGGCAATTGAGAATCATCTCAACCCTTAAAGATACCTAATCTTTGTAAAAACTGCGTTGCGCTTATGCACCATTTGGGAGCATTAGGAAATCGGAGCTAGAATCATTACCGCTTGGCGACCTTCCATCTTCGGTTGCGTTTCAATACGAGCCTTTTCTGCTGCTTCTGCTTTGACGCGATCCAGTACTTCCATTCCCAAATGTTGGTGTGCCATTTCACGCCCACGAAAACGTAGAGTAATCTTTACTTTATCGCCATTATCCAGAAACTTATGCATTTGCTTCATTTTAATGCCAAGGTCATGGTCATCAATGCCTGGGCGGATTTTAATCTCTTTCAAGTGAATGATTTTTTGTTTCTTGCGCGCTTCGTTAGCTTTTTTCTGCGCTTCATATTTATATTTACCGTAATCAAGTATTTTACAGACAGGAGGTTCCGCGTTAGGGGAGACTTCAACAAGATCTAAGCCAGCTTCACGCGCACGTTTAAGTGCATCTTCAATAGGAACAACGCCCACCATTTCACCGGTTGCGCCGACGAGTCTTACTTTCTCGGAGGATATCCTTCCATTTACCCGAGGACCCATATCTTTTTTGTTGTTATATGCCATGTATTTCCTTGTATCAGTTAAACGTTAAATAAGTCTTTAGATGGTTTCATCGCTATGGGAAGGTGGTTTTGTTTCTTCCACAAATTTTGCAATTGCTTCTTCTAGTGATATCACTTTTTGTCCTTGTTGGCCAAGCGTACGAATTGAAACGCTTTGCTCTTCTTTTTCGCGATTCCCCACGGCGATGATGTACGGAATTTTTTGATTCGAATATTCGCGTACTTTATAATTAATCTTCTCGCTGGTCAGGTCAGCTTGGGTGCTGATACCGGCAGCGTTTAGTTTATCGGTCACTTCTTGCGCGTAATCATCCACTTCATTGGTGATCGGTGCGACGACTACTTGCGCAGGTGAGAGCCAGAATGGGAATTTACCCGCATATTCTTCAATCAAAATGCCGATGAAGCGTTCTAGCGATCCTAATATAGCGCGGTGAAGCATCACTGGGCGGTGCTTCTCATTATCTTTACCGATATAATTGGCGTCTAAGCGGTCAGGGAGTACGAAATCCACCTGAAACGTGCCGCATTGCCAGTCACGGCCAATCGCATCACGTAGAACGAATTCTAGCTTAGGGCCGTAAAACGCACCTTCACCGGGATTCATCGTATATTCTAAGTCGGTGGCTTCCACCGCTTCGCGTAAAGAGCTTTCAGCCTTATCCCACACAGCATCTGTACCCGCACGAGTTTCGGGGCGGTCAGAGAATTTGACGGTCACTTCTTCAAAGCCGAAATCTTTATAGATAGATTTTAGCAAGTTACAGAAGGAGATCGTTTCCTCGGTAATTTGATCTTCGGTACAGAAGATATGTGCATCATCCTGCGTAAAGCCGCGCACGCGCATCAGGCCGTGCAGGGCGCCGGATGGTTCGTTACGGTGACAGGTGCCAAACTCTGCCATACGCAAGGGTAGGTCGCGGTAGCTTTTGATGCCTTGATTGAAGATTTGTACGTGACATGGGCAGTTCATCGGCTTCATGGCGAGTGTGCGTTCTTCATCCGATTCTGACGTGAACATATTCTCGCGGAATTTATCCCAGTGGCCTGATTCTTCCCAGAGGCGGCGATCTACCAGCATGGGCGTATTTACTTCCTGATAGCCTGCGGTACGTAAGCGTCCACGTACATAATCTTGAATCTTACGGTAAATTGCCCAGCCTTTATCATGCCAGAACGGGATACCAGTTGCTTCCTCTTGCAGGTGAAATAAGTCTAGCTCCTTACCCAATTTACGATGGTCGCGCTTATTAGCTTCTTCAAGGCGTAGAAGATATTTTTTTAAGTCTTTTGAGCTAGGCCAAGCAGTGCCGTAAATGCGTTGAAGTTGCTTATTTTTACTATCACCACGCCAATAAGCACCTGCTACTTTGAGTAGCTTAAAAGCGGATGGGATTTTAGTGAGTTGTGTAATATGCGGTCCACGACATAAATCGATAAATGCATCATCACCTTCGCCTTGGCGGTAGAGCGAGATTTTTCCAATCTCGGTCGTGTCATCTTCAGCCGCGCCTTTGATGAGTTCGGCTTTATAGCTCTCGCCGCGAGATTCAAACATCGCAATGGCTTCAGCACGATCCCACATTTCGCGAGCCACAGGTGCCTCAGTGCCAATAATCTCAGCCATCTTCGCTTCAATCTTTGCGAAATCGTCCGTGCTGATATTATAGTCCAGATCAACATCGTAATAGAAGCCATCATCAATAGTGGGGCCGATGGCGAGTTTCGCATCTGGCCAGAGTTGCTTGACCGCCTTTGCGAGTACTTGCGCTGTCACGCTATGACGCATGATCTCTAGGCCTTCTTCATCACGAAGGGTCAAAAGGTGAATTTTATCACCATTTTGCAGAGGTTCAGAAAGGTCACGCTGTATGCCGTTCACCTTCATGGCGATAGCCGCTTTGGCTAGGCCCGCACCAATAGATTCCGCTACTTGCTGCCCAGTAGGCGCAGTATCAAACTCTTTGTGAGATCCGTCGGGGAGGGTAATGCTAACCATACCAGAATTGTTCTGCGCGTGTGCAGACATTAGGATGCGGTCATGAGGCGTATTTTATTCATGTCCGCAATGTAAAACTGCGGCTTACAGAGTCAAGCATTAGTTTACATATCACCGTTAACGAATAGTTAGGTTTTTCTTCTTATGATACATGCATGAGACCATTAATCACACGAACGTATAGAAAAGGGGATGTTCTCTTCCGCGAAGGGGAGGGGCCTGGGCCAGCTTTCCTTATCATCAGTGGCAAGGTGGGGGTTACTGCAGGAGGTGAGCCCGGAACTGAAGTTGCCATTATCGGAGAAAATGGAATTGTTGGTGAGATGTCTATTATTGATGACTCGCCACGCTCTGCAACAGTCACCGCAGCAGAAGAACTAACTTGCTATGTGATTGACCGCATTAGGTTTCATGAGCTATTTGAGGGCGCGCACCCTATTGCGAAAAAACTATTCGAGATTCAAACCCAGCGTTTACGTAAGGCTACAAAACAGCTAACCTCTTCCTAAGGCTTCTTTTTTATAAAATTCACGGGTTTTGGCTAAACGCATGGTACGCCAGAAGGCATAAAAGAGTGAGTGGACAAATCCTTCCGGGCCAAAACGCCAATAGCCGCGCCCAAAATAAGCTTTAGGAAACATCACAAATGGTTCCAGCACTAAACGTAAGGCGCTTACTTTCTTTCCACGAGCAACATTATCTTTGGCTTGTTGGCCAGAGTAAAAATTCATTTTCTCATTCATGTGAGCGTAGTTACGAAAGCCTGAATGATGGATCGGAGCCTCTATCCGCACCGTTGACAGGGAATCGGTTTTGTCGATGACTGAGTCGTGGACGATACTCTCTTTAAAGCCCGCCTTGTCTTTAGGATAGAGACGAACGAAAAATCCGGAAGGGGAGAATTTACGCGGTTTATCCTCAAAAGGAAAAACCATGGTATTACGGATTGCATAAAGCGCATCCTTTGGCTCGCCATCAGCAAACAGTGCTTTTATATGCTCCACTAGCGCTGGTGAACAGGCTTCATCCGCATCTAAATTTAATACCCAGCGGTTCTTACAGAGGTTTTCGCAAAAGACTTTTTGCGGTCCATAACCGGGCCATTCGTTAAATAAAACCTGAGAGGCGCCGAGATCCTTCGCCTTATCCATCGTGCCATCGGTGGAGCCGCTATCGACCACAATTAGCTCATCCACCCAGTCTTTAGTCGACTCAATCGGCAAATGAATGCGATCAGCTTCATTCTTGCAAATGATGAAAACGGAGAGAGGTAATTTTTTGCTCATGCATGTTTCCTAATGGTTTTCATTGATAAAATCACTATGAAAGAAGGATGCGTCCTGCTGAATTAGATAACTGGTTTTTTAATCTACGCCATTTAAAGGGCGTGGGAGAGAAAACTTACGAGCAGCTTCAGCAGTTATTGAAGCGTGAGACCCCATCTGTGCGCGATATGTTGATGCATCTACCAGTCGATGTGGTGGATCGCTCGATGACTAGCCATATTACGGATGAATCTGAAGGGCAGGTGGTGACGCTGCAATTAGTAGTTGATAAGCATTACGCCGCGCCGCGTGGCCGAAGGCGGGTGCCGTATCGGATTGCATGCCATAATGAACAAATCTCGCTGAATCTGATTTTCTTTAATGCGAAGGGAGATTATCTGAGCCGTACCTTCCCTGAAGGCCAAGTGCGTTTGGTTTCAGGTAAGTTGGAGCAAGGTAAGCAAGGTTGGCAGATTGTACATCCGCAAATGGTCGCTCGCCCTGAGCAAGAAGAGAAGGTTGCGAAGCTGGAGCCAATCTATCCGCTGACACAGGGGCTACATCACCGCAAGTTGCTAGAATTGATGAGCCAGTCTATTGCACAAGTGAGTAAGATACCCGAATGGCTCGATCCGGAATGGAAAAAGAGTCAGGGGTGGCGCTGTTTTTACCGTAGTCTCCGTTTGATTCATGAACCTGAGAATCGCGAAGATATCAGCAGCAATGGCCCTTATTACCAACGCCTTATTTACGATGAACTCCTTGCCAGTCAACTCACCTTAGCATTGGTGCGTGAGAAGATGCAGCGCAGTGCCTATGCGCCCAAAGTTGCGCCACAAGGAACGTTACGCCAGCAATTGATCAAGAGTTTGCCCTTTACACTCACGGGTGGGCAGCAAGAGGTTCTAGGCGATATTGATAGCGATATGGCGAGTGGCAAACGAATGCTTCGCCTGCTGCAGGGCGATGTAGGTAGCGGCAAAACCGTAGTCGCATTGGCGGCTATGTTGGCGGTTGTTGAAGCGGGTGGACAAGCCGCATTAATGGTACCAACGGAAATTCTGGGGCGTCAGCACCTTGCAGCCTTTCAAAAGATTTTGGAGCCATTAGGTGTGTCAGTGGCATTGCTTTCTGGCTCCTGCGAACCAGTGGAGCGTGCGCGAGTGATGGCGCAGATGGAAAGCGGTGAGCTACCGATTGTGATTGGAACTCATGCGGTCTTTCAAGATTCCGTAAAATTCAAAAACCTCATGCTTGCTGTGGTGGATGAGCAGCATCGTTTTGGGGTGAATCAACGGCTTAAATTGGCGGATAAAGGGCAGGGTACGCATATGTTGCTAATGTCTGCTACGCCGATTCCGCGTAGTCTCACCATGACGTTATTTGGCGATATGGATGTATCGATCCTGCGTGAAAAGCCAGCTGGTAGGCAGGAGATTAAAACCAGTGCGATGCCGCTCGCCCGTTATGAGCAAGTGATGCAATCGGTTGAGCAAGCCTTACAACGGGGTGAGAAAATCTATTGGATATGCCCGCTTGTCGAAGGCTCGGAAGAGATGGATGATGATTTAGCGGCGGCGGTTGAGCGCCATCGCGAATTTGCTATGCGATTTGGTAAGCTTACCAATGTGACCCTTGTGCATGGCCGCATTAAAGGTGAAGAACGCGAGATTGAGATGCAGCGTTTTGCCATTGGTGAGTCTCGACTTCTTGTTGCGACGACGGTGGTGGAAGTCGGCGTCGATGTACCGGATGCGACGATTATGATAATTGAACATGCAGAACGTTTTGGTCTCGCACAACTGCATCAGCTACGTGGGCGCGCGGGACGAAGTGATAAAGCCTCGAGCTGCTTACTCCTTTATGCGGATAAAGTCGGTGAAACTAGCCGCGAGCGCCTGAAGGTAATGCGCGAAAGTAATGATGGCTTTTATCTGGCGGAAGAAGATTTACGCTTACGTGGAAGTGGTGAGATATTGGGTACACGTCAAAGTGGCTTGCCGAGTTTCCATTTTGCCGAGCTGCCGCGCGATCAAGTGCTACTCAAAGCCGCGCGTGACGAAGTAAAACTGATTTTACATAGCGATATGGACTTAGAGAGTGAGCGCGGGCAGCGTTTACGAATGTTGCTCTACTTGTTTGGACAAGACGAAAAATTACGCTTCTTTAAGAGCTAGCGATCTCGAGCACTTCTTCCGCTGCAAGTTGCGACGGTGCTTTGCTATTCTCTGGAATCAACATGCCCAGCGCATACTGGGCTTCTTCCACCTGCTTATCGCCGACCTCATGGTCAGCTAGGAATGTCGTAAGTTTTTTCGCGAGCTTATCAGGGTGGCATCTCTCTTGGAGTAATTCAGGGATAGCCTCGCGATTGAGCAATAGATTGACGAGGCTGACGAATTTCACCTTAATCATACGGCGCAATAGCCAAGCGGTGATGGCTGAGACGCGATAGGTGACGACCATCGGCACACGCGCGCAAGCAAGTTCTAATGTGATAGTGCCAGATTTTACCAGCGCGACAGTGGCTGCGGCGAAAGCATCATGCTTTTCATCTTGTTCGGTTACGATAATAGGTTGCCCCGGCCATTCTTCCAGATCATCTTGAATCTCATGTTCCATATTTTTAGGTACAATCAACACTTCGGTTAAGCCGCCGTAACGCGCCGTAAGTAGTTCCAATGTTTGTTGGAAAATAGACAGATGGCGACGGATTTCAGTAGGGCGACTGCCGGGCAGTAGTAAGATGACTTGCGCACCAGGCAAAATGCCATGCTTCTCCCGAAATGCTTCACCATCAGCACGGGTATAGTCATCTTCCAACACGGGGTGGCCGATGAAGCTGGTGGATAGACCTTCTTTCTCAAAATAAGGTGGCTCGAATGGCAGAAGAACGAGGAGCTTATCGAATAGTTTCGCAATCTTTGCAGCCCGTTTGGGTTTGTAAGCCCATACGGTAGGCGCGACATAATGCACGAATTTGATGTTATCGGTTTTGCCAGATTCACGTAGCTGTTTCACCAAGCGAAAGTTAAAACCGGGAGAATCAATAGTGACGACGACATTAGGTTGCTTAGCGATAATATCTTCAGCCATTTGGCGCATACGACGTTTCAGCTTGCGGATATGCGGAAGCACTTCAGCAAAGCCCATGAGGGATAGTTCTTTAAAATCAAAAAGTGAATCTAAACCTTGTGCCATCATTTTAGGGCCGCCAAGGCCAGAAAACGTAACCTGAGGGTTAAGCCTTTTAAGCGCCACCATCATCTTACCGCCGAGCAAATCACCAGAGGCTTCCCCTGCGATGAGATAGACATGTGGAGCTTTGGTCATGTTATACGCCTATCACAAATAGGCCGTGTTTGTCAGCCAGAGCGATGACATCATCACGGTGCAGGATAATGGAGCCTTCTGCTTCTAGCACCACGCCGGCAAATTCACCTTCGGCAAGCGTTTTGATGGTATCGGGCCCGATTGCGGGTAGGTCAACTCGACGCTCTTGTGCAGGTTTTTTCATCTTAGCAAGGATGGCACCTTTGGCAGTGCTTACACGTTTGAGTAAAGCATCTGTTCCTTGCTCATCTTCTTCGGCGAGGATTGCTTCATTTTGGATAATGACGGCTTGGCCAATATCGCGCGCGCCTAAATCTCGTGCGGCTTGGGCAGCGAGTTCAATATCACTCATATTATTGGGCTGAGTTTGAGTCAGTACGCCTTTGGGGGTGAGGAGATCGCCGAGCACTTCATCTGCACCGATAATGCTGAAGCCTTCTTCTTCAAAAACGCTAACAATGGCTTTGAACAACGCGTCATCGCCTTTGAAAAACGCAGCACCGAGGCGTTTAAGGATTTTCGCAGCGAGGGCAGGAGGCTTCAAGGCTTTGAGTGGCGGACGGCTAAGTTTGCCAGCCATGATGATATCTTTAACACCATGCTCGCTGAATATTTCCATCGTGCGGGCAATTTCAGCCATCGGAATCCATTCATGCGCAACGCCATCGGTTAAAGTTGGGTTTGCATCTTCCTTGATTGCCAGCACGAAGCATTCACGTGATTGCGATTTCAAAGCCTCTAGGATGAGAGCGGGGAGATCACCCTGTCCGGCAATCAGCCCGACTTTGCTCATGGTTAGCTCGCCTTCGGAACGCAGATGGAGCGTGAACCTGCATTTTCGATAAAGTCGATCACTTCTTGCACTTGCTCATTCTCGCTATGAGTAGACTTTACAGCTTTGCTGCGTGCCTCTAGCGTGTCATTCGCGGCGAACAGTTCTTTATAAGCGTTGCGTAATCCATGAATAGCATCGCGTGAGAAACCGCGACGTTTTAGGCCAATAAGGTTGAGGCCAGCAAGATTAGCACGCTCGCCAATGACAGAACCGTAAGGGATGACATCATGTTCTACACCAGACAAGCCACCAATAATGGCATGTTTGCCGATGCGTACAAATTGATGCACTGCGGCGAGGCCGCCAATGATTGTATGATCGTCCACTTCAACATGGCCCGCGAGGGTGGCATTATTGGCGAGGATAACATGATTACCTACTTTACAATCATGTGCAATATGGCTGG
Source organism: uncultured Rickettsiales bacterium (assembly GCA_964654855.1). Classification (GTDB taxonomy): domain Bacteria; phylum Pseudomonadota; class Alphaproteobacteria; order Rickettsiales; family JALZUV01; genus JALZUV01. The sequence goes on from CAZZJS010000001.1 coordinate 421,275, forward strand.
CCACCATGAAGAGGCAATTATCACCAACGGTAGTTTCTCCACCACCATCGCCTGTGCCGGGGTTCATCGTTACATGCTCGCGGATGGTATTGTTTTTACCGATAGTGAGAGTGGTTTTCTCGCCTGCAAATTTCAAATCCTGCGGCGCATGACCGAGGCTTGCGAAAGGAAAGATAACCGTACCTTCACCGATAGTCGTATGCCCATCAATGGCGACATGGCTTTTGAGCGTGACATTATTGCCAAGCACCACATTCGCGCCGATAGAACAAAATGCTCCAATCGTGACATTGTCACCAAGTGTGGCGCCGTCTTCAATTACGGCGCTAAAATGGATGTTTTGGCTCACGCTTAATCCAGCATAATCATGGCTTGGACGGAAGCTTCGGCAACTTTCGTGCCTTCAACCGTGGCAACGCAATCAAACTTCCATACGTTGCGTCGCGCTTGCGTTTTCTGCACGAGAATTTCAATCGTATCACCTGGGCCAACAGGTTGGCGGAACTTCGCTTTATCGACGGACATGAAGTACACGAGTTTACCTTCTGCTTCATCACCCAGCGTATGCACGACCAGTGCGCCTGAAGTTTGTGCCATCGCTTCGATAATTAAAACACCTGGCATCACTGGTTTTTCTGGGAAGTGACCGACGAAGAAAGGTTCATTAATGGTCACGTTCTTCACACCAACGGCGCTTTCGCCAGGTACGATATTTTTCATTTTATCGATTAATAGGAAAGGATAACGATGCGGAATCATCCGCATAATGTCATTTACATCTAATACAAGATCTTCGCTCATATCATTTACTCTTTAGTTGGTTTTATTTTAGGTCTGGTTAGTCTTTTAATCGCAATGGTTTGACGATGCCAGTCTTTTACGGGAACAGCAGGAGAACCACCATATGCTTGGCCGGGAGGTATGTCTTCCATGACACCCGCTTGCGCGGCGAGACGTGCGCCTGCGCCAATGCGTAAATGCCCGGCAATGCCCACTTGGCCGCCAAGCACGGCGCCGTCGCCTATCTGAGTGCTACCTGCAATCCCAACTTGGCTGACAATCACCGCACCGCGGCCAATTTGCACATTATGACCAATTTGCACGAGATTATCGATTTTACTGCCAGCGCCAATATGGGTATCTGGCCCCGTACCGCGATCAATACAGGTACTTGAACCAATCTCAACATAATCTTCAATCACCACGCGACCTAATTGAGGGACCTTCACATGGCCTTCACGTCCCATAGCGAAGCCGAAACCATCTTGGCCAATATTCACCCCGCGATGCAGAATTACCTGATTTCCGATAATCGTATGGCTGATGGTACTACAGGCACCAATCTGGCAGTGTTCGCCCATTTGTACGCCGCGGTCGATAAAGCTGCCTGCACGAATGATTGTTCCTTTGCCAATCTCTACATTTTTACCAATAAACACATTCGCTTCAATGGTACAGCCGTCACCAATCTTGGCACTATCTGCAATGGTTGCTCGATCAGAGATGTTGGGCTCCAATTGTGCACGAGGATAGAAGGCTTGTGCGAGCATTGCATAAGCACGGTAAGGATCATCGGCGATAAGCGTGACCATATCTTTAGGTGCACGATCCGCAAATTTCTCTTTCACGAAGCAAGCACCTGCCGAAGATTTCTCGAACTGTCCTACATATTTAGGATTATCGAAAAAACTAATATGGGTGGCCTCAGCGCGGTCCAGCGGTGCAATATCCTCAAAGCTAGCAGAACTATCTGCTGAGTCAGAAAGTGTAATGCCACTAATAGAAGCCACTTGCTCTAAAGTGAAGGGGCCTTTGCGGTCGAAGAAACGTAAATCAGCCATTAAGAGCCTAGAAGTTTACCTTCACGCTTGGAAGCTTTTGATTCAACTTGCCCAAAACTTCTTTGGTAATGTCCATTGAAGGATCAGCATAAAGAAGCTGCGAAGTTGGGAGAACTACCTTTACGCCACGTTCTTTGGCAATGCCTTCAACGATACCTACGACCGTTTTTTGGATTTTAGCTAAAGCATCTGCAAAAGCTTTATCTAGCTTTGCTTTCTTTTTTGAAACGTCACGTTGTGCTTTCGCTGCGCTGTCGCGGAAAGATTTTACTTTTGCTTGAAACTCAGCTGGCGATAACTTGCCTTGTTGACCTGCAAGCGCCTTTTCTTTGTTCTGAAGCTCTTTTTCTTTTGCAGTCATTTCATTTTGAAAAGATTTTTGTTTAGCCTCTAGTTTCTGTTTTACAGACTTAGCGGCCAAAGAGTCGCGCATGATATCCTGAATATTGATAACCGCTGCGCCTTCAAGTGCATTGGCAAAGCTAACAGGAAGGATGGTGAGCATAAGTGCCATAAAGAGGGTTGTGAGTTTCATAGATTACATCTCCTAGATGGGTAGTTTTATTATGGAACGGTAGCAAATAGATTAACCGCACTCTTTGCAAGTAAAAACAGGTAAAGTTTTATAACTAAATATAACTAGAAGCGCGTGCCGAAGCTGAAATTGAAAAGCTGGGTTTCGTCATGATCTTCTTTAACGAGAGCTTTCGCAAAATCAATACGAATAGGGCCGAAAGGTGAACGCCATGATACACCAAGCCCTGCTGCAACACGTGGAGTATTTGCATCGACAATTTCACTGCCAGATTGATCAATATCCCAAAGATCGCCGACATCAACGAAAGCAGCGCCAAGGAAGCCTAAATCATCTGGCAAGCCAAGCGGGAAAGTGATTTCTGCGCTTCCAGTATAATAGATATTCCCACCCAATGCATCGTTGGTGGTGATATCACGTGGGCCAATGCCTGCACGGTCAAAGCCACGAAGTTGACGATTGCCAACAAAGAAACGCTCATTAATACGGATTTCGCGCTCATCATCCCAACCGTAAAGATGTCCACCATTTCCAGAAAGGCTGAACGTCCATTTAGGTGCGATAGGGAAGAAGCTTGCCGCTCTAAATTCGTGGCGAATGTAACGGCTATCCCCGCCGAGACCGGCAAAGTCTTGACTAAAACGGAGGAAGTTACCATCCGTTGTGTCAAAGCGGTTATTACGCGTATCCCAAGTGAGTGAGTGCCCAATAAGTGAACTAGTATTGGCTCCTTCTTGATCTCGAATGAAACGAGAGGCATCAGCATCAATATCGGTAATTTCGATCTCTTCAAAACGATAATGCATATTATGCTGCAAGTGTTCGCTAACGGCATAACCTAAGCGTATAGCACCACCAAGGCTCTCACGATCAAAGGAGCTTTCGCTTGAAAAGTCAGTGCGTGTTCTAAAGAGGTCAGCACCGGCAGAAAGCTCGCGGTCAAGGAAGTAAGGTTCGGTAAAGCCAAGATCAAATTGTTGGCGTTCTGCAGCGAGGAGAGCGTTTAAACGCAGTTCCTGCCCGCGGCCTAATAAATTGGATTCTTTAATACCAAACTCCGCTAACGCGCCATCTGTGCTTGAGAAACCAGCTCCAAGAGAAATCTCACCTGTGGATTGTTCTTGTACCTCTACATTCACGATAGTTTGGTCAGGGGTGGAGCCTTGTTGCTGGCTGATTTGGACTCTCTCGAAGAATCCGAGATTTTGAACACGTTGTTCAGAACGGGCAAGTTTAGAAGTGCTATAAGCATCGCCTTCGGCAAGGCGGAACTCGCGGCGAACCACTTCATCTAAGGTACGCGAATTGCCATCAATATTGATACGCTCCACATACACGCGTGGCCCCATATTGACGTTATAGGTTAGGTCAATGGTGCGATCATGATGGTTGCGGGTGAATTTGGGTTTCACGTCAACAAAGGCAAAGCCCTTATCGCCAAGCTTTGCTACCATATTATCAATGGTATTTTCGATCTCATCGGCGTTGTAAGTTTCACCAGATTCAGTGGTGAGCTCCGCTTCTAAATCAACACCTTGGCTCAAGCTGTTGGCAATGTTGATTTCGCCGAATTTATATTTCTTGCCTTCATCAACGGTAAAGGTGAGGTAGAAGCTCTCGCCGTCTGGTGTGATTTCAGCGATCGAAGATTTAACCTGAAAATCCGCATAACCTTGCTTCACATAATAACGGCGTAAGAGCTCTTTATCGAAAGCGACACGGTCAGGATCGTATTTTTCATTACTAGAGAAGGGACTCCACCAGCGTTCTTCAGTGGTTTTGATTATATCGCGTAGGTTGCTGTCACTAAAGATCTTATTACCGACAAAGTCGATCTGCGTCACTTTGGTCTCTTTTCCTTCAGCAATCTCAAAAACAAGATTCACGCGGTTATTTTCTAGCACGATCACTTTCGGATCTACCTGTGCTTGATAGCGCCCACTACGGCGATAGATTTGCAAGAGACGTTGTGCCGCAGCATCCACTTTAGGACGAGTGAAAATAGAACGCGCCGTAAGGTCGATCTCTTTCTTTAAGTCTTCATCTGGTAAGCGGCGGTTACCCTCAAAGGCAACTTGGTTGATGATAGGGTTTTCTATAACTTTCACTTGCAACGTCGCACCACCAGTGGGGTTAGCGATAGGTTGCATCTGCACATCAGCAAAGAAACCAGTAGCGAATAGCGCTTTCATACCACGATCTACATCATAACGATTGAAGGGTAGTCCCTCGCGAATACCTAGATAAGAACGAATGGTGCTTGGCTCAATCCGTTGGTTGCCGGTAATGGCAACTTTATTCACACGGAAAGATTCAGGCGATGCAAGTAAGGGGTTCGTTGTCGGAAGGGGGAGTGACTGCGTTTGTGCAAGTGCAGGTAAGGATAAAGCAGAAGTGCTTACCAAAGCCAAAAGAGTCAAAGCAGAAAGGCGTGCAGACACGTAATATTTCCCCATGTTATTTTCTTTGTGAGGATGCGGATATCCTCGACAAAATCAAGCTCTTTTAGAGTAATTGTACGATGTCGTTGATGATGGTGAAAGCCATGAGGGAGACGAGTAATACTAGCCCTACTTTATAGCCATATTCTTGCACTTTCATTGCCATTGGTTTTCCATTTGCAGCCTCTACTGCGTAATAAAGCAGGTGGCCGCCATCTAGCATTGGAATAGGCAGTAAATTCACAAGGCCGAGATTGGCTGAGAGTAAGGCGATAAACCATAATACACTTGTCGTACCAGCATCTGCTGCTTGACCGGACATCTGGGCGATACCGATGGGGCCTTTAAGTTGCTCAGTTCCACGTTGACCGGTAATGAGCTGGCCAAGTACTTTGAGGGTTGCGGCGCAAATATCCCAAGTGCGGCCGACTGCATGTTTTACCGCTTGTACCACGCCAACATCCTTAAAGGTGAGTTGTTGGCTGCGAATACCGATAAGAGGTTGCTCTACCTCATTGCCAAAGGCGTCAGTCGTTTTGATAATGCGCGGAGTAATGGCAATCTCGAGTGTTTTATCGTCTCGCTCAACCTGTGCTATAATCTCAGTACCAAGGTTTGTTACAATCAGCATAGGAATATCATGAAAGACTTCAATCTTTTCGCCGTTCACGCTTAAAAAGCGATCGCCTTTTAGTAAGCCGGCCTCTTGTGCCGCAGAGTCTTTAATCACTTCGCCAACCAAAGGCTCTGTCGAAGTGATGCCGTTGCTAAAAGCGAACCAGGTGAAGACTGCAATGGTTGTTAGAAAGTTGAAGAGTGGCCCTCCAGCGACGATCAGTGCTTTTTTCCAAAGAGGTTTGAAATGGAAGCTAACTTCCTTTTCTTTCTTGGTCATTTTCTTGAGCGCTTTACCGTCTGGTGTACTGGCCGCGCCTTGATCGCCAAACATTTTTACATAACCGCCAAGTGGTAATAGGCTGAATTTCCAGCGTGTTCCGGCTTTATCGTTAAAGCCGAAAAGCTCGCGGCCAAAACCGATGGAAAAGACTTCAATTTTTACTCCGCACCAGCGTGCGATAATGTAATGGCCAAATTCGTGAATGAATACGATGACCGATAAGATGAAGATGAAAGAAAGAATTGTGTGCGTTAAATCGCCAAGCATTTCCATGATAGACAGAGACTCTGTTATTTTCGTTTGATGATATCGATTGCTTGACGACGTGCCCAAGCATCGACGGCAAGGATATCTTCTAGCGTATTATTGGTAAAGTGTTCTCCGGTAATGGTGTGCAAGGTAGCCTCAATTACGTGAATAATATCAGAGAAAGTGATGTTTCCTTGCAAGAAATGCTCAACGGCCACTTCATTCGCTGCGTTAAACACGATGGGCGAAATGCCGCGATGTTCTAAAACTTCGCGTGCGAGGCGTAGGGCAGGGAAGCGTGTTTCATCTGGTGCTTCGAAGGTGAGTGACTTCATCTCTACCAAATTGAGACGTTTGGTAGGTGTTGGAATTCGTTGTGGCCAAGCCAGTGCATAGGCAATAGGAATGGTCATATCCGAAGGCCCCATCTGTGCCAGGAAGGAGCCATCTTTATATTCGACCATGCTATGTACGATTGATTCTGGATGCACGACTACATCAATTTGCTCTGCCTTCACTGGGAAGAGTTGATAGGCCTCCAGAATTTCCAATGCTTTATTCATCATAGTGGCCGAATCAATCGAAATTTTGGCGCCCATACTCCAAGTTGGATGGTTCAGAGCTTGCTCGACTGTAACATTCTGCATTTCTTCAAGGCTTAGAGTGCGGAATGGCCCGCCGCTGGCGGTAAGGATGATTTTTTCGACTGATTCAGGACGCTCAAAATCGAATACTTGAAAAATAGCATTATGTTCAGAATCGACAGGTAGAAGTGTGGCGCCGTATTTAGCAGCTTCTTGACGGATAAGGTCTCCAGCACATACGAGCGGTTCTTTATTAGCGATAGCGACGGTAGCGCCGCGACGAATAGCCGCAAAGGTGGGAGCAAGCCCCGCCGCGCCAACAATGCCCTCTAACACAATATCAGAAGGGAAAGCTGCAGCTTCAACGATTGCATCGTAACCGCCTGTCACTGTCATACCTGTGCCATCGAGCGCCTTTTTCAGATGAGGGAGTTTCTCTTCATTGCCGATGACGACCCAATCAGGGCGAAGCTCAACGGCCTGCTTGATTAGCTCTTCAACATTATTATTTGCAGTAAGTGTCGTGATTCGATAACGGTCAGGATGGGCTTTGATTAACGCAATGGCGGATCGACCAATGGAGCCAGTAGAACCTAAAATGGAGACCGTCTTTATGGGTTCCGCGCGGCGCGGCGTGATCGTCTCTTTTAATGCTAACGGCCCGCTCATACTATTATCTCCGCGCTCACTATAAGATAAAATAGGTAAAATGGCAAGGTAAGCACATAACCATCAAGGCGATCTAACACACCGCCATGACCAGGAAGCAGCGATCCGCTATCTTTTAATCCCTGTTTACGCTTAAGCCATGACTCAAAGAAATCCCCCATCTGTGCCAAAATGGCGATCAAAATACCGAGCATGATAGCTGAAGGGAGTGAGTGAGGGTAAGGCACGTGAGATTCAAGTAAGGTTGCTGTGAGTGCCGCTGCTGTCATGCCACCTAGAAGCCCCGCCCAAGTTTTATTGGGGCTGATGCTTGGCGAAATCTTTGGCCCACCAATAGTCTTGCCAGCGAAAAATGCGCCAACGTCAGTTGCGACAATTAAGGTAACGGGAAATAAAATGGCGTTGAGAGAGAGGTCACGTAAAGCAATGATTGAGATAAGCGGTAGCGCGATATAGGGGATGCCCGCTAGTTTCCAGCTGAAGGCTGGTGGGGTGATATGATGCCATTCCCGATCCATCTGGTAGGCGATGGCGAGCAGGGCAATGACCAATATCCAGCCACCCATAGCCAGAACAAGAAAACTAAAAATAATGAGCAGTAAGCCGGTAATAACGCGTTTATGGAACGTACTGAAAGCGTAACCTGTGGTTATCAGTTCGTCAGACATTTCCATACCGCCTCTCTCGTGCGTCAAAAGAGTCAATCGCTTGTTTTAAATTATCTACTGTAAAATCTGGCCAGTAGGTCTGCGTGAAATACAACTCTGTATAGGCCGATTGCCATAGTAGGAAATTGCTAAGCCGTTGTTCGCCACCGGTACGGATGAGTAAGTCTAGCTCTGGTAAGTCTGCCGTATCAAGTTTTTGAGCGATAAGCTCATCGGTAATGTTTTCGGCCGATATGCCTTCTGTAGCTAGCTGCTTCATCACATTAGTCATTTCCTGACGCGCGCCATAAGATAGAGCTACGGTTAGGTGAAGTTGATCAAACTGTGCCGTCTTTTCCTGCAATGCTTCAATACGAGTGCGTAAGGCTGGTTCTAAAGCAGTTAGATCGCCAATCGTGCGGAAGCGAATTTGATTCTTAATGAGTAACTCGGCCTCTTTATCCAAATAATGGCCGAGTAATCCCATAAGGGCACTCACTTCTTCTTGAGGGCGCTCCCAGTTTTCTGCCGAAAAAGCATAAACCGTCAGGTAACGAACGCCGAGCTTCTTACCTTCGGTTAGGAGTGTTTTGAGTGCTTCAGCTCCACGTTTATGGCCTAGCTTACGCGGTAATCCGCGTTCTTTCGCCCAGCGACCATTCCCATCCATAATGATAGCAATATGATGAGGAATCTTAATGTTTGAAGAAGTGTCTGGAGCAGTTTTAGGCATTAAACGCTCATAATATCCTTTTCTTTAACCGCGAGTAGCTCATCTACTTTAGCAACATGCTTATCGGTTAGGTCTTGGATATCGTTGCTAGCCTTCTTTAGCTCATCTTCAGAAATCTCTTTGTCTTTTTCGAGTTTCTTATAGTGATCCATTCCGTCGCGGCGGATATTACGGATATTAATACGCGTCTGCTCAGCATATTTACCGGCTACTTTTACCATCTCTGTACGACGTTCTTCGGTCATATCGGGGATTGGAATACGTACGAGCTGTCCGTCGGCTGATGGATTCACACCAAGTTGTGCGGCAGTAATTGCTTTTTCAACGGCCTTCACATTATCTTTATCCCAGACGCTCACGCTAAGGAGGCGAGGCTCTGGTGCGCTGACGGTACCCACTTGGGCGAGTGGCATCATGCTGCCATAAACTTCCACCATCACTGGATCAAGCAGGCTAGGGTTAGCACGGCCTGCACGCAAACCGCTTAATTCTTTTTCATAAGCGTTGATTGATTTTTCCATACGAGTGGGTAGGGCAGAGAGGTCGTTATCGCTCATAATTAGGGCTTCCTTCGTTAAGCTATGTTCATTTCTGGCCGCAAGATAGTGGTTTTACTGTGTTGAAGCAATGGGAAAGCCAGATGATACATGTTAAAAAACGTTCATAATACCTTAATATTCCTATGATATCTTGTTTAGGAAAGAAAATTCTCAGGGAGTGAATTATGAGTCAAACAAATGCAAATCATACAGCCGCGGGTTATATCGCTGCATTTATAAATGATACACAAAACCGTGAAAGCAGAGATTGCTGCATTGGTAGAGATTTAGCCAGCAGTCAGGTTCCTACTGGTCTTGCTCAGCAATGGACGGAAATGAGAGATGCGGGAGACTTAACACCGCAAGTCGTAGTTGATGAACTAAAGAAGAATGATATTGAAATAGGGTATGCAGCAGTAAAAACTGCTGAAGCTGGTTTTGATAATAGTGTGCATCGTTCAGAAGCGCTGAGTCGGTAGCTAGATCCTAAATCTGACAGATTACTTTTCAATAATTGTATAGCGGCCTTGGCCACAGACGACTTTGGCGAATTGGCCTTGCTCGTGGATGGAGAAAACCAAAATCGGAATATCGTTTTCGCGAGCGAGCGAGATGGCGGAAGCATCCATCACCTTTAAATCATCGGCTAAGACGGTGCGATAGGTAAGTTTCTCTAAACGTTTCGCCTCAGGATTTGTTTTTGGATCAGAATCGTAGACACCATCAACTTGAGTGCCTTTGAGCAAAGCATCGCAATTCATTTCAACAGCACGTAGAGCGGCTGCAGTATCGGTGGTGAAGAAGGGATTGCCTGTTCCCGCGGCGAAAATTACCACGCGACCTTGCTCCATATGACGATCCGCACGGCGTTTAATATAAGGTTCGGCAATTTCCATCATGTGAATGGCGGATTGCACGCGGGTTTCGCATTCTAATTGCTCAAGGATATTCTGAACCGCCAGTGCGTTCATCACAGTCGCTAACATGCCCATATAGTCAGCATTAGCACGCTCCATGCCGGCTTCAGCGGCACTCATTCCACGGAAGATATTCCCGCCGCCTACCACGAGGCAGACTTCAACGCCCATATCTACAACGGTTTTAATATCCTCACAGATACGTTTGATAATTTTGAGATCTTGCCCATATTCCTTATCGCCCATTAAGGCTTCTCCAGAAATTTTGATCATCACCCGATTATAAATGGGTGTAAGAGAGGCGGATGCGTTAGTCGCAGTTGCGGTATTGCTCATAAAGGGAATGAATAACGCAGTATGAGCGGTGCGGCAATAGCTGATCTACGCGGCATTGGTTTATCCACAGGTGCTTTGGAATAATTGTCACAAAACTGTCATACTACAGGCGCAGTGAATTGCTTATAATACCGTAATTTTTTAACTCTGTTCCGATTTATTGGAATGATTTTTAGTGCCTTTTGCACTCAATATTATCTATCGGAACATACAAATTCATTTAATTATGAAAAAAATGACTGTTATTAAGTATGTTGGAATTGTCGTCACAGCGACAATACACGAGGAATCCATAAATATTTGGATTGCAAACCTCAGAAACGACTTTCAAAGAATTACTTTGACTTCCGAGACTGAGGATCTTGCCAAGATGGAAGTGAAGGATGGACATCAATCTTTTCCGTTTGAGCCCAAACACCCATCTCGCTTGAGGGTAGAGGGGTTGGTTCATCAAAAAGGAGGAGACAAGCAAATTCATGCAGTTCCAAGTTTAGGTTCAGCTTACCTCTTCTTGAGAGTGAAGAAGGATGAGGAATTAACCTTCACCTTGACGGGTGGATTTGGTTGGGAAAACTCTGTTGATATTAAAATTCAACAAGGGGTTTTTGAGGCAATAGGGATGCCCCCCGGTAACGGCAGAGTATGGCAAAGCCCCGTGTTTGAGTTTTAAGGTCACTTCAAAAAATCCGCTACCGCAGTAATGCAGTGGTGGATTTTTTATTTCAGTAGTATCGAGCTAATTTCTTTCAATTGCGTGCGAGCGCGTAGCAAATAGAACCCCATCGCGTTTAGGTGGTTGGGCAAAAACTGGCTATCAGGCGCATTGTTGAAGATGAAGAAATTGGAGAGTTCAGAGCCTGCGCGCATGGATTCTTCCATTTGATCCCACGAGCTTGCGACTTGTTTCTCATCAATCACTTGAGCAAAATCATAGCGCATGGCTTTGAGCAGCATGTGATAGGCATACATTTTACCTTTAATATCGTAATAAATTTCATCCGCTTCTAAATCGACATAGGGACGATTTTTGCCATCGATACGTTCAGCGATAGCGGCGCTAGCAGAGCCGATATCAGAGGCGATACGTTCTAATGTTTGCTGCAGGTTATCGGCGCGGCGCTCAAAAGTGGCATCACCTTTAGCTAGTCGTTCATTATATTTTCTGAATGATTTTGCGACAGCGCGATATTGCTTTTCGCTTGAAGCCGTGGGTATCAAAGAAACGGACGGATTCCATACCCATACATCCGGCGGATACTTCATAAGTCCAGCAGCATTATCCAAATCTTCATCAATACGGCTAGAGCCACGAGTACGGCCGATCTGATCTGATAGCTCAATTGAAAAACGCGAAAGCGCAGCCGTGATACCGCGTTGATAGGCTGGCATGCGATCTAACCAAGCACCCGGTAAAAACCATGGATCATTCGGCGTCCAATGATGGGTACGAGTTTCACGCTCAATTAATGCAATTGCAGTGGCGACGGAATGGCTGGCCACCATCTCTCGCGGAGATTCTGGCAAGTAGGCGGAAAGGTCAAGTGCAGTGGAATCGTCAATCTCATTTACCCAAATCATGCTTACAGGGATAAGAATGAGTAAAATAAGAACGAAAATATTAGCGGCACCCTTCACAAAGGAGGTGGGCAGCAGGAGCATCCATTCTTTAAGGCGTAGAACAATAAGTGCGAGAGTTGTTTTCATAAACCTTATGTAAGTGATTTTCTGCTTTGTGCAATGAAAGATAACGATTATGGTTCCACGATGCATCATCATGATCACGGACATCACCATCACGAAATGAATATCAAAGCCATAGCACTCCCCATTGTGCTATCGATTTTTTTGGTCGCTTTGAAGGTTTATGGTTGGCGTGAAACAGATTCTGTCAGCTTGCTTTCGTCGTTACTTGATTCAGGAATGGATATTTTAGTTTCGATGATGAATTTAGCGGCAGTGCTTTATGCAGCGAAACCAGCTGATGACGATCATCGTCATGGTCATACGTCAATTGAAGATATCGTGGGATTGGTGCAGGCCAGCTTCATTGCGGCTTCAGGGCTGTTCTTGCTTTATGAGGCGGTGAAGCGATTTGTAAATCCGACAGAGGTGCAAAACCCTGAAACGGGCATTGGTGTGTTAGTGGTATCAATGATCGTGCCGTTTATCATTGTGATGTATCAGCGTATGACGCTGAAAAAAACAAAGTCGGTCGTGTTGGAGGCAGATTCACTGCATTACATGACTGATATGTTAATGAATGCTCTTATCATCGTATCGATTTACATTGCGTCGATGCAGGGGCTTGGTTTGGTTGATCCGATTTTAGGGACCTTGATTGCAGGTTATATTTTATGGTCAGCAGGTAAAATAGGTATCCGTGCTTTTAACCACCTGATGGATAAAGAGGTGCCGGAAGAAGAATATCTCAAGATTGTAGAGATTATCAAAGCGCATGAGGGAGCGTTAGGCTTTCACGCCCTGAAAACTCGCTATAGCGGCAGCAAAATGTTCGTGCAGCTGCATTTGGATGTAGATGCTAGCTTAAACTTGCGCGATGCGCATGATATTGCTGATGGTCTAGAACAAAAGCTAGAAACTGCTTTCCACGATGCCGAAGTAATCGTGCATTTGGATCCGAAAGAGGTTTAGCTCGCGCGGATAGATTCCGTATCACCTGGTGCGCGAAGCATTTTATCTACTTCGCCAATATGTAATTCTTCTTCGTGGATTAGTTTGCGCGCATATTCTTCTAGCATTACGGACTTGCCCTCAACGAGTTCGAGCAAATCACGATAGAGTTGAAGTCCCGCATTCTCATGCTCAAGTGATTCACGTAAGATATCACCAATATCGTGATTATGAGTTTCCAGCAACTCGCCAATACCAAGTGACGGGTGGCCGCCAAGATGCGTAATCATTTCACCTGCTTCTTGCGCGTGAGCCATTGACTCAGTCGCTTGAGAACGCAACCAGCTTACAATCGGAATACGGTTATAGCCAAAGACCATGAGGGAGTAGTGCATATAGCGCACGGTACCAGCAAGCTCTGCTTCCAAAATTTTATTAAGAATTTCAATGACTTCGTCTTTATTTATATCGCTTGGGTTCATGGTCTTTCTTCTATCTTGCTTAAGCTACTAATTCAATCTCGTAATCTTCGATCACGGTATTTGCGAGAAGCTTTTCACACATATCTTTAAGAGATGCTTCCGCTTTGGCTTTATCGGTCTCGGCTAAATCCAGCTCGATAATTTTGCCTTGGCGTGCGCTTTCCACTCCATCAAAACCGAGGTGAGTAAGTGTATTTTCAATCGCTTTGCCTTGTGGGTCTAACACGCCGTTTTTCAGGGTAACAATAACTTTTGCTTTCATGGTGGTCTCTCTTATTTCTTTTTGCTGCTTTTGCGGCCGCCAGTCTTCTTGATTGGCTTGCCTTTAACTTCTTTAGCCGTTTGTTCGGTCGAAATCACTTCGGCCTCAGGCAACACGCCTAAACGACGAGCAACTTCTTGATAAGCGGCAGTCATATCGCCAAGATCGTGGCGAAATACGTCTTTATCGAGGCGTTCGTTGGTTTCGACATCCCATAGGCGGCAGCTATCAGGGCTAATTTCATCAGCTAGCAGGATATAGATGCCTTCTTCGTCATAGATACGGCCAAATTCGATTTTGAAATCGAGTAGTGATAGGCCAACACCGCGGAATAATCCGCTCAAGAAGTCATTAATGCGAAGCGCTAGGCTGTGCATCTCGTCTAACTCAGCAGGGTCTGCGAGGTTAAGCGCAAAAATATGTTCATCGGTAATGAGTGGGTCGCCCAACTCATCTGATTTTAAGAACCATTCTACGATTGGGTAGGGTAGCGGATCGCCTTCTTCCATTTTGAAACGTTTGGCGAAGCTGCCCGCGATACGGTTACGTACAATTACTTCGATCGGAATAATATCCACTTCACGCACCAATTGTTCACGCATATTAATGGCTTTGATAAAGTGAGTTGGGATACCCATTTCCATCAAGCGCAGCATCAAAAATTCAGAGATACGGTTATTGAGAATACCCTTACCGCTCATAATCTCCATTTTTTCATTATTAAAGGCGGTCGTGTCATCCTTAAAGTGCTGGATAATCGTTCCAGGCTCTGGCCCTTCAAAAAGCTGTTTCGCTTTTCCCTCATAGAGCATTTTGCCTTTGGTTTTTGCCTTTGCCATCGTCTTCATTCCCTTGCTTTCAATGATGAAAGCCTTATGTTTGCATCAAGTAAGCAGCTTGCTTAGCTAAAAATGACCAAAAAGAAAAGGAATATCCCGCTATGAGCATGGAAGAACGTAAAAAAGGCCAAGAATCGAAATATGCTTTGGATAAAGAGCAGGAATTTAAAGTAATGGCGCGCCGTAACAAGTTGCTCGGTCTATGGGCTGCGGGCGAGTTGAGTTATGATGATGCAAAAGCTGAAGATTACGCCAAGCAAGTTGTGTTGGCTGACTTTGATGAGCCAGGCGATGAAGATGTGTTCCGCAAAGTTCACGAAGATTTTCAAGCGGCAGGCTTAGAGCGTGAAGATGATATCCGCGCGAAAATGCAAGAGTTGATGGGTGTGGCGACAGAACAGATTATGAGCGACGGTTAAATTTTTACCTCACTTCATACGAAAAAGGGCGCCTAGAGCGCCCTTTTTTATTAATCATGCAATTGTTTGTTTTAATTTACAATTTTCAGCTTCAGCACATCTTTGTTTTTGGCAAGCTGTGTGCCACGTACTCCGTTAAAGGCAAGGCCTGCGGTGATATCTGCGCTTGCTTCAACCAGTAGGTCGTCCTCATCAATTTCAAAGAATGGCATAGCCACCGAGCGATAGAAGAGGCGATTCTCAAAACGTAGATCATTATCAATCGCAAAGCATAGCTTGATGTCGCCGCCAAAGTTTTCTTTCAGCTTGCGATGGAGGATGTAATGCACTGTCTTGCCAGCAATGAAATTCACCATTGGGCTGCCATCATGCGTGCTGTCTTTACGGCGTCGCGCCACTTTCTTTAAACGTTCCAGGTTCTTTTGGAAGCTGAATTGAGCAATTCCACCATGATCATTTACTTCAGATTGCACTTTTTCGGATGCGTTATTCAAGAAGATTGAGCTGGCAACAAGACAGTCTGCGGCATAGGGTAATGCAGCACTTTTCCATGCTTCTTCACGATCCACTGCCATAAGCATTCGCCCCGTAAGAAGCGGTAGGTAGATGCCTTCCACATGTCCCATAATTCGGTTGAACGGGATAATTGAGAGAAAGCGGGAAACATGACCAAAAGATGGATATTCATGATTAGCGCGCTCTGTCGCAAACTTCACCTCTTCAGCGAGTTCACCCAATGAATAGTCATGGTGTTGGAACTCATTTACATCGTTCCGACTGTAGAAGCGGCATAGTTTTTCACTATCGCTCAGTGCTTCTAACTGCTGTTCAAGCGTGATGCGGCGTTTGCCTTGATTCGCCAGATGTAGCATGTCATGCCAACCAAGCGTGGATACTTGTGTTTGATATTTATCAGGCTCATCTTGCAGCACCCAAAGTTGGCGCAATTGTGGAAGGAAAGGTAGCTGTTCGATAAGGTCGTTGCTCGCATCTAGATGATCTAGAATGAGTAGCTCAACTTGATTATCGGCAATAATCTGCTGTTGTTCTTCTGCACTGCTATTAACAGGGATGAGAATTGTTTTTCCTCCGCTCAATAACGCGCCAAAATGTGCCGCAATGGTTCGGAAAGAACTTTGGGCGACAATACCAATGGGTTTTGTTTCGCTATTCTTGGTTTTCGAAATGCCGCGTGCAATGGTTTCCACTAACTCGGCTAGCTCTTTGTAGGTGTATTTACGCACCATATTGCCGCGAGGCTCAGCCAAGCAATGACGGTTAGGTTGCTGTTGCGCCAGTGTGAACAGGGCTCTCAGGGGATTCTCAAAAGAAAGTGCTAATGGAATCTTATTCTTATTGTTTTTTTCCATAAGTTACTTGTAGCTTAGAACCATCAAAAAGTATAGTTCCTAATGACGAACTCACAGGAGTAGATATGAGCGCCGCAAAGAAAAAAACAAGTAAAAGCAATAAAATAGAACTAAAGAAGCTCCCGCGTTGGGATTTAACCCATTTTTATCCTTCAGCCGAGTCTGATGGGGTGAAAAAAGATCTCACAAGCTTTGAGAAACGCTGTAAAATCTTTGAAAAAACCTATGATGGTGAGGTGAAATCTCTCAATAGTGGTGAATTAGCCACAGCGATTAAGAAATATGAGAAGATTGAAGATTTGGCGGGCAAGCTAGGTTCTTACGCGCAGCTCTATTATTGTGAGAATGTGAGTGACCCGAAGCGCGCAAAATTTTACCAAGATATGAGCGAAGCGCTGACAGAGAATGGCTCTTGCATCCTGTTCTTCATGTTGCAAATTAATAAGATAAGCGACAAGTCACTCAAAGCAATGTTGGCTGACTCTGCGGCACTGGCAAAATACGAACCTTGGTTGCGCGATGTGCGCCAAATGCGCCCTTACCAACTACCAGAGGCGCAGGAGAAAATGTTACATGAAAAGTCAGTTGTTGGGCGTTCTGCTTGGGCAAGGCTCTATGACGAAACAATGGCAGGGCTTCGCTTTAATATAGGTAGTCAGACCTTCACCTCAGAAGAGATGTTGGATAAAATGTCATCCAGCAATGCGAAAACGCGCGCGAGTGCGGCGAAAATCTACGGTGAGGGTTTGGCCGATAATGCTTCGCTCTTTACCTTGATTACGAACACGCTTGCCAAAGACAAAGCGATTGAAGATGGTTTTCGTGGCTTTGAACGCCCCATTAGCAGCCGTAATCTCGCTAATGCGGTTGAGGATGAGGTAGTCGATGCGCTGATGAATTCCGTTAAGGCGAGTTATCCAAAACTGTCGCACCGCTATTACAAGTTGAAAGCCTCATGGTTTAAGAAAAAGAAACTCGATTATTGGGATCGCAATGCGCCCATGCCTAGCAGTAAAGAACAGCTCTATAGCTACGGAGATGCCAAAAAGCTCGTCTTGAAATCCTATAAAGATTTCTCCCCTGAAATGGCGAAAATTGGTGAGCGCTTCTTTAAGGAAGGTTGGATTGATGCGCCTGCAAGCCCAGGCAAAGCGGGCGGAGCTTTCTCGCATCCGACAGTGCCGAGTGTGCATCCCTATATCTTGCTGAACTATCTTGGCAAGCCGCGCGATGTGATGACGATGGCGCATGAGCTGGGGCATGGCGTGCATCAGGTGTTATCGGCAAAGCAAGGGGCGCTTATGGCGGATACCCCACTCACGCTGGCAGAAACAGCTTCCGTATTTGGTGAGCAGCTTACCTTCCGCGCGATGTTAAAGGCGGAGAAAGATCCGAAAAAACGCAAGGTGCTGATTGCGAATAAGGTGGAGGATATGCTCAATACCGTCATACGCCAGATTGCTTTTTGCGAGTTTGAACGCCAAGTGCATGATGCTCGCGCTGAGGGTGAATTATCGACAGATGAAATTGGTAAAATCTGGATGGGCGTGCAGAAGGAATCGCTCGGCACCGGTATTAAATTTAGCAAAGAATATGCAAATTACTGGACCTATATCCCGCATTTCATCCATACGCCATTTTATGTGTATGCTTATGCATTTGGGGATTGTTTGGTGAACTCGCTTTATGCGGTCTATCAGCAATATCAGGCAGATGGCAAAGCGAAAGAGTTTGAAAAGCTCTATATCGAAATGCTAACCGCCGGCGGCACGCTGCGCCATAAAGAGTTACTCGCTCCGTTTGGTTTGGATGCCAGCAAGCCAGAGTTCTGGCAGCAGGGCTTAGATATTATTTCGTCAATGATTGATGAGCTGGAAGATTAACGTAGGTCGATTTCTTCTACTGTCATCGAATAGATATTCTCTGGTGGAGTGAAGAGTGTCATTCCGAGTTTGATTGCGACACCTAGTACCATGATGGCTAGTAACCCACGCAGCTTATCAGCGGGTAGTTTTGCACCCAAGCGAGAGCCGATTTGTGCGCCGGTGGCGGAGCCTAGTAGGAGGAGTACAGCCAGCATTAGATCTACCGTTTGGGTGGTGATGGCGTGCAGGAAGGTTACGTTAATGGTGATAAACATGATTTGGAAGAGCGAGGTGCCAATCACGACAGAGGTGGGCATGCCCAGGAGGTAAATCATCGCAGGAATCATGAAGAAGCCGCCGCCAACACCCATAATAGAAACGAGTACACCCACGGCGAGACCAAGCCCCAAAGGCAGCCATGCGCTAATAACGAGCTTAGAGCGTGGAAACTTCATTTGCCAAGGGAGGCGTTTGCTGAGTGGGGTCTTGTCAGATTTCTTCTTTCGTTTCTTTTTGCCGCGCATAGTTTGGACGCTCTCTATCGCCATTAAACTGCCGATAGAACCTAGAAAGATGACATAAAGAAGTGAGATAACGAGATCAATTTGCCCCAAGGTTTTGAGCCATTTGAAAATGAATACACCGCCTGTAGAGCCTATTAAACCGCCAATGAGTAAGAGCGTTCCCATACGAAAGTCAACATTGCGGCGCGCCCAATGGGCATAAAAACCGGAAAGCGAGGCGGCCACAATTTGGTTGGCAGAGCTCGCCACGGCAATGGCTGGGTTAATGCCTAAAAGAATTAAGAAAGGCGTGGTTAAGAACCCGCCTCCAATACCGAATAAGCCTGAAAGAATACCGACAGTGCCCCCTAAGGAGAGCAGCGTGAAAATATTCACGGAGACTTCAGCAATGGGGAGGTAAATTTGCATGCTATATGATTAGAGCAGCAGGTTAGCTAGTGGCAACGGTTAAATTCCCATTTTGTGCCTTTGCATCGGGCAGACGTAAATAAAGCGGTGCCGGTTTGCTATGAATATCGGGCAAAGGCAGTTTAGTAGCATAGCGAGCGAGGGCGGCGGCATCTGGTAAGAGTGTCTGTTGTGAATGTTCTGGGAAGAATTCGCCAGCATCTCCGACCACCGTACTGCCTTCTGGTGCGGGAGTGGCGTTTGGGAGCTCTTGTGGTTCGCCTAGCGCAACAGGTAATCCATTTTCGAGAATGAATTCTTGGCGGTAGACTTGCTCGCGATAGGCATTGATGGCGGCGAGAATATTGCCCTCAACCCCGACCTCAGCCGCTTGATAGGCTAGCAGTTCCAAACTGCTGATCGAATAGATTGGTTTTTTAACAGCCAGCGCTAAACCGCGGATAAAGGCGAGACCGATACGAACACCGGTAAAACTGCCCGGCCCGATGGTGACGGCATAGGCATCTAATTGTTCAAATGTGAGGTTATCTTCTGCCAAAACTGCCTCGACCATGGCAGGAAGTTGCGAGGTTTGTTGATTGCGTTCCTCAATGCGTCGTGTCGCGCCGTTAGAAAGGGCAACAGAGCATCCGCCAAGAGTCGTATCAATGCTAAGAATATTGGACATAGGGGCTAAAAATCCGTATAATTGGCTTATAAGCAAGTAATAAAATTGAGGGTAATATGAATATTCCACAAGGATGGGAGCTCGCCGCTTCTGGTAAGTCAATTTCACGTCGTTGGAAGTTCAACAATTTTGTTGAATCTTTGGCATTCGTGAACAAACTGGGCGAGATGGCAGAAGACGCGAACCATCATCCGGATATCGAGTTTGGCTGGGGCTATGCCAATATTACTTTCACCACTCATGATAGCGATAGCTTGTCTGATAATGACATTGCGATGGCGGAAAAGACGAATGCGTTATTGGTGGCTTAGTGCAATATCCATCGGCTTAATGGCCATCTCTGCGCAAGCACAAGTTGCTGGCGATGCGCCACCACAGGGTGATCCTGAAGATTATGCGAATTACTATCTTGGCGTAGAACGCAAAGGGTTGGAACCGTTCTGGAAGGCTTCGGTTAATATGCCAAAGCATCAAAGCGAGTTTGTGATGAATTACCGCGATGTTAGGCAGAAAAAAGATAAAAAGCTGCTGGAGGAAATTATCCATCCCGCCTCAAAAGCGTGTGAGACAGAAGACCGTGCTGATTATTTCGCAACCATTCGTGAGTTTTATCTGAATGAGCATTTTCCTGAAACGTTTAAGATTAAGTTCTTCTCACTAGCAGAGGAAAAGCGCTGGCCGCTAAAACAACGCCTCGAATTTCCTGCGGCGCCCACGCATATTATGTATATTGAATATAAAGATGGCGAATATATTGAAGGCCTACAACGCTTCGTGCGCGAAGAAGATTACCCCGAAAAGCGTTTCTACGAGCTAGTCAAATGTCCAAGTGAAACCAGCATGGCCAAAATGCGCGCCGAAGCAGAAAGCCGCTTGGCAGAAGAGGAAAAAGCCAGTAACTAAGCGGCCATGAGCAAGAAATTATATATTAAGACCTATGGCTGCCAGATGAATGTGTATGACACGGAGCGGATGGAGGATATTCTTGAGCCGCTCGGTTATGAGGTGCAGGAACAGCCTGATGGCGCTGATCTGGTGATTCTCAATACTTGCCATATTCGCGAAAAGGCGGAGGAGAAGGTCT
Source organism: uncultured Rickettsiales bacterium (assembly GCA_964654855.1). GTDB lineage: Bacteria > Pseudomonadota > Alphaproteobacteria > Rickettsiales > JALZUV01 > JALZUV01. The sequence continues at coordinate 442,215 of CAZZJS010000001.1, forward strand.
ATTCCGATCTAGGGCGTATCAAGAAGAAACGTGGCGAGCGTGAGAGCATTATCGCCGTGGGTGGCTGTGTCGGGCAGGCGGCAGGTGAAGAGATCATGAAACGTGCGCCTTATGTCGATATGGTATTCGGCCCGCAAACCTATCAGAAACTACCCGCGATGCTGCGTGAGCTGGAAACGAAAAAAGGCGTAGTTGAGCTTGATTTTCCGACGATGCAAAAATTTGATGAATTGCCGCAACCGGGTAAGCCTAAAGCAGGTTCGGCCTTTTTATCGGTGCAAGAAGGCTGCGATAAGTTCTGCACCTTCTGCGTGGTGCCTTATACGCGTGGCGCTGAGTTCTCGCGTCCAGTAGAAAAAATTCTGGAAGAGGCGAAGATTCTTGCCGCGAAAGGCACGATTGAAGTTACGCTGCTCGGCCAGAATGTGAATGCTTATCACGGGCTGGATAAGCATGGCAAAGAACGCGGCCTCGCATGGTTGATCCGCGAGATTGCTAATGATGTGCCGGAGATTAAACGCATTCGTTACACCACTTCGCATCCACGCGATATGGAAGATGATTTGATTGCTGCACATGGTGATTTGCCGCAAATGATGCCCTATCTGCATTTGCCTGTGCAAGCGGGTTCTGATCGTATTTTAAAGGCGATGAACCGCCAACATACGGCGGCCAGCTATATTGAGATAATCGAGAAACTCCGCACGGCGCGCCCTGATATTGCGCTTTCGGGTGACTTTATCGTCGGCTTCCCCGGAGAGACAGAAGAAGACTTTAAAGACACGATGCGTCTGATTGAAACGGTAGGCTACGCACAGAGCTATAGCTTTAAATATAGCCCTCGCCCGGGCACTCCGGCAGCGGAGAAAGAGCAGGTGCCGGAGCCGGAGAAAGTAAAACGACTCGCGCTACTGCAAGGTTTACTCAGCCGCCAGCATGAAGCGTTTAACCGCAGTTCTGACAGCAAGAAGTTTGAAGTGCTATTTGACCGAGTCGGCAAAAAAGACGGCCAATTAATCGGTAAAAGCCCGTATCAACAATCCGTTCACGTCGCCGATGCGCAATCAATGGGTTACAAAGTGGGTGATTTATGCGAAGTTGAGATTGTAGAAGCTCAGCCAAACAGCTTGGCGGGGCGGATAATTGCCAACCCTGTTACCTTAGCGAGTTAATCTATGCCTCAAAAACCTAAAAGCACTGCCAGCCATTCGGATACAATGGTATTTGAAAATAATGCCCTATTGCCGATGCTTTATGGGGAGAATGATGCGACGCTGACCCAGCTAGAAAAGAAACTGGATGTGGTGATGGTTTCGCGTGGCAATATGCTGGCGATTACGGGTGAGCAAGAGGCGGTGAATCAAGCGCGCACGATTTTGGATAATCTTTATAGTGCGCTGGCTGGGGGTGAAGATGTGAATAAGGCTGAGATTGATGCAGCGATTCGCATGGAAACTGACCCTAAAAAGCCAAAAGGCAAAAATACAAAAGCGGGTGCAGTACCTTCGCTTACGATCAAAACACTGCGTAAAGAGATTAAGGCTTATACGAACAAGCAGGCTGAATATATTCAAGCTCTGCATAATAATGATCTTGTCTTCGCGCTTGGGCCTGCAGGAACAGGTAAGACCTATATCGCCGTGGCGATGGCGGTGAAGAAGTTTATCAATCATGAGGTGGATCGTATTATCCTGTCGCGTCCAGCAGTGGAAGCGGGGGAAAAGCTTGGTTTTCTACCGGGTGATTTGAAAGATAAAATTGATCCGTATCTACGTCCGCTTTACGATGCGCTATTTGAGATGATGTCGCCTGAGAAAGTGATGCGTCATATCGAAAATGGTGAAATTGAAGTGGCGCCGCTTGCCTTTATGCGTGGGCGTACGCTCAGTAACGCCTATATCATTATGGATGAGGCGCAGAACTCAACGGCGACGCAAATGAAAATGTTTCTAACACGTTTGGGTGAAGGCTCGCAAATGGCAGTGACCGGTGATTTAAGCCAAATGGATTTACCGCGTGATGTGAAATCTGGCCTTGCCGATGCGACACGTAAACTTGATGGTGTTAAAGGCATCGAAATTACCCGCTTTGCTGATGGCGATGTGGTTCGCCACGACCTGGCTGCAAAGATTGTTCATGCCTATGAAGAATGGGATAAAGTAAAGAAAATCCGCGCCGAAGAAGCCCGCAATAAGGATGATTGAAAAGTAAACAATATATCTTATCCAAAGCAGTGTGTTCCCACTACATGATAAGGAGAGAATAATGCCTGCAAAGAAAATTATGTTTCAGGGGGCAAATGGAGAAGAGCTTTCTGCCAAGCTAGACAGTCCTGAGGGTGAAGCTAAAGCTTATGCACTTTTCGCGCATTGTTTTACTTGTGGCAAGGATTTGAGTGCCATTAATCGTATTGCCAAGGCGTTAAACGAAGATGAGATTGCGTTGTTCAGGTTTGATTTTACAGGGATTGGAGCGAGTCATGGTGATTTTGCAAATACGAATTTTTCTTCCAATGTACAGGACTTAATAGCCGCTGAAAAATTCATGCAAGCTAACCTTCAAGCACCTGACATTATGATTGGTCATAGTCTCGGTGGTGCGGCAACTTTAGTAGCTGCTGCACATATTGAGCATGTAAAAGCAGTGGTCACGATTGGTGCGCCATTTGATAGTGTTAATGTGCTCAAACAATTTGGCAGCTCTCTTGAAGCTATCGAAGAGCAAGGAGAAGTAGAGTTGCTGCTTGCAGGACGCTCTTTTAAAATTAAAAAACAATTCATTGATGATGCGGTTAGTCAGAATATTACGGATCATATTCGGAACCTTAAGAAGCCTCTATTAGTGATGCACTCACCAGTTGATGATACTGTGCCTATTGATCATGCAAGGAGTATTTACGAGGCAGCTAATCATCCTAAGAGTTTTATATCCCTCGATAAAGCAGACCACTTACTGATGAAAAGTGACAAATATGGTCAGTATACTGCCAGAGTGCTTGCAGCATGGGCTAGTCAGTACATAGAGTGATGTTATGATTAATCTTGTTTCTGAGGCGGGGGCGTGGGAGAAGGCTCTGCCAAATGCGAAAGAATTAACGCAAGAAGCTCTCAATTTTGTTGAGGGCGAATTGTCGCTGGTGCTGGCCGATGATGCGTTTATCCAAAATTTGAATCATCAGTTTCGTGGGAAGGATAAGCCAACCAATGTGCTGTCTTTTGAAAGCGATGATGAGGATGGCTATTTAGGCGATATTATCATCGCGCTGGAGACGATTCAGCGTGAGGCGGAGGAGCAGGGCAAGAGTCTGAGCGACCATTTTAGCCACCTTGTGATTCACGGGTGCTTGCATCTAATGGGGTATGATCATGAGAAAGAAGAAGAAGCGCAAGAAATGGAAGCTAGAGAAATAGAACTACTTGCGAAGCTCAATATTGCCAATCCTTATGAAACCCGCTAGAATGAGATTTCAACATTACGGAGAGTAATCAAGTGCCAGAAGACGGCTCGACGATTAAAGCGTCGCAACTAATGGGGGGTAATACCCCCGAAACACCATCTCATCATGATAGCGAGAAAGCGCAAACCGGTCTTTTGACGTGGGTTTTGCGTAAAGTTGGCCTTGCGAAAGAGGCAACGTTGAAAGATGCTTTGCAAGAGGTACTGGAAGAGCATGCGGAAGAAGTGACCGCTATGCCCGAAGAAGAACGCCAAATTCTTTCCAACGTGATGGAAATGGGTGATACGGATATTGATGATATTATGATTCCGCAATCAGATATGGTAGCGGTTGAACTCTCAACGAACCTGAATGAATTACGTGACTTGGTGGTTGAGTCTGGTCATACGCGCTTGCCCGTTTATGAAGACTCTCTGGATAGCATTAAAGGCTTTTTGCATGTGAAAGATTTGCTCCCGTTATTGGGGAATGGGACAGAGGGCTTCCACCTTAATCAGATTTTGCGTGAGGTAGTGTTCGTACCAGAGGCAATGAAAGTCTCTGATTTATTGTTAAAAATGCGTGTATCAGGTGTTCACTTGGCCATTGTAGTGGATGAATATGGTGGTACGACAGGGTTGGTGACATTAGAAGACTTATTCGAAGAAATTGTTGGTGATATTCAAGATGAGCATGATGAACCTGAAGAGCATGAACAGTTGGCATGGGATGGAAAGTCGACGGTAATTGTCGATGCTAAAACTCGCATTGATGAGCTGGAAGAAGCTCTCAAACTTGATCTTCAACCTGATGAAGAAGAAGATGATTACGACACGCTTGGTGGTCTTATTTTTGCGCAGCTCGGTCGTGTGCCGGCTAAAGGCGAAAAGAGTAACCATGCAAGTGGCGTGGAGATGGAAGTGATTGATGCGGATGAACGTCGCATTAAGATGGTGCGTTTAACGCGCTCAACTGTTGCTGCCTAACTAATGGGAGCGTTTACACGTTATAGCCTTGCTGCTCTATGTGGAGTGTTGGCGACGGCGACATTACCGCCAGTTCATTTATTCTTTTTACTAGTACCTGCTTTTAGCGGATTATTTTATCTGCTGTGGAATGTGAAAACAAAGCGTCAGGCTTTCTTCACGGGCTGGTGGTTTGGATTGGGCTATTTTACCAGCGGGCTTTATTGGTTCGCCCATGCGCTACTGGTAGAACCCGATAAATTCGCATGGATGATTCCGTTTGCAGTCTTGGGTATGCCCTCCATTTTGGGGATTTATTATGGTCTATGCACTTTGCTCACGCATTGGCTTCGTCAGAAATTTGCGTTGCGAGCGATGATAACAATCTTCCTATTTGCTTTGCTTTGGTTGGTGACGGAATGGCTGCGTGGGCATTTATTTACTGGCTTTCCGTGGAATTTGATTTCTTATGCATGGGGCGTATCGGAGCCGATGATGCAATGGGTGTATCTTATTGGAAGCTATAATTACGCGGCTTGGACGGTATTGCTATCGACCTTACCGGTAGTATGGTTTTTAACGGATAATAGTCGTCAACGTACGGTGGCTTTGAGCCTCTCATTGTTGATGGTTTCAATCCCATTCACCTATGGTACATGGCGTTTAAATACTAATCCGACGGAATATACAGAATATCAACTGCATGTTGTTCAAGGCAATATTGCGCAGCAGCATAAGTGGCAGCCGGATAAGCAATATGACGCTGTCAAAACATATGCCTCGCTAACGCAAAAGGAAGAAGTGGCCGACGATGCGATTGTCATTTGGCCAGAAACGGCTTTTCCATATTTTCTAGAAGCGCAAACGCCGCCTGTGAAATTTGTCGCCGATAGTTTGCCAAAACGGGGAGTGCTACTTACAGGAGCTATGCGGGCGGAATGGAATGAGGGACGCAAAGGCATTAAAAGCTTCTTCAATAGCGTGCATGCGGTGCGACCTGATGGAATGCTTGAAACGTCTTATGACAAAGTGCGTCTTGTGCCATTTGGCGAATTTGTGCCATTTCGCGGGATTCTACCCGTAGAGAAAATTACGCATGGGATGCAAGATTTTGTGCGAGGTGAAGGCGCGATGAGTTTGCAGGTGAAGGGTATCCCACCGTTTCAGCCTTTGGTTTGCTATGAAACTATTTTTCCTGAATTTAAAACAGAAGGTTCAGAATGGCTGCTCAATGCAACGAATGATGCATGGTTTGGCGAGAGTGCAGGCCCTTATCAGCATTTGCAAATGGCTCGTTTCCGAGCAGTAGAGCAGGGTATCCCGATGGTGCGAGCGGCCAATACCGGCATCAGCGCCGTGTTTGATTCTTATGGGCGTGAATTGGCCAGGTTACCTTTAGGCGAGCGTGGTACGATTACGATGCTGTTGCCTAAACCAGCGAGAATTCTAGAAAAATAGGAAGTCGGCCTTCTTTGGTCGTCTTTTGTTGATAGCGGGTTTGCTTCCAGTCGCTAAACGGTTCGTGCCAATCATCTTGGCTTTTGACTTCCCATTTGAAAGATGGGTGCGGCAATAGGTGCTCCATCATCCAAGCAGAATAATCAACATGATCGGTTGCGATACGCAATACGCCGTGAGGTTTTAGCACTTTAGCGATGAGATCGAGTAGGGCAGTGTTGAGGATGCGGCGTTTGTGGTGGCTTTTCTTTCTCCATGGGTCAGGGAATAGAAGATAGACGCCATCTAAGCTCTCCTCTGGCAATTCTTTCATCCATGGGCGCACATCATCAGGGATGATGCTAAGGTTAGTAATGGATGTTTTGCTTAACTCAGTTAGCAATTTAGCAATGCCATTAAGATAAGGTTCAGCACCAATAATATGCCGTTCAGGATAGTTTTGAGCGAGCTCTAATAGATGTTCGCCACCGCCAAAGCCAATCTCTAGCCATGTTTCCTTAGCTTCATCCAGCACAGGATAAAGTTTAGGTAATAAGTCATCGAGCAATTCTTGCTTATATTCAGGCAGAGCGCGACCTTTGCGCCGTCCGAATGAACGTAAGAAGTCTTTATCGAAATGCGGATTAGGCGGTTTGTTTGCTGACATTGCCGAAATGTTGTTGGATTTGATCCATCAAGTCCAGTTTTTCCCAGCTAAATTCACCATTTTCTTTTGCCCGACGACCAAAGTGACCGTAAGCCGCAGTAGGTGTGTAGATAGGACGGTTTAAGTTAAGGTGCTCGCGGATGCCACGTGGAGTGAGGTCCATAAGTTGCGGGAGGAATTTTTCAAGTTCTTGATCATGAATCTGGCTTGTGCCTTCCGTGCTTACATAAAGCGAAATCGGGTGAGAAACACCAATTGCGTAAGAAAGTTGAATGGTGCATCGTTCAGCGATACCTGCCGCTACGACGTTTTTCGCAAGGTAGCGAGATGCATAAGCAGCAGAACGATCAACTTTCGTAGGGTCTTTACCGGAGAATGCACCACCGCCATGTGGTGCTGCACCGCCATAAGTATCAACAATGATTTTACGACCTGTTAAGCCTGCATCGCCATCTGGTCCGCCAATGATGAATTGACCGGTTGGATTTGTGTAGAACTCATCTTCTGGGCACATCCAGCCTTCAGGCAGGACTTTACTAACATGCTGACGAATGGTTTCGCGGACTTCATCCTGAGTCACATCTGGTATGTGCTGTGTGGAGACAACAATCGATGTAGCGCCTACAGGCTTACCATTTTCGTAACGTAGGCTGATTTGTGATTTAGAATCTGGACGCAAGATAGAGTTGCTATCTGCTTTGCGTGCTTGTGCCATTGATTTCAATAAACGGTGAGAATAGTGAATAGCTGCTGGCATATAGGTTTCAGTCTCATTGCAGGCAAAACCAAACATGATACCTTGATCGCCGGCGCCTTCATCTTTATCGCCTGCTGAATCAACACCTTGTGCAATGTCGCTTGATTGCTCGTGTAGGAGGATCTCGAGTTGAAGTTTTTGCCAATCAAAACCATCTTGCTCATAACCAATGTCGCGCACGAGATGACGAATGCGTGTTTCGATCTCAGCATGATCTATTTCGGCATCGCGGACTTCACCTGCGACCACTAGACGATTTGTAGTGGCTAAAGTCTCTGTTGCAGAGCGCGCTTCAGGGTTTTGTGAAAGGAAGTAATCCAACACGGTATCAGACACCTGGTCACAGATTTTATCTGGATGGCCTTCCGATACTGATTCACTGGTGAAAGTATAGTGTTTGCGTTGCAATTGATGCGGAGACATAGTGTAGCGCCTTTGGTTATTTGTTTATCTCACAAACTTTCCAAAAAGGAGCTTTTATCATAATGCGCTTAGAACCTGTGTTTTTAGGTGGTGTCAAGCTGCTCAAATCGCCACTTCAATGAAAAGTGGCACCAGATTAGCTGACTCACTCACCAAAGCAAGAGAACTTTCATTAAAGATAGGTAATCTATAAAATTGTTGCACCGGAAGCGACACCTTTGACCAGTGTCTTTACAGATTTGCGCATTTCGGGGTCTTCAATTTTGCGGAATGCATCGATGATTTCTTTTAAATCGCTATCGAGAGATCTTTGTTCGTGCTGAAAACCTTCAGCATTTTCAGCTAAGCCGTATTCGTTATCACCCGCCATGCCGTCGAAGAAAAAGCTGACAGGAACCTTTAAGACATTGGCAAATTCATAAATGCGGCTTACAGCAATGCGATTGGTTGCTCGTTCATATTTTTGGACTTGCTGGAAAGTGATGCCTGAGCTCTTTGCCAATGTTTCTTGACTCATGCCGAGGCGAGTGCGTCGATCACGGAGTCGTTTACCTACATATTCGTCTACTGGGTGTGCCATTCTTAAAATCTTCCTTTCCTAATCCTTATATAGTGTAATTATTTCAGTTTTCTAGCCTTTGTAATAACAAAACTGATATCTGAAATAAGTACACTTCAGGGCTGATATGGCTAATAGATATTAACCAAATATTAACTATTAATTAACTATTTATTAACCTAATGTCAAGAGATATCCGGGTAATAATTAATTCTAGATTAGAATTGTGGCTGGTATTAAGCCTAGGTATAAGGGAAGAAATGGCGGACCCGATGCGATTCGAACGCATGACCTTCGCCTTCGGAGGGCGACACTCTATCCAGCTGAGCTACGGGTCCACTATAGGCAGAGGCATAAGCTAGTGAGTAGGAACGTGCAAGGAGCAAATTAGCTGTAAAAAGAAAAGGCCTGTAGAAATAATCTACAGGCCTAATCTATGATGGATAATTTTATTATTTATATAGCATCGTCACCGAAATCGAGATCAATATCTACATCCACTGCCATTTCGAAGCCATCCACTTCATCACTGCTTGGAGCAACTCCAGTATCTGCATTTTGAGATACGACGATCGATTGGATCGAAGAGCTGCTACCCCCAAGTTGGCCAGCTAGATCATTCAACGCATCCAAAAGATCAGTTAAGCTTTGATCGCTAGGAGGTGTTGTTGGCGCTGGATCTGGCGTTGGCGCTGGATCTGGCGTTGGCGTTGGCGCTGGATCTGGTGTTGGCGCTGGATCTGGGAGTGGAGTCAGATCAGGAGAAGAGTCATCATTGTCGTCTGAATCATCATTATCATCAGAGCTGTCGTCTGAGTCATCACTATCATCAGAGCTGTCGTCTGAGTCATCACTATCATCAGAGCTGTCGTCTGAATCATCATTGTCGTTTGAATTATCATTATCAAGTCTATCCAGTAGGGCTTGGAGTAAATCTTGAAGAGATGCCATAGTTTGAGTCAGTGCGCTCAATAAACCAGTAAGGTCAACGCCGCCATCACTGTCGTCTGAGTCATCACTATCATCAGAGTTGTCGTCTGAGTCATCACTATCATCAGAGTTGTCGTCTGAGTCATCACTATCACCAGAGCTGTCGTCTGAGTCATCACTATCATCAGAGTTGTCGTCTGAATCATCACTATCATCAGAGCTGTCGTCTGAAGCATCACTATCATCAGAGCTGTCGTCGTCATTGCTAGCTAGAACACTGTCTAGGTCCTGTAGTAATGTAACAAGATCAGTATCTGCGTTTGGATCAGATGTGATTGAGTCAACTAGCTTGCTGAGGAAGCTTAAGTCGCCTGCATCCATAATTTCAGGGTCTACTGCATGGATAACAAGAATGTCTTTAATTTGCTCCGCGAAGGTTGAAAGCGTATCTTCTTTACTGATAGAACCATCTTTGAAACCTTCGTATGTGACGACTAGTTCTACCACTGCCTGGTAGAAATCAATGCCATCATTACCTGCGTCGGCGCCCGTGCCATCGACAAGCATTGTAAGTAGATCAGTAAAATCGTTACCTGCGTCAAGCTCGTGACCATCTGCTACGATTTTTGCAACAATTGCATCAAGCAGGAGCATATCGTCTTCTGAAAGCGGAACTGCTTTTAAAATTTCAGCAATTTCGTCTTTAAAGATATCTAACTTCTCATCCATGGTTACATCGCCGTCGATATAATCATTATACGTTTCTAGAAGCGTTTGCAGATTTGTCGAAACATCGCTATCAGGTGTTGTTGGATCAACCGCTTTGCGCGTTATCTGTACAAGATCACCTGCATCTACGTGACCATCGCCATTCGCATCATATACGAGGTCTAACTGAACATCATCATTATAAGAATTAAAAGCGGCTAAATCGAGGGTGCCGATTTTAATATCACCATCGTCACCTACTAAAGTATTAGGGTTGATATTGCGAACTTGAATTGAGTCATCACCAAGATCTGCTGCATCAATCACGCCATCTTTATTTAAGTCAATCACACCAATGATGTCAGTATCACCTTCAGTAGCTACATGTCTTACTGCAGCTTCTGCTTCACTGATTACGCCATCGCCATCAAGATCTTTCACAACGATCATTTCATAGTTGTCTTCTCCTTCAGGTGCAGTTGGTGTTGGCAGTGGAGCCACGCTTAAGCCGTCCAATGAAAGACCTGAAACAAGTTGATTCAAGCTTACATCAATATCAGAAGTGCCTGCAGGGTCAAAATTACCTTCTGCTTGCATTTGAAGTAGAAGTACTTCGAGATCAGCAAGGCTTGTAGAAGCAAGGTTGGCACCTGCTTGTGTATAGCTGGCTATAATATCGCTTACCAGAGTATCAGTAGCTGCTGAGAATGCATTAGCATCAACGTCGCCTGCTTTGTAGCTATCGTACAGTGCGCTTAGCTCATCAATTAAAGTATCAAAATTGTTCGTGTCCATCATTTAACTCCAAGGTTTTTCTGTATTAATCTCAGAATAACAAAATACTTATGGTGTGTGTGTGAACCTTCTGTGACGATTTACTTAAAATTTTAGTAAAATTTGTAACGTGTTTGACATATTTCTACAAAAGTGAGGATGGTTCTAGCATACCGATGGCTTGGAGAAGGTTGAATCGCGCAATATAGCTATCATATAAAGCACTGACTGCGTTGATCTGAGAGCTAAATAGTTCATTCTCGGCTGCCAAAACGTTGATAGCCGTTTCTGATCCGATATCACGAAGGCGTTGTCTTGCTCCGTAAACTTGCTGCGAAATGACAACCGCATTTTGTAAGATTGTAGCGCGCTGCTGGGTGGTGACGAGCTGTGCCCAGGCGCGCTCAGTTGATTCAATTACTTGGCGCCGAGTGTTATCGGTGGAAGCTAGTGTAGATTGATAACCGTGAATAGCGCGAGTTTCGCGTGATTGATCGGCAAACCCTGCAAAGAGATCCCAACTGCCACGTAATTGAATGGCATTGGTTGAGGTTTCGCCACTGATAGTATCACCAGTATCAGAGAAACTACTGCTAGCTACGACATCAACGCGTGGAAAATAGTTGGCACGTGCGATGGTGCGTTGTTCTTGTGCTGCATCAAGTTCGTGTTGGGATTGAGAAATACTTGGATTCCGCACTAAGGCAGTTTGAACAGCTTGCTGTAACTGCCTTGGCATAGCTTGTGGAGAAACAGATGGGATTTGCAATGTACGGTAATCTGGTTTCATACCAAAAAATTGGGTAAAGGTAGCCTCTGCCTGATGGAAAGAGCCTAAGAAGCTAGCATAACGATCATGTGCGAGCTGAAGACGAGACTTGGTCTGCAAGACATCAACTGAGATACCCGTTCCGGCGACCATTCGTTCTTGCTCAAGTGCCACTTGGTTTTGCAGATTTTGAATATTCTGTTGGGCTAATTGGAGGAGGTGTTGTTGCCTAACTAGCTGAATATAAGCATTAATGGCTTGCAGAAATACTTGTTGGCGTGTGGCGTTATATTGCTCATTCGTTGCCAGCATCGTGGCAGTTGCTGATTTTACGGATCCATCAGTACGGAACCCTTCGAATAAGTTTTGCGAGATAGAAAGGCTTGCATTAATCGGATCAGAATCTTCAATACCGTTTGAGCTGATGCCGCCGCTACGATCTCGTTCTTGGTAACCGTAACTTGCATTTATACCAACTTGCGGAAGGTACCCTGCCTTTGCTTCGTTGATTGTTGCTTCGGATGCAAGTGCTTGCTCATGTTGTGCGACAATGGCTGGATGAGTTTGCCCAATGTGGTGTAAAAGAGAACGTAGTGGTCGTGCTTGAGAGTTGGAGGGAAGGGCGCATAAGAAAACAAGCATACTAAGAAGCATGACTAGAAAATGACTTAACTTATTGTTTTCTATGCTTAACATTAAGGGCTTGTTATTGTTATTATTTACGCCGATTGTAAGTGTAAGCTTTATGTTCTGATTCGCAAGTAATCAGTAGCGTTATCCACAGCCTTTTTAGAAAACTTTAGATTAAAGCGTATTTAGTCATTCGCATTTTCTAGCGTGAGCTGGCCAGTAGAGAGTAATACGCGATAAATTGCTGAGTAGTAATCGTAGCGTGCTGCTGCTGCGTCAATTTGGGCACGGAAGAGCTCATTCTCTGCATCAAGTACGTTAAGCGCAGTATCTTTACCAGCATCTCGCAAGCGTGTACGTGCATCATACACTTCGCCAGCAATATTAACTGCATTATCGAGCAAATCGGCACGTTTTCGGCTTGTATTCAAGTTTGCCCAAGCGAGCTTAACTTCTTCTACAATACGACGGTTTGTATCTTTGCCTACTGAAATGGCAGATTGATGTTGTGCAATCGCTTGCTTGTCGCGAGCCTTATCTGCATAGCCCGAAAAGAGGTTCCAAGTGCCACGCACGGTGAGCGAATTACTAATATCGGTGCCACGAATTCCGCTCGCATCATCGCCATAAACACTGCTGGCAACCACATCAATGCTTGGGTAGTAGTTTGATTTTACTACCGTTTTTTGATGTTCAAGTGTGTCAATTGTAGCGTCGGTTGCTTTAAGAGTTGGGTGTTTCTCAACAGAAAGCTCAACCGCATATTCCAATGATTCAGGAATTTTCTGCTCTGGAATAATAGGAGTCTTCATAGATTCGATATCTGCTTCACGTCCAAAAACTTGCGTATAGCGCGCAAGCGCCTCCTGTAAGCCGCCTTCAAAAGCAGTGAAACGCTCTTTAGCTATTTGTAGTCGTGATTTTGCCTGTAACACATCAACTGCTACGCCCGAGCCGCGCTCAACACGTTCATTTTCAAGTTCGAACTGGCTGGAGAGGGTGGTGATATTGCGTTTTGAGAGCTCAGTCAGCTTAACTTGGCGCAAAACAGTGATGTACGCATTGCTTCCTTCAAAGAGAAGCTGTTGCTGTGTGCTTTCTAATGCTGCTTCAGCTTGTTTGATACCGCTTTGTGCCGCAGAGACTGCGCCGTCGGTGCGAAATCCTTCAAATAGATTTTGGGTGGCGATAATAGAGGCATTAGTGGCAGTGAGATCAAATTTCTCTCCCGCGGGGACTAAATCGCTGCGGTCTGTATTTTCATATCCGACAGAAGCTGAAGTATCTAGTCTTGGTAGGTAGGCTGAACGTGCTTCTGTAACAGTTGCTTTGGCAGCGATCACATTCTCGGCTTCAGCCTTTAGTCGTGGATGGTCTTTTATAAGAGAAGCAAGTTCATTTTTTAACTCTGCCCCCAGCACGCTGCTAGAGAGAAGCACAATACTAATAGGGATAATGGTTGTGATGATGTGTTTCATATTCGGAATAGAATAACTTCTCATGGTTTTACAAATACTGCCTAACTGTTAATAAAACCCTAAAAAGACTGGGGTTTTTCCGAAGTGATGCATTTTTGTGATGCTAGCTTGTGGAAAAAGTGCCGAAACCCTACAGATAGTGCTTGACTCAAGGGTGCCTCCTGCTTATGTTGCGGCCTCCTTGAGCAGGCCAAAACCTGTTTAAGTGTATAGAAAACAAAGTTTTGGATAAAAGTATGCCGACGATCAACCAACTGGTGCGCAAAGGTCGTAAAGTTCCCGTAAAACGGAATAAAGTCCCTGCGCTACAAGCGAATCCCCAAAAACGCGGTGTTTGCACACGTGTTTATACAACCACTCCTAAGAAGCCTAACTCGGCACTACGTAAAGTAGCTCGTGTTCGCCTGACGAATGGTTTTGAAGTAACAAGCTATATTGGTGGTGAAGGCCACAATCTTCAGGAACACAGCGTGATTATGATCCGTGGTGGTCGTGTAAAAGATTTACCGGGTGTGCGTTATCACACTATCCGTGGTGTCTTGGATACCCAAGGCGTGAAAGATCGTAAACAACGTCGTTCGCATTACGGTGCGAAGAAACCTAAATAGGGATACATATATATGTCTAGACGTCATAGAGCCGAAAAACGTGAAGTATTGCCAGATGCAAAATATGGTGATCTTATTCTCACAAAATTCATGAATTACGTGATGCTTGATGGTAAGAAATCAACTGCGGAGCGTATCGTTTATGGTGCATTCGAGTTGATTGAAGCTTCAAACGAAGATCCTATCAAGACATTCCACGATGCTATGGAAAACGTGAAGCCAACGGTTGAAGTGCGTTCTCGCCGTGTGGGTGGTGCTACGTATCAAGTTCCTCAGGAAGTTCGCGAAGATCGTCGTATCGCACTTGCGATTCGCTGGTTGGTAGCTGATATGCGTTCACGTCGCGATAAAGAAGCAACGAAGAAGCTGCAAATGGCTCTTCTAGATGCTGCGAATAACCGTGGTGGCGCAATTAAGAAGCGTGAAGATACTCACAAAATGGCAGAAGCGAACCGCGCGTTTGCTCACTTCCGTTGGTAGAATAAAAAGAGACTAGGGAATATAAAGAAAATGGCTCGTACAACTCCATTAGAACGTTATCGCAATATTGGTATTATGGCGCATATTGATGCGGGTAAGACCACAACAACTGAGCGTATCCTTTATTATACAGGTGTAAGTCACTCTATCGGTGAAGTGCATGATGGTGCTGCTACCATGGATTGGATGGAGCAAGAGCAAGAGCGTGGTATTACGATTACCTCTGCTGCGACAACTTGTTTCTGGCCTGATCGTGAAGGTGTTAAACACCGTATCAATATTATTGATACTCCTGGTCACGTTGATTTTACGGTTGAGGTAGAGAGATCT
>CAZZJS010000002.1:0-252722 GCA_964654855.1 uncultured Rickettsiales bacterium
TACCGAACCATAACAAACCGTCAAAACCAGTAAAAACATAGGCACTCAAACTCATCCATTGAAAGCCCATCAAGCAATCCCGTTGTCACGGCTACCGCAGCATGCTCAGGATTACGGCCTGTTGCAAATGCATTAGGTTGAGGATTCTCAACAATATAAGCTTTTGGTTTTGGAATTTCAGCATTTTCCGCAAGTTGCGTAATCATGTCATCTAACGGTTTTAACTGGGCATCTTGCGGATCAATCGGTTGCGCACGATAAGCACGCAAGACCATCTTATCTGAGTTCCAATACGAAAAAGCATTCATTCCCAATGCCATGACAAGAGCGATAATTGCACCAGATGCTCCACCCATTGCTTGACCAATCGCCAAGAAACCAGTCGTCATTCCTGCGAGTAAAATTGTCGTGCGTAAGTAACCATTCATAATAACACCCTAGCTTGCACGTTTGGCAAGCATCCCCATAATGTCATCAAGGGCACTACCATCATTATCTGCATCAAGAAATTGATTTAGCATTCCCAAGGCACCACTACCTGAAGCAGAACGTTGACCACCACTCAACGCAGCACCCATCAAACCTTGCAACAGCCCACCACTACTAGAGGCTGAAGATTGTTGACTCATTGCACCCATGACTGCACTCGCAATAACAGGTAACATTTTTTTCAAAATAGCGGAGCCAATTCCGGTTTCCGCTGAAGCATGGCTCGCCACCTGACGGCTAACTTCTTTGCTACCAAAAATATGCCCTAAAATATTATTTCCATCTTGCGTAGTGGCCGCCTCTGCCAATGATTGCGGCTGCTCAATATAGTGAGAATGCCCTCCATTTTGCAAAGCTCCCAATAGAGATTGTAGACCACTTTCACTAGAAGCATTATTGCGAACACCGCGAGCTAATACAGGAACTAGTTGACTAATAGCCGCTTGTGCCTGTGCCCCCTCTAACCCAAACTGTCCGGCAAGTTGTTCAACAATTGCTCCACCTTGACTCGATAGAATTTGCTGTAAAAGATTCATGCCCCCCCCATTGTACGATAAGCGAAACAGAACATAGATAAAAAAGCTTAAATAACAAAGAGAAATAGAATTTAAAAAGCAAGAAACCAATCAGTCAATCAATCACGCCCGCTAAAACTAGAGCGTTGAATTTAACCCCTGTCGAGAAGTTGCTAGAGCGCCATTAAAAGGAATCACCAGTTTCAATACCAAACTCCCTAAATGGTAAAATTCTTTAGCAGGAGAGCCTAACTCGCCTTTTTAGTAATTTCGACCACATGCGGATATGGAATTGAAATACCACCTTTATCGAATGCTTCTTTAACTGCTTTGATTAAATCAAAACGTACATCCCAATAATCTTCTGGTGCGCACCAAACACGCATCTGAATATCAACGGAGCTATCATTCAAACACATCACCTTCGCCCAAGGGCCTGCAGGCTTAGCTAAAACGCGCTTATCTTTTGCAGCCACCTTCTTGATAATATCAATGGCTTTATCCATATCATCGTCATAGTCAATGCCGAAATCGACATCCACACGGCGTTTACCCAGTGATGTAAAATTGCGAATCGTATTAGAACGAACTTCGCCATTTGAAATAATCACCTGAATATTGTCCAGCGTGCGTAACGTTGTTGTGAATACATTAAGATCTTCAACTACACCTTCTTGCCCAGCGATTTCCACGTAATCTGCAATCTTATAGGGGCGTAATATCACCAATAGCAAACCCGCAGCCACATTGCTCATCGACCCTTGCAATGCTAGGCCAACCGCCAAGGTCATCGCAGCGAAAATTCCTAGAATCGAAGCAACCTTCACCCCTAGAATTGAAACAGCAACCAGAGCAGCAGCAATTAACACAGCATAACGTGCCATTGTCGCACTCAATTTACCCAGTGTTGTATCAATTCGTGCATTATTTTTCGCTTGATGTTGTATGAAATCATACACACGGCGTGCAATGGCAGTACCAATCCAAAATACGACTAGCGCTGCCACTAGTTTCAATACGTAGCCGGGTGCTTGTTCAATCAGCCATTGCTGAATTTCTGGCACCATTGCCTGTAAACCCTCCGGTGAAAAGTCAATCGCAGCGCCAATTGCGCCATCCTCTACTTCTTGTGTTGCATCAGTCATTTTCACTAATCTCCTTTAACCGGAATAATCATACAATGTTCATAAGGAATACCAATTTCCTCCTTATCAAGCGCCTGCTTCACTCGCTGCGAAATATCCGCCTTTATCGCTCGATAATCCTGCCACTTACACCAAAGGCGAAGCTGAATATTCACCGATGAATCTCCTAATCCTGTCACTTTTGCCCATGGCGCTTCAGGAGTTTTTTTAATACGCTTATCACCTTTCGCAACCGAGGTAATGGCCTTAAGTGCTTCATTTAAATCAGCCTCATAGCTTACGCCAAAATCCATATCCAGTCGCAAATCGCCAAAAGCACTGTAGTTTTTAATAGTATTGCCAAAGGCCGCACCATTGCCGATATAGAGTTCCAAATTATCAACCGTGACCAAAGTCGTTGTAAAGAGATCAAGACGCTTCACCTTGCCACTCTCACCATTAACCTCTACTTCATCTCCCACTTTGTAGGGACGAAATAACGCCAGCATAATGCCTGATGCCAAATCACCTAAGCTTTCCTGTAAAGCAAAACCAAGCGCTACAACCAAAGCACCCACAATTGTAGCAATAAAGCCCAACGAAATATTGAGTGCCGATAGCGAAGCAATTAATACGGCTATTAATCCTGCAAAAAATACTAGCGAGCCTAAAAAACGCGCAAGCGTTACATCTATATTTGGTAGTTTTTGGGTCGCGGTAACCGTCGCACCTGAAAGTTTACGAACAATAATCCGTCCAATATAAAAAATGAGTAACGCTAGAATCAGCTTTGGTACAAAGCCCTGCGCCCAATCAATCAACTGCGGTAACCAAGTTTGTAGAATTGTATCAAAATCCATTTTCATTTTGCCTCCAGTACCCCAAATACCTCTCTTGCTTCTTACAACATCAAAACTTTTATCCTAAGAACTAGAAGCAGTAAAACACTAATATAAAAGGTGCTATGAGTTTTAGCAGCAAACTTCTCTGAATGAAATTCCCTGATAACAGCCCAAATACAGGGTAATTTCCAATTTTTGCAGGGAATTATTAGAGAAAAGCTATCACTAAGCCACCAGTCGATTCTCATCATGTATATAGGCATTTACAGGAGCATAAAAGTCAGCAATCTCCTGTTGTCGCTCGATGGAATCTCCAAAATCGCATTCTCTTGTGGGAGATAGCTACTTTGAAACACCGCTCAACGGCGCACACGCGGCGGCTCTGGCGAGACGCTCTCTAAAGGTGTTGGAAACTAAGGAAGCAGTGGCGGTGCTGCGAGTAGCCACAGCAATGTTCTCCGAATGGATTTCCCTGATAACAGCTCAAATACAGGGTAATTTCCAACTTTTGCAGGGAATACAGCAATTTCAGGAGATGTTTAATCTCTAGAGCGCATGATTATTCTCATTTTTTTAGGAAATTCTCTAGAGTTCATAACAGGGAAACGAACTCCATCATTAAAACCTCTGCTGACCAATTGATAAATTGGCTTCACTTCGCCCAAATTATTTATCCAACACTTTATTTCGTCGTTGCTAAATAGTTTTTGCAGGCTTTAAAATTAAACCTACTGTATATAAATACTGAATTTCAACTAAATTTTAACCTTTTCCAACCATAATGGTGACTCAAAATTAACTTTGTAGTAGAATTGATTTTATGCCATTTTCACCCTCTCGAAAAACAAACTTTACAGATAAATTAGGTTATAAAGCGCCAGTCAATGGAGAGGATATTTATGAAAAAATCCTCACACTTATCGAAAATGATGATTCCCTTCGCAACCTAATGCTTGAGGGTGAAAGCTCTAAGAAAAAGAATAAGTTATTCCAATATTTTCTGCATGAAATATCGCATGAATTGGCCGCGGCGACCTATACTAGTGGCGTCAGCGATCATACTACGATTGACCGACTCAGTTTTAATGATTTAGCAACCGCCTTTTTACAGAAAAAAGGGTATAAGGATAAATCGGAAATTGATGCTCTCTCAAACGAAGCAAAACTAAACCTATACAAAGAGTTTACGGCTAAAATCAAAACGATTCACCCGCGTATTTTAGAGCAAACGCCCCACCCGACTGAGCCGCTAGATACTAAGGCGATTAATAGTTATACGGCATTACGTAACTTTGCGCGTAATGAAACGCGCCCTTTATTTGAAAACCCAGATCTCGATTTGGAGAAAACCAACATACCCGTTGTAGCGCTTAAAGATAAGATTCGTGATTTTTACAATAATTTGGAACCACCAGCGACTGGTTTAAGTGCTGAAAATGAGCAAGCACGTAGTGCCGTTTTATCAAAAAATATTTACGATTCAGTGCCTATTCTTGCAAGCAATCTCATTAAAACACGCGATCTGTTTGGTTTGCACTCTATTGCAGATGATAAAGAAAAAAGTGCTATCAAAACACAAATGCGCAATTCAGCACTGGATGCCAGCGCTTATATGATCCGCAACTACACGTGGTCGCCCATGGATATGGATGGCAAGCTGCAAATGGATCGCCGTAGAGCGGAAGCAGGTTTACGTGGCAAAAAACTCGCCATTAACCAACAATATATTGAAGATCTCGCTAACCTCGCCATAAACTTACAAGAAAAAGGCGGCAATGAAGAGGCTATTGGTCGTATCCAAGCGCTCATCTGGAACCTGTTTGGTAACATTGAGAAGATTTACCCAACTGTCACCGATGATAAAGACAACCTTCCTTTAGAAGAGCAAATTTATTTTGATAAAATAAATAATTTTATTGAGAATATTGGCGCTCGCAATAGCAAAGAAAGTAAAGACTTTATTCAAGAAATTTGGAATAAACGTGATCAAGAAAAAGGGCGTGAAGAGCTCAACATACTAAAATACGCGAAACGAACCCTGTCTTTACTTGAAAAAACCTCTCCCCGAAGAGAAGACGCAATTACCGCACAAGAGAGCATTATCACGGAAGCTGAAAAAGCTATCAAACAATTGCATAAAGATACCTTTGTTAATAACTACCTAGACAACCCTGAAGGCATTATCCCTGCAGAAACGGTTTTGAAAGAAGTCAAAGAGATTGCTGCAATACCCAACGTTCGAGATACAAAATACCAAAGCACAGTGCACGCAGAATATGCTTTGAGCGAAATTGACGCTGTGGCTTTAAAAGTAGCGACTTATCAAAATAGCGCACAGAAAATCACCTGGCGCCAATCTGCTGATGTTCATGAAGAAGTGATGGAAGAGGTGTTAAACTTCATCCAGAATAAAGAGTCAGTCCTTAACCCAGGCGGAAAGTTAAACCCTGCTCCTAACTTTATGAAGAAGATTAACACATTAATTTCATCTGGTGCCTTGCCCGAAGTTAAGAAGAAATCTGGTGAACTTCTAGATGTACGCGATCTCATTCATATTATGAAAAGCACAGACGAGAAGGCCATCGAAGTCGCCGCTGAGATTCGTAAAAGCATTCGTGGCCAAGTGCGCGCCAACCGAGACGCTGCTTATCAAAAAAAAGACGCCATTGCTTATATGGAAACTACGGCACAGCAAGAAACGTATTTTGAGAAGCATCGCAAAGAAATTTACACCTATGAAACCCTTGATGTGGTTGATTTCGTCAATCAAAAAGGGGAGGACTTTGGACACCTCCTAACGGCTGAAACCAATGGCCCTGAGGCATTATGGAGTGTTTTTGCTGAACAGTTAGTCATGCAAAACCCGAATAAACTCCCCACCCCAGAAGAAACCAGTAAACAACCACAAATTATCGCACTTACTGAATACCTCGATGATATTGTCAACTTACCGGAAAATATTGCCAAAGCGATGGCCTTCCAACCATTTCGTGATGAGATGGAAGCACGTGCAGAAGACTCTCCCCCTTGGCTCCAAGTATGGAATAAAGAGAAAAATGAGCTCACACCGATGACAGTTAGCGACTTGTTAGATCAAATCGAAATGGGGCAAACTGATAAAGACATCGCAAAGCAAACGAAAGACGAGATGATTGATGTCATCAAACGTCGCATCGCCCTTAAAGTCCGTGATGGCAAAACAGATTTAGGCCCCGAGGCACTAAAAACTGTTTCCGAAGAAGAAGTCAAAGCCGTCACAGAAGAACAGCTAAACGAAGCCTTAGGCCAGAACGTCCTTAGCTATGTTGCGATGGTCGCAGGAAGTGATTCTTTCAAATCAGCCGGCGCTGCGATTGAATATACAATTGATCGCCGCTTTGCAGATTCGCAAAAACAACTCATGGCTTATGATACGCTCTTAAACTTCTATATGGGTAACGGTTCGGCAATGCATCGCGTTGGTATTACCAACGCACTGATACGCACCCACCAAGGCCGCCAGATGAAAGAAGGTGCTGAGACACTCGCCGCAGAAAGCATGAATGTGATTGGCAAAAGACTCGCCAATAAATTTGATCTACCCGTGACCATCGGCAATCCACAATCACCAACCGAAAAATTCATCGTCGGTATCCATAATATTGGCAACCGTGCTAATATGGAAACGAACATGGATGCCGAAGACCATGAGCGCTACGATAGCCTCTGTTACGAGTCAGAAGCATTTTATAGCTCTATCTATAAAGATTATGGCGAAGGCGACCACCGACCCGCTGTCATCAGCGAAGCAAAAGAACGTATTAAACACAAGCTTCCCAAAGACATTACCCCTGAAGATTTCGGCAATTACATGAAGGATATCACCTTAAGTAAGCTAGATGCCGTGAGCAAAAATGGCGCTCGCTATGGCTTCCGTCCAGGCAATGCAGAAGCCTTTGTCGATTCCATGCGCGCAATCGGCTATGGCGCGGCACATGGTTATACTGGTTTTGGCCAGCCCCATCTCACCTTCGCCCTATCACATATGTTAGGTGCGGATAATAAGGGTAAAATTGATGCAGCAAAAACCTTCAAAAGCTTCATCGATAATCCTTACTTACAAGGCCGTGTAAACCGCGCTGTTAAAGATTTAGTCGTTGAATTCGCTCCTGAAATAGGTTGGAAAAACGTCGCCTCTGGTTGCGGTGTTGAAAAACTCTCTTACCAATATGATGCAAATTCGAACAAACCTGCTGCCATTACGATAAGCGATCAAAGCTTCACCATTGAAGAACTTGTCAAAAGTAATGGCGAAATCATCGAACGCCTTGAAACGGCAATTGAACACAACCGAAACCCTGAATCGAAAAAATTCTCCAATAAAAAAGAAGAAAAGAACCTTTCAACCGAAAGAGTTGCCAAAAATATTCGTATGGCTGCAGTAATGGAATCTGAAGCGCGCAAAGCCATTAGTTCCACCACTCAGCTTTTTGAGGAATTCAAACGCCAAGCAAATATGAAAGATACAACAACCTCTGACCGCACTGATAGTGCAGAAACATTGCTACAACATTTTCAAGATATCACCCCTACCAAAGGCGCAGAGATGGCCTTCTTACGCGAGCAATATCAAGATAGTTTATCGCATGCGAGTAAGAGCTTCAAAAACTTCAATTCTCTCGAAGGGAAACTCCCTAAAAAGACAGGGGAAAAGAAGGCTAAGACTTACAAAGCTTACCGCGATTCCTATTACGATATCGCTTTGATGAAAACAATTCTAGAGACTCCTCTAACAAGTGATAAATCACCCGCTTACGCTATTGATATTGCCAGCAACCTATTACCTAAAGGCATTTCCAGAAAGTAATCCATAACCTTGATTATGGAAAATACGGATTGAAGATCATTTTCGACATGGAGTCACCTCAGAACACTACGAAAAACTTGCTTAGAGCTTTGAGCCCCTACAGAATCCATATTGAGTATATAAGATTCTGATTAATATAAATACTAAAGATAGAAACTAAAGAATTTTCTAACATTTATACTGCCTAATTCTTCAGTTGCTAGCAGCCAGTGGCAAATAGAAGTCATGTGAAATCAAATCATCATTTCATCCCTACCTTTTTATAAAAAGAAGGTATCAGATTGTTATGGTCAAGCTATGACGCTATAAAAAACTATGAATAATTTATTGGAAATAACAGGTGACGATATACCAATGTCATGCGTTTACGATTCTTAGCTCCAGACATCATTGAATCTATTCTTCACGGCACGCATCCCGCGGAATGGACTGTCGGTAAAATCTTCAAAATCGAGACACCCGTCTGGCATGAACAACGCCAGCAGCTGAATCTTATTTAATCTCCATCTCCCCTTCCGAAAACAGCAACAGAGAATATCGCCAGAATCTGCGGAGAAAATCTCCGAATTTGTATTCTCTTAGGGGAGTTGGGTGACATCACTCACCGCTCAGTGGCGCACCCGCGGCGGTTCTGGCGGGGCGCTCTCTTAATACTTTAGAAACTAAGGAATCAGTGGCGGTGCTGTGAGTTCTGTCAGCAAACCTCTCTCTGAATGAGATCCCCTGATAACAGCTAAAATACAGGGTAATTTCCAATTTTAGCAGGGAATTGGGCTTTTTTCGGAGCTTTCGTGACTCTGGGAGGCTTGAATTCTTTCATTTTCCAAGCAAATTCCCTAAAATCCATAATAGGGAATTATCAGCACAAAAATCACCTTTAATTCAAGTAACACTAAACTACCTAAGTAAAGGAAACCCTCCAGTCCTACTAGGCATCAAATAGCAATAGATCATTAAAATTTTAGCAATTCATCAAATGATATGGACAATATCGTAAGATAGAATACAAACTCTAAGCAATATTGCAGATTAAGTGAGAAAATTATGACCGAAAGCTTATTTAACCGAATAGGTGGTGAGGGAGCCGTGAGCGCCACTGTTGCTAAACTTTATCAGAAGGTGCTTGATGATGAATTTTTGGCCCCTTATTTCGATGATATTGACATTGACCGCTTGCGACGTAGCCAGTCTGCGTTTGTCACTATGGCATTTGGAGGGCCTAATAATTATAATGGCCAAAACCTACGTCGTGCTCATGCTCGGCTAGTCGAAAATGGCTTATCAGATGATCATTTCGACGCTGTGGCTTTCCATTTAAAAGCTGCGATGGAAGAATTGAATGTAGCCAATGATTTAATCGATGAAGCAATGGAAACAGTAGAAACCACCAGAGATGATATTCTGAACCGATGAATATTTCACCTTCTATAGCAATTACTTTAAGCTGTATCATTACTGTTATTGCGCTTATTCTATTTTATCAACAAAGAATAAAATTAAAAAAACAAGACGTTAAAATGCGCCGAGCTGATCGGCGTAGCCAAGCGCTCATACTAGATGCAGAAGACGGCATGAAACGGCAAATTAAGCAAAATAAAAAATTAGCAATAGCTCTCGAAAAAGCAGAGAGCGCAAATCAAGCTAAAACCGAATTTCTGGCCAATATGAGTCATGAGTTGCGAACACCAATGAATGGCGTTCTGGGGGTATGTGGGTTGCTGCGAGACACCAACCTAAACCATGAACAAGAAGAACTGGTAGATACCATCTACCATTCTAGCGAAGAGCTATTGATACAGTTGAACGATATTCTTGATATATCAAGAGTTGAATCAGGTGATGTGATGGTGGAAGCAGTACCTTTTGATATCAGACTTGCCATACAAGAAACGCTGAAGCTGTATGAGATGGAAACAAAATCACGGAACTTGGTCCTAGAAAAAGGAATTACAGATGAAGTTCCTGAGATCTTGATCGGCGACTACATTAAGCTGAAACAAATTTTAGGTAACATTATTAGCAATGCCGTCAAATTTACAGAAACGGGATACATTCACTTAAAAGTCACTTGCGAAAAAACACAATACCTCTTTTCAATTGAGGATACCGGCATCGGAATACCAAACGAAAAACTCGAGGATATTTTTGAAAAATTCACACAAGCGGACGCTTCCACTACCCGAAAATATGGAGGAACTGGCCTAGGGTTAGCGATCACAAAACAGCTAATTCACTTACTAGGGGGGGACATTACCGTTACCAGCAAAGTCGGAACGGGAACAAAGTTTCATCTGACTGTACCTCTACAAACCGCAGAATCAGGTATGGTTGCAGTAAACCAAAAACCAAAAACGTTGAATACCCCTGAGCATCCTATCTCTTCTGATGACACTCGCATTTTGGTGGTCGACGACCATCCTGTGAACTGTACGTTTGCACGTAAACTTCTGAAGAGATTAGGGTTTAAGAATGTAGATATTGCTGAAAACGGTGCTCAAGCGCTAGAAATGATTGCGCAAAACAACTATTGCTTGGTGTTGATGGACTGTCAAATGCCCGAAATTGATGGATATGAAGCAACTCGATTACTGCGCAAACAGGAAACAAAATCACACCTCCCCATCATTGCAATAACGGCCAATGCGATGGTAGGAGATCGAGAAAAATGCCTCAATGCTGGAATGGATGATTACTTGAGCAAACCACTCGAACGAGAAAAACTAGAACAGGTGCTCGAACAATGGCTGCCAAGAAATTCTTTCTCAAGTCTGATGACTGAAGAAAGAAAATCACCTCAACCAAAAGACGATACAATTATCGATTTAGAGCACCTTGAATTATTTACCGAAGGAAACGAAGATGAAGAGTATAAGCTTTTTGAACTCTTCATTGATCAAGCCTCCATCACTTTACAAACTTTATCAGATAATCTTCAAAACAACGAAGAATGGCGCGAAGCCGCACACAAACTTAAAGGATCTGCACTGAATATGGGAGCCGTAGCCATGGCATCTGTATGTAAAGAAGCAGAACTTTCATACCAAAATAGCGAGAATGAGAAAGCAGAGCTTTTCAAACGTATTCAAACTGCATTACAACGAGTTGAGCATTTCTCCACAGAACGCCGCAAGGCCTTATAGCCCTTATCGTACTCTTTCTTATACTGCCTTACCCTTATCAATATAATACATTAACTGGTCCTCACGGAATGGCTTACTCACAAACCCAGATGCGCCTGAGTTAATGGTTTCAACGATATTATCCATATAATGATTAGCACTAAACATCACAATATTGGCATTAGGGTCATAGTCCAAAAGAGTGCGCATCACTGTTTTACCATCTTTACCCGGCAAACCAATATCCATGAACACAACATCTGGTCTATGTAATATATACGAAACAATAGCTTCATGTGCATCTTGCGCAGTAACCAGCTCTACCTGGTCATACAGAATCTTTCCAACAATACGACGGGTTAGCGGGTCATCTTCAACCACGAGTACTTTTTTATGGGTGCGCTCTTCACTCTTATACTGCTGTATAGGATAAAGTTCAAAAATCTCTTTTGCCTCTTCCATGGTTTTAAACGCTTCAGGATTACTTACTTCCTGCAGATGTAGTGCTTTACTCTTCTCTTCACAAAAAAGAGCAAATTTTTGATAATCCCCATCTAAATGGTACAGCTTGTAAGAAGCGTGCAAATTACAGTTCGTGCGTAAAATACCAACTAATTCAACGGCTAGACACCTTAGCCTCGCAACAGGCAGTGACCTTACAATCAATAAAATATTTCCATCTTCCAACAAATAGCTATTACTGTTTAAGTTGTTGGTCGCCAGTTGAATAGCACTACGCAGCTGTATCTCTGGATAGGAAGCGGGCACTTTCTTTGCTCCTGTATCAATATGGATAGCACTCCATTTCACCCATGTTTCCGGAGCTTTTCGTAACGCATTTGCAAGTTTTCCCAAGCAGGGAGCATTATTCATTTCGTAAGTATTCATTGTTTTCCTTCCTTTCTAATCCAGCCATTTACGCCGATTTTTTATAGGTGAGGCATTTTTGAATATGCTGTAGAAGTTTTTGCGTACTGAAAGGTTTGACTACAAATCCCTTAGCCCCCTTCTCTACAGCACACGCAATATTTTCTTTATTGCCATTTCCGCTCAGCATAACGATATGTGCCTTGGGATCGATCTCCAGCAGCTTAGCACATAGGTCATTACCACTAATATCGGGCAAACCAATATCCAAGAAAACAATATCTGGTGCAGTCGCAACATAAGAAGTTAAAGCCCCCCAACCATTCGCTTCCACTGTAGTGCTGTAGTGTTTTTCTAAAATGCTACGCACTAATTTACGAGATAACACATCATCTTCAACTACCATCACTTTCACATATTGACGTAAATCACGTTTATTGGACATTGCCTGAAGGTCTTCGGTTGAAAAAGTTAAGTCTAGAGCGCTTTTACGCTTTTGTTCTTCCACCTTCTTCTTACGTTGCTCATAACGAAGATGTTTGGCTTCCAAAAAGGACTCCGCTAAAAAAGCAACATCATTCCACTGTAAACCTAATTCGTATAATGTGAGATTCTTTGAACTCAGGGTGATATTTAATGCCACTTCTGCTGCATGGTAGAAACGCTCGCTTTGTTCTAAAGTAATGCCGTTTCCAATGACCATAACTCCCATTTTCTCTAATATAAACAGTTGGTGATCCTGCTCTTGAAAGATACGACAACTTTCTGAAACCATCATTTGTAACAGCAAGTGGGAGGGTTCTATTACGTTAGAAAGATCAAGCCATAAACAACGTCTATTCCTCGGGTATTCTTTAATCACTTCCAAATTTTCAATTAAACGCTCTTCAGCTTGGGATTGAATAATAATCATTTTTGACTCTTTCTAAAAATAAATTTCTCTATGTACAGATATCCCCTCGCAGGAGATGTGCCATTTATTAAATTACTATTTATCAATAAGTTAAAATGCACTGAGGATTCAAAACCCTCTCATTATGAGACTTTTTTCTTGATATGGGAACTTTATCGTATCTTCGATACGTACAGGCTAGTTCAGAATCCCAAGTAGAATTTTTAGATTCTACGATATCTTGGATTCCACGAATTCAGATACAAGCGCAAACTCTTTACAAAAAGCATCAAAATACCGCTTAGATTGATCAATATGTGAGGTTGTTTCTAACTGACATGCCAATTGATGCAGCTTACTCATTCCTACCTGCAAGTTAGTAGGCTTGAGCTTGTGAGCCGCGCGGTGCAAACTCTTTATGTTGGCTTCTTTGATAGAATTATCAATTTCATTAATAAGTTCACGAGAATAAAAAAGATATTGTTCTAACCACTCAGTAAACTCATCTTCCATTAAGTCTTCCATCTCGGCAAAAGCATTCATATTAATTACAGCACTCTTATCACCCGTCATATTCTTTCCTCTTATAGAAATAAATTAATGTTTATTACTATATGAGAGCAATTGTCATACCACGTTCGAATTAGACTCAAGCAATTGTATTATATGAATTCTAGAATTAGCACATTTCCCATATTGGGATTATTTTTCCCATATTGGGGCATATAACGAAACGAAAAACTAAAAAACCTTTAAATATCAGTCACCTTTTGAATGGCACATGCATTGCGACTCTATTTTTTATTAAACTGAAAATAGAAGATAAAAAATGGCCCCAAACCTTTCTCATGCAACGCCTCTTCCACTCATGAAAGCCCTTTATCATGATGTTGTGGGCTCTCTTACTTCGATTCAAGGTTTCTCATATATGGCAGCAGATACTATCGGCAATACTATCGAAGTTGAGTTGTTAAATTATGGATTATCAGAGCTACAAAGCACCATGCTCAACTTATTAGGCTACTGTGCAGCGTTAGAAGGCGAATTACACACTGCAAACAAACCAATTGAAATACAAACTTGCTTAAATACGATGTTGGAGATTATCAAACCAGTTGCTGCGCAAAAAGATATTCACTTCACACCAGTTGATCTCAACTCATGCTCAGAAACACTCCTCCTACTAGATCAGGAGCGTTTAAATAGTATTCTTTTTCAACTTTTTCACTTCCTGATATTGCAACATCACCAAGCTGAATTCTCAATACGTTGTGAGTTAAAACGAACGCAACCCAATGGCCTCTTCCTATGGCTCCAGATTGACACCCCCTTATTCGAATTTAACGAAACATTGCTTCAAACCCCATTGCACCGAAATAGTCTCGGCCCCGGTATTATTGTACCGATAATCCAAGCAATGGGAGGAAACATCTCCATCGAACCAAAAGGAACACGTGCTATGATTGATATCTATATCCCAACACAAATTACCTCATCAGATTCAATTGTATCGTTATAGATATACCTCTTTCTCTATAAACCTCACTAAACTTAAGGTTTTGTTAGTGATTCTACGATATAGTTCAGACTGGTAGTATCTTATGGAGACCTCATGACACATCATATTCTGATCGCAGACGATGATATCTTACAGCAGCGTACTATGCAAAAGGCACTTGAACCTCACGCTGAATATAAATCTACTATTGCAAAAAATGGCCATGAAGTACTCTACCACCTAAAAGAACAAGATGATATTGACCTCGTTCTACTCGATCTTGGTATGCCCGAAATGGGAGGGTTTGAGGCGTTAGAAAAGATACGCGAAGATCATCCAGACCTACCCGTTATTATTGTCACTAGCAGCGAAGATTTGAAAGATGCAGTCAATGCAATGAAGCTCGGCGCAAACGACTTTATTAGCAAACCAATCTATCCAGAACGCCTTCTGGCTTCCGTCGATAAAATGTTTAGAACTCAAACATTAGAAAACGAAGTTAAGCGTTTAAAAAAGAAAGCCGGAGAGTTTAGCAGTTTCAGCGATCTTATCGGCCATGATCAAGGACTCAAAGAGACTGTAGATATCTCGCAGCGAGCCGCACCTTCGGACATACCCGTACTCATTACTGGGGAAAGCGGTGTGGGAAAGGAATTATTCGCGCGAGCCATTCATCAAGCTTCCAATCGCAATAAAAATCCGTTTATTGCGATTAACTGCGGTGCTATTCCTGAAAAGCTCGTCGAGAGCACTCTATTTGGTCATGAAAAAGGTTCCTTTACAGGTGCCATAAACAAAAAATCAGGTAAGTTTCTCGAAGCACAAAATGGTACTTTATTTTTAGATGAAGTAGGTGAACTCCCACTTAGCACTCAGGTAAAGCTACTACGCGCAGTACAGCAACAAGAGATAGAACCTGTTGGAGCATCCACCGCCATACAGGTAGATGTGCGAGTCATCTCTGCGACCAACCGAAACTTACCACGAGAAGTGAAAGAGGCGCGCTTTAGAGAAGATCTTTATTTCCGCCTTAATGGTATTCCTCTTGAGATTCCACCTCTACGTCAACGCCGTGGGGACATTCAAAAGCTTATTGAGCATTTCGTGGAGCATTACGCACAAAAAAACAATTCTGCGACTCCTACCCTTACCGATGAAGCGACAGATTATCTATTACAATATGAATGGCCAGGAAATGTCCGTGAACTAGAAACAGCAATTCAGCGCGCAGTGATTCTTGATACAGATGGCTCAATTAGCGTGAGTGCCTTCACTCACTTTCTTTCCAATACCGCCTATATGGGGCAACCCGACCTTAATATTACGGGAGAAATAAATGGACATGTTGGTCTCCGCAATCAACAAGGGCAATTCAAGCCACTAAAGGCAATGGAATGGGAAATTATGGAGCAAGTCCTCAATGCTTATCAAGGTAATGTCGTGGCAGCTTCAAAAGCATTAGGTATTGGGAAATCAACTCTTTATCGCCGTATTGATGAAGAAAAAGAAGGTGACACTCTTACAGAACCTGTCGAAGATACTGGAACTTGAGCTTGGCTGCGAGGTTTGGATACACAATCCTCGATTGCCTGCTTCAATTTAACCGCCTGAAACGGCTTACTTAAGTAATGGTTCACTCCTAATATCTCTGATTCATATTGATCTTCTTTTCGCTGACTTCCACTGAGCATAATAATCGCCGCATGCGCATCTACTTGCCGGAGCCATCGGGCAACCTCGCACCCAGACATATCAGGTAACCCAATATCAAGAATACACAAATCTGGCTGTTGGTTCAAAAACTCATACACTGCAGATTGCGCGTTGAACGCTCGAATTAAATGATAATCTCGACCTACAATGCTACGTAACAGGCTATGAATATGTGGTTCATCATCAATCACCAAGATCGTGGGTATTTGAGAGTTTTTTGTAAATTTCTCTGTATAATAGTCATCACTCACTTCGGCACTGACGGGAGGAAGAGAAAGTTTTTTTGTCGCAGGATCGCGCAAATCTGCTTGCATCATTTGCTGTAAATAAGGCAAAGCCTGATCAATGGTTCCATACTGAATTGCAGAATCATCTACTGGTACAACTTCGCCTATTTCTTCAGTATATCCATAAAAATTGGAAAGATTTTCAACAACACCTTCCACATCCAAAATATTATCGCTACAGAGTAAAATAATAGTATGCGTTTCTTCAATGAAACAATGCCAGAGTATATCACTCGTTCTCTCGATCACATTAAACATCTGCGGCAAACT
Source organism: uncultured Rickettsiales bacterium (assembly GCA_964654855.1). GTDB lineage: Bacteria > Pseudomonadota > Alphaproteobacteria > Rickettsiales > JALZUV01 > JALZUV01. The sequence goes on from CAZZJS010000002.1 coordinate 16,463, forward strand.
ATTCTCACTAATCGCACGATGACGCTCTTTCGAAACACCTAAAGCCTCAATATTTACCATAATAACGTGCCACTTGGCTTCGCCTTCATATGAAATATCAGTTAATTTACTCTTCAAAGACTGATAGTTACTCTCTCGTATTATCGTTTCCATATCTCTTTATTCTCCTTAAATATAAAACCATTCACCAGCCAGCATTAGACACATAATGGCTAAAAATGTTCCTGCGGTACTACGTATGGTTTGTATTTTGCTGATAGGTAAGATATCTGCCATTTTATTAACAGAGCGGCGCCCCAGCGAATGGTAGCTAATATCAGTCTCTTCCATTTTCTTAGGGTCATAAATATTGCGTAAATCTAACATGAGAGCACTACGCATCAGCACTCCTATTTTTGATAAATCTAAATTTGTAAATTCAGACCACTCTGTCGCGATAATTACCATATCTGCATTCTGAACGGCATGATAGGCATCAGCGGCATAATGAACGGTTTCAGGCAATTGCACCTTCGCATCTTCCATTGCCAATGGATCATAGACTACAAGATCAGCACTTTCCTTCACAAGCGCTCGAATTAATTCAAGCGCTGGGCTATCACGCATATCATCGGTACCAGCTTTAAACGCAAGCCCTAAGACTGCAATACGTTTACCCGAAACGCCATCCGTTAGCTCGCGAATGCGCTTCATAATACGCCCATGACGTGCTTCATTACTCACCATCACACTATGCATAACACTCATAGGGGCATTAAAATGATTACCTATATGGACAAGAGCTTTTGAATCTTTTGGAAAACAAGAACCACCGAACCCAGGCCCAGGATTTAGAAACTGCGTGCCAATACGGCTATCGTAACCAATGCCACGTTTAATATCGTCCATATTACCACCGAGCTTCTCAGACAAATCAGCCAACTCATTGGCAAAACAAACCTTCGTTGCTAACAGTCCATTCGCGGCATATTTAATAAGTTCTGCACTAACTGTATCGGTTTCAACCAACGCAATACCATTACTAGTCAAAGGGCGATATAATCGATTCATTATATCACTCGCTTGTTGGCTATTGCTGCCGACAACGATGCGCTCAGCTTGCATGAAATCTTTAATCGCTGAACCTTCACGTAAAAATTCAGGATTTGAAATAACATCTACTTCAACATCCCAATCTACATCAAGGCCAGCCCTTTCACGAGCAGCGTATATTTTGCGTTCAACCAACGAAGCAGTGTTTGGAGGAACAGTCGATTTATTGACTATTACCGTATAACCTTCCAAATGTTTTGACACTTCTTCAGCAGCTTGAATCACATACGTTAGATCTGCTTTACCGTCCTCACGGGATGGGGTACCTACACATAAAAATACAATATCGGCCTCAGACACCGATTGCCCGAAATGATTAGAAAACTGCAACTTACCTAGCTCAATATTGCGCTGTAATATCTCTTCTAGCCCTTCTTCATAAATGGTTGGAATTCCCTGCTTTAGTTGTGTAATTTTTTGCTTATCAGTATCAATACAGGTAACGCGATGGCCTATTTCTGCCAAACAACAACCCGTCACAAGCCCTACATAACCTGTGCCAATAACGGTAATCTTGAGTGAAGGTGTTTTCATCATCTAACTCTTTCTTAAATTAATGTTATTTAAGAAGTAGCAAAGGCAATGCCAGCACATAACTCACTGTATTATAATTCTTTTTATATTTGGAATTCAAAAAACTTTCCCAATCTGAATAAAAACCTTCCGAAATTGGGAGCTTTTGGGACTTCTCATCCAAGCTTGTTCAAAGCACCTTCCGATAGAACAAAACACTTAAGCTAATGTTTTATATAACCATATGGACAACACTCCACGCCTAAAAAATCGATAAGTTCGAGCTGGTACGGTTACTGCTTAGCTATAGAGACATACATAAAGGATAGATTATGGAACTATATGCAAGAACAGATACCTCCTCCCATTCAGGATTAAAAATACTGATCGCAGAAGATGACATGACACATTTCATGCACCTCTCCTCACTATTGCGAAAACGTGGGTATTACGTAAAAGTCGTAAATAATGGAAAGGATGCTTTGCACATGCTGCAAACAGAACCTTTTCATGCATTTTTTCTAGATTTGATGTTGCCTAAAGTCGATGGATTCGAAGTCATTGAAAAGTTACAAGAAACTCCTGAGTTACAAAAAACTCCTGTAATCATTACCTCAGCGCATATCATGCGTAACTTTATGCACCGGTTCCCTCAAGACAGTGTGAAAGGCTTTTTACCAAAACCTATCGATCCTTCTGTGCTAGATGGAGCATTGAGAAAAGTAGAGGGTCATGCACCTATCTCATCATAAACTGCTCGCATGGATCGCATTGATTGGCTGCTTAAATGGGCTTAGTCGATCTATACTCGTTTCAATATCAGAGCATGGTATAGTCAATGCGGTTATATCTGGGTTCCATCTCAATTTATTTGTCGTGATTGCCATTATCGCTGCATTGCGCCTGATAATAGGCGCAAAAGATAGCCACCCCCTCACGCTTACCGATAAGCATATAATCTCATTATTTTTCATTATATTAATGATTCCCAGCGCTATGACTAGCTGGTCTACTCTGGCTTGTTTCTCACTTTGGTGTATCTGGAAATATCGTCATAACCCGCGGGTATGTGCTGGCTTTTCTATCCTATTGGCCGTTGGAATACGTGAGCCAGTAGTGATGATATTGTTAAAAAGTCTGGCACCCGTGGTGCTAACTTTAGATGCAGTATTCGCACAAACATTTGCTGACTTTATGGGATTGTCTTCTCAACGCCATGATAACCTAATTACTACAGAGCAAGGTCGATCAATTCTTATTCTCGCAGGGTGTTCTTCAGTCAGCAACCTTTCCCTAATTTGGTTAGGGTGGCTGGTCGTAGCACGCAACCTATCTTATCAATGGCAAAAACGTGATGCACTCGCACTTACAACACTCACCCTGATGGTACTAATACTTAACTGGCTTCGCCTAGCAGTGCTAACTCTCTCTCAAGAAGCGTATCACTGGCTCCATGGTGAGACCGGCCTCATAGTATATCAAACCATATTACTCATTCTGATGTTTCTAATTATTCGGAGGATCTATGCAAAAGAGATTATGGATTATTATCATCCTGCTCGCCAGCATCACGCTGTGGGGTAAGGTCATGCGTTATCATACGCCTCTTCACAACATAGAAGAGCATGTAAACATACAGTTAGAAAACACCATGAAAGAGCAAGGTTTCGAGCTTCTGGCACACCAAACCCTCACTTCAAGCGGTGTATTCTCTGCCTATCATTACACACACCAAAACTGTATTGGAGAGCTTACGATTACTCCTCTTTTCAAAAGCGCAGAAGCCGTCAGCATGGTTCAAAAGGACAGCCAAAAACCAGTTTTCTATTATCGCCATTATCAAGGCGAAGCATTTCCGAACTGGTATTATCTCTGGCGCGAAGGAATTGCCCCATTACGACGCATGGCAGAGCTAGAAACCATTACCTTTCCCGCTGTTCTAGCGATATATGATCCATCAAATTGCGTGCAAGATGCATCCCTTTCGTTTGAGGAGTTCTGGCAATGAGTCATTTCCTAAATAAAAAACAAGAAATTTGGCTAACAGTCGATTCCCGTCACTTTGGTGGAATTGAAACACATCTTTACCAACTAGCCACTGGATTGGTCAAAACAGGCTATCACCCACGTATTGTCTTCTTACGCGATTACGGCAAACACCCTTTAAGAAAGGCATTGCAAAAAGCCGAAATTCCCATCACTACTCTCACCCACCCTTTACGAGGATGGAAAGAAGCAATCTCACATTATAAACCTGCTTTGATTCATACACATGGTTATAAAGCAGGAATATTAGGCCGCCTCGCCGCTTATCGAAATAATATTGCCTGTGTGTCTACCTATCATAGCGGAGATGCCAATAATGGTCGCTTAAAATGCTATCGCTGGTTCGATGAGCACACCGCTTCGCTCGCACAAAAGGTGATTGCCATAAGCGAGAATGTGGCTGCACGACTCCCCTCTCATGCGGCTATTATCCCTAACTTTGTGCCTGTTCCTTCAGATATCACTGAGCATACCGGTAAGCACATTGCCTTTGTTGGTCGACTTTCACACGAAAAAGGGCCTGACTATTTTGTAGAACTCGCAAAATCACTCCCCCAACACCTCTTTACCGTATATGGCGATGGCCCCATGCGCGAAACATTAGATGTTGTAGAAAATTTGAATTTTATTGGACAAGTCGATTCAATGGAACCTCACTGGCAAAAGATTGATTTGCTTATTATGCCTTCTCGCCGCGAAGGTTTACCACTCGCAGCCTTAGAATCCATGGCACATAGAATCCCCGTAATCGCAAGCGCCGTAGGTGGTCTCCCCTCTCTTATACAAGATAAAGAAAACGGATTTTTGGTAGAAACCGGTAACCTCGCAGAATTGAGTAAGATTGCCTCTCATTGGTACCAGTTAGATGAGGTCACTCGCCAAACCATATGCCAAAAAGCGCAACAAACAGTTCGCGAGCAATACTCACCAGAAGTCATTTTACCGCAAATTATTCAACAATATGAGGAAGCTTATGCGCATCGGCACCCTACTCGGTAGTTTCCCTGTTTTATCTGAAAGTTTTATTCGTAATGAAATTCATGCATTGCGTAAAACCGGCCTACCCGTTGATATCGTTGCGATGGTTAAGGAGGAGAGCACACAGCTTTCCAAACAAGAACAGGAATTGGTAAAGACTGCCACCTATTTGCAAGATCTACCACCCCCATCGTGGAGTAAGGTATTAAAATTCCTACCCAATATCCTATCAATCATCCCATTTTTGTGGGCACAGAAAGAATTATCACCAGCATCCTTGCTTTATCACGGTATCAGAATAGCCCTTAAAGGCTATGAGCTAGGATGGACACATATCCATACGCATTTTGCTTGGGGGCATGCTTCTTACGCGATTGTAGCCGCAAAGTTATTAAACATTCCCGTTACCTTAACGTGCCATGGATCGGATGTGTATGCCACACCACAAGACTTGCAGGCCAAGTTAGATCATAGTGATTCGATCATTGCCGTATGCGATGAAATGCGAGAAACTCTTGCCGCACAAACGCACACTCCTATACAGATAATTGCTTGCGGAGTGGATACAGACGAATTTACTCCACTAAAAACGAAGAAATCGAATGGTCGATTATTATTCGTCGGACGCTTAATCGATTGCAAAGGCGTGGACGATTTACTGCATGCAATGACTGCATTACCCACCAAACACCGATTACCTCTAGATATTATCGGTGATGGCCCTTTGCGCGCTGAACTTGAACAACTCAGCAAAGAATTAGAATTAGACGAGTCAGTTTCTTTCTTAGGCGCAAAACCAGCCAACTGGTTGAAAAAGAATGGCCCGCATTATCATGCATTTGTCTCTGCATTTCGAGAAGGAGAAGACGGTGCTAAGGATACTGGTCCCATCGTAATCAAGGAAGCAATGGCAATGGGTTTGCCCATTATAAGCACTGAATTTATGGGAATTCCAGAGATGGTTGACCCCACTTGTGGCACCCTTATTCCTCCTAAAAATCGCGAAGCATTGCAGCAAGCTCTCTTCCAGCTTTGGGAAAAACCAGAGAGCAAACGACTCAGAATGGGAGAAAATGGCCGAAAGAAGTTAATCGATAATTTCTCGATTAACAAGCAAATACACGATCTTAGGTCGTTATGGAGTGATCTGGCATAAGTCATGCTCCCAACAATTAGCAAGAATTAATTACTAATTTTAATAAGGAACATGCATGCGTCACTTTTTTCGCTCTTTAAACCATGCCCTCTGCTACGCGTTGGCGATTGCATTAGGCAAAGGTGTGTCGCTTTTGATGCTACCCATTATCACCCATGCATTACCCGTTGCTGATTATGGACGATTAGAGCTAATGGTCGCCATTGCGGATATGGGGGGAGTTTTGCTTGGATTTAGCCTCGTCGATGCGCTATTTCGTTTCTCGGGCAGTGCTAAAACTCTAAAGCGCTCCAAAAAGCAAGCCGCCTCTATTTTTGGATTATGTTTAGTTTTGGCACTTGTTGCGCTTTTATTCGGACAGCTATTAATACCAGCCTTACTACTTATCTTACCTGAATCCGTTATCGAAAGTGAGTTACGCATTCTGCTAGCCACCTTGTCGTTAACGGCTTTAATACAGGTACCGCTAGCCTGGTTACGCATGCAAGATCATGTGTACCGCTATTGTTTCTTATTTGGCGGGAAGGCACTACTCCAAGCTGGGCTAATCTGGACAGCACTGCATGCAGGTTATGGTGTTGTAGGTATCTTACTAGCAGGGTTAATGGTCGATCTTCTGCTTTGCGCCATTTTGTGCGCACAACAATATAGTCAAACTTCTGTGCGCTTTCACTGGTTAGAGACAAAATGTATTCTACCTTATAGCCTGCCTTTAATTCTGGGCGCGTTAGCTTGTTGTCTGCTCGGCAGTTTTGATCGTTTCTTTTTAGCCCCAATCGTAGGGGAAACGGCCTTGGCTCATTATGCATTAGCCGGTAAATTTGCTTTGATGGTCGCGCTACTCGCTGAACCTTTTAACATGTGGTGGTTTCCTCGTCGTTTTCGTCTCCTACAAGAACAAGATGGTGCATTACACAGCGCACGCAATGTGATGCTGGGAGTCGGCTATATTACTATCGCAGCAGCCATGGTTTCTGCGTTAGCTCCTTGTTTAATCACATGGCTAACTCCTGAAACTTATCACTCAGCTACCAAATGGGTAGCGCCCTTATGCGGGATCGCGGCCTTACATGCGATCACTAACTTAATGAATATTGGAGTTTATGCAGGACGCACCGGCTGGCTCCCTAGCTTCATCAACTTAAGCAGCGCAACTATCGCACTCATCGGATACCTACTACTTATCCCAATACACGGTGTCGGCGGTGCTATTGGTGCCACTTATCTGGCATTCGGAGTACGATTCGGTCTCTTTTTCTTCCTCAGTCAACAGCGTGTACCCATTCCTTATTTACGAGGTCTCGCCTCATTATGGAGCGATATAGGATTCAAAAGGAGGCTGTCTTATGAGCTTTCCTAATACGGCCAGCATCGCAATGAATGCACACACACCCGCTTCTCCTGCTATACTAACTGGATTGATGTGGCTGTGGTGTCTTGTGGGTATGGGAGTGCTCTATACCACAAGGGAGCCTCTCTTTTTACTGGTAATGATGATTCTACCACTCAGTGCCATCATGGGACTAAAACTCCCTTTCTTACTAGCAATGGGCTTTGTGCTATTCTCTTTCTTCCGAATACATGAAGCGTTCCCCTTTTTGATGCCGCTTCATATTCCCAAGCTCCTTTCCTTAGGAGCAATCGCAAGCTTTAGTTTGCTGTTATTACAGAAGCGTATCAAACTATTCTGGACTACTGAACTCACCTGCTTCGCCCTCTTTTTCTTCTATTGTAGCATCAGTATTCTTTTAGCCGAAAACCGTGGATTGGCCTTTGCTTATTGGAGTGGCATTTACGCAAAAATTGCACTCATGGTATTCATCATTACCTACCTTACGCGAACGCCACGCCAACTTCGCTGGATTAGCCGACTCATTGTGCTGACAGGTATGACAATTGCTATCGTTGCCATCAAAAACAAATTGCAAGGTATTGGACTAGTCGAAGGCACACGCGTAACCATCAGCCGTGATTTAGGTAGCATCTTAGGCGATCCTAATGATCTAGCACTCACTCTACTCTTCCCATTCAGCTTTGCTATTACCATGGCCATGCGCTGGGGAGTACGGTGGGTAGACCGCTTCGTCGGCATTTTGGGAACAGGCATCATCTTGCTCGCCATTATTTATACGCAGAGCCGAGGCGGACTGCTTGGGATTGCTACCGTTATATTCACCCTAACCTGGTTTAGAGTACGTTCAAAAACCTTACTTATCGCCGGTGCTTTTTGCGCTGTTCTAGTATTATTTACATTAGCCGGTATTGCGGATCGCGCATCTGGCGGAACCCATGAAGAAGGACTAGATGAATCCGCCAGTATTCGTTTACATGCATGGATGGCAGCTTTCAAAATGGCACTCTATAACCCGTTGACCGGTGTTGGGCTCGACAACTTTTATGCAAATTTCTTTTTCTATTCCGATTTCTGGGACAATAAAAACCACGCCGTACACTCCACTTGGTTTGGCGTAATGGCCGAAACAGGTTTTGTAGGATTCGGTTTATTTATCGCAATGATTTGGCAGTTATTGCGTACTGCTCGTAAATTGCATACGGCAACCTTGCATGCTGTACGAGCCGATGGAAAAGCCATTAGCCTTTCCATCACTTCTGAAGCGTTATTGGCAGGTATTCTTTCGTTCATTGTTTCTGGAACGTTCCTTACTCAGGGCTTTACCTGGCCAATATACATTCTGCTCGCACTAACCGTTGCGACCGTTCATATCCATCAGCAAACGCTGAAAGATTCACACAGAAACCAATTAAACAGGAGATTATTATGATTTGTTTTTTCAAAAAACTGGTTGTTCCTGCCTTCATGGCAAGCACAACCTTATTATACAGCACGCAAGCTTCGGCTCAGGATGTTGATGTAGAGCTTCAGCTTTTAATCGATGTATCTGGCAGTGTTAGCACCAGTGAGTATAATCTGATGATGGATGGCTACGCTAACGCCTTCCGTAACGATTCAGTTCAGGACATTATCCTGAATAATTCTGGCGAAAATTTCGGAAGTATTGCTGTCCAAACGGTGATGTGGTCTAGCCAAAACCTACAGAGTACCATGACCGATTGGACCCTTCTCAATAGTATCGACAGTATTAATAATTACGCCTCTACCCTAGGCAGTATGGATCGTGCTTTTGGCGGCGCCACTTATCTGGCAGAAGGTCTTGATTACGGTGCCAATCTATTTTCGGATAATGGCTTTAACGGTACACGTAGCGTGATCGACATTTCCGGCGACGGATATGGTTATGATTATCTGTATAAAGATTATTCTTTCTTCACAGGCGGAGATACTGCAACCCAGCGTGATGACGTGCTGGCCTCTGGTATCACTACCATTAATGGGATTACGTTGGAAGGCACCTATGCTCAGTCTGGCGACCAAACCCTCACAGAATGGTATTCAACTAATGTAACAGGTGGTGATAATGCTTTTGTCATCGCTGCAAATGGATTTGGTGACTTCGAGCGTGCTTTGGTCACCAAATTAAGCGCCGAGATTGAAGGTGGCTACATTCCGATCGAAGCCACTCCGGCCAATCCGATTGATACCGCACCCGCTCCCATTCTGGGAACTGGTCTTCCCATTTTGTTGCTTCTGCTACTATATAATAAATTTTTATTTATAAAAAACAGACAGTTAAGTGTGGCATAGGGATTGCTCCTCTTTTGTTAGACATAATGACAAAAGAGGAGTTTAGCCATGTGTGGCATTACCAACAAAACCGATGCTCTCGAATTAGTGAAAGTTGGAGTAAGAACATGACCGTTTACGCATTAAAACAATGGGTCAAAAATGGTGATCATCCAGTCGCAAGACAAATAAAACGCGTCGCACGAAGCGGCATGCCGCAAATCACATTCTTACATCGCAACCTGTATCGCCTGCACATAGGGTTACGCAACTTATGGGCCGAAACTACACGAATTTTCTATTACACTCCTTTACTGCAAGCACGGTTAGTTTTTCCTTGTAAGCAGCTTTATCTTTATAGTGGCTTACCTTTTATCACTGGCTCGCTAGAAATCACCTTAGGTGATAATTGTCGTATCTCAGGAAAAACAACTTTCAGCGGCCGCCCGGCAAGCGGCACACCTTCTTTAGTCGTGGGTAATAATTGCGATATTGGTTGGCAAAATACTATCGCCGTCGGCACTAAGGTAGAATTAAAAAACAATGTACGTTTAAGCGGCAATGTTTTCTTAGCGGGCTATCCCGGACATCCATTAGATCAACAAGATCGCGCAGCCGGATACCCCTGCACACAAGAACAAATCGGCGATATTATTTTAGAAGACGATGTATGGCTAGCAACCGGCGTTACCGTCTTAGCGGGTGTCACAGTTGGTAAAGGCAGCATCATCGGCGCAAGCAGCGTCGTCACCAAAGACATTCCAGCTGGTGTCGTAGCAGCTGGCGTTCCAGCTCGTATCGTAAAGGAGCTAAACCATGACTGATATTATTGTTTTCGGCGAAGATTACGGCGTACACCCGAGTTCTACTCAGCATTTAATGAATCGCTTAGCAGCAAATCATCGCATTATCTGGTTGAACTCTATCGGTTTACGTGCACCAAAACTTACATTGAACGATATGATGCGAATTATTCGTAAAGCCACAACGATATTAACCGCGCGTCTTGCTCGAACAGATTCCGCACAGAATCAAACTAAAGCTCCTTTTCCAGTCTTACAGCCTATTGCCTTACCTTTCCCAGACTCTTCATTGGCACGTAAGGTCAATCAATGGCTGCTTAAACGCCAAATGCAAAAACTCATCAAGCGTTACGACTTACAACACCCTACCTTATGGACATCCCTTCCCTCTGCTGTGGATGCGGTCTGCCCAGAAATGAAACGCACCCTCTATTACTGTGGTGATGACTTCTCAGCGCTGGATGGGGTTGACCATAAGGCTGTTGAAGCGATGGAAACAGAGCTAATTGATCAAGCTGATTTAGTTATTTCAGCCAGCAAATCTCTCCATCAACGCATGCCGCAAGAAAAACGCCTATTTCTCCCACATGGCGTTGATATTACACTATTTACCCGTAGGTTAGCCTGCCCACCAGAACTACAAAAAACGCGTAAACGTGCTTGCTTTTATGGCTCCATTGCTTCTTGGGTCAAGCTAGATTGGATTGCGTATGCGGCGCGTATGTTACCTGAATGGGAATTCATTTTAATCGGCAATATTAAAGCAGATGTTTCATCACTAAAGACAGAACAAAACATCATCTTTACTGGTGCAATGGCTCATGATGAATTGGTACGCTATGCCAACCATTGCGATGTCTTGCTTATGCCATTTGCAGATAATGGACAGATTCGCCACTGCAATCCGCTCAAACTTTATGAGTATTTGGCCATCGGAAAGCCGATTGTCACCACACAATTTCCAGCGATTGAACCATATCAGTCATTGCTTCACATCGCCGATTCAGCTGAGAGCTTTGTCTCTTGTCTGCTGGAAGCAGAAAAAGAAGGCAATCGACGCCTTCGCCAACGACAACAATCCGTACGCTGGGAAGATTGGAACCAACGTGCACAACAACTGGAGGAATGGCTATGATGAACCGCACCCCCCTTACACTCTTACTTATAATGCTTGGTCTAAGTGCCTGCGCGCCGCAAACCATTCATGATCTAATTCCCGCACATCAACTTAATATGATGCAAGTTGAGTCTTACATACAACCAGAAGGTGGTTTTTTACTCAAACCCGATCTGGCTGAGCCAAAACAACCAGCAGCGGAAGTTGTGGCACCGGCAATACCTCAGACTCACCCAGCGTGGGCTCCCGCAGCTCATCCAGCGCCCAATAGCATAACCTCACCTTCTGAAGCGATTTCGGTTTCTAGCATGTTGCAACAAACACTTGATTACGCCCAAGACAACAAAGGAAATTCAAAATGACGCACCATACTATCGTGATTGAACGTATCATTTATCGAGTACTCGAAATTGCATGGCGATTCCGAAAAACGATTATCCGCCCTATTCTAGTGATGCCAGTGTTAGCACTCGTTATTGGATTAGCGATCCCTAAAACGTACCAACTGCAAACAACTATCCTTTTTCAGGAACCTTCAAAAATCAACCCTTTCATGGAAGATATTTCAATTGGCACCAGTTTAAAAGAACGTATGAAATCGCTCAATGCACTGTTACATAGCCACCACATGTTGGCAGGTGTACTGACCGACCTAAAGATTATTAATAAAGATACCGATCCTAGAGAAGTAGCACAACATGTTGACCGCATTTCAGGCACCTTAAAAGCTGAATTAGCTGGAGACGATTTAGTCACTATTAGTGTGAGAAACCACAATCCTACTCAAATGAATGCCACACTAGAAAGAGTCTCACGCCGCTTTATTGAGAAGGTGCTTACCCCAGCCTGGACCTCTCTCACTAACTCTGAGAAATTTCTAAAAGAAGAACTCACCAAAAGCCATAAAAGCCTGACCGAAGCAGAAAACGCCTTAGCCGAATTCAAATCAAAACACTCTCAGGAATTACCAATGCTGCACTCCTCTAACGTGGCAAGATTGGCAAAAATTCAGAGCGACCTAGCAGATAAACGTAGCACACTATCAGGAGCAGAAGGTGCGGCAAAATCACTTGAAGGGCGGCTCGTGCAAACCAATCCTGTGATTGGCCGGTTAGAAGAAAAAATTATTCACTATAGCAGTGACTTAGCGCTCTTACGTTCTCGTTATACAAACGCACATAGCAAAGTAAAAGCGGCTAAACGCACACTGAATCGCCTGCAAGAAGAACGAAATCGTTTATTAGAAACCGATATTTCACAATTGGATCAGGCTGTGCAAACCGCTAGCACTAACCATATATGGAATATAACCGTCGACGATAATAAAACCCAACCATTACTCGTTTCACAGATGGAACAAATGGATCTAGCTCGCACACGCATCACCAGTCTGACCGAAGAAATTACAGTACTTGAACAGGCGGAAGCAGAATTACAAGAGAAAGTGCATAACTTTGGATCAGTTGAACGGCAGTTATTAGAATTAGAACGAAAAACGACCGTACATCGCGAGCTACATGCCAATATGCTACGCCGTAGCGAAATGGCTCGTGTTACAGGCGATTTAAGCAAATTTGAAGTACCTTCACGTGTCAAAATTCTTGACCGCCCTTTCAAACCACCTGTGCGTATCACTCCACCATTATTAATCTTTGTCATTGTCGGAGCCATCGGTGGGTTAATGATCGGCTGCGCACTAGCGGCAATTCTCAACGCAACAGACACCACCATTCGCTATCCCCATCAACTGGCTAATTTTGCAGGTGCCCCCGTACTGATGAATTTAGGACCACAGACTTCTATCCAGCTTTTTGACCCAGATGAGCCAATTGATAACCCTAGTCGTTTTAAAACATATGCAAATACCTTCAAGCATCAAACAGTCAAAGCAGCAAGAATCTCTACCCACAAATTCTCACAATCCAGAAAAGGAGCCTTCTCATGGATCAAAAAGCACCTAAACCGCTAACCGTACAAATTGTACAACATTTACGCCCAGGAGGAATTGAGATGTTGGCGTTAGAGTTCCTGCGCCATCAATCGGATAACTCATCTACACATCTTATTAGTTTAGAGGGAACAGCAGAAGAAACCTTTCAGCAATGGTCAAAACTGAAAGATTATGCAGATCAAATTACCTTCTTGAATAAACCACAAGGAATTCATATTCCTACTTTATTCAAGCTTACAAAACTTTTCAGAGAATGGAATGCGAACAGCATCCATACCCACCACATTGGCCCGCTGCTTTACGCAGGCATGGCTGCCCGCCTCGCAGGCTGTCAGAACCTTATTCATACCGAACATGATAGTTGGCATTTGCAACAAGAATCTGAGCGTAAATTGCAAGGAACCCTACTACGTTTACTCAGACCAAAACTAGTAGCAGATAGCCAACATGTTGCTCGGGAACTGGATCGATTTTATCCATTTTCACAAAGCGAAGTAATCTTAAATGGCATTGATACAACCCGCTTTATACCAGGAGACAAACTAAACGCACGCAAAGCTCTGGCATTACCCAAAAACGCCAAACTAATTGGCTGTGCTGCACGATTAGAAACCGTAAAAAATCATAGCCTTATTTTTCAAGCTCTGCGAAAGTTACCTAAAGAATACCATCTAGCACTTGCGGGCTCGGGCTCTTTAGAAGAACCACTAAAACATCAAGCAACTATACTCGACATTACTGAACGGGTTCATTTTCTAGGACATGTCGATGATATTGTCTCTTTCTATCAATCACTTGATGCTTTTTGCCTTCCCTCCTTGAAAGAAGGCTTACCACTATCACTTTTAGAGGCACAAGCGGTTGACGTTCCTGTAATAGCAAGCGATGTAGGAAGTTGCCGAGAGGCATTGGCGCCGCAAAAAAGCCAACTTTTTCCTTCTAATAACCTGCCCGCTCTTCTTGAATCGGTAGAAGGTATATTTAAAGCTGATGCTTCACCCCAAACACGCAGCTTTGTTCTTGAGCAATTCAGCCTAAATAAGATGATCGAAAGCTATCAATCTCTTTGCGTAACAACAATGAGAGGAATATCATCATGATCGTACCCATAAGTTTAATCGCTGGAATAATTGCTGTTATATGCGCCTTGTTGATCGTTTATCACCACGCGATCTGGCCTGTATTTTTGATGCTTCTAGCACGTATAAAGGCAGATGAAACACAGCAACCAACGCCCAAGATCATTCCATCTGAGCTTCCCTCAATTTGCGTCATTATTCCCGTATATAATGAGGTTAAATTTATCGCTGATAAGCTATGGAATTGCGCTATGCTGGATTATCCGCCCGAAAAACTAAGAATCCGGCTGATTTTTGATGGATGCACCGACCAAACAACCGTAATTGCACGTGAAACACTGAAAAATCCTATTTTTCGTCATTTACCAATATTTTTAGAGATCGAACAAGAAAACCACGGAAAACAGGCTATTCTTACCCAAGCTATTGAATCTTCTAATGAAGAAATTATCGTGCTTTCTGATTGTTCTTCTATGCTTTCTATGGATAGCCTAAAGCGTATTATCACTAGATTTAGGGATGAAACATTAGGCGTCGTATGCGCTAGCTACGAGCTTTTATACTCTGGATCAGCAGGCGAACAACAATATTGGAAATACCAGAAGAAAATTAAGACTGCTGAGAGCAAGTTAGGAAGTGTTTTAGGCGCTCACGGCGCTTGTTACGCATTTCGTCGTACATTATACCACCCATTACCCGCTAATACGATCAATGATGACTTTGTGCTACCTATGCAGATCGTCAAACAAGGCTATCGAGCCATTTATGATCAAGAAATCATCGCATTAGAGTTAGAAAAAGCCGACGAAGAGTTTGATTTCCATCGCCGTATTCGCATTGGAGCCGGAAATATGCAGCAATGCCAATTACTTATGGAAATGATACATCCACGTTATGGCATGACAGCACTTTCTTTTTTCTCTGGCAAAGTATTACGCACAGCGATGCCTTATGTGATGCTTAGTGCGTTTATATTGAGCGGAGTCGCCTCACTAGAAATAAATGAATTCTTGCTACTCTTTGTTCCTCAACTCTTTGTTTATGCACTAGTTATAGTGAGTATTAAGCTCAATATCACTCAAGGAAAGCTAGCAAGCTTACGTTATCTAGTGTTAGGGCACCTTGCCGGCTTAATAGGCTCTTTACGCTATTTTTTCACCCCTAAACAACTTAAATGGCAGGAGATTTCCTCATGACCACCTCTAACGATCCTTATCTTTCTTTTTCAACAACTTGCATTAAGCGCACTTTAGATATTACATGCTCTCTCATTGGCGGATTAATACTTCTTCCCCTCCTCCCTCTTATTGCTCTAGCCGTTAAATTAGATTCCCCAGGGCCCATATTTTTTAAGCAATTACGCATTGGTGAGCAATATCACAATCACACACGACTATTCATGATGGTGAAATTTCGTACGATGATCGTAGATGCAGAGGAGTCCGGAGCCAAATGGGCTTCCCAAAATGATCCTCGTATTACCAAAGTGGGAAATTTTCTACGTAAAACACGCCTGGATGAGTTACCTCAATTACTCAATGTACTAAAAGGTGATATGTCTTTAGTTGGCCCTCGCCCAGAGCGCCCAGGCTTCTATCATACGCTTGAAAATGCCATCCCACTTTATGCTGATCGCACCTATGGTTTAAAACCGGGCATAACCGGATTTGCTCAGGTTTTACAAGGGTATGACGAGACAATCGAAGATGTAAGAAGCAAAGTTGGATACGACCATGCCTATGCATTAATGTTACAAAATGCATGGACAGCTCTTTGCGCTGATATCAAAATTTTATGGATGACAATTAGCGTCGTTATCCATGGTCGGGGACAGTAAAATGTAAACTGGCACACCCGTTGCTCCTATTCAGATACGTTAAGACGAATTAATAAAGGAGCAAATCATGCCACATAGTATCGAACAACAAGACCAACAAACGGTTCTTACCCTTTCCGGCAGTTTAGACTCAGAAGAAACTCTCACTCTTAAACCCATTATAGACCAGTTTATCGAAACTGAATCTACCCACCTAACCGTAGAGATGACAGAAGTCCATTTTCTGGATTCTTCTGGCATCGGCATACTGGTCTATGCCTTCAAACGTTTACGCAGTGACGAACGAGAAATCACCTTACGTAATGTGCAAGGACAACCTTCAGACCTAATGCGTATGCTTCGTATCGATAAAGCGATTACAATGGAAAGCTCTACAGGAGAAGCAGCATGAAACCGACTCTCCTAATTTCTGTAATCGCGCTACTAGCCGGATGCAGCAGCTTCCCCCCTTATGGAACAGGTGGTTTTGCTGAGCATCAACGCTACACACATGAAAATGCTTATCCGAAAGCATTTACTCACTTTATCGGCAATTCACGCCAACGTGGCTGGCAGCATTATAATCTCAGAGCTATCAACTGCATCGATCATCGTCTAGCAGAGTTACGCCAGCATGGCATCAATGAGCATTACCCCGCACAGCTCTGGTTAATTGAACAACAGCGTAATCGTACCTTGCGTCTTTTTGCAGGTGGCTTGGGCTGGGATGCCGAACGTGAAGTTCAAGAGCTTTACCAAATGATGGAAGATTTGCAGGAGCGTCTAATTGATCAAAACCAGATCAAAATGGACTTCTACCAACATCCGGAGAAAACCCAATGCGATATTTAACACTCCTCTTCTCTCTGTTTCTCATCAACCTTATGCTAACGAACCCTGCCTTGGCACAAGAAGAAGTTACTCTCTACAATGAGGTGCATACCGTAGTTAACCAAACTTCAGATTCTGTAGCATCGACTGAAACACAAATTACTATTTCACAAGAAGAAGCCACCGAACCACCCGAATTTACGATTCAAGTCGGGGATATTCTCTATATTTCATTACCGGGTGAAGAAGGCTTCAATGAGCTCTTCCAAGTCAATCGCGATGGTAAAGTTTTGTTACCCGAAATCGGCGAAGTTTCATTGGAAAGCCAAAGCATGACCGATGCGACTGTCTTCTTACGAGAGAAGCTAGGAACCATGTTTCGTGACTTAGACCAACTCTCACTCCAACTCAAAAAACGTGAATTAATCGTAACCGTATTAGGTTATGTTAAAAAGCCCGGCACCGTGACACTTCCCTTAGAAGGGAACTTACAAACAGCGATCGCAGAAGCGGGTGGCCTAAAGCCCGGCGCTCAGCTAGATCGTGTACAATTACAACGCGAGGGAGAAACTACCAAAATTAACTATAAAGCCTATCTCGACTCAGGCGATGGTCGTTTGTTAAAACCGCTCACTTCGCGCGATGTCATTTTCGTACCTGTTTCTCCTCTATTGGGTAATGTGCAGATTGAATTTGATGCTCGCACATTGATGGAACAAGGCGATGCTTCTGAAGAAGGCGAAGCCATTCAAATTATGGGCGAAGTACATAATCCCGGCACTTTTGCTTTTAAAGAAGGTGCCAGTGCTTTTGATATGCTGATGCGTGCTGGCGGCGTAACTCGCTATGCCGGTTCAGAGCAAATTCGCATTATCCATCAAGGAGCTCCAAAGCCCTTCAACCTGAAACGTTATATGGATACAGCAAATCGCAAATTTATGCCTGATATCGCCCCCGGAGATATCATCTTTGTACCGCAAAAAGAAAAGGGGATTAAAACCGGTAACCGTACAGTCTACGTCATGGGGGAAGTACACAAACCTGGTGCTTTTGAGATTCAGGGCGATATTGGGTTCTTCCACATCCTTTCCAACGCAGGAGGGCCTACTCGCTTTGCCGATACACGAAAGTTACAGATAATTCGCGCAGATAATCAAGTAGAGGCCTTTGATCTCTTCGCTTTCACCCAAAGCCCAAAAACCATCAAAGTACCACAAATTACCGCTGGGGATGCAGTACTGATCCCTGAAAAATCTCGTTCTAATGAAAATAGTTGGCTCAAAACTGCGCCACAGAAAGCTATACAGATTTTAGGCGCCGTCAATAAACCTGGCCGTTATGAATGGTCGAGCGAAATGAGTTTATTTGACCTGATCGGTCATGCAGGTGGCCCTAAATTACAAGCCGACTTAGCACATCTTGAAATTGTCATTCCACAAGAAGATGGGGCTTCTAAATCGATGCGCTTTGACGCAGAAAGTGCGATTAAAAACGGATACCAGCCAGATGAGCTACCGAAGTTAGTAGGCGGGTCAGTCGTGATGGTACCTGAGCTTCCAAATGATCCATCCGACAATAAATCACAATGGATTCGTCAGGCACCCGAATCTTCGATCTATGTGTTCGGACAAGTAAATTCTCCAGGTCGTTATGCCTTCAACCCAGACTTTAGCTTACTGGATATCTTATCTGCTGCAAATGGCCCTTCTGGCGCGGCAGACATGCGCAATATTCGTGTTAATCAACGTAAACGTAATGGAAAGAATAAAGTCACCACCGTCAATATGACCCTTTATTTCCAAACTGGTGATGAAAGCTTGCTACCAGATTTACACACAGAAGATGTGATCTACGTACCTGAACGTAATCCAAACTGGTTAGATCTCTCTAAAGAAGACAGCATTCGCGTGATGGGAGAAATTCGTAAACCTGGCCGCTACCGTTTTGAAGATGGCATGACCATTCTCGATTTACTCGCAGAAGCAGGTGGCCCTACCGGAGCAGCCTATCAACAAAAGATCATTGTCGTAAACTTCTCAGAATCAAAAGATCAAGCGCGCATGTTCAACTTAGTTGATTTTGCCAAAAACGGAGATTTCAGCAAGCTCCCCCTCCTTAAAACAGGTGACACCATTTATGTACCCAATATTGCACAAAGTGAGTGGAAGAAATTTATGGGCGGAGTAAGCGATGTTGTGCAGTTACTCTCTATCCCAGCCTTATTAGGAGGACTCTAAAATGACAGCCTATCAAATTCAATCTTCCAACACTCCGAACAACCCTGATAACATTACAATCCCTGTTCATTACGTAGATATTGACCCACTCTTTAATGCCAGCATTGCACGCGGAGTGCGCAGCCTTTGCATAACCTCAAGTATGGCAAGAGAAGGAGTTTCAACCGTTGCATACTCTATTGCCAAACGCAGTGCAGCCAGCGGCAAAAAAACTCTGCTGGTAGATGCGAATTTAAATAACCCATGTGTAGGAGATAGATTAGGCATTACTCAAAAAGATTGGGACGGAGAATTGAGTACTCTAACAGACGCACTTCATCACTTTGAAGGCATTAATTTGTCAATTCTAACAGGACTAAATCGCCCTATTGCACCTTTAAACCTACGCGATCCCAATGGCATTAAAGAGTGGATAGAAAATCTGCTAGCGCAATTTGATATTATCATATTCGATTGCGCCCCCATAGGAGTTCCGTGCAACCAAGGAATTCCTAGCGATATCATAGCAACAAACTGTGACGGCTGTGTGTTGGTCGCGCAAGCAACACACACACCGCAAGAGCAACTATTACAGGCAATCTCTCACCTTCAAAATGTACAAGTTCCCTTATTGGGCTGTGTACTTAATCGCCAACATTATCCAGGGCTTTCAACGGAGATGAAGAACGCCCTTCTATCAACTAAAACCCCTAAATTTATGGAGACATTATGGACACGGTTTATCATCAAACTACAGCATATCGAAACAATGCTGTAATTACCTCATTACGTACAACATTTTCTTATTTCGTAAGGCAAATTATGCATCTAACAAAAATGACTTTTTGGGGATTATTACTTATTAACGCCAGTTTATGCGTTATCTCCATTTTTGGTGATTTATTCTGGATCTCTGATGTATTGCATAATTTTGCTTTACACCTATTAGCCGGTTTTATTGTACTTTCAGTGACAGGTTTATTGATAAAACAGCGAAAACTAGCAGCCATGGCGCTACTATTTATGATTCTACAAACTCTTCATATATCCCCACAACTACCAGAACTTTTACCCTTTTCATCTCAACAAAACTGTGTCGAATGTAGCGGTGAAGAAATTAGCATTTTTCAATACAACTTACTCTTTTCAAACCCCAATATTCCCAAACTAGTAGAAGTAATGCTTTCAAGGTTAGAACACGATGTCCTCGTATTCCAAGAAGTAACTGGCGCACACCAAGAAACGCTCGCACCGCTTGAATTTGCCTACCCCTTTGTCTATCAGCAAAAAGACATTCGAGTATTTAGTCGGCTTCCTCTCGAAAAAGTAAGTTATAGCAAACATAATGCGTTTCTGGAGCTGATTGGACAAACCTCGCGTGCTCAAACGCCGTTCCATCTATTTGCAATTCACAGTACAGCACCCATTAATGCCCAAGCATGGAAAAAACGTAACCAACTGCTTATTGGTGCTGCTAAACAAATTGCGAAAGCTCCTATGCAACATAAGATACTCGTCGGCGATATGAACATAACTTCATATTCAAAATGGTTTCAGAAACTCATTAACTTGTCTGGCCTGCAAAACAACCAGAACCAACCGTTAATGAAGCCTAGTTGGTCACCTTTGGATAATCAGCCAATCTGGGCAAGTTTGAGAATTGACCATTTACTTACCAGTCCCTCAGTACAGGTACTAGAGCAACATATCGGCAATGACTTTGGCTCTGACCATCTACCAATTATCACACGGCTACAATTAACTAATGACGGATTATCAACGCGGTAACATCATCATATAGCACTTCACCAAAGTGCTGCGTATATCCGCTCCATAAATTGTCAGTCGATAATGAAGAGGTAGAGTTCTTTAACCATTTATCAAATTGCTGCTGGGCTTGTGGGTCTCGGTTACCTTCCGTTAAACCATCGCTATACAATAAAACAGCCTGATTCTTAGATAATGTTAGCGAGTAAGACTCATAAACTGTTCCCGCAAGCAACCCTGGCAACGCCCCCTCTATTGGCATCAGCTTTGCTCCCCCTTTGTCTAATAATATCGGAGGAGGATGCCCAGCACTGGCGATGGAAATAACCTCTTTGCGCAAAGAAACAATCTGACATGTAATGAAATTACCCGCCAGATACGGGTCAGCATCAATCATATCACTTAACCGTGCCATCAGCACTTCTGGTGGTTCAACCGAGTCCATATGCTTGAGCAAACCATACAGATATCCCCCATATAAATGAGCGAAATACTTAGCTTTCGTGCCATGCCCCGTCACATCCGCGAGAAGAAGCAATTCATCCTGCGAACGTTTAAAATGCAGCACCATATCGCCGCCACCTGCACTGGCTTCCTTAAAGAGAAGTTCCGCTTCATACCCAGCAACATTAGAAGGGCAATGTGGAATCATCCTATCCGTTGCCTCAGCATCCAACTTTTCACCAATAGAATGAGTCAATTGCTGATTGCGTTGTAAAACGCGATGTACCGTATTGAGCAACTTCTCCTTCTCGATCGGCTTAGGCAAATAATCATCAACCCCCAAATCATAAGCTTGCTGTTCAATTGTGCTATTCTCATTCGCAGTTAGAAAAACAAAGGGAATTGCTCGCAGAGCCGTATCTTGTTCTATTTGTTGACGCAGGGTAATACCATCCACATCTGGCAAACCAATATCGCAAAGCACTAGATCAATCGATTGTGATTGCAAGATACCTTTAGCTTCTTGAGCATTGTAAGCCAGTAGAACATTATATTCTTCACCAAACATTTTGCGAATAAGCAAAGCCATAGGCTGCACATCTTCTACCACCAAGATCGTAGAAACAGAAGTTGAGCCAAATTCAGCAGCCAAGTTTTCTAGCGTGAAAGACAAGATATTTTTCTCATCTTTGCGCTCATATTTCACCTTCGGAAAATGCTCACGTAGTAAATATAACCCCATACCTCCCGTATCGAGCTTTTCAACATCTAGCGTATCAGATAGTTGCTTTAGTTTTTGTTCAAATTCAGAGAAATAAGATCCATCATCTACGACACTAAAGGCCAGCATTCCCTGCGCTTCATCATGTTCTGCACGAATCAAAATATTATCTGCAACGTGTGAAGCATGCTCTACCAGATTCGTTATCCATTCTGAAAGCACTAACTGTACCGTCTGAATATCTTTATCAGTTAAATACTCGTTTAAGGCTTCTGCCAAATCATCCCGCAAAGGTCTGATTGCCGAAATCTCTGGGCGACATTCCTGATTAAAAATAGGAGTCATAATAGATAAAGTTTGCATTTTCTCTCAATCATCGCTGCTATGATGCTATGGTTAGTTATCTATGAAAAGAATTCTACTCATTTCCTACTATTTCCCTCCGCAGACGAGTGTTGGAACCTTTCGTTTAAAGCGCTTTGTTGATCATATGAAACAATGTGGTTTGGATGTTACCATCCTGACCGTCAAAAATCCCGATAAACAATTTCATCCTTATTCAGGAGAAATGCCTCAAGAAGATAAATACCTAGGTGCCCCCGTTCATAGGGTGGCAGAATGGCCTGTGCGCTGGGTATGGCAATGGCCAACACGTGCAGCAAAATTTTTGAGTAAATTGCTACCCATGCCCTTTCAAGAGCATTCCTTTGCCTCTCGTTTTTGGCATATCGATATGGAGTGGGGATGGATTCAACCCGCTTATCGCAAAGCACGAGAATTGCTTAAAGCAGAACCGTTAGATGCAATCGTGATTAGTTGTCCGCCCTTTAGCTCTGCACATATTGGCGCTAAATTAAAAAAGCATCATAATATCCCACTCATATTAGATTTTCGTGATGGCTGGGTTGCTTCCTCTCCTTACCTACATCAAGTGGCGAAAAAAGATGGGCCGATAGAACAAAAACTACTCACTCAAACGGATCACTTAATCGTGACCTCCAAAAGCGATCAAGAATGTTATCAAGCACTCTTGGGTAAAGATAAGGTATCGTTAATCTATAATGGTTATGACACTCCTTTTATTCTCTCTCAAAACGAAACCCCTGAAACAGCTCCCAAGGATGATACATTAAAACTCCTATATCTCGGCGCATGGGGAGTATTTGGACGTTCGCCAGAAAGGTTATTAAGGGCTCTAAAAGCAGCAAATATCCCTTGGCACCTAACCTCTATCGGCAGCACCAATGAAATAGTAGAAAAATCTGCCCAGAAATTAGGGGTAATGGGTTCTATCAAATTAATAAGCAATCAACCTAAAGAAGCTTTGATACCGTGGATTGCAGAATCAGACGCCCTATTTGTTATTAAAGGAGCACCTCCGCAAGGTGGCCGCGATACGCATATTGCGGCCAAAATATACGATTATCTCGCAACAGGAAAAGCAGTGCTAGGGCAATTACCCGAAGGCGATAGTAAAGACATGCTAGAAGAATACTGCCACCAGCCATTTATTGCACCACCCGAGGATCATGAGCAGCTTATTCAGCAAATCCAAGCAATGCACAAAGCAAAGATCGAAAATAGGTTGGTGCTCAAACCCAATGATAAATTCTTGAAAGAATTTAGCGGCGAAGAACTTACACGCAAATTTGTAGAAACTATTCTCAAAACAAACACAATATAACCCCCATTCCCATTTGGAGAGCCAAAGAGGTAAACTTCCCTAAATGGGAATAACTCAATCAAAATACAAAATTAAAGAACTGTTATATATAAATAATTTAATGGCACCCTGCTTGCTACGATACACATTAAGAGTGAAAAGGAGCCACCTAAGATGCTAATAGATTATCAATCTGATGAAAAGAAGCCAATACCGCGCTTATTCATCCTCTTCATTGGGCTATTCAGCTTACTTTTCATAGCCATTTCAGCGATCGTTATCATCCCAAAACTAGATATATTTTCTTCTAACTTATCTGTAAATGGCTATGAACTAAATCTAGACAAAAACAGCAACGTAGAAGCACCTTCTAAAGTTTCCCGAGCACCAGCAGAGAAAACCCCAGAATGCTTATACACCCTCATATCTCAGTTAGCGGCTGGCGCTTTTATTCTAACGGTATTCTTAGGATGGTTGGGGTATCGCATAATCGTTACCCCCTATAAAGCACTCGAAAAAGCACATAATAAATTACTAATTTTGCAAGAAGCAGTGGAGCATATGAGCGATATTTTCATTGTTACCAAGGCCGATGATTTGGATAAAAACTTAGAGATTGTTTATGTTAACCCAGCCGCAACACAAATAAGTGGCTATTCAGCAGAAGAATTGATTGGCCAAACTCCTCGCATTTTTCAAGGCGATCAAACCGATCGTGTTGCTCTAGACCGAATACGTGCAGCATTAGAAAAAGGCAATAGTATTTCAGAAGAAATTATCAATCATACGAAAAAAGGAGAACCTTACTGGGTTCAAATCAATATTACCCCTATCCGTAACCGCCACGGCAAAATTATTTATTATGCAGCATTAGAAAGTGATATTTCCGAGAGAAAGCGACAGGAAGAAGCATTGCAAGAAGCAAAATCTGTTGCAGAAACCGCAAACCAAACAAAAACAGAATTTTTAGCAAGTATGAGCCACGAACTTCGCACTCCAATGAACGGCGTACTCACTTCGGTTGAATTACTTTTAGATGAACCACTCGACGAAGAGCAGCATGGTATTGTTGACGTAATTCATCGTTCTGGAAAACACTTACTAACTATCCTCAATAACATTTTAGATATATCGAAAGTCGAATCTGGTGAAATAGAGTTAGAATCGCATCCCGTTCGTCTACAACACTTAGCAAATGAACTCGAACAGCTTTTCAGACCTGTCGCTGAAAATAAATCTATCGCTCTATCAGTTGAAGTTGCCTCTGAACTGCCTGCTTTTGTCATGGGAGACTCAACACGTATCGCACAAGTTTTAGGCAACCTAACAGGTAATTCACTAAAATTCACACCCGAAGGAGGAGAGGTATCTATCACCATTTCCGCTGATCAAGCCTCCCCAAACCTTATTCACTTCACAGTTGAGGATACAGGCATCGGCATTGCTGAAGATAAGTTAGAAACAATATTTGATAAATTCTCACAAGCGGATGCCGCAACGACTCGTCAATATGGAGGAACAGGACTTGGTTTAGCAATTTCGAAAGAACTCGTCGAATTAATGAAGGGTCACATTCATGCCAAAAGCACTCTAGGCAAAGGCTCTTGTTTCACTTTCTCGTTACCGATGAATCCAATTCGGAAAAGTCAACTTTCTGTGAACACCAAAATACCATCAAACCCACTCCCTATTCCAGAAGACGTTCATATTCTTTTGGTAGAAGATTACCCCATTAATACACAGCTCATTCAGAAACAATTAAACAAAATTGGAATCAAAAAAATTCACTGCGCTGAGGATGGCCTTGAAGCATTAAAAATGCTCTCTAAGAACCCAGACATTTACGATCTCATTTTATTAGATTGCCAAATGCCAAATCTAAATGGTTATGAAACAGCAGTACAAATAAGAGAGAGTGAGAAACATAGTGGCTCTCACATCCCTATAATCGCTATGACTGCCAATGCAATGGTTGGAGATAAAGAAAAATGCTTTTATGCTGGAATGGACGACTATTTAAGCAAACCCTTAAAACAAAACGACCTACACAAAAAACTAGGATATTGGTTAAGCTGTTAATAGGCAGTGCTAGAACTATTGTAATATAACTAGTATTTAAAATGCCTTTTTTTACTCCATGTTATGAAAACATATAGAGTCCAGAATTTCATAATATCGATTATGGAAAATTGGAGTTAACGCTTATTAAGCAGCAGACTTCTTCAAGAAAACACGATAAGCGGTTGCCTGTATCTCCAATTTTTGAGAGGCTACAGTTTCAGCAAACCCCTTAAAAACACGAACTTTAGGCTGCTTAGAAAGAACATTCATGACCCGGTAGATTTGGAATTGCTTAGGATGCTTCTGGCAGGCATCCCACTCATTTGCTGAGAGATAGAAACCAAGTAGGCTACTGCCCTGCGTTGACTTCACTTCAATAAATATCTTCTCTCCCTCTTCTGTGAAAGAAGTAATATCCCACCCAACAAACTCATTTTCAAAGCAATGCGCCCGGATCTGATCCGCTAAATCCTCTCGCCCTGCATTAATCAAGCGCTCTCTTTCAGATTTGAGGACATATTGCTCACCATGAGTGCCAATTGCAGTCTTTGAGAGATCACCCTCTTGTTTCGGTTTCTTCTTGCTCAGCTCCTGCTTGATGTCATGCTCAGTGACATGCTCATAAACTATGCTGATTTTTTGTTCTGGCTTTTGATGAACAATAATATCTTCAATGCTTGGAAAAAGAGGGTCCAGTACCATAGACTGATAAAATTCGACAATTTCGATTAAGTCCTTTTTGAAGCGCTCTTCATTTAGCGAAACCTTGAGATTACGCTTCCTCGCTCCCGACATCATCGAATCCATTTTGAATGGAACTAATCCAACGCATTGGACCTATAAAAAACTCATCCGTGTTAAAGCTACAAATTGGGATGATCAGCGCCAACAACTTGGCAGCGCCTAACTCTCCAACTCCTGCTCGTAAATCGCCAACAGAGAATATTGGCCTAATTGGCTCTGATTTTCTCCATTTTATCATTCTCTGGCAGGAGTTGTGGGGATAGTAGGCGCCGCAAGCGGCGCACACGCGGCGGCTCTGGTGAGCGACTCTTTGAATGTGTTGGAAACTAAGGAAACAGTGGCGAGACAGCCCGCCTAACATACATCCATAATCGTTAATAGAAGCTAAATACCACATACCAATATCAAACAATACTCATATATCTACTCATAAAAGCACTGGCTCTTAGTGCATTTTAATGGAATATATTGGATTCCAATCAGATAAAACCCTGTGCCCTCTTAACGCTTAGGGTTAGCGTGGTGCGGTGGGGTAAATTTAGGCAAAAGAAAACCCGCTCATCTGCACTCCTTATTAGGAGTGACCGGATAAACGGGGTTCTTTTTGGCAGTTTCTCTTACTTCACGTATAGTTTCCACTTGTAAGGAGTTTCCCTTTTTGCTTTGAGGTCTCTGACGTCTTTGTCAGTTACTTCTACAACTTGGAATATTAGCTCCCATTGCGTACAATACACTTCGTCGTTTAACGAAAGGCTGTTATCGGTGAAAAATTCTTCGTCAGGGAAATAAGCAATTAATACTCCTGCCATCAGCATTCCTTGAGCTGGGTATTTGCTTAAGTAGCTAATATGGAGAGCATTTGCAATTTCCTTTGCTTTCTTGTCTTGCTTCTCCTTTTCGAGGGCTTTTTCCTTTGCAATTTCCTTTGCTTTCTTGTCTTGCTTCTCCTTTTCGAGAGCTTTTTCCTTTGCAATTTCCTTTGCCTTGAGTGCTCGTTTTTGATTTCTCTTCAACAGAGTAATGATTAGCATAACTAGCATATATATTGCTAGAACCGCGAAACTAGCTTTAGGACGGTCGTTTCCAAGCAACATTAGGCTTAAGAGTGCAGTAAAAATTCCAAAAAAATTTACTTTTTTCATAACTGGTTGTTTAAATAATTAGAAATAAATGTTCTTTTTACATCTTCCCCGGCAGGTGAATAACGATAAACAGTCATGTATGAAATACAGGAAAACTCTAAAAATAGAGAAAAGAACCCTTGAATTATAACTGAAGCGACTTCAAATAGCATGTTACAGTTCTGTTAAGATTTCTTCCAACAAACAGTAATCACGAAGTCATCTTCTAGCAGCAGGTCATCAGGGTGCTCTACATTGAATCTAACTCTTGCCTCCTCCACACTTTCACCCACCTCACAGAACACAACCCTCACCCGCTCATGTGATGGGGTGATAGATTGCTCCAATTTATCCATACGGCGCTCTAATGGCTTGCTCATGCCTGACTTCTTTCTCGTTCCTCTAATATAGCTGCTACTTCATCTTGCGTGTAAGAGCGCGTGATTATGTGAGGCACTTCTTCGACGGGAATACCTGAAGTCTCTGCCCAAAACTTCCTCATTTGCTCTCCCAACTCGATTTCTCTTCCGCGCGCAGATTCTAGCTGCTCTAACCGCTTTGATAGTTGCTTGCTCATAACTGCTTTCCTTCCAATGCTTCTATGCGTTTTTCTAGCTCACAGGCTTCTAATGAGCGCCTATGTAGCTCTAATAATGCTGCAACTGATTGTGCTTCATTTGGAGTTAGCTCTCCTTGTGACACCGCATCAATCAATGCAGCAATAGCGGTGGGCAAATCCTCCGCTGACTCAATGGCAGGAAGCCGGAATGATACGGGTGCATCTTTACGCGGTGGAAGGTCACCTGATTTACCTGCTCCTGGATAACAAAAACCCATTGGAAGAATGGCAATCTTTTGAAGATCATAAAAAACATTCTTATCAATGCCCATCCACTCGCGCAGACGATCTCCGCTAGGGTCATCAAATGGAATACCCGTTTTATGCACCTTACTGCCCGGTGCTTGGCCTGCGATTAGAATTTTGGCATTAGGGTGAATTTGCACGACGGGGCGTGCCCCCAAAGGCAAATGAGGTTCGCAGATGGTGCAGCTTTTTACTTCGTCTATGAGGTTCTGCACAAGGTTTAGGTTTGTTACCAGCTTCTACGGGCATCCTTTTCGCGTAATTTCACGCATAGTGACAAATTCTTCTGAGATCGTAGGATGTACACCAACGGTTCGATCAAATTCATGCTTTGTAGCTCCTGCCCGTAAAGCCACGCCTAGCATTTGAATAATTTCCCCTGCATCAGGCCCTACCATATGTGCGCCAACCACTTTGTCGCTGCTTACATCTACAATGAGCTTCATTAGTATTTTTTCATTCATATCATCGGAGAGCCGGTATTTTGTGGGACCGAAGCTCGTCATATAAATATCAATATCGGAATATTGAGCACATGCTTCTTCTTCGGTTAGCCCAACTGTTCCAATTTGAGGCTGACAAAATACTGCCGTCGGCACGATAAAGTCGGAAATATTACGTTTTTTATTGCCGAAATGCGTATCAGCAAAAGCGCGGCCTTCATTAATGGCTACGGGGGTTAGATTGTGGTGCTTATTGGTAGCGTCACCTACGGCATAGATATTTTCAACTGATGTTTGCTGCCACTCATCTACATCAATTTGGCCTCGTTCATCTAATTTAACCTTTGTGTTTTCTATCCCTAATTCGTCAAACATCGGAACTCGTCCTGTTGCAAACATGACTTGATCTACAGGCCAGTCCTTATTGTGATCGCACTTAAGAGTTAAACTGCTATCAGCATTTTTACTTACCGCAACGGGATTGGTGGTGGAGACTATCGTAATGCCTTTTTTCTCAAGCTCTGCTCTAACATGTTCTCGCACATCACGATCAAACCCATTAAGAACACGGTTTCTACGCACCATGAGTGTCGTTTCAACACCGAGACTGTGAAAGATACTAGCAAATTCAATGGCAATATAACCACCGCCAACCACAATGATTTTTTCTGGTAGTGCATCTAGATGGAAAGCTTCATCGGAGGTAATCGCATGTTCTTTACCTTCAATATCAGGAACAAAAGGCTTACCACCAACGGCAATAATAAATTTATCTGCTGTTATGTGCGTATCGCCGATGGCAACGGTGTGATTATCAATAAATCGTGCAAAGCCAGTATGGATATCCACCCCCGCTTTACCCAGCATTGTGTCATAGATACCGTTAAGGCGCTTGATCTCTTTAAAGGTATTCTCTTTCAAGGCTTCCCAATTAAACTTGGGCTTTTCAAACTCCCAACCAAAGCTACGTGAAGTTGTAAATTCATCCGCACACATGGAAGCATACATATACCATTTTTTAGGCATACAGCCACGATTGACGCAGGTGCCACCAAATTTATCACCTTCTGCAATACCTACTTTTGCACCAAGTGCCGCTGATGAGCGAGCAGCGGCTACACCACCTGAGCCGCCTCCAATAACGAATAGATCATAATGGGTCATGTTTTTTCCTGTTTCTGAGCTTGTTTGATAAGTTCTTTTGTTTTCTCGCAGTTTAAAATCAGTTTTGAAGCGATGATAGATTCTTTTACCAGATGATAAGCTCCCAAAATAACACTGATAATACCAATACCTGTGATTATTTTCGCCATATTTTGCTACAATAAAGCATCCCCCTCAGACACAAATCCAGTCACGCTTCCGATAAGTGCAGAGATTGCCAGTAATCCGATAGAAATGTAGAAAGCAACAAGCGCCTTGTGAAAGTGATAAGTACGCTTAACTAGTTTTTCGATATCCATCGCATGGATACGGTTCTGCGTTCTAACAATTTCGCGAATCAGAGAACTTACGTGAAACAAACGGGTAGCCGTTGATAAAACCAACATTGCTACACCGGGAATAAAGGTGAAAGGTATAATCCAACTACCAAATTCCATCTTATTTCATCCTTTTAATATTCTAACTTTAGCTAAAAGTTACGCTATAACTGTTTCAACGCTGGCGCCACTTTTTAGAAGTTTTTGGATAGGGCATTTCTCTGCCATTTCTTTTAACGCCTCGCGCTCTTCATCGCTGGCATTACCTTCAATAATAATTTCACGTGTAATGACAAGTTCATCATCTTCACGCTTCTGGCTAACGGCGACGTGCAAATTGTTTATTTCAAGACCTTTGACTTCAATGGCGAGACGCAATACCTGGATAGTACTTCTAGCAAGACTGACAAGTAGCAATTCAATTGGAGATAGCATTGTCGGTGCATCTTCAATTTCATCGTGCCCAACAGTATAAAGAGATACGCGGTTTGTTGAAACCGTGATGTTATCTACTTCATTTAAGTCAGCACTCGCCAAAACGTTCCCTGAGCTCAACTCTTTTGGATCAATTGTAATGGTGTGGTGATGGTCGCTCATAGTTCTACTTCCTTTATCATTCATTTAAAGAAAGGAAGCCTAGAGAGTTCCAGAAGCGTGAAGCCTTGCCTGCACCTCGAGCTATCCATATCCATATCCATATCCATATATTAGATAGTATAAACTGTAATGGTGAGCAAAAAGTTAATAAATACACCACCAACTCCCCTTCCGAAAGCGGCAATAGAGAATATCGTCACGATCTGCAGGGAAACTCTCCGAATTCGTATTCTCTTATAGCACTCAAGGCTTTCGGAGAAGAATGCGGTTTAATCTGACAACACCAAAGTGATGACCCACTGCTTGAGGATGACTTTATACTTACTGTTTGTTGGAGGAAAAACTTAACAGAACTGTAACATGTTATTTGAGGGGACTTCAGTTATAATCTGAAGGTTCTTTTCACTATCTTTAATTTATTAAAGAAAGCTGTTTTCATCGCACTTGCGCTGTCGATTTATTCGTTTATTGCAACTGCAATGATGTAAATAAGAACTACTAAAACATTTTTCAATAATCTTCTAAAAAACAATGTTTATGAAAAACTTATTGTTCTTTGCGCTAATTCTTATGCTAACTTCATGCAGCAATTCTTTGAGAGTGACTCAAGAAACACCTCTCGAGATACTACCTTTAGAAAATGATAAATTTGAACAATCTCCAAAAGAGGTGTTCAATATTAACTTCATCTTCGTCGATGATAATCATGATGAAAGTGAGGAAGCTCTTTTAGGACACACCTATCAAGCTAAAGTAGAGAAATATGCTGGTTTAACCGTCTGGCACGTAGGAGAAGGTCCTGTGTGGGGAAGCACTACATGGGTTCAAGATGACTCTGGTCGCTTGGGAAAAATCCTTGCACCAAATAGTTGGAGCACTTTTTTGGAAATTGCCAAAATGACATCACTACGGGAGGCGTTAGACTTAGTTTCTAAAATGAGCTTTCTTGATGGACATTTGATGCAAATGGACTTTTCAGGAAAGTATCTTAAATTAGGAATGGTCGGTGGCAGTCCTCACTTTGATTATTTCAAGGTGACGGAGGTTGCTAAAGGAAATTAGCCTAAGCCCTAAGCTCTGCGCTTAGAAAAAGAAACCTTGCAAATTGCTTACGCTTTTGTGGGGTTTTCTTTTGTCTGAATTTAACCCAGCCGCATCACGCTATTCACATAGTTCTCCTTCATTCAGTATTGCCTAATAGCTTAGAACTCTGCTTAAGCGCATAGGCAATAATGTAATCGGTAACATTGTGACTTACCGCATCTTCAATAAATTGCTTCTTAATCTTAAATGGCCGACCTCCGAGCAGTAACTCTACCTCTCCGGTTTCTTTGATAGCGTCAAGAGAGCCACCAAATTGTTTGAGTACATTGGTGCTATCGAATGGTGCACCAATCGTTACTACCGCTTTTACATGCTCAATCTGTGCAGCAACTACTAACGTTGCTGCACCACCAAGACTATGTGGGTATGGTGAATGCCGCAAGCGGCGCACACGCCGCGGCTCTGGCGGGACGCTCTCTAAAGGTGTTGGAAACTAAGGAAACAGTGGCGGGAGACAGCCCGCCTAACATTAACTACAAGCAATTGATAAATAATTATATTTATATCATTATCTTAGATAATACCCGCATATATACCCTGATTAACCTTGGTTGATATTGGATTTTAGTAGACTAGGCAGCTATTATTTAGATTCTGTTCAAGAGGATAGTTCAGGAACAAGAATCAAGGAATTCAAATGCAAAAAACTTTAACGATACTCATCATCGCCATACTCTTAACAGCCTGCAACGCGCAAAAAATGAAAATACGGAAAATCGAAAGAAGTTGCAACGAAACACACAGCAACTCAACTATGGAAGCCACACGCTGCGCCATAGATAAAATCAAATCAACAATGGTTCTAAACGAATCACAGTATGCGTTTTATGATTCGGCAGATGAAGCTCTACAGCTGGTCGAATCAGGAAAAATATCATTTAGCGAACTTGAAATTAAAACTAAAGAAATAGCTCAAATTAAATTATTAGAATTAAAAAGAGAACAAGACCTAGAACAAGCCAAAATCTCAGCTTATAAACTACAAGAAACAGTCTCTAAAAATGACGCAAAATGCAAAAGTTATGGCTTAAAAACAGGAACAGAAAGTTACGCCAACTGCCGCATACGACTTGAACAAGTGAATAAAAGCAAAGTACCTGTTAAAACAAAGAGCCTCTCTGAGAGATTAAATGATTTTTCGAATGCTTTAGACGAAGATAAGAACTTTCAAAAAACTCGCCTAGAAGCAAAAGGGATATACCCTAATTCTCAAAATAACACACAGTGTGGCTTCAAATCCATTCCACCTTTTGGTTGCAAAGCTGATAGCGCTATTTGTATGTGTGGAAATAAAAGCAATCGCCTAGGCGTTAATTCATTAAATCAATGTGAATGGGTTTATACAAATTGTTAAATCGACCTATTCAGAATGTTTCCACTATTATACAACAACCTCTAGCTCAAAGGAAAATAGATTGCCAACTATAGAAGAAATAAAAATAACAGACGGCTCTGGTTTCTTTACTAAGAAAAACTTTGAGTGGACAGGAATCAAACCATTTTCAATCATCACTGGAATTAACGGTAGTGGTAAAACAAAACTACTTGAGTACATAGATGGTTCAAGCGTACTAACTGAAAATCATCTAATTAGGTACATTGAAACTAACTATAAGCCTCCTCTTGAAAAACATGCAAATGAGCTAGAAAGCAAGTACACTTATAAATTCAATCAAATAGGAGACATCTACGAGGTTCTCCAAAAAGCAGACACCTCTACTCGCGAAAGCTGGAGCAACAATAAGAGTGCAATCAAGAAAAATGTAATTAAGCACATTGATTACATGATTCTCGATGGCATTATTAAGCAACGTATCAAGTTCAACCAAGATAGCACCAAACAAAGAGAGGAGCTGGATAGGGTAGATAAATATCAAGAGCTTTACGACATGAGCGTTTTACTACCATCTGACCCAACAAAAGACCAACCTTGGGATAGAATTGACAGGATATTGAATAATTTTGAAATCAAAGTTAGGATTGACCGCAGCAACTTAAACGCGCAATTAAGATTTTTAAGATTAAACACCGAAGAAAAAACAGAGATAGGTGTAGAACTAAACGAACTATCATCAGGTGAGAAGGTAGCGTTTTCACTAGCTTTATGGACATGGGGAAATGCCGAAGGACAAAAAACTGAAGTTCTCTTAGTTGATGAGTTTGATGCACACCTTAACCCATCTATTTCTCAGAAATTTATTCAAATTATTAAAACGTATTTTGTCGAAATGGGAGTTCAAGTAATAATGACTACCCATAACCCATCAACCGTCAGCTTTGCGAAGGAATTAGGGGCAAGTATCATTTGGATGGAAGATGGCAGAGTTAGCCCTAAAATGGACTATGAAAATATCATACACACTTTATCCAATGGCCTAATAGATATTTATAATCTTCTGGATGAAACTCAATTATTGATAGGAAACAGAGAAAAAACAGTTATCTACACAGAAGGAAAGACTGATAAGAAACATATTGAAAGTGCAATCAAAGCACTCAACTTTGAAGAAAAATTTGAGAATTATTTTGTATTTGCCTGCACCTCTGCCTCAACTGTTCCGTTTTTCATTAGTCTGCCTACAGGACAATCTAAACGAATAGCATTACTTGACAGCGATAAAGCAGGAAAAAGCGCCGAGACTGAAATCAACAAACGCAATACGAAAAAGATAGAAGAAGGTAAATATAAAATTACTTTTGTTTCTGATGAGGAGAACAAAGTTATTGAAGACCTATTTAGTTTAGAAATTCGTAACGATGGAGCAGAAAACAAAAGTAATTTTGCAGATTATATGGCTCGACCTGAAAACCTAACAAAAGCTAACTTTTTAGGTTTCAAACCTCTATTGGAAAAAATTTTAAGCTAATACGCTTCTTGTTTTTTATCACTTCAAGTCTTTGTATTTCTATTTTTGGAGTTAAGCTGTTTTTCTTATTCTTATCTTCAGTCATGATGCTTCTCCCTTTCTTCGTTAGAGCATCTATTAAAATGGTAGGGGCATGGTATATTATATGTGTCCCTGTAGTCTGACCGTGAAACATTGTGAAACATCTCTACAGTCCCTCTGGCGATACAATCTGAGCCTCCATAAAGGCCTTCCTGTCCTTCAGGCGGGACTCCACGTCCTTCACGTTATGACGCGTGATTTTTTCAAGCCGTGGTCGTGAATGCTTCCAATCATTTGTCGCGGGTTGACCATTATACGGCTCACAGGTGAGGATATATTCGCTGGCCTGACCGCTTTCAAAAGTCCCCACCTTGCGGCGCTTAACATGCGAGTAATACTCAAGCTCTAATAAAGCTCTATTTGCCGTATCTTTACTACATTTAGCAACCTTACCTGCCTCTCGACAAGAAAGACTTATCTGGCCATTATTATGGCCGTTATAGCGCCGCCTTAATTCAATCAAAATAAGCTGTGCATTACTGCTCAATTCTAACCATGAAGGATGCTTCAAGAAATAATACGTCAACTTAACGTATTGCTCGCCGCCGCCCCTAGTTTTCTTTCTTCGTGCCATATCTTTTTATCGACGAGGAGAGTAGCAAGCGCCACCCTCCATCGCCTCTCCATTTACGCTGTTATCAATTCCAAAACTTCTATTTCACACCCCAGTACATACCGTGCATGACTTACGCCATCATGTGGTTCTCGAAGTATCTCAATAGGGACGCCATAATCATGGCGCAGAATATGGACACAAGTTCTCAGTCCGTATGCAGAACTGAGCATCTCTGGCGCGCTAATACCTTTTGCACCTTTCTCGACCAACGCCGCTATTGTTTGCGCGACGCGGCCATTAGCCATACGTATAGTTTTTTCACCATCTTTCGTGATACGGAAGGTGATGTAGCAATTACTTAGCTTTTCAAACATCGCGCCCTCCCTCTAAACCACTAGCATTAGCAATAGCTGACGCCATTGAAAGGGACACATTGTAACGCTTGGCTATATGCCCATAACGCTGCTTCATGGTTTTGTGAATTCGCTGCTTTTCGCTATATTCGAAAAGCGGAAGTGAGTTTTGGATATAGCTATCCTGTTTCCCATATGATAAGATCATTGAGTAATCTCCATTTTTATAATTTCGTTTAAGAGTGCTGATTTGAGGGTGGATTACGCTGGTCGTACCCAGCGCCACCCTGCTAATCACCAATAGTCATCTTCGGCTAGAGCTTCATAAAACTTCATATCGCGTCTCCTCGATACGAGAAGAAATCCAATCATCAATTTCTGATTCTATCCAACCAACAGCTCGTTTACCTATGCTAATCGGCTTTGGAAATTCGCCGCGCTTTATATCTGCATAAATACTTGAGCGTGAACGACCTGTTCGACTTATAACCTTTTTCAAGCGTAAAATTCTAGTTTCAACCATATCAAACCTTTCTGTCATTTATAGGCAGATTATAGCAGGTATAGGAATCTAATATATTGTTTTTTATAAACTTTATTTCCTTCCAGTTGAAAGGAAATATCGTATCATTAACTCCATGCTTTGTTATCTTGGGAGTTCAAGTAGGTCTGAAGGGTTTTTTCTTTCTGCTTAATTCTTAATGCTGCACACAAAATTTTTATAAATTCGGCTGAGTTACCATTCAGTTTACAATAGTGGTCACTAATCGGATTAGTAGATACTGAGGTTTTTGGTATTTCACCTGTGAACCAATAATAGGCATTTGCCGCCGCCCAAACATATTCTGACGCTCTATCATCCCTTTTATTTCTTTGCTTTGGGGGAGTTTTATACTCACTACTATCCACCATTTTCTCAATTGAGGTTATAGTACGCTCAAGAATCTCAACATCTATATGCGTCAACTGAAAAGGATTCTCATAAAAACCGAAAATTTCATAATCGTATATGGTATCAGCACTACTTATCTTTTTCTTCATCTCTGGTGATTTCAAATAGCTAGTTTCCAAGCCTTCATTTTTTCTAATTTCTACTACTGAGTTATGTATCATTTTCCGAAGAAGAGAATTAGATTCATCCTTAGCATCATAGATATTATCGAGTGTTGATAAAGCATCTCTCATTTTTTCAGCAGCTTTTAATACTGGCCTTATTGCATTCAAAACTTCATCTTTAGATAGTTTCCTAGGGTAGGAATAACTAGCCTCACTAAACGCTGCTGTTAAAATTTCCAGCAACTCGCCAGCCCTACTAATATCTTGCTTTCCAGCTATGCAAAGTTTTTGGAGCAACTTTTGATTCAGCGATTCAACTATCATACGCCCTACAAGAAAGTCAGGTTTGGATAGCAAATTATCAGGTCGAGTAGGTAAGCATCTAGGCATTTAAGACTACACCTTCAATCGAGAAAATCTTTTCATTCGTACCATTACTTAACAAGTCCAACCAATCAGCATATTCTTGCATCATTTTGATACGCTCTAAGCGATACTTAGCGCGGTTATATGCACCTCGAACCTTATCTCTCTCAGCATGAGCCAATTGGTATTCAATAACATCAGGCCTACAGCCTTTTTCATTAAGTATGGTGCTTGCCAATGTACGAAAACCATGCCCCGTCATGCGCCCTTGATAACCCATACGGCGCAAACCCATTAAGACAGCACCATTACTGATATGCTTTGATTTGCTTGCAGCACTAAAGAAAATGAAATCTCTATTTCCTGTTTTTTCTTGCATCTCCCTCAACAAGTCTAGTGCTTGGCGGGACAATGGTACTAAATGAGGGCGGCGCATCTTCATACGTTCTTTCGGGATATTCCATTCTTCTTTTTGCCAATCGATTTCTTCCCACCGCGCACCAATAAGCTCATTGGTACGAACGAAGGTCAGCATCAACAGTTTTGTGGCATAATAGGTGAAATCACGCCTTCGAGATTCAATCTTCTCAATCAACTCTGGCAATTCATCGATTGGAATACAGGGATGGTGTTTCTCTTCTCGCGTTGGCAATACATCACGCAAGTCACTGGCAGGATTATGAAGGCATAGACCACGCTGGGCAGCATAGCGAAAAACTTGTCCCATCACTTGCTTCATACGTTTCGCTGTTTCAATCGTACCATGCTCGCCAATCGCTTCCACCACCGCAACAACATCAGGTATAGTAATATCTTCAATTGGCAATGCTCCAACCCTAGGAAAGATATGCTGTTCCATACGAGCTAGTGTTTGCTTTGCGTACTTCGCATTTAGGTTTGGGCTTTTTACTTCGAGCCATCGCCGCGCGATAACCTCAAAGCTATTCTCTCCCTTTATAGTATTACGGAGTTTCTCTGCTTTCTTTTCGCGTGCAGGGTTTTTACCTTCATCCAGTAAAGCACGAGCTTCCAACATTTTCTTACGAGCCTCACTCAGCGAAACTTGTGGGTATTTCCCTAAAGCAAGCACCTGCTCTTTGCCGTTAAACCGATAACGATAGCGCCATAACTTACTGCCAGTCTTAGCAACCTCAAGCAACAAACCATTACCATCAGCCAACTTGTAGGCTTTGTCTTTAGCTTTAGCACCTCTGATTGCTACGTCAGTAAGTTTGCTCATTTATCCAATCTCCTAAAAAATCTCTAATTATACCCGCAAATATACCCGCTTTTTATTTAGCTGGTATAGCACTTCGCTGGAACTCAAGGGAACCAAAACCAACCAAACACTTATATAACATAAGGTTTTTTGGACTTTATTGGAAGCTATAAGGAAGAGAAATGGCGGAGAGACAGGGATTCGAACCCTGGAAGGAGTTGCCCCCTTGCTGGTTTTCAAGACCAGTGCATTCAACCGCTCTGCCATCTCTCCGCGCTGGTGACTAGTTAGCAGGGTCTACTTAACCCGACAAGCCTAAAATTGCGCTAGCTTTTCTTCAGGAACTCGGTACGTAGCACAATGGTAGACTTTCCAATACGGCATTCGACTTCGTCTTCATCATTGGTGAGGCGAATTTTGTTTACTTTCGTGCCACGTTTTAGGTTCAAGGAGGAGCCTTTTACTTTTAAATCACGAATGAGGGTGACGGCATCGCCATCGTTTAATGTGTTACCGTTACTGTCTTTCACTTCTTCGCTCATGATAATTCCTTTAGGGTGCCGGATTCGGGTTCTGATTATGGACATGCTCAATCTCTGCCAAACAATCATCTGAAAGAGTTATATTAATCGACTCAATATTCTCTTTAAGCTGATCCATCGTCGTAGCGCCAATGATATTGCTCGTCACAAATGGGCGGCTATTTACATAAGCTAGCGCCATTTGCGCGGGGGTGAGGCTATGCTTCTCAGCAATCTTGCAATATTCTAATGTCGCTGCACGTGCACGCGGGTTGAGATAACGCTGAAAATGGCTGAATAGCGTGAGGCGCCCCTCTGCTGGCCATTTTTCATCGTCATTATATTTTCCTGTTAGCATACCGAATGCGAGGGGCGAATAGGCAAGCAAACCCATTTCCTCACGGATCGAGATTTCAGCACATCCCACTTCATAAGTACGATTTAACAAACTATAGGGGTTCTGAACGGACATCATGCGCGGCAAGCCTTTTTCACGCGCCAAGCGCAAGCACTCGCTCATCCCCCACGGGGTTTCATTAGACAAGCCAACATAGCGAACCTTACCCGCCTTTACCAACTCATCCAGTGTTTCGAGTGATTCTTCTAGCGCAATCGCATCTTCATTCGCTTTATGTTCATAACCTAACTGTCCAAAGAAGTTGGTGGAGCGATCCGGCCAATGCAGCTGGTAGAGATCAATATAGTCAGTCTTCAAACGTGTAAGGCTACCTTCTACGGCTTCTAATATATGCTTTCGATTGAGGCGAGATTCTTCTCCGCGAAACCATTCCATGCCGGAGCGTCCCGTCACTTTCGTCGCTAAAATCACTTGGTCACGATTCTTGCGTTCCGCAAACCAATTTCCGATGATTGTTTCAGTCGAACCTTGCGTTTCAGCCATGGGAGGAACGGAGTAAAGCTCAGCCGTATCGAAAAAGTTAACACCTTGGCTTAAAGCATAGTCCATCTGCTCAAACCCTTCTTCTTGGGTGTTTTGCTGCCCCCAAGTCATTGTTCCTAAACAAACTTTACTTACATCAAGATCTGTATTTCCGATTTTTTTAGTTTCCATATTAGATATTAATTCCCTAATAATATTTCATATTTGTGACAGAAGAGTAAATTTTTGCAAAAAATCGCCTCACTGTAAAAAAACTGTAACAGTTGGCTGCTATATTATGCGCAAGTTAGAGAACAAACAGTACAAAAACAAGGGTAACGAGATGCCAACATATTCGGACAATAAAGATCATCCTCTCACGGTCGCATGGGACTCACGTGAAGGAAAACGTCGCTTGTTCGAATCGCGCTTCAACAAAGATTTCTTTGAGCTTGCCCATCGTTTTCAACCTCAAATCAAACCCACCTATTGTGGTGTTGCTAGTGCGGTAACCGTACTGAATGCATTACGCCTTAAAACCGGCCTACGCATCGACTCTGGACTCGAAGTACAAGCACCAGAATGTCATGGCGGCGATACAATGCATTATAATAGCTACTCACAGCTTACCTTCATGAATGAGCGTACCGAACTCGTTAAACCACGCGAATGGGTAGAAGGCGTGACCGTTGAATGTGAATCAACCGGTGATATTATTTTTGAGCCTGGATTGAATCTCGATCAACTCGCTCGCAAATTGAAATTATACTTGCTGGATGTTCGCACTAAACATGCTGATATCACACAAGAACCTAAAACCAGTAAAGACAATCCAGTAAGTCGCTTCCGTCATGATTTGATGGCTTACCTAAACGATAAAAGCACTTTCTTAATTGTGAATTATTGCGGTAAAACAATTGAAAAGAATATCGATACAGATGGACACTTCTCTCCCATCGCCGCTTATCATAAAGAGACCGATAGCTGCTTAGTGATGGATGTGGCAGGCCATAAACACCCATGGTTCTGGGTTTCTTTACGCGACCTTTACCATGCAATGGCGACAAAAGATGGCAAAGATACGCGCGGTTATGTGCTAGTATCAGATAAGCTAAGACACTAGAATTAGAAACATTAGCGCGCTAACGCGTCATCCGCTAACAAGCCACCTAAATTCTCACCCCCTAAAATATGGATATGAAAATGCGCCACCGTTTGG
The DNA here is from genome assembly GCA_964654855.1 of uncultured Rickettsiales bacterium. Taxonomy (GTDB): domain Bacteria; phylum Pseudomonadota; class Alphaproteobacteria; order Rickettsiales; family JALZUV01; genus JALZUV01. Next base: position 57,833 of record CAZZJS010000002.1, read on the forward strand.
TTCGCATCCGCTCCATGATTGGTAATAAGGCGATAACCTGAATCTGCTAGCCCTTCTTGCTCCGCCACTTTGCGAACAGAGGCAAAAAATTGCCCGACAAATTGAACATCTTGCTCGGCAAAATCATCAAAAGATGTCACCTCACGTTTGGGGATTACCAAAATATGTGACGGCGCAGCCGGCGCAATATCGCGAAAAGCCAATGCAAATTCATCTTCATAAAGCTTCTCGCACGGAATCTCTTCTCGCAGAATTTTCGCAAAGATATTTTCTTTATCGTAAGTCATTAGATAATTTTGCAGAATTTATCGAAATCAGGGCGCGGGCTGCGCGGAAAGAGAGAAGACTCCAACCCGTAACCAATATTGCAAAGGAAGTTCGATTTAATCTTTGTACCGGCAAAGAATAGCTCATCGACCATAGCATTATCGAAACCTGAAAGCGCACCCGTATCTAACCCCAATGCGCGCGCAGCGAGGATGAAATATCCGCCCTGCATGCTTGAGTTACGAAAAGCGCTATCTTCAATCAACTTCTCGTTCCCAACAAACCAACTCTTCGCATCCGCATGCGGGAACAACTCTGGCAAATGCTCGTAAAATTTCATATCCATTCCCAGAATCGCACAAGCAGGTGCTGTTTGAACTTTATCAACATTACCTTCTGCAATGGCAGGCATCAGCTTTGCTTTGGCTTCATCTGATTTCACATAAATAACACGCAAAGGCTGCATATTCGCCGAAGTCGGTCCCATTTTCGTCAGGTCATAAAGTTGAGTCAGCAACTCATCCGATACGTCTTTATCTTCCCAACCATTATAGGTGCGCCCGTCGTTAAATAATCGATCCAGCGCTTCTTGGTTTAATGCATGACTCATTTCTTTTTCTTTCCTCGGTTTTTCTTTTCTTCGATGCCAGAGATACCTTCACGCTTTTGCAGCTCTTTCATTAACTGCTTTGGCGTAATTTTCATATCCGTCCATAACACGCATAAATGGTATAATAGATCTGCCGTCTCACTAATAGTTTCTTTTTTGCTATCTTGCACCGCCGCCAGCGAAACTTCGACCGCTTCTTCGCCGACTTTTTTACAAATATGCTCGCGGCCTTTATTCATTAGTTTGGCCGTATAAGATTTATCCGGCGATTGCTTGCGGCGCTTTTTGATGGTTTTCATCAGCACATCTAAGGTTTCAAATTCGCTCATGCGACACTCCTAATTGCTACACCCGCATCATGCATGGCTTGCTTTGCTTGAGCAATAGACACTTCACCGAAATGGAAAATTGAAGCCGCCAATACCGCCGAAGCATGACCTTCCGTTACACCTTCTATCAAGTGCGAAACTTCACCTACCCCACCAGACGCGATAATCGGCACCGAAACCGCATCCGCAATGGCACGCGTCATTGGAATATCAAAGCCGATTTTGGTGCCATCACGATCCATCGAAGTTACCAGTAGTTCACCCGCGCCGTATTCCACCATTTTCTTTGCCCACTGCACCGCATCAATGCCCGTCGCATTGCGACCGCCATGGGTAAAAATCTCAAAGCGATCACCCACCGTTTTCGCATCAATCGCGACCACGATACATTGGCTGCCAAATTTCTGAGACGCTTCGCGGACAAATTCAGGATTCTTCACCGCCGTCGTATTGATACTCACCTTATCGGCACCTGCCATCAGCAGCTTGCGAATATCTTCTAACGTGCGCACTCCACCGCCCACGGTAAAGGGCAAAAAGCAACTCGCCGCCACTTGTTCTACCATCTCATAGAGCGTGCCACGATTCTCCACGCTCGCACCGATATCGAGGAAGCAAAGCTCATCCGCCCCCTCCACATCATAGCGCTTAGCCTGCTCCACAGGATCCCCCGCATCGCGTAAACCAACAAAGTTAATTCCCTTCACCACACGACCGTCTTTCACGTCGAGGCAAGGAATAAGACGAGTTTTCAACATAGAGTTTAATCTTCTAAAGTTGCACGGGCTTTGGCCACATCCATGCCTTCATAAAGTGCGCGGCCAACAATGGCGCCAGCAATGCCTTGCTTCTTTTCAGCGCGGACTTTCTTTAGGTCATCTAGCGAGGATACTCCGCCGGAAACGATCACAGGAATATCAACCGCATCAGCAAGCTTTAAGGTCGCGCTAAGGTCTGGCCCCTGCATCATACCATCGCGCTCCACCGCCGTATGGATAATTGCAGCCACGCCGCAATCCGCGAAACGTTTGGCTAGCTCAATCGCATTCACGCCGCTATCCGTCGCCCAGCCTTCAGTGGCCACATTCTCGCCTTTCGTATCAATCCCCACCGCAATACGGCCAGGGAATTCCTTACAGGCTTCTTCTACTAGCTTCGGATTCTTCACCGCTGCTGTCCCTAAAATCACGCGGTTAATACCGGTCATCAGCCAAGTGGAAATACAATCCATCGTACGGATACCGCCGCCTAATTGGATATTACTATCGACGCTTGCACGAATATTAGCAACGGTACGACGGTTAATCGGCTCGCCGGCAAAAGCGCCGTTCAAATCCACCAAATGCAGCCAATCACAGCCTGCATCTGCAAAGGCTCTAGCCGGAGTAGTTGGGTCTTCATCAAATACGGTCGAATCTTCCATCCGCCCCTGTTTGAGGCGCACGCACTGGCCATCTTTTAAATCAATCGCAGGATAAAGATGCATCTAACGCTCCAACGTTTTCGCATAGAAAGAACCCGCAACCATGCGGCCATTGATCATTTCGTAATAAGGCATCTCTCCCCATTTGGAGTAGCCATGAGATTCGTAAATTTCGATTGCGCGCTTTTGGCTTTCGCGTACTTCCAGCGTCAGAGCACGGAAGCCATGGCGTTTTGCTTCCGCTTCTGCATCGCGTAAAAGCTGTACGGCCATCCCATGACCACGCGCCCAAGGAGCTACAAAATGGTTCGTAATACGCGCACGAAAGGCTTGTGATTGCTTACTCGCAGGAGGCTTCACTAACTGAATCGCACCAGCAATGGTGCCATCCAAACGGCCCACGAACAACTCACGCCCCGGCACTACCAACACACCGCGCCAGTAAGATTCCAGCACTTCACGCGCGGGAGCCGTATTCCAATTAAAGCCAATTCCATCGCGAATGGCTTCTTCCGTCGCTTCGCAAAGCGAGGCTTTATCCGCACGTTTTAGTTCGGTCAGTTTCTCAGTTCTAAGAGGCATGAGGCTGTTGTAGGAAGTTTTCCAAAATACGCAAGCCCGTCTTTTGGCTCTTTTCGGGATGGAACTGCGTCGCGAATAGATTATCGCGCGCAATGGCCGCCACAATATCGCCACCATAATCGATAGTTACTGCCACTATATCCTCGGTAGGCACACAATGATAACTATGCACAAAATAAGCGTGATCGCCTTGCTCGATACCATCTAATAACGGATGTTCGGCGGAAAGCTTCAACTCATTCCATCCCATATGCGGAATTTTGAGCGATTTATCCTCTGGCTCCAACGCGAGGACTTCGCCCTTGAACCAACCAAGACCTTCATGTACGCCATACTCAACTCCTCGCTCAAAAAGCATTTGCATGCCTACGCAAATTCCTAAAAATGGCGTATCCCCCTGCAGCACCTTTGCTTCCAGCGCTTCGCGCATGCCAAGCAGAGCATTCAAACCGTTCATGCAATCGGCAAAAGCCCCTACACCAGGTAAAATTACATGAGTTGCTTTATCAAGCTGCGCCGCATCAGAACATAAAAATACCTCGGTATCTTCATCTACCACATGGCGAACCGCTTTCTCCACCGAATAGAGATTACCGGAGCCAACATCAATAATAGCAACGCGTTTCATTAATTCTGTGCGGAAAGCCAGTTGGAATAGAAACGACGTTTCGCCGCTAACTCTGACTCACCCGATACCACATCAGAAAGAATATACCCTTTGGCACGCAACTGTTTACCGCGCCAATGATTACCATCAAAACTGACTAAGATCCGCACTGCAAATTCAATAATAGCAGAGCTAATCAACCCAATACCAAGCTGCACCCCTGCGCCAACAAAAGTTCCCCAGATGGCTAACACCACCGCACCATGAACCCACAGCCCATGATAGAGGCACCAAAAACCATGAAACACAAATGCCCAGAGAGAGAAATGCTCATCGACAAATTCTGCCGTTTCATGCGGCACATCATCATCGGGCTTGATATAAACCGCGTAAAGTTTCGTTGATTGGCCGAATAAAGACATTACCCCTCCAACGTGCCCTTGGTAGAAGGTACGGAATCTAGCGCGCGAGGGTCTACCTCCACCGCTTCACGCAAAGCACGGGCGAGAGCTTTAAAACAGCTTTCAATAATATGGTGGTTATTCGTGCCGTAGCGGTTTTCAACATGCAAGGTTGCACCCAGTGCAAAAGCAAAAGCTTGGAACCATTCTTTGAAAAGCTCCGTATCCATTTCGCCCACTTTATCGCGGTCAAATTCAACATTCCACACAAGGTAAGGGCGGCCTGAAATATCAATCGCACATTCAGTTTTCGTTTCATCCATCGGGATAATTCGCTGGCCGTAACGCTTAATACCACGACGCTCGCCAAGTGCTTTTTTCACCGCCGTACCAATAGCGATACCGCTATCTTCGGTCGTATGATGACCATCAATATGCAAATCGCCATCCGCCTTCACGGTCATATCAATCAGGCTATGCTTAGAAAGCTGCTCAAGCATATGATCGAGAAAACCAATGCCGGTGCTAATATCATATTTACCCGTCCCATCGAGGCTTACCTCAGCAGAGATTTGAGTTTCGGTCGTATTACGTTCGATTTTTGCGCTACGTGTCATCCCACTCTTTTACGGCAAAATTCTTTAGGGTTCTAGCGTAAAAATGCTTTCACCTTTTCAACCTGCCATGGGCGATCAAATTCGACATGGCCATGCGCATCCACAATCTCCAACTTTTTAGGATCATTCGCAGCTTCATAGAGCGCCTTGCCGTGGTGTGACGGCACGATGCGATCCACTTCATTATGGAAGATAATTAGCGGTGCCTTCACTTGATCAATCTTAGCAAGATTATCATAGCGGTCCTTCACCAAATATTTCACCGGCATATACCAATGGATTTCCTGCGCTCGTTTCCAGAGCGAGGTAAACGGTGCCTCCAAAATGACGGCTTGTGAATCTATTTCTGTCGCCATTTGCACAGCCACTCCTGTGCCAATCGACTCCCCATAAAGGATGATGTCTGATTCTGCCAAACCCTGCTCTTTCAGATACTCAATCGCGGTACGAGCATCCGTATAGAAGCCTTCCTCACTTGGGATTTCGGTCGAGACACCATAACCACGCCACTCCAATGCCAACACGCCATAACCCGCTGCATGAAACGCATTATAAACCGGCGATCGATAGGAAATATTTCCTGCATTGCCATGCATATGCAAAATAGTTGGCATACCTTCGGCTGCTGGCATCTCCCACGCAACCAGCCGCGCATTATCTGCTGTGATAAGCGTCCGCACCTCCGCTTCCACGTTATAAGCCACTGGCGCTAGCAATGTTTTATCGGGAAAATACATGAGTTTTCGCTGAAACACATACATAAGCGTCATGACCACGCAGTAAATGATAATCGCTTTTAAAATCATCTTTTTCAGCTTCTCTTTCATTGCACTATGCATGACAGTCCGCTAGCGTGATGGCAACTTAAATTATGTTAATTATTACGTTCATTCTCATCACTCTGATGCTCGCCGTTTTCTGGTTTGATGCATCGCGCTTTATTATTCCCAATTGGTTAGTGCTTTGCGTGCTAGCACTTTACCCGTCCTACCTCTTCCTAAGCCCCATACCGGTTGATTGGGTAGGTGCATTAGGTGTAGCTGTTATCGCCTTTGCTATCGGTCTCGCTTTATTTGCTGGGAATATTATGGGCGGCGGCGATGTGAAACTTCTCGCAGCATGCTGCCTATGGGTCGGCATGCCTCCTATTTTAGAATATGTTATTCATACGACGCTGATTGGTGGGATACTCTCCATCGCACTCCTCGTAGGACGCCCCGTCATGGGCTATCTCTGGCTAAAAACTATCAAGAGCGACACCATGCCACGCCTCTTTGAAAAAGGCGCTCCCATCCCCTACGGATTAGCCATTGCCGGAGGCATGCTAATTCTGATAGCACAGAATAAAATAACAGGATTAGGATTACCGCTATGACGCTTCTAAACTCAACCAACCCGGCTACGGGTGAAGTAATCTGGGAAAAAGAATCAAACACTCCAGCAGATGTGGATGCGGCAGTTGCCGCAGCACGTGCCTCCTTCCCTGCTTGGGCGAAACGCCCTCTGGCTGAACGCGTTGAGATTCTGGAACGCTACCGCGACCTGCTCACTGAAAATAAAGCTGCTATGGCTGAAGCAATCGCAATGGAAACCGGAAAACCTTTATGGGATGCTACAGGCGAAGCAGGTGCTATGATTGGTAAAGTCGCAATCTCACTCAAAGCCTATCACGAGCGCACCGGTGAAAATTCATTTGATATGGGCGCAGGTATGACCGGCCATCTCACCCACCGCCCGCATGGCGTAATGGCAGTGTTTGGACCTTATAATTTCCCTGGTCACCTGCCCAATGGGCACATCATTCCAGCGCTCATCGCGGGTAACACCATCGTGTTTAAGCCCAGCAATATGACACCTATGGTCGGCGAAAAAATGGTCGAGCTCATGCATGAAGCGGGCATTCCCAAAGATGTCGTAATTTATGTACAAGGCCAGCGCGATGTCGGAGAGGCTCTATCAAACCATAAAGGCATTGATGGTTTACTCTTCACCGGCTCCACCCATGTCGGCACCATCCTGAATAAACAACTAGCCGGCGAGCCAGAAAAAATCATCGCGCTGGAGATGGGTGGCAATAACCCGCTTATCATTTGGGATGCAGAATCGCCAGAAGCGGCAGCTTATCATACGATACTATCCGCCTTTATCTCCACCGGCCAGCGCTGTACTTGTGCCCGTCGTTTAATCCTGCCTAAAGGCGCTGAGGGCGATGCGGTATTAGAAGCACTCATTCCCCTCGCACAGAATTTAAAAGTCGGCGCTTATAATGAATCCGAAGAGCCTTTCATGGGCCCTCTTATTCGTCAAAAAGAAGCCGAAGATATTATCGCGGCACAAGCGGAGTTAGAGAAAGTCGGCGGCAAGCCATTGCTAAAGTCTACTATGCCACGCGAAGGTCTCCCCTTCATCACGCCAGGTATTATGGATGTGACCAACATCAATAACCGCGAAGATATCGAATTCTTTGGCCCATTCCTACAAGTGATCCGCGTGGCTGATTTTGACGATGCCATTGCCGAAGCTAACAACACTAGTTACGGTCTCAGCAGCGCTATCTTCACAAAGGATAAAACTCTTTATGAGCGCGCCTTGCTAGAAGTTCGTGCTGGCCTCATCAACTGGAACCGTCAAACCACCGGAGCCTCTGGCGCGATGCCATTTGGCGGTATCGGCGTCAGCGGAAACCACCGCCCAGCGGCTTATTATGCCTCTGATTATTGCGCTTATCCGGTTGCCTCCGTTGAGAGCGAAGTGCTTGATGTGCCGGAAACTCCAGCAGCAGGCATTAAGCTGTAATGAGCACCATTGAAGTCAATTTTGATGGCCTTGTGGGGCCTACCCATAACTATGCGGGTTTAAGCTTTGGTAATCTGGCGAGTGAAACAAATTTGGGCGACACCTCACGCCCGAAAGCTGCTGCGCTACAGGGATTGGCAAAGATGAAATTCGTGAATGGCTTGGGTTTAACGCAAGGCTTACTTCCGCCGTTGAAACGCCCATTCCTCACGCTTCCACGCCAAATGGGATTCACCGGATCAGACGAAGAAGTGTTGCGTGATGTAATACAGACTATGCCGCAACTACTGCCGCAGATTTATTCCGCTAGTAATATGTGGGTCGCTAATGCGGCAACCGTTTCACCGAGCGCGGATTGTGCGAATGGAAAAGTAAACTTTACTGCGGCCAATCTCGTCACTCATATGCATCGTTCAATTGAAGCAGAAGAAACAAGTACAAACCTACGTTCAATCTTTGCCAATGAAAAGTATTTTAATCACCATGCTCCACTGCCACCTCACGGTAAACTGGGCGATGAAGGCGCAGCGAATATCATGCGTTTTACCACGCAACATGGTGAAGCAGGTTTAGAGGTTTTGGTATATGGCGAGAACACCAAACGCTATCCCGCTCGCCAAACGCAGATAGCGTCTGAGACCGTATTACGTCGCCATGGCGCAACGAATGCGATGACCGTTCAGCAATCGTCTTTCGCCATTGATGAAGGTGTTTTTCATAATGATGTGATCGCCGTCGCTAATGAAAATGTGCTACTCTATCACGAGCATGCGTTTGAAGAAGGCGAAGCCGCGGTTGATAAAATGGAAGCTGCTTTTGGCAGCCCCATCATTCGCCTAAAAGTAATGGATGTCGATGTATCGGTGAAAGACGCTGTAAAAACCTATCTGTTCAATTCGCAGCTTATTACGCTGCCCGATGGCTCCATGGCTGTCATCGCACCGACGGAATCGGAAGAACATATGGCCGTCGCCGCCACGTTCCAACGTTTTGTTGAGGCCAATGACAACCCAGTGCAAGCCGTGCATTATTTGAACCTACGCGAGAGTATGAAAAATGGTGGTGGCCCTGCCTGCCTGCGCCTTCGCGTTGCACTTAACGAAGCAGAGCTTGCCGCCATGCATCAAGATGTCATCTTCACTGATAGCCTGCATGAACGCCTCGGCAATTGGGTTGAAACGCATTATCGCGACAGCCTTTCACCAAATGAATTAGGCGACATCAACCTCATGCATGAATCCTTTAAAGCACATGAAGAGTTGAATAAATTACTGGAACTCCCTACATAAACATTATGGAACTCGTATTACAAAGCGCCATTAAGGCGATTGATGATTTTAAAGCCCCCGGCATGGTGAAGCTATTTTTCATCTGTTTAGGACTCACGGCACTAGCAGCTGCCTTCGTGATTATGGTAGGCGTTGGTGTAGTACAATCATGGCTTGGCCCATGGATTCCAAGCGGCGAGATGCTCGGGTTTGAATGGCTCGGCTGGATTGCTGACTTCTTATTTTGGGGACTCTCAGTAGCGGCTTTTGTCGTACCCGCTTTCCTCGTATTCTGGTCATTGATGATCTTTATCGCTAGCTTCTTCGACGAGCATATTGCGGAGAAAATTGAAACTCACCGCTATCCTAAAATGGCTCTCGGCACGAACCAGCCTTTCTGGCAGGAATTCCGTCAGGATATTTTATTCGTTTTGAAAACGGTATTTTTGAATCTTTTACTCATCGTGATTCCACCCTTCTGGCCTTTCTGGCCAATCCTGTTCCCTGCGCTGAATGCGTACCTTCTAGGCACCTACTTCTTCATGATGGCCGGTGGCCGTCATGTAGGAAAAAAGGAAGCAAAGAAACTCGCCAAACAACATCGCTGGAAAGTGATGGGTGCTGGCTTGCTGATTGTCATTGCTTCGGGAATTCCGTTTTTGAACTTATTGGTACCCTTCTGGGGCGTGGCGATGATGGTGCATCTGTATCATCTCGTTGATAACCCACCCGTAGTAGAGCAACTGCCTGAAGCCTAAATCTTCTTCGCGAAGATCATACGGCTGATACCATATTTGCGTTCATCTAGGATGAGCAAACCTTCGGGGATTTCAACAGGTTCTTTCCAACTTTGCTCTAGCACAATGGCAGTATTTTCATCAACCCACCCCCCTGCAAGAGCAGTCTCAAGCGAGGCCACCCCCATGCCTGTTTCATAAGGCGGGTCTAAAAACAGAAGATCATACGGTTGATTAGCCGGCGGTAATTGCGTGGAATCGGTACGCAAGATTTTGCAATTATCCGTCTCATCAAATTGATCAAGATTAAACTCCACCGCTTCCAATGAGGTACGATTTTTATCAACAAACGTAATATGCTCTGCCCCTCGCGAGAGAGCTTCCAGCCCCATCGCACCGGAGCCACAAAAAATATCCGCAACACGCCCTTGCAGCACGCCACGTTCACCATATTCACCATGAGTGAGGATATTAAAGATTGCTTCACGCGTGCGCGCACCAGTTGGGCGCACTTCTTTCCCCGCGGGCGCCTCGATACGTCGGTTCTTATGTTTTCCTGAAATGATACGCATCGCCATGCTTAAATCATAAAGCGGTAACGAGACGAGGCAACAAACTTAACCTTTGTTGAGAGATAAAGTAGGTTTCTTCAATTTACCTGAGGCTAAATCACCCAATTCATACTTTCCGTATGCTACACGAATGAGCCGGCTTACCGGATGGTCGAAATGCTCAAAAATACGACGAATCTCACGATTCTTCCCCTCCGTTAGCGTCACAACAAGCCAGCTATTACTGCCTTTTTTCTCTACCACTGTTTTGAGAGGACGATATTTAGTGCCCGCAATTTTAACCCCCTTAGCCAAGCGCGCCAACGTATCCTTACTTGGGCAGCCACGCACACGCACACGATATCTACGCTCTAACCCTGTCGAAGGAAGCTCCAACTCACGCTTCAATTCACCATTATTGGTCATAAGCAACAGACCTTCAGAGTTTAAATCTAAACGGCCTACGGGATGGAGTTGCTGTGCATCTTTAGGAAGGTGATCATAAATCACCGCACGCCCCTGCGGATCGCTGCGAGTTGTCATTACGCCTTTGGGTTTATGGAATAGCCATATCGCGGCTTTTTCGGGTTTGGGGATGGGTTTATCATCTACCTCAATGAGAGAACCTTCAGAAACATTAATGGCCGGGCTATCAATCACCTGGCCATCAATTTTTACTTTACCTTGTTCAATCCAACGCTCTGCTTCACGACGTGACGCTAATCCGCTGGCGGCGATCGCCTTGGCTATACGCATAATACTCTTTCTATTGAAGGATACGAATACGCGCCGTTGTGCGTCCGATCAATGAAAATACTTGATCCAAGTCATTACCGGTTGTGGCTTGCAAACTTTGCGCAGGATCGCTTGCGCAAAAATCCATTACGGCAAGATTTTGACCACTATTAGCGCCATTACCAAAACGGACCGTCCAAATAGAAGGATCGTTTGTTGGCGGAAACAAAACCTCCACTGATGAAGCGGGACTACGAATTTGGTGTTCAAACGGGCTACCATTTGGAAGAGTTCCCACTAGATTTCTCATTGCGTAACATTCCATACCCGCCATACCATGAGGCCCTGAGCCTAAATTATTTGGTGCAGTATTACCATCATACCCCGGAGGTTGTGGGTTCATATAAGTAGCACCTTGGTTTAACTGACCATCCGTCATAAAGATAATAATGCTCTGACGATCCTGCGTATCAGGCGTAGCATTATCAATTAACCGTTCTTTGGCATCACGCAAGCCACATCCACCACAGGTCGTTCCACTCGGACTCAACATTGGGTTTAGTTGAGCAATGATACTAGCCTTGTCATCGTTCAAATCATGCGTATCTGCATACGTACCTCGATAGTTTGTCAAACTTACACGATAGTTGGAAATACCATTTGCACCAACAGCTTGATTCGCAAATACGATATCGAGGAAATTATTGATAGCAACACCCACTGCTTGCGCTCTTGTGTTACCTGAACCACTAGAGCTTGCCATTGAACCAGAGGAGTCAATAATGAAATAATAGTCTGCAGGCTCAAAGGCTGCAGCAGCCAATCCAACTACACTACCTCCGGCTACATCCACAGTTGAATTCACATTCGTACCCGCACTAAAGAAAGCGGGAACATTAAATCCTCTTGGCAGAACTGATACCGTACCTGCCGCCGTATCAACCGTATGAGTTACATCAGAGCCATAATCATAGGTAATTCCCAATGTTCCAACAGGTAAATTCGCCATAAAATAAGCTCTGGCCTTATCTTCATCGCCACCTTCAACCGCAGAAGCTACCGCTGCAGCATCTGCTGCCCCAGCAATCGCGCTTGAAGCCATGTAAGCACGCCCTAAATCCATCGAAAGAGCAATGGCTAGGATAAGCACATTAATCATCACCGCAAAGGTGATCATAATGGCTCCACGTTCGTCTTTTACAAAACCTTTGATGCTTTTCTCACTGATTTTCGACATAGCTACTATCCCTAATATTATATTCTTAATCTTATCATAGTTTAGCACCTAACTATAACAGTTTCATGACAATATAAAATAATCACAACTTTTCTTATTTAATGAGCATAATACCCTGGGAGAGCCATGTAATAGACTGTTTTATAATGATTAATTGGCATAATATGCTGCGTTCCGGTGTAATAATTAAGACTTGTTGCAGTCTCTGGACCAAAAATTCCATCCGCTTTTAAGCCATAATCCCTCTGAAAACGCTGAATAGCTACACGCATTTCAGGGCGCATCTGCCCATTTACAAGATAGGTCGGATAATAGCCAATAACCGCCAAACGCTCCTGTACATTCAGAATATTTCCCTCAAGATCGCTATTCGTTACTAAAGGATTCTCTTCCTCACCTTGATATTTCGCTATATCTTCGACGGTACCATCTGCCCCCGCAAAAGCATTACTCATCAAAAACATTGATGCCAGTACTATCCATACGGTTTTCTTTGTAGTTTTCATTTCAAACTCCCAAAAAGTTAATTCATTACAGCTATAATATCTAAAATTTACGAACTAAAAGTTAATATATTAAATAATATTTATTATAATTAACTACTGTTTGATACGTACCCGCGAAACCTGCTGCGCAATATTCACAAAAATATCTCGCAATTCATCTCCGCTTGTTGGCTGCAAATACTGATTTGGAGCACTCGCACAATATTCTAAAACATCTTTATTCAAAACACCATTGGCTGACGCGCCAAAACCAATTGTCCAGAAATCAACGTCCGGATCTTGCTTAATAAGATTACATTCTGACGCCGCATATCGATGCGCAACACTATTGCCTTGCTGCCCGTTATAATCAGCAGGCCATTGCCACGGACCTGACTTAGGTTGATTCAAATCCCCATCGGTCAAAAACACATAGATATTTCGTCGACCAGCCGATGAATTAGCAAGTTCTTGTCTACCAGCATTTAAGGCAACTCCCGCATTGGTCGAAGTTCCAGGATCAACAATATTAGGGAAATGGCTGACTAATGTTGCCTCATCCCCAGAAAAAGGCTTATCACCGCGCAGCCCTGAATCATAACTTTTTAAACTCACTCTAAAAGTTGGCAACCCATCTGATCCAACCGGATTACCACCATCAAACACAATATCAAACAGACTCAAAACCCCTGCCTCAAGTGCTTCCCACTTAAATACCTGCTGCCCATCCACAATCGTCACTGGGTTATAGCTCGTCACTTTAGATCCGCTAATTCGTGGCAAAAAACCCATCGAACCTGACGCATCCATAATAATCACAATATCTGCAGGCGGCACTACAGTAGCCGCCGACCCTACAACGGCACTATCACCTACTTTAATGGCTCCACTTGCCCCCGAACCACGACTAAAGAAAGCTGGTATATCAAAACCTGTCGTATTGACTGATATATCTTTCGTGACCGGATCAATTGTATGTTGAACATTCTGATCATAATCATAACCAATACCTAATGCACCATCAGGTAAGTTTGCCTGAAAATAAGCTTTTGCCTTATCTGCATCCCCCTCTTCAACCGCTGAAGCAATAGCGGCAGCATCTGCCGCACCTGAAATAGCACTTTTGGCCATAAACCCGCGCCCCAAATCCATTGAAAGCGCAATCGCTAAAATCAACACATTCAACATCACAGCGAAGGTGATAATGATTGAGCCTTTTTCATCTGATAAAATATTGTTCTGATTGCGCATATATCCTACTCTCTTCTGATTGGTAGCATTATCAACATTACCCGCCCTAAAAGACATTTTAATGACAAAAGGTTAAGAAGATACAAAGATGGCAAAACCGATTCTCACTTATGCTTGCAATGCGTGCGGCAATACCACCTCCAAATGGGCAGGCAAATGCGAAGTATGCGGTGAGTGGAACTCGATTGATCAAAAGGAAAGCGCAGGAAACACCCCTAAAGGCTTAAGTAAAGGCAAAGGAAAACGCTTAGAACTCGTCGCATTAGATGGCAAACAAGTGGATACTCCGCGCCAATCAATCGGTATTCATGAATTAGATCGCGTATTAGGCGGCGGTATGGTTTCTGGCTCTGCCGTACTCATCGGAGGTGATCCGGGTATCGGAAAGTCCACCTTACTCTTACAGGTCGCGGCAAAAGTTGCAGCAAATGGCTTACAATGCTCTTATTTTTCTGGCGAGGAATCAACTGGGCAAATCCAACTTCGAGCGAAACGCCTTGGGCTAGAGCAAAGCAAAGTTAATCTCGCGACTGCCACTTCCGTGCGCGATATTATTCATACGTTAGAGAAAGATACACCTAACTTGGTGATCATTGATTCTATCCAAACCATGTATGTTGATAATATTGATGCAGCACCTGGCACGGTCACGCAAGTTCGTGCCTGCTCTAATGAGTTGATACGCTTTGCTAAACAGAATGATTGCGCTGTCTTTTTAGTCGGGCACGTCACCAAAGAAGGACAAATTGCCGGCCCACGCGTGTTGGAGCATATGGTCGATACAGTGCTCTATTTTGAAGGTGAGCGCGGTCATGAATTTCGTATCTTACGCGCAGTAAAGAATCGTTTTGGCGGTACGGATGAAATTGGCGTATTCGAAATGCGCGATACAGGCCTCAACGAAGTTGCCAATCCTTCCGCTTTATTCCTTAATGAGCGCGCAACCCCTGTTAGCGGCACTGCGATTTTTGCTGGAATGGAAGGCTCACGCCCCCTTCTTGTTGAAATTCAGGCACTACTTGCCCCCACACCCATGGCGAATCCAAGACGCGCCGTCGTTGGCTGGGATAGTGGCCGCCTTGCCATGTTACTTGCTGTGCTAGAAACACGCTGCGGCATCGCATTGCATGATAAAGAAGTTTATTTAAGTGTGGCTGGTGGGTTACGCGTCAACGAACCTGCCGCTGATCTGGCCGTCGCTGCGGCCATCCTTTCTGCTCTCACAGATATTCCCACCCCCGAAGGAGCCATCTATTTTGGCGAAGTCGGACTCTCTGGAGAAATCCGTAAAGTCAGCCGAGCCGCAGCGCGCATCAAAGAAGCCGATAAATTAGGTTTTAAACAAGCATTTTTGCCTAAGTCTGAGCAGAAATCAGGCTTAAAATGCTCACCCCTTTCACATTTATCAGACTTAAATCAATTATTCTCAATCACTTAGCCTCTTCACAGACGGAAGCTCACTTCAAATATGCACTGAATTACTATAATTAAATTATAAGTTTTTATAATTTTTCTCTTTATTAGAGAATTATTATAAGGTAAGTATAAGGGGTAGTTGTCATTTATTACCTCATTCGAAACTACTTAAATGCTTGAGGCATTTTATATTATTACCTCCCTTAAGAGGCTGTTTTCAAACATTATGAATGTAAGAAAGCAGCCTCTTTCTTTTTGCAGTAGAAATCGTAGCTCAAACTGTCTAAGACAGAGGTATGATTGAAGCTCAATTTAATATGTTCGATGCAGCTGTACTCATTGTGATGCTGCTTTCCACAATGCTCGCTTTTTTCCGTGGTTTTGTACGTGAATTTCTATCACTCGGTGCATGGGTAGGAGCTGGAGCAATTACAGTCTATTGGTTTGACGATGTAGCTGAATGGTTAAAACCTCATACCACGCAAGATATGGTGGCTTACCTGATTGGTGGCGTTGGAACTTATATCGTCGCACTTCTTAGCTTCTCTATCATCAACTCCACCATCATTCGTTATGTTAAAAATGCAGAAGAAATCGGCATGTTTGATAATTTCCTCGGCATGATCTTTGGCTTGCTGCGTGGTGGCTTCATTATTTCATTAGGCTATTTGGTTCTTTCATTGGTGATAGATAATGAAAACCCACCCCTATGGGTAAAACAGGCGATGACTCAACCCTACGCACAAAAAGGCGCAGTCATGCTCGCTAACGTTGCTCCGGGTTATTTAGAAGATATCTCAAGCCTAGGTGAGAAGCTTGAAGCACAAAGTAAAACAATGGGTGAAACGAGCAGCAAAGAAGGTGAAATAAACCTTCTAGAAGCAGGCAGCAATCTGCTAAAAATGGATCAGGATAAAGGCTACTCCGATAATGAGCGTAAATTACTTGAGCAGATTATGAAATCTCGCCAATAAAAAAAACGCTCTGACTTTAATCCCAGCAGAGCGTTTTTTATTTTCATCTCCGTTATAGAATTACTGATGTAATTCGCCAATCGCGAGATATTTTGTTTCCAAGAACTCTTCCAGACCATAGCTTGAAGATTCACGGCCAATGCCCGATTCTTTATAGCCACCAAACGGCGCTGTTACCGAACTCACATGACCAAGATTGGCACCAACCATACCATATTCCAGTGCTTCTGCTACGCGGAAAGTACGCTTCATATCTTGCGTAAAGAAGTAAGAAGCTAAGCCAAATGGCGTATCATTCGCCATTTCGATTACTTCTTCTTCACTGCTGAATTTGATGAGGATAGCCACTGGGCCGAAAATCTCTTCCTGGGCAATTTCCATATCATTTGTGATATTTTCCATCACAGTTGGCGCCAAGAAAGGAACACCCATTCCTGCAGGAGAGTCCCCTCCCGTTAAAATGGTCGCACCGGCTTCCACCGCACGATCAACAAGACCTTTCACACCGTTATAAGCTTTCTCATCCACCAAGCACCCTACTTCCGTTTCCGGATTCATCGGATCACCTGTGTTCAAGCTATCAGCAAGCGCAACAACTTTTGCTTTAAACTCATCGTAAATACTCTCATGCACAAAAATACGATTCGCGCAGACACAAGTTTGACCTGTATTGCGGAATTTTGCGGTGCTTAGGCCTTTAATAGCCGCATCTTGATCTGCATCGTCAAATACGATGAAAGGCGCATTACCTCCCAGCTCTAACGACATTTTCTTCACCGTGTCAGCACATTGCTTATAAAGCAGCTTACCAATCGGCGTTGAGCCTGTGAAGCTTAGCTTACGCACTTTACCATTATCGGTGAGTGACTTACCAATTTCAGAAGCTCTACCGGTTACGACATTAAAGATACCGGCTGGAATACCCGCCATTTCTGCACATTTTGCCATCGCGAGTGCGGTTAGCGGTGTATTTTCCGCTGGCTTTGAGATCGCTGGGCACCCTGCTGCGAGCGCTGGTGCAACTTTACGTGCGATCATCGCTGCTGGAAAATTCCATGGCGTAATCGCAGCCGAAACACCAACAGGCTCTTTCCATACTGTCTCACGACGGCCTGGCTTGGTCTGCTGTACAGTTTCACCAGCAATGCTTTGCCCTTCAAACGCATACCATTCGATAAAGCTCGCTGCGTAATCTACTTCGCCTTTGGCTTGAGCAATAGGCTTACCCTGTTCTTGCGTCATAATCGTGCCAATATCGTCGCGATTTTTGACGAGAATATCTGCCCATTTAAGCATAAGCTTCGCACGCTGGCTCGCCAACATACTGCGCCACTGACCCCAAGCTTCATGCGCTTGATCAATCACCTTTGTGACTTCCTCATACGTCATTTTTGGGACGGTTGCGATAATTTCACCCGTAGCTGGGTTTTCAATTTCACTTACTTCACCTGATACCGCATCTTTCCATTCGCCATTTACATAGCACTGCATTTGTAGCATTTGCGGGTCTTTTAATAGATCTCTCAAGTTACATTCCTCTTCTTTCATCAAGGCAGACATACCTCTCTCCTCTTACTTTTAAACACACTCCACTTTTATCACGACGGGCGAATTAGGACCTCCAAGCTGCAAGGTGTTTTCTCCTTTTTGCAACGGTGCCATATACACCCCTTTACCACGTCCAATTTGTTTTTCATTTACTAGCGTGGTGAAACGGCTCCCAGTATCTCGTAGATGGATACCCCCTTCGTGAACCTCAACCTGACAATGTTGAGACGACACTATAGGCGGGCTTTGCCTTGATGCAATATTAATATGATTTTGCTGATGCTTCTTACTCATCCCCTCATCCGCTTGATATCCACCAATTTTCAACGGCAAACGAGCCACCGGCACCTCTATCGGTTCAAATAATGCAGGCTCGTTTAGCGATGTTACTTTTACATTGCTAATATCAACTTCCAAAATCACGCTAGCGGCTTCTGTTTCGCTGACACGTTTATTACTACTACGCAGACGATCCAAGACCATCATGATAATAGGCATAATACGCGGCGGACATTGGCCGAGCATTTGTTCAAATTCTTCGCGTGAAATTACATCACATACCACGACAGGGGTTAGAGCTCGCGCCGTTGCAGAACGTGGCATTCCTTGTTCAAATAATGCTAACTCTCCTAGTACATCTCCCGCAGTAAGTGTTGCAAGACGCACTTCACCATGTTGAGCACGCTTTAAAACTTCCACTTCACCTTCGCGAATCACATAAGCTTCATCTGCCTGATCACCTTCACGAAAAATAATCGCCCCTGCTTCAATCGAAAGTTCATTCATACTAGCTCGTTCACTCTACCGTCACAGATTTAGCTAAATTTCGAGGTTGATCCACATCCGTCCCTTTTAACACAGCAGTATAATAGGCTAACATCTGAATCGGAACAGAGTAGATAAATGGAGCAATAAATTCATCACAATCAGGTATGGCAATCGAATAATGCACCTGATCTGCATTAGCTTTAATAGCCGCTTCATCGCTTATAAGGACAATCTTTCCACCCCGCGCACGCGCTTCTTGCATATTAGAAAGTGTCTTTTCCTGCCATTTATCATTTGGAGCAATCACAATAATCGGCACGCGCTCATCAATCAAAGCGATTGGCCCATGCTTCATTTCCCCTGCAGCATAACCTTCCGCATGAATGTACGAGATCTCTTTCAGCTTCAACGCGCCTTCCATCGCCAACGGATAAGAAGTACCACGCCCAAGGTAGAGCACATCAAATGCCTTCATCAAATTTTGGCATGCAGGGCTTTCAGCAGTTACATGATGCGTTGCCTCACGCATTAAGCTTGGCACTTTTTCTAGCACATTCCAATAATGCTCCACCTGATCTTTCGAGATTTGACCAATAGTTTCGCCTAGTTCAACCGATAACCCTGCTAAGATAGCAAGCTGCGTTGTAAATGCTTTGGTCGAAGCGACTCCAATCTCTGGCCCCGCTTGCGTATGCAGCACTGCATCTGCCTCACGCTCCATCGAACTACCCTGCATATTTACAATGGCAAGCGTTGGATGCCCCATTTCCTTTACCATGCGAAGCGCCGCTAAAGTATCTGCCGTTTCGCCGGACTGGGAAATAAATAATGCCAGCACACCTTCATTTAAACGAGGCGTACGATATCTAAATTCTGAGGCAATATCAATACTGACGGGCAGGCCTGTTAACTCTTCCAGCCAATATTGCCCAACCATTCCAGCATAAAAAGACGTTCCACACGCAATAATAACAATGCGACGCAAATCCTTCACATCAATATTAATGTCCGGCAGAGTGAAGCTTCCTAGCGTCGGATGGCGCATATGTTCAAGCGTTTTAGTAATCGCTTCAGGCTGCTCGTGAATCTCTTTTTCCATAAAGTGACGATAGCCACCTTTTGTGCTCGCCTCCGCCGCCACTCCGCTTAACACTTCAGGGCGCACCACTTCATTGCCCTGTTTATTAAAAATAGCCATACCCTTTTGCGTTAGCTTTGCCCAGTCCCCCTCTTCTAGGTAAATTACTCGATTCGTAAAGAGTGACAGAGCAATCGCATCCGAACCAATGGCCATTTCACCATCACACACACCTACTGCAAGCGGAGAACCCCAACGTGCCGCATATAATGTATCTGGCTCTGATTGGAACAAGACCCCAACCGCATAAGCCCCCTCTAAACGACCTAGTGCCTCTTTCAATGCGTCTTCCGGCGCCTTGCCTTGCTTTACTAAATGAGTCAACAGCTGCGTAATCACTTCTGTATCTGTCTCGCTAACAAAAACCACGCCTGTCGCTTCCAGCTCTTTACGGAGCTCCGAATGGTTTTCAATAATACCATTATGCACGACAGCCACTTCGTCTGTCGTATGCGGATGTGCGTTCTCTTTCGTAGGAGCACCATGGGTTGCCCAGCGCGTATGGCCAATCCCGACCACACCCTCTAACGGCATCTCCTGCAATGCAGCTTCTAGGTTATTAAGCTTACCACTGGCACGAGTGCGATTAATCACCCCTTCATGCAGGGTTGCAATACCCGCTGAATCATAGCCACGATATTCCAACTTTTTTAACGCTTCTAACAAGCGTAAGGAAACTTCCGATGTTCCAACAATTCCAACAATTCCACACATACTTTTCTTCTATCTAACTTTGACTTTAAAAGAAAGCCAAGGATAGCTCACACTTTGTAACGATTTCCACCAGATTCTACCTAGATACAAAACTGTGGCTTTTTGCTAACAATCTGTGACTTTGTTAACACTTTGTTAATATTTGTTGCATTTTAGGAACAAATGTGGATAACTCCCCCTTACCAGAGACAGCAAATGATCAAAAATGGTTTATTATACTAGCTTTTGATCGAGATATTTGGAGTATTAAATGTTTGAGCAAGGTATGCAATATCGCGAAACAACTGAATTTCCAGAGGGAGCTTCTATGGAGCATGTGCTACAAGAAGAAATGATGTTCAGACGCCACCGCCGCTTGCGCGAGGCTGAAGAGCTGACCTATGAATTCACAACAGACCCCGCATTACTTCATCAATATTATGTTTTGCGGAGCATACTACTTTATCGTGCCGTTGGTTCAGAAATCTCTACAGAAGCCGATAGTTACGATGAACGTAGCCATATTTTAGTAGCCCGCAAAGGAAACCAAGTGGTTGGCGGCGTAAGACTTATCATTCGCGACCCACGCAAAGGAGACAAACCCCTTTGGCTAGAACGCGGAGGATTCTCTTTAGCAGATCAACTACCGCAACTTGAACTTGACAAAACACCTTATTGCGACTTTTCGCGACTAGCTATTCTGGAAGAATTTCAACAAACAGGAGCCTCACTCCGCATGTATGAGGAACTCTATAAGCTCTCTTCATCTTACGGAGTAAAGTACCATTTCGCCACCGCCACTGCGCCAGCACTTCGTATTCAAAAGCGTATGCTGCAAAAAATGGGCCATCATATTTACATACTCCCTCAAGTTTCAGTACCTGAAAGAGACGGTGATTTTGGCAAGATGCGACTCATCTTAATGACTCCAAAAACGGAAAAACCAGTCACCCCAGAGCTACTCAACACTCAAGAGGATGACACCAAAGAATTAGCATAACCACCTCTAAACACGCGTCTTTCTTGCAACGCTGCGCGTGCTTGTGGCGAGATTAGACAGCAAACCTCTCTTTTAGAATGCTCTTAACCAGGAGTTAGGAGTAGATTTTACCTATATATTTCTTTGGATCTATGGGAGGCTTAGTCTAATGAACAAACTTAAATTTGCGACTTATGGCATATCATTACTGCCGTTTTTCTGCTCTTCTTTTGCTTCAGCGAACGGAACGGATGATTATTTTGCTTTATCATTAGAGGAACTTTCAAATATTGAAGTGACCTCTGTCTCTAAACGTAGCGAAAAGGCGTCTGAAGTAGCCGCCGCTATTCACGTTATTACTCAGGATGATATTAAGCGCTCCGGCGCGACCTCTATCCCAGAAGCCCTGCGCCTTGCACCCGGTGTAAATGTCGCACGTGCAGGAACAGGCCAATGGGCTATTTCTATTCGTGGCTTTAATGCACAGTTTTCAAATAAATTACTCGTTCTTATCGATGGGCGTTCTGTTTACACCCCACTCTTCTCTGGTGTATTTTGGGATGTGCAAGATACTCTACTTGAAGATGTCGATCGCATCGAGGTTGTGCGCGGGCCAGGTGGAACGATCTGGGGTGCCAATGCAGTTAATGGTGTGATTAACATCATCACAAAAAACTCTAAAGACACACAAGGCACTTTGGCAACTTATCAGCACGGCTTGCAAGAGCAAAAATCAGCTGTCCGTTATGGCGGTAAAATTGATGATAATACGCATTATCGTGCATTTGCTCAGCAAAGGCATTTACAAGATTTCAAATTAGCAGACAAGTCTGGATCTAATGACACATTTGATCAATGGCGTGCAGGTATGCGTGTTGATATGGAAGAACTTAGCCATGGGAAGCTCTCTATTTCCTCCGAAATTTATAGCGGCACCGAAGAACAAGACCTCTTCCTTCCAGCCTTAGGCGGAACTTTCAATTCATTTGTGGGAGATAAGTTCGATGTTGCAGGTGGTCACATTCTTGCTAACTGGGACTACGAAACGAACGGGAATAACTATACTGTTCAGACCTATTACGACCTAGCATCACGCAATACACATGTATTTGAAAATGATACGCATACGTTTGATATTGATTTCAACCATTCATTTGAACTTGCAGCAGGCCATGATTTCATTTGGGGATTAGGCTATCGCCTTATCGGCACCATGATTGATGGCACAGATATCATTTCTTACACCCCTGAGAATCGAACTGATAATCTATTTTCCGCGTTTATTCAGGATAAAATTTCTCTCTATAAAGATAAGGCCTTTCTAACGCTTGGAAGCAAATTTGAGCATAATGATTATAGTGGTTTCGAGTGGCAGCCTTCAGCACAGCTCAGTTGGCTAATAGACGATAAGCAAACTCTTTGGGGTTCTGTCAGTCGTGCTGTGCGGACGCCAACACGCCCTAACAATCTAACCATTGCATTTGCTGGCTTACCTTCATCTTTATCTCCTACGGGAAGCCTACTGGTTACACAATTTGGTAACGAACAAACAGACTCCGAAGAACTCATTGCTTATGAAGTAGGTTATCGCGCTCAGCCTTTCGAAGATTTTAGCTTCGATATATCAGCCTTCTATAATGACTACCCCACCTTGGTGAGTGATACTCAAGGTGCGCCATTTATTGCCAATAATGCAACCTTTGGCACCCATGCTGTTCTCCCTTTTATTGTGGGTAATGATAGCTCTGCCGAAACATTTGGCGTCGAGATTTCAGCCGATTGGAAAGCAACACCGCATTGGTTACTTTCTGCAAGCTATTCGGCACTTGAGATGGATGTCATTGGCGGCAGTACCTTCGTATCTGGCGAAGGGCTATCTCCTAACCATCAAGTGAACCTGGAATCACACTATACGCCCAATGAAAATTGGGAATTTGACACACTCCTCTTTTATGTTGATGAGTTGAACCCAACAGCTACTACAGTGATTGATAATTACTGGAGGCTTGATACACGCTTGGCGTACAATTTTGACAACGGTGTAAGCGTAAGCTTAGTTGGACAAAATCTATTAGACGACCAAAAACCAGAGTTTTCATCTTTTGTTTACAATCGTCAGATAGAAGTACCTAGAACCGTCTACGGGAAAGTGAATTGGAAGTTTTAAAAGTGCGAAACAACACATTGAGATATTTAAGCGGAAGCTGCGCATTAATTGCGTGGCTTTTTGCTTCTTACGCTGCACATGCAGCCCCAAGCAAAGAGTATCTCGTCAAAGCAGCGTTTATCTATAACTTCACGAAGTTTGTTAGCTGGAGCAATAACCCCCAAACTATTAATATATGTATGAATGGAACCAACCATTTTGGCGGTGCGCTCAAAAAGATTGAGAAACGATCAAACACCAAAAAAACCTATAAAGTTTATAATAGCGCGGCAGCGAAGAATGACTGTCATCTAAGCATTTATAGTTCCACCCCATCGAAAATCGAGACAAAGACAAACCTACTCACCATTGGCGATAGTGATAGCTTCACAGATAATGGAGGGATTATTTCCTTCATTACCAAAGGCAGCAAGGTCAAATTTATTATCAACCTTAAAGTTGCTAAGGCTGCAGGTCTTAAAATGAACCCCCAACTCCTTGAGATTGCGGATAAGGTAATTCGATAGCCATGAGTGCAGTCTTAAATCACATTTCGATTAAGCGCCGCATGACCATTGCGCTTTTATTTATCTCACTTGTTACCATCATTGTTACGACTGTCACCATGTCGATCATCGGTATCGTCAATCTAGAGCAAAACTTCCAAGAAGAATTAGATAACTCGACTCGCATCGTTGGTGATCGCAACAAAGCAGCCGTAGACTTTGGCGATCAAGCGGATGCGAATAAAAACTTACAAGTACTCGCTTCACAAGCTCCAGTTCAACGTGCTTGTCTTTACGATGTTGAGAAATCCCTCTTCGCTATGTACCTACCCAATGATCCGAAAAGCTCTTGTGCCGGCAGTATGGATGATCTCATCGCCAATGAAGATTTTTTCCAGAGTACTTACACCATCTCTGCCTATGGCGATATAGCAGGTCACTTATTCGTTGAGGCGGATCGTAGTAAGATTGAAGACTTCCTTGCCCGCCAGATTAAGTGGCTTGCGGTTTCAGTGGCAATAGCCCTAATCATCGCTTACGTCCTCGCGATGATTCTCCAACGTATGCTTTCAAAGCCAGTAGTTGAGCTTGCGAGTATCGCCAAACAAATTTCTTTTAAGCGCGATTACAGTATGCGCGCTCCGGCACTACGTAATGCCTCGCCCGATAATGAAATTGCCAATCTCTACACAGCATTTAACACGATGCTGGACGAAATTGACATGCGTGAACAACAATTACTCGCCAAGAACACAGAGCTCTTTAATGCAAAAGAAGCAGCTGAAAATGCCAACCGCGCCAAGTCCAATTTTTTGGCCAATGTCAGTCACGAATTACGTACCCCCCTTAACGCGATTATTGGCTTTTCCTCTATTATCACCAACCAGCTATTTGGCGATTTAGGTAGCGATAAATATAAAGAATATGCAACTGACATTAATGAATCCGGGATTCACCTTCTAGATATTATTAACGATATTCTTGACCTTTCAAAAGCAGAGGCTGGAAAATTAAAATTAAGCTTTGAAGAAGTTGATCTTTCACGTGCTATTGCAAAATGTATTACCCTTATCAAAGAACGTGCTTCAGAAGAAAATGTTAAAATTCACAACCATGTTCCAAAAGAAACACCTATCCTAATTGCCGATCGCGTAAGGCTCATTCAAATTATTTTAAACATCCTTTCCAATGCAGTGAAGTTCACCGATGCGGGAGGGGAAGTTAACATCACGCTCGAAACTTCCATGATGGTAGGTGAAACGACGGATTTCTTCATTCATATTCAAGATGATGGTATTGGTATGTCGGAAGATGAAATAGAAACAGCCTTTGAAAGTTTTGGTCAAATTGATAGTGGCCTAAACCGCATGTACGAAGGAACAGGGCTCGGCCTACCTCTTACCAAAAAACTGATGGACCTACATGAAGGAAAGATCTCTATCTCCAGTAACAAAGGAAAAGGCACCAAAGTAACGCTGCATTTTCTCGCCAACCCCGTTTACATTAAGCAATTAGGGCAAGAAAACGGCCAAAACGACAAAACAAACTCGACGGAAGAAGGAGAATATTATGGATAATCTTAAGGCCACTTATCAAGAGTCTATCTTATTGATTGAGCGCTTACACCGTCAATTTCTAGATGTGATCAAGAACCATCTTGAGACCCTTAAGATTGACGATATCAACAACGTTCAAACACTCATTCTCTACAATATTGGTGAAGATCAACTTACCATTGGCGAGCTCACTCATCGTGGCTACTATCTTGGCTCTAACGTCTCTTATAACGTTAAAAAGCTTGTTGAATCGGGCTATTTAGTGCAAGAAAAATCCGTGCATGACAAGCGCTCCAGCAAGGTTCGCCTTTCGGATAAGGGCCTAGAACTATGCAAGAAAGTCGAAGTGTTTTACGATAAGACGAGTGTCAGTTTTGTAAACCGTCGCGTCAATGAAGCGAAGCTAAAAGAAACAAACGAAACTCTCATTCAACTGGAAAGCTTCTGGGCAAACTGCATTATGGAAATGAAGCGCGTATTTTAAGCCCTCACAAAGCACAACTAGAACTAAAATAAGGGGAGCATTGACAAATAGCACTCAAATGCTGATGATAGATCAGCTAAAAAACAGGGAGCTATCTAAATGAACTTCTTTACGAAGACCGTTCTTTTCACCGCGTGCGCTTTATTTATCAGCAGTATTTCAGGTCAGGCTGAGGCTGCACGTAAGTTTATCACTATTGGTACTGCCGGAGTAACCGGTGTTTACTTCCCCGCTGGAGGCGCCATTTGCCGCCTAGTAAATATCAAACGTAAAGAACATGGCATTAAATGCTCCGTTGAATCAACCGGCGGCTCTATTTATAACCTCAATGCTATCCGCCAAGGTGAATTAGACTTGGGTGTTGCACAATCTGATTGGCAGTATCACGCCTATAACGGCACAGGTAATTTTGAGCCACAAGGCAAATTCGAAAAACTTCGTTCCGTCTTTGCCATGCATGGCGAACCTTTCACAGTAATTGCCCGTGCGGATGCAAAAATCAATAGTTTCACTGACTTGCAAGATAAGCGTGTTAATATTGGAAACCCTGGCTCTGGTATGCGTGCAACCATGGAAGAAGTGATGAATGCCTTTGGTTGGACACGCGATAGTTTCGCGCTTGTATCTGAGCTAAAAGCTGCAGAACAAGGCCAAGCACTTTGTGATAATAAAGTGGATGCGATTGTGTATGCAGCAGGTCATCCAAATGGTGCTATTCAGGAAGTGACTTCTACTTGCGAAACAAAAATGATCCATGTGACTGGCGCTCCGATCGAGAAGCTTGTGAACGAAAATCCTTTCTATAGCTATGCTGAAATTCCAGGTGGCATGTATAAAAGTAACGATGAAGTGACTAAAACATTTGGTGTAAAAGCAACCTTCGTTTCTTCCAGTGATGTTGATTCAGAGTTAATTTACGAGACGGTAAAAGCAGTATTTGAACGCTTTGATGATTTCAAAACATTGCATCCCGTTTTCTCCACTCTGTCTCCAGAGAAGATGCTATTTGATGGTAACACGGCACCGCTACATGATGGGGCTCAACGTTACTTTAAAGAAGCTGGCTTGTTGAAAAAGGCAGAAAAGCTAAACGTCATTGCTATTGACCCACCAGCTAAAGCTCCTGCCAAAACAGCTACAAACTAACATTACACTCAATTATTTGAATTAGACCTTAGGTATTTTCATGAGTCAATCAGACGCATCAGCCGAACTATTGTTGGAACAAGATGGTGGCGCACGCGACCCTAAAGGGTTGGCCGCATGGTTACTATTATGGGTTGCTGTTGCTTGGTCACTCTTCCAACTTTGGGTGGCATCCCCTCTCGTATATGAGCCATTCTTTTATAAGACTCTCGGTATTCCTGTTTTAAACAGTAATCAATATCGCTCATGGCATTTAGGATTTGCGCTATTACTCGCCTTCCTCGCCTATCCTGCAACCAAACGTTCGCCACGCCATTACGTGCCCGCGCTAGATTGGGTTTTTGCAATTTTAGGTACATGTGCTGCCATGTATCTCTTTGTCTTCTACCAAGATCTCGCTAACCGCTCTGGCTTACCGAATAAGGCAGACCTTATTAGCGCTTGTGTGGGTGGCGTCCTTCTATTGGAAGCGACGCGTCGTGCCCTCGGTTGGCCATTGGTGATTCTGGCAGGTGTATTCCTTACTTACATTTTCGCTGGCCCTTACATGCCGGAACTTATCTCGCATAAAGGCCAAAGCTTCAGCAAAGTTGCCTCGCATATGTGGCTAACAACCGAAGGAGTGTTTGGTATCGCGCTTGGTGTATCTGCAGATTTTGTGTTCCTCTTCGTGCTATTCGGTGCCTTGCTAGATAAAGCCGGTGCCGGAAATTATTTTATTAAATCTGCCTTCGCACTACTTGGGCATTTACGCGGCGGCCCAGCCAAAGCAGCAGTTCTCGCTTCTGGTTTTACGGGACTCATCTCTGGTTCTTCTATCGCCAATGTAGTCACCACGGGTACTTTCACCATTCCATTGATGAAACGTGTCGGCTTTAGTTCTGAAAAAGCCGGTGCTGTGGAAGTCGCTGGTTCCGTCAATGGCCAGATCATGCCACCTGTCATGGGCGCAGCCGCCTTCCTCATGATCGAATATGTGAACATTCCTTATGTAGAGGTGATTCGCCATGCCTTTATCCCGGCAATTATTTCTTACATTGCACTACTCTATATTGTGCATTTAGAAGCATTAAAATCAGGGATTCCACCGCTACCACGTTTACATAACCCAACGATGAAAGAGCGTATGATCGGCTGGGGAATTACCATTTCCTCTCTCGTGATTTTATGTGGAGTAATTTATTACGCATTGAACTTCATTAAAGAGATGTTGGGCGAAAATGCTATTTGGGCTATCGCCGCGATGATATTCGGTTCTTACGCGTTCCTGCTCAAGCTCACCACTTCTTATCCTGAACTTGAGCTGGATGATCCCGATAATCCAAAAGTAGAACTCCCAGACATGAAGCCAACTCTCATGAGTGGTTTGCATTTTCTACTGCCGCTTGTCGTGCTGATTTGGAGCTTGATGATTGAACGTCTCTCTCCCGGCCTATCGGCTTTCTATGCGAGCGTCATGATGGTGTTTATCCTTCTCACTCAACGTCCACTCATTGCCTTCTTCCGTAAAACTGAGAATTACAGCACTGCTGTTAAAGAGGGCTTTATTGACTTGCGTGACGGGTTAGAAATGGGTGCACGTAACATGGTGGGTATCGCCATTGCGACAGCGGCTGCCGGTATCATCGTAGGTGCCGTAACGCTTACGGGTGTAGCTAACATCATGCCGCAAATTGTCGATTCATTGGCGGGTGATTCCCTCATTATGGTTCTCGTACTAACGGCCATTATCTGTTTGATCCTCGGTATGGGATTACCCACCACCGCGAACTATATTGTAGTTTCAAGCATTATGGTCGGAGTGATTCAAACGCTTGGTGCCAAGCATGGTTTGGTCGTACCGCTTATTGGTATTCACCTGTTCGTATTCTATTTCGGCATTATGGCGGATGTAACGCCGCCAGTAGGTTTGGCGAGTTTCGCTGCGGCGGCTGTTTCCAAGGGTGACCCTATCAAGACCGGTTTGCAGGCATTTTGGTATTCGATTCGTACGGCGATCTTACCGTTCATTTTCCTATTCAATACGGATATTCTTCTTATTGGTGTCGATACAATCGCGCATGGACTATGGGTGTTCTTCTATGCGACCATTGCGATCCTACTGCTCACCGCAGTATTACAAGGATACTTTATCGTGCGTAGCAAGCTATGGGAATCACTAGCGCTCTTACTTGTGTCCATCACACTGTTCCGTCCAGGCATGTGGGTTGATATGCTCTACCCACCTTATAGCTACATTGAACCAACAACAATTGAACAAGCGGTTACTGACCTACCAGCTGATGCTGAACTTCGTGTAAAAATCAAAGGCGAAGATGCTATTGGTCAGCCGGTAGAACATTTTGTGATGCTTCCAATGGGTGCAAAAGCTGCTACAGGTGAAGAACGCTTAGCACAGCAAGGACTTACACTACATTATGAGGATAATGCTGCAATTGTGGATAGCACCGCCTTTATGGGCCCTGCAGAAAAAGCTGGCCTCTTCATGGACAATCAATTGTTAGAAGTAGGAGTGCCACAATCGCAGCCACGACGCGAATGGCCATATATTCCGGCCTTCTTATTATTGGCGATTATCTCATGGATTCAGCTAAATCGTAGTAAGAAGCACGCTTAGCTTTTTAAATTGATTTGTATAAACTAGCGACGAGCGCCTAGATCTTCAGATGGAGTATCTTTGCCCAACTGCTGGTTCATCTGGCTCACTTCTTTTGCCATTTGCACAAGATTGAATCTGCCAGATACATTTTGCGATGCTGCACCAATACGCACGGAGCTCATAGTGTTAAACATATCATTCACAGCACCTTTAGCGCGCGACTTCACATTCGGATCAGCCGCTTGTCCTACATTTTGGCGGCGCCCCATTTCTTTCATCGCCACTTCAACATCACGGATCAAATCCGCTTCATTATCGTTACTTACCTTTTTATATTCCGATGGGAGGGCTGCATAAGCCGCTTCTAGCTCCTTACGTTCCTCTGGTGAGGAAGCATTTTTCATCGCATCTAGCATGGTTAAATGCCCTAGCTTACCAATGGCAATACGGGCACGCTCAAAGGTAGAATCAAGCTGTATCGAAGGATTTTGTAATAAGAGATCATTATAGACCTTCAAATAATTCTCTGCCAATCCATGCATCATTTGCGAACGTTCAATATCTTCACGTTCCGTATCTAAACCATCATGTGCACGATCGGAGCGACCTGCATTAATTTCTTTCAATTTGCGTAAAATCTCACGGCCTAGTTCAACCGATTCTTCACGCTTTTGCTGCGTCATCTGCACTAAACCACTTGGTGCCTTTGTCGCTTTTAAAGCAGCGGCAATACCTTCAATCTCTAATGCTTCATTGGCAAGTGCATGGCCTGAATGATGCAACTGCATCCGTTCGTCACGGCGCTCTTCCTGCATCGCCTCAGTCATATCTCTATCCGAAAATGGAGAATCTTCCGGGTGTGGCAAATCCCAATCGCGGCTATGGGTTTTTCCTGTTATCCAACGGAAAGGATTGAGGGTGAATGATTCTTGCTCACGATAAAGCATTTCATACATAGCCTGCGCACCAAAATGCTCCTCACCAAAGCGTCCAAAATGACTTTCCGAGGCTGTTCCGCCCGCCATGCCCAATGACAGCACATTTTTAACCCAATTCCAGCGTGTTTCCCATTTCATCTTATGGGCAAGCTTGCGCGCCATTTGATTAATTTTAACCGCTTTCATCCGATCTTGCGGATCTTGTGGATCATATTCGCCATCAGGGAAATGCACCGTATAAAGCGCGTTACGCAATACGGCGATATTTTGTCTGACCGGTTCGTAAGCCTCATAATATTGATGCTTGGATTTATTCAGCCCATTGTGACGACGTGACTGGCTTAACTCTCGGTCAATTTCACCATCGAACAACTTATATTGAACGGGGTTATAGGCGATCTTATATTTATGGTCGCGGTAAATATCTAAATGGTCATTATAACTGATACGGGCACCACCCGTCGCGGCATCACGATGCGCTTGTGGTAAAATAAAACGTCCAATTCCGTCCATTGAATTGGTGCTACTGCGTGCATGTCCGCGATGCGAATTTTTCTGATTATCTTGATGATAATAATCCTCAATATCATCATCATAATCTTGGGAAGCTTCAGCACCGAAACTAGTTTCACCGGGCACATCACCCGGCTTGGTTCCAAGAATCAACCCGTCATAACGTTTATCATGTCCATCATATGGCATAAAAAGCTACTACTACTATTGTTGTTGTACTGCTGGTTCTTGAGTGGCGGCTTCTGGTGCTTCACCTTCTCCCTCAGCGGCGCTACCTAGCGCATACATGCAAAGTTCTTCAAAACTCACATTATTTTCAATCGCAATTTTATGCAATTTATCAAAGCTATCCATCACCTCTTTAGGGATAGAGCCTCCACGCTCAGTTGAGAGCCAATTTTGCTGATTCGCAAGCGGATGACGATCATCACGCGGCTCACCTACATACAGATCAAACGGAACTTTTTGACCATTGAAATCACATGGAATTTTGAACTTTTTCATATTCTTATCTCGCTTGTTACTCTTTCTATAAATTCAGAGTATCAGGCAAAAGTTACAGAAATATGACCAAAATGGATTAAAACTGACTTTTTTAGGAAAAACTTGTGACTTTAAAGATCAATCTTCTTGGCAGCAGCAAGATCAGAGTAACGGCGTTTACCCGTTGAAAAGTTATTTGCGTAGGATTTTGGTTTGAATTTACGAGCTTTTGGCTCCGCATCTAACCACGATATTCCTTTGCTTTCGCAATAACTTACCGCCTCAGCATGGGTATCGAATGTTAACTTGAGCTGACGCGTCGTATCTGAGCCACCAATCCAACCCATGGTAGGATCCACAAACTTCTCGCTATCACTACGAATCTCCAACTTCCATTGGTTCATATTTTGCGTGCCAGATTGCATCGCTGACTTGGAAGGACGGTAAATAAGGGCAGTGCGTTTCATAATTTACTAAATAACATGCTTTCTTGGCTAGAATCTACTCATTCTAACGCTTTTTGCGGCGCTTTTGGAACTTTTTCTTATCATTGCCACCCTTTCGCTGACGACGAGGCTTTTGGTGCATTACAGGTGTAAACTCCATAGCAGGCGGTTCATCGGCGCTTATCAGGCGAAAACTAAGGCTTCCCAGTTGAATATCCGCCTGTTTCAACCTCACCACTAGACGTTGCCCCAATTGAAAACGTTGCCCCGTATCGC
Source organism: uncultured Rickettsiales bacterium (assembly GCA_964654855.1). Taxonomy (GTDB): domain Bacteria; phylum Pseudomonadota; class Alphaproteobacteria; order Rickettsiales; family JALZUV01; genus JALZUV01. Next base: position 90,338 of record CAZZJS010000002.1, read on the forward strand.
GCCCGATAAGGCAATGCAACTTCTCCTCATACATATAGAAATCACGACCGAGATCGCTCATGCGTACAAGACCACTCGCGCCCGTATCGGTCAATGTCACAAACACACCATAATTTCCGACAGAGGTAATATGGGCTTCAAATTCCGCATCACCACTTGTCGCCATAAAGGCGGTAATATAGCGATCACGCGCCTCACGCTCTGCCACCATCGCACGGCGCTCCGTGGTGGAAATATGATCCGCCATCGCGGCCAGAGCCTCATCTTTAGGCCCCACAGCCACTTTCTTCTCACCCGCAATATGCGCACAAATAGCGCGATGCGTAATCAAATCAGAATAACGACGAATCGGCGAGGTAAAATGCGAGTAATGCGTGAGTCCCAAACCAAAATGCCCTAAGTTTTCTGGCAAATATTTCGCCTGCATTTGGCTACGTAAAATCGCACCACTTAATAGAGACTCCATCGGTGTGCCACGTGCTTTGCCAATCAGTTTATTAAAATCTTTCACCACCGGCGTCGGATTCAACGAAAAACCCATGCTCTTTAAAAAGGTACGAACATCGCTAATTTTATCTTCGGAGGGTGGCTCATGCACACGGTAAACACCGGGGAGTTGTTTCTTCTCTAATGTAAGAGCTGCCGCAATATTTGCCGTCACCATACACTCTTCAATTAGTTTATGGCTATCGAGGCGCATCCGTTTTTCGACCTTAGCCACATGGCCATCTTCGCCCATAACGATATTATATTCGGGCAGGTCTAAATCCATCGCGCCGCGTTTATCGCGTTGTTTGAGGAAGGTCGCATAAGCGCCATAAAGGTTCGTTAATTCAGGCAGCATTTCTCCGCTTTTTGTATCAAAAATATCCTGTGCTTGCTCATAAGTCAGACGAGTATGCGAACGCATGATACCCCGCACAAATTCATGGCTCGTCAACGCCCCTTCAGCATCAATATAGAGATGCACCGCCAAACAATAACGGTCCACATCTGGGTTGAGTGAGCATAACCCGTTCGAAAGCGCCTCAGGTAACATCGGCACCACGCGATCAGGGAAATAAACCGAGTTTCCACGATTCAACCCTTCTTTATCGAGTGGAGAATCTGGCTGCACATAATGCGCCACATCGGCAATCGCTACCAGTACATGCCACCCCCCATCGCCATGCGGTTCAGCAAAAACCGCATCATCAAAATCGCGCGCATCGGCACCATCAATGGTGATAAGCGGGATATCGCGTAAATCCGTGCGCCCCTCTGGCACGGGGTCAGTCGCGGCTTCGGCCTGTGCAATCGCCTCAGCAGGAAAATCGACCGGAATCTCCTGATTAAAAATCGCAATCATGCTATAGCATTTCGGATTATCCATATCGCCGAGATTCTGCACCACTTTCGCACAAGGCAGACCTAGCTGTTTATTACGCGAACGTGGGATGGCATCTGCCACGACGAGATCGCCCGATTCCGCGTCCATCTCATCTCCATGCGCGATGAAGAAATCTTGCTTTTGCTTGCGATTCACCGGCTCCAATAATCCGCCACGCTTGGTATTTTGATACACCCCTACCACCGTGCGCGAAGGGCGCTTTGGCAAAATTTTGAGTACTTGGCCATTATAGCTATGTGCATCAACCGCCAATAGCTTGACCAACACCGCATCGCCCACTGCTGGGCCTTTATCATTATCCAACACAATCCGCGGCGGACGACGGCGATCATCACGCCACTCAGAAGGAACGGCAATCGCCTCCCCATGCTCATTCAACTCGGTGACTTCAGCAATAATAACGGGTGGCAAATTCGTAGATTTTTTATCACGCCGGCTGCTACGCGATTTACCTTTTTTACTAGGCTTTCTATTTTTGGCTTTAGCCAATTAACCCGCCTTTTTCTTAGTCGTTTTCTTCTTTGCTGCCGCTTTCTTTTTTGCCGGTTTTTTCTTTTTCGGCGCTTTGGCTTTGGCCGCGATAAGCTCGATTGCTTGTTCCATCGTCACTTCTTGTGGATCAACATCTTTTGGCAAGGTCGCGTTGATTTTCTTATGCTTCACATAAGGGCCATAACGGCCTTTCATCACCTCAATCACACCGCCTTCATCGGGGTGTTCGCCGAGGGTTTTCAGCGCTTCAGGGCCAAAGCCTTTTTTCTTTTTCTCTTCAATTACAGTCACTGCGCGGTTGATACCAATCGTGTACACATCATCTTCCGGATCAATCGACGCAAACTTGCCCTGATGCTTCAGGTACGGACCAAAACGGCCAATCGCGGCTGTAATCATCTCGCCCGTTTCAGGGTGCAAGCCAACATCACGCGGAAGCGCTAGAAGCTCCAATGAGCGTGTTAGGTTCATATCTTCAGGCATCGTACCTTTTGGCAGGCTCGCACGTTTTGGCTTTGTGCCTTTCTCATCTTCACCCAGCTGCACATAGAATCCGTAAGGACCTTTCTTGAGGAAGACTTCTTTATTCGTTTCCGTATCGATACCGAGGCTTTGCGGGCCATCGGCTGCCATCGCGCTTTCATCCGCTTCATCACTTTCCGCCGCAACGGGTTTAGTGAATTTACATTCTGGGTAATTTGAGCAGCCTAAAAACGCACCAAATTTACCGGTTTTCAGGCTTAAAGTTCCATCCCCACATTTCGGGCATTTACGTGCTTCGGTGAGGTCTTTTTCCGTGCCGTAAAGGAAGGGTATAAGCAGACGATCCACCTCTTCCAAAATCTTCGGATTTGGCACTTCTTTAGCAGCATCAATCGAGAGGATAAAATCCTTCCACCAATTGCGTAGCAGGTCTTTCCAATCCAGTTTTCCGTCGGAAACTAAATCGAGCTTTTCTTCAATATCTGCGGTGAAATCATATTCCACATAACGGGTAAAGAAACTCTCAAGAAACGCACTCACAATACGTCCACGCGCTTCTGGCGTGAAACGTTTTTTATCGAGATTCACATATCCACGATCAATCAAAACCGCCAAAATAGCGGCGTAAGTCGAAGGACGACCAATACCCAATTCCTCCAAACGTTTAACCAAACTTGCTTCCGTATAACGCGGTGGCGGTTGGGTGAAATGCTGCGCTGGCGTGACCGTTTCAATCGGCACCGAATCACCTATTTTCATCGCAGGCAAACGGCGATCATTATCGTCGCCTTCTGCATCATCATCCTTACCCGCAATATAGAGCGAGAGGAAACCATCAAACTTCATGACCGAACCGGTAGCATGCAGCACGGCTTTTTTATCTGCCGTTTCAAAATCCACCGCCACTTGGTCAAACACGGCAGGGTTCATTTGCGATGCCATCATACGCTTCCAAATGAGCTCATAGAGCTTAAATTGCTCACCCGATGTACCCGAAGCTTTGGGCGTTTTATATAAATCAGTCGGACGAATGGCTTCGTGAGCCTCCTGCGCGTTCTTGGCTTTGCTGCTATAAAAGCGCGGTTTCTCAGGCACATATTCCTTGCCCTTTTCTTTCTCAATCCAACTGCGTGCGGCAGAAATCGCTTCAGGCGCTACCGTCACACCATCGGTACGCATATAAGTAATGAGCCCTTGCTCATAGAGCTTCTGCGCGATTTGCATTGTTTGCTTCGCACCAAAGCCTAGCTTACGGCTGGCATCCATTTGCAAGGTCGAAGTAATAAACGGCGCATACGGGTTACGACGAGATTCTTTCTCTTTTACCTCAATAACGGTGCTTTGCTGACCTTCCAAAATCGCGGAGATTTCTTTGGCTTGCTTCTCGTTATTAATATCAAATTTCTTGAGCTTATTGCCTTCCCACTGGCTAAGTTTCGCTTCAAACTTTATCTTATCGCTAGAAAGACCGGTGGTGATATCCCAATATTCTTGGTTCTTAAAGATTTCGATTTCCGCTTCACGCTCACAAATCAAACGCAGCGCAACGGATTGCACACGCCCTGCTGAGCGACTCCCAGGAAGTTTACGCCATAAAACTGGCGAGAGTGTAAAGCCCACCAAATAATCTAATGCACGACGCGCTTGCTGCGCATTAACGAGATTCATATCAATCTCGCGTGGCTCGGTAATCGCTTTGGTCACTGCCGCTTTCGTAATCGCGTTAAAGGCGATACGTTTAACAGGAGTATCTTTCTTAATCGCTTTCTTCGCGAGAAGCGCCTCAAGCACATGCCATGAAATCGCCTCTCCTTCGCGGTCAGGGTCGGTCGCGAGCCAGAGCGTATCAATGCCTTTAGCCGCTTTCGTCAGTGCCGCCATTTTCTTTTTCGAGTCGGCATCAATCTCGTATGTCATGGCGAAATCATTCTCGACATCAACCGAACCATCCTTGCTCGGCAAGTCACGCACGTGACCGTAACTGGCTAAGACCGTATAGTCTTTACCTAAATATTTCTCGATCGTTTTCGCTTTAGCGGGGGACTCAACAACGACTAGATGGTTACTCACAACAGATTTTCCTGACTTAGTTTTTCACTCATATTTAATGCGACGGTTCCGTTCAAACCACGGATAAGTCGCCCTGCGAGCTCTAGCTCTAATAGCACTTGCTGCAAAATCGCAAGCGGAATTTGCGATTGTCTTACTAATTCATCCACTTCAACCGCGACGGGAGAGAGCAATGAGAGGATCTCATCACGCGCATTTTCAATGTCATTTTCCTGCGGTTGCGCAGCTTTTTGGAAGGTGAAAGCCGATTGATTTTCTTCCGCTAATTGAAGCGGACGCTGCATCACTTCTAAAATATCATCAACCGATTGAATGAGCGCGGCACCTTGCTTAATCAATTTATTCGCGCCCACACTGCGTGGATCCATCGGCGAACCAGGAATTGCCATGATTTCGCGATTTTGATCCAATGCATAGCGCGCGGTGATGAGTGATCCTGATTTCGGCGCAGCTTCTACCACTAGCAACCCTGCACACATACCCGCAATGATACGATTACGCGCAGGGAAATTTTTCGCTTGCGGGCTGGCACCAAAAATTTGCTCACTAATGATTGCACCCTGCTCTGCTAACGCATCGAATAGCATCTTATTTTCAGGTGGATAGACATTATCAATGCCACCTGCAATCACACCTACCGTGCCAGTAGAGAGCGAGCCTTGATGCGCGTTAGAGTCAATCCCGCGTGCTAAACCTGACACCACCGTCAGCCCACGCTCGCCACATTCACGTGCGAGTTTTTTGGTGAGATTACATCCCGCTGCTGAGGCATTACGCGAACCCACAACGCCAACGCATTTACCGCCATCATTCCAAAAATGTGGCGAGCCACGCACGATAAGCACGGGCGGTGCTGCATGAATCTGCTCTAGTAATTTAGGATAATCATCCTCGCCATAACAAATGAAACGAGCACCAAACTTTTCAGTTAAGATAATTTCTTTTTCAATTTTAGCACGAGGTGCAATGGCGATAGGACGTTTCATACCGCCCTTCTTTGCCATATCCGGTAAAGCTCGCAATGCGCTCTCTGGAGAGCCAAACCGTTCTACCAATTTAAAGAAAGTAACCGGCCCTACATTTTCACTACGGATAAGTTGAAGGCAATCAATCAGCGGAAATTCAGCTAATGAGCTCATGCTTTGCTACCGAAGGGTTTTTCTTCACCCTTAGTCAAACGTTTGAAATTCTCACGATGGCGCCATGCGACCAGCACACTTGCTACCAATAAGAAAAGTGCACCTATCGCGTCGGTAAAGACAAACATCCAGCCCGGCACAAAAGTAATCGTCAACAATGCTGCCAGCGATGAAATACGCTTTAATGCAAACATAAGCAGCCAGATACTGCCCGCGATTAGAAACACCATAGGACTCAAGCCCAGCAGCATACCGAAATAACAGGCAACACCCTTACCGCCTTTAAATTTCAACCATACTGGATACATATGGCCGATCATCGCCCCCAACCCTGCCGCAAAGGCTGCAATAGAGGGATAAACCTCGCCCAATATAGGCTCAGCACGCAAAACCACAAATTGCATCGCAATAAACACAGCCAGCCATGCTTTCGCCGCATCCATCAGCAAAGTCGCCGCCGCCAGTCCCTTTTTACCGCTACGCAGCACATTGGTCGCCCCAATATTGCCGGAACCTGTTTTGCGAATATCATCGCCCGTCGTCATTTTCGTCAGAATCAAACCAAAAGGAATGGAGCCTAATAAATAGCCCAATGCCGCAAAGATTATGATTTCAATAGGGTTCATAGCGTCTCCAGATAGGATTGCAGAATAGCGGCGGCGGCTAGTTTGTCTACCTTGCCGGCACGTTGCGCTCCGCGCAAGCCGCCTTCGACCATTTGCTCATGGGCAATATCGCTACTGAGGCGCTCATCCCATAACAACATCGGCACGTCCACATAAGCTTCCAAATTCCGCACAAATTGGCGAACAGACTGACAGCGCGGCCCTTCTGTCCCATCCATATTCAGCGGATATCCCACGATAAACCCAGCTACACGATGCTCCGCCACCATCGCTGCGAGCGCTTGTGCATTCATCGCAAATTTCGGGTGATTTAACGTCTCTAGCGGGTTCACATATTCACGTGAGATATCGCTAATCGCCAAGCCGATACGCTTTTTACCATGATCAATGGCAAGCAATCGCCCCTCAGTAATTGTTTTTTCTTTAAAATCTTGTGCGGTCAGTGGTTGCATGAGTTCTGTAATGCGCTAAAAACAATGCCATTACTAGCAAAATTGCAAGGACGCTCATGACCATTACCACAAAAGAGGCATTCAAGATCGCCAACCTCGCGCGCATTCGCCTTAGCGATACCGAAGCCGAACATTATACAGGTGAAATTAATAACATCCTCGGTTGGATTGAGCAGCTACAGGAAGTCAATACCGATGGCGTAGATCAAATGACCTCCGTTTGCGAGATGGACTTGCCGATGCGTAAGGATGAAGTCACCGATGGCGGCTATCAAGATGAGATTTTAAAGAACGCGCCAGCCAATGATTATGGCTGTTTCGTGGTACCAAAGGTGGTGGAGTAGAACATGACTGATTTAACCAATCTAGGAGTCGCTGAAATCCGCGATGGGCTGCAAAATAAAGACTTCACCGCGACTGAACTCGCTCATGCAACTCAAAAGAAAATCCACAAAAATAATGATGCACTAAATGCTTTCATCACCATCACCGATGAAAACGCTTTCGCTGGTGCCAAAAAGGCCGATGAGCGTATCGCAGCGGGCAATGCAACCGATATGACCGGTGTACCTGTAGGCGTTAAAGACCTCTTCTGCACCAAAAGTGTTCTTACCACTGCCGCTTCACATATTTTAGATGGCTTCACTCCAGAATATGAATCGAAAATCACGCAAAACCTATGGAATGCTGGCGCCATTATGCCTGGCAAAACCAACTTGGATGAATTTGCGATGGGCTCGGCCAATATCACCAGCCATTACGGAAATGTGATCAATCCGTGGAATGCAGGCGATGGTAAAGACCGTGTACCGGGTGGGTCATCCGGCGGTTCAGCTGCAGCGGTTGCAGCTGGCCTAGTGCCCGCCGCACTCGGCACCGATACTGGCGGCTCTATCCGTCAACCAGCAAGCTTTTGCGGTATTGTCGGCGTAAAGCCTACTTATGGACGTTGCTCGCGTTGGGGTACGATTGCATTCGCAAGCTCGCTCGATCAAGCGGGTGTCTTTGCACGCTCCGTTGAAGATGCCGCCATCGTTCAGCAAACCATTAGCGGTTACGATAAGATGGATTCCACCTCTGCTAACCGTCCAGTAGAAGATTTCACCGCGCCACTCGGCCAAGATATCAAAGGCATGAAGATCGGTATTCCTAAGGAATATCGTATGGATGGCATGCCAGCTGAAATCGAAACACTCTGGCAACAAGGCGCCAAATGGCTGCAAGAACAAGGCGCTGAGATTGTCGATATCTCGCTTCCACACACAAAATATGCCCTGCCGACTTACTATGTGATCGCACCAGCAGAATGCTCATCAAACCTCTCGCGCTATGACGGCGTGCGCTACGGCCTACGCGTGATGGATAAGGGCGATAGCCTCGATGCTATGTATGAGAAAACTCGTGCCGCTGGGTTTGGCGATGAAGTGAAACGCCGCATCATGATCGGTACTTACGTGCTTTCCGCTGGCTATTACGATGCCTATTACAAAAAAGCGCAACGCGTTCGTACTCTCATCGCTCAAGATTTTGCAAAAGCCTATGAGCAAGTTGATGCGATCCTCACACCAACAGCGCCTTCCGCTGCCTTTGCCATTGGCGAAAAGCAAGACGACCCTATCGCCATGTATTTGAACGATATTTTTACGGTTCCAGCATCACTGGCAGGCTTACCGGGCATGTCCATCCCTGCAGGGCTAGACAGCCAAGGCCTACCGCTAGGCCTCCAAATCCTTGCACCCGCTTTTGATGAAATGACCATGTTCAAAGTCGCCAACGCCTTAGAACAAGCCGCACAATTTAATGCAAAGCCTGCGAAGATTGCGGCTTAGTTAATCCAATTGGCGATTTTGCGGTTTCGGCGGAAGCCCTTGCAGCTTAATCCGCTCTTCTGCAATCGCTTTCATAAGCGGTCGTATATCAGCACGGTTGATTAGCAAATCTTGCGCATGTTTTTTCCCATCCACTTCCGCGAAACCAACATGGGTCTGCTTATGGGGAACGGAATCCAAGTAATATTGACCTTTCCCAAGCCCTAACCCATCAAGTAACTCACGCCCTAAAGAAAAATCATCTGCGATTGCCTTTAAACCGGCACTTTGAGCCAATTTACCCAAAGAATAGGGTGGAATTTCCGTTTCAGCGCCTTCTGTCATCACCAGTCGTAATACAATATCTTCCTTACGTTTGAGGGATTTTGCATCATCAAATGCAACAGCTTCTATTTTAATCGGGATAGCCGACGCTTGGGATTCATCGGCAATCGCCAAATATCCCTCTAAGCTCTGCACCGCAGTTGAATCCGTCTTTGCAAATTTCTCTTCACTCATATCTTTTAAAGTCGCATAAAGCATATCAAGCATCTTTAGCGGTAATTGCTCAGGCGTTATTACATTCACATCACTCATAGAGTAAAGAATAGTCCAATCATCGTTAAGAAATTCATAACCCTTCTCACTTACACTCAAATAATAATGGAAATCAAACCAGTCACATCTTGGAAATACGGTTACTATCGGGTTAATGATAGATTAAACACTTTCAAACATACTATTACCTGCAAGGTAGATTACTCAGAATTTGAAAGTTTCAAAAGAAATTTAGATACACAAAAAATACCCTACCCTGAATGGGATTATGAAGATTCTGGCTACGGCCATCATGTATTTAGCATTAGTACGAAGAATGGAATTCAGAAAATAATCAATTCTGGAGCCAAAGTAGAAAATATTGAAGAGTTTTATCAACGAGTCGTACAAGATCCACCGCTTACTCGTTAGCCCTTCTTCGCTTCCAATATATCAGGGGCGTTGAGAGTTATCGTACCCACTTCCATATCCACCTGCGGAAAGGTTTCGTCGGTAAAGCTATACATTTCTTCGGTACCGTTATTGAATTTTACTTCGACCACATCACCTGCACCGTAATTGGCCACTTGGGTGACTTTTCCAACCACACGGCCATCGGCGATTTTTATTACGTCTAAACCAACCATATCTTCCATATAGAATTCGCCTTCTTCGGGCTCTGGCAAGCTGGAACGAGAAATATAGAGCTTTTTACCTTTGAGTAATTCAGCCGCATTGCGATCGATTATACCTTCCATCATCGCAAGCAGGGCACCACCAGAAACACCATTTGATTTGAGTTTAACCGTATCGCCATTCTCAAAAGAAAGGTCTGCGAAATCGAAGATCGAATCTGCGACTTCAGTAAAGGTTTTGAGTTTGAAAGCTCCGCGTACGCCATGAGCAGACGTAATCACGCCTACACATACACGTTTCGAATCAGACATAGAGTAAAAGCGGCAGCTTATTCAGCTGGCTTTTCTTCTTCCGCTGGAGCATTTTCTGCTTTTGGCTCTTCCGCCAGAGCTTCCTCAGCCGCTGGAGTATCTTCAGCTGGTGCTTCTTCCGTAGCGGCAGTTTCTTCTGCCGGAGCTTCCGCTTCTTCAGCTGGTGCATTCTTTGCTTCTTCTACCGCTTCAGCTTCAGCCTTCGCACGCTCTTCAGCACGATTTTGCTTACCTGGAGTTTTCACAGATTTCTTCGGCTTAGAAGCGAAATCAGTCACAGGCTCCATTGCGCCAGCGGCAACAAGGATTTTTTCCATACGTTCTGTTGGGCGAGCGCCTTTGCTCATCCATGTTTTCACCTTTTCAAGATCAATCACCAAACGCGACTCATCTTCCTTTGGAAGAAGTGGGTTAAACGTACCCAATTTTTCGATGAATTTACCATCGCGTGGGGCACGCACATCAGCAGCCACAATACGATAGAACGGACGTTTCTTGGTGCCACCACGGGCTAGACGAATTTTAACAGACATATTTACCTAAACTGTTTTATGAATTTCAAGACGGTGCAAATAGCACTCTTAGCCACAGAAATAAAGCCTTTTATTGCGATAATGATGCAAAAATATCGGCAGCCGCTTGCGCAGGTTCCGCATTTTGCGTGATCGGACGGCCAATGACGAGGTAATTCGACCCCTCCAACATGGCATCTTTGGGCATCATAATGCGCTTCTGATCGCCTTTATCGCTACCTGCAGGGCGAATTCCCGGCGTGACGAGGGTAAAATCAGAACCGATTCGAGCTCGAATCGCTGAAATTTCACGTGGGCTACATACAATCCCGTCCAAACCATTTTCTTTCGCCAGATCAGCAAGGTCTAACACTTGACCCTCAACCGGTTTATTCACCCCTACCTCGTATAAATCTGCCTGATCCATGCTGGTAAGCACCGTAACACCGACAATCTTAGGCTGGTTCGGCAAACTTAACGCTGCTTCTTTCGCTGCGCGCATCATATCGCCACCGCCGCAAGCATGAACCGTCATCATAAAGCAGTTAATACCCGCAGTCGCACGGATAGCACCAGCAACCGTATTAGGAATATCATGAAATTTTAAGTCTAAAAACACGGGAATATCCCCTGCGACGTAATTTACGCCCTCCACCCCATTAGCGACGAAAAACTCCAACCCCAGTTTGATACCACCCACATGCGGTGCTACCGCCTGTGCAAGCCCATGCGCTTGGTCTAAATCAACCGTATCAATCGCTACTAAAACCGGATTATTCATAAAAATGGTTATGACAGGCAATAAAAGCCGCTGCAACCCTTGATTTTTCTCATTCTCTTAAGGATTTCGTCATCAAACCGTAACCCGATTTACATACAATGTAAGGGTATGAGTGTATCTATGACACAGAACCAGAGCTGGGAACAGCGCATGAAGAATGGCCAGAACAAGCCAAGCTCAATGAATATGCGTTTGTCCGATGCCTCCAAAGTACAGGCTCGTCCCGTCTCAATCGGACGTGCGATCACTAAATCACTCGAATATATGCGCGACCACCCCGTTGACTTTGCTATCTCTGTTGGAACTTTCATTGCGGTCAAAGCCCTTGTAACAATAGCATTCCCCGTGATTGCCGGAATTGGTGCGGCTATGCTCACCGCTGGTATCCTCGGCGTAGGACGTACACTCAACCAAGAAGTCAGAGCCCGGAATAGACGCGTTGATAAGCTCTATAAATTTACCGATAATCCAAATGCAGAAGATTTAGCCAAAGCCAAAAGCATCGATATTGCCGGCGTCATTGAAACAGGCTTTAAACGTGCTGCGCTAACCGGTATCCTCGGTAGTGTGGTGGGAATGGCCCTGACCTCCCTCTTTGAAGGTATTAGTTTTGGGGGTGGAAATTATCAAACTTATGGCAGCCACGCTTTCAATATGCCTGGAAATGCAGAGTATAATAAATTTTTAGGAGATTTGGCAGGCAGTGAATCAAAAGGCAATTATACTGCAACCAATGACTTTGATTATCTCGGAAAATATCAATTTGGCGAAGAAGCTTTGAAAGGTGCAGGCTATTACACTTTCGAAGGTGACTCAACCGATTGGGAGCGAGGCGATAAAGCCACTCAAAAGAATACGTGGGAAGGAAAGTGGACAGGCAAAGATGGCGTTCATAGCCGTGCTGATTTCCTAAACACGCCTATAGCACAAGAAAATGCTGTACGCATATCTATGGCACAACGTTGGGAAACTATCGTGAATAATAACTTAGATGATTACGTCGGTAAAACAGTTGGCGGCGTAGAAATCACAAAATCCGGCCTTCTAGCTGGCGACTGGCTCAAGGGCTTTGGTGGGTTACGCAGCTTCCTTGAAAGCGGTGTTTCTAATGCTGATGGCTATGGCACACAAATCGCTAGCTATATCGAAAAATTTGGCGGGCATGAAGTCCCATTCGAGATTGATAATCCAGATCAAGTTCCGTTCTATCCGGCACATTCAGCTGATTGTCAAAGCACTATCTCCCACACATGGCCGGTTGATCCGAATGTAACGGTGACCACAGGCGACGAATATGGCATGCGTCATCACCCTGTATTCCATAAACTGAAAATGCATACCGGCCTTGATATTCCAGCGCCAGCTGGCACTGATGTGCTTGCTTCTGCCGATGGTACGGTACATCAAGTGAATCGTGGTTATAATGGAGGATGGGGCAACCAAGTTATCATCCAGCACGAAGATGGAAATTTCAGTACCTATAACCACTTATCAAATATTCAGGTTATGCCAGGGCAAGAGGTAATTATGGGGCAGGATATTGGTGGCGTTGGCACAACTGGCGTTTCCACAGGTAACCACTTACATTATGAATTACGCGCTGATACGAATGGAAATGGCGTATATGACAAAGGTAATATCGATAAATCTTATAATCCCAAATCATGCATTACCGATGCTTCAGGTAAAGGCCGCGTGCTCGTAAATACCTATATTGCAAGCAACGCTCCTGCTAGATAGGTTTTAAATTGATTAAACACACAAAATCCGCTCTATTTTACCTATGATAAACACCCCTCCTACCCTTACCGGACATGAAGAAGCAGTGATTCTGTTTACGGCTGAGACCAATGATGGACGCCCATTTCATGCTTATATTAAACTCACTTTGCTAAAGCTTGCGGAGTTTCAAGAGGCACAGCTCAAAAGCGCACCGATTGATTTAAACCAACTTGGTACCGTGCTAGAAACCGGATGGGGGCACGAGCCTTCACAGGAAGTTCACGAGAAAATCGTCGCCGAATATGGCGAAGTTATCGACCCTAATTAGGGCTTCAAACGCATCCACATTTGATACATGCCGGCAAACATATTGGGATCTTTTTGTTCTAACTGATGCCAGTTATTAAGATGCGTTTGTTTCGCATCATGCGGATAATATTTTTGATAGAAGCGTTCTCTGGCACTGGTATCATGTTCAAAGCCAAGAAACTCAAACCCTAACTCCTCTAAAATTTCAGCCAATTGAGGAATCGCATAGCGATGCTCCTGCACATGGAAAATCAAATCTCGACAATCCGACATTGAATAAAAATCTGAACGCTGCGTTAGCACCTTCCACTTAGCAGCATCGGGTGAGAGCATAAAATCGCGGCGACATTGGCGTATCGCTTCTGGCGTTGCTTCGTAGCCTTCTTTAGCGATCCATTCACGCGCCTGCACAACAAATTTCCGAGCCGCTTCGCTATAAAGCGCAATCTTCATCACTCCATTAGGTTTCAGCAAAGACTTTAGCACTTTCCAACCGGCAATCGGATCTTCCATATGGTGCAGCACGCCGGATGATTCAATTATATCGAATTGCTTATCCAAATGGTCGAGCGAAAGGATATCTGCTTGCAGCAGCTTTGCCTTATCGTCAAAGCCATATTCTTCAATTTTACTTTTCGCATACCCTAAGCTGGTGGCGCTTAAATCCACGCCTAGCACTTGCGCATCTTTAAAACGCGAAGCCACCTGCATGACATGCTGGCCTGTGCCACAACCCGCGATCAACACTTTCGGAGGATCTGTAACTTCGGCAAATACAGAGGCGGGCTGGAATGGCATGATACGCTTTAACTCTTCAGAAACAGGACGCGACACCGAAAGCTGCATCTGCTCCCAACGCGGATAAGGGTTTTGCTCATATTGCGCTTGTACTTTTTGCGAGACTTCATCCGTGACTTTTTCAAGTGGTGCAATAGAGGCGGCTAATTCTTTCTCGCGTTGAAGCTGCTCTTTTCGATCCACTGGCGAGTAACACGCTGCTAACAAAAATTGCCATTCATCTTCTAAATTCAGCGTATCTAAACGAGCGGTTTCTTCATCGCTCTGCCAAAACACATATTCATTGCGGAAACAAAGTTTCGCCAGCGCTTTTAAAAACGGTTTCCAAGCCTCTTGTTGTGTTTCATCCAATTCTGCCAAGAGCAATGCTTGGCGAACTCGTGTCAACCAATGCTCTAGAGGCGGGCTCGCCATAATATAATGTTCAAACAAATTAAAGAGCAGCTCATGTTGTATCGGCTGGCTCGTAATTTGCATATCAGGCAGTCGCGTCCAATCACGCACCTTCTTATCCAATACAAGAAAGAACATGCCAATATTGAGGAAGGTATTAGAAATCTGCGACGGTTGCTGCAAACGCTGGTTCAATAGCTTGGCAATCTCAACCGGCACAGCACTTAGTTTCACCCGCTGCAGCACATCCATATAATGCATCCAGAATGCATCTTCAGATGGCTCCTTTTAATCGCACGCGTTAGCAGTTCATAGGAACGGTTTGGCTCTGTTGGCATATAGCGCGCAGCCAATTGGCTGCAACCAATAGCGCTGACCATCATGGCTTTTTCTTGTTTCTGCTGCGCCTTTCCTTGCGCGCGTTTTTCGGCTCTGTTCATAGAACCAGCCTACACACGTAAAACAGAAATCTCAATCAAAGGGCGTTTACCAAGTTCAGATTTCACAATCTTACGCACTGCCGTGCGCACACGTTGTTCTAGCGGCTTGCTGGATTTGCGATCTTGCAAACTAGCATCAATCGCTTCGGCCATTTCTTCGAGCACATCGGCATCTTCCTTCATATCCAAACAGCCCGGCGCGATAATGCCCGGCTTTTCGATCAAGCGGTTATCTTCCATCGCCAAGGCAATAAAGATAATTCCCTCATCACGGATACGACGGCGCTGGCCGAAGATTTTACTATCGGTTGGCGTGAGCACTTTGCCATCCACCGCGATATAACCGCTATCTACGGTGCCAACTTGCTTGGCCTCACCCTCTTTCAGTAGAATCACGGCACCGTTACTCGCCTTCACCGTTTCCGGCACACCAAGGCTAGTTGCAAGCTTCATATGCTCACGCAAATGGCGAGCTTCACCATGCACAGGTACTGAGATTTTCGGCTGTACCATTTGATACATTTCCGTCAGCTCATCACGCGCAGGGTGGCCAGATACGTGAATATCATGCTTATGCGCGGTGATAACTTCCACATTCATTTCCACTAGCTGATTTTGCATATAGCCAATACGCGCTTCATTACCCGGAATATCTTTGGAGGAGAAAATCACCGTATCTTTAGGCGCTAAGCGAATTTTTGGATGATCGCTACGTGCCATACGGCTAAGGGCGGCTCGCGGCTCGCCCTGACAGCCCGTGGCGATAATCATGCATTCATCACGCGGCACTGACATGGCATCATCCGCATCCAGCAATGGTGGGCAATCTTTCAAATAACCAGAATCCTTTGCCGCGCCGACAATGCGCCCGAAGCTACGTCCCGCCATAAAGATTTTACGACCTGCCGCTTCACCCGCCTTAATAATCGATTCCAAACGTGCAAGGTTGGAAGCAAAGGTCGATACCACCACACGGTTCTCACAAGCAGCAATTTTTTTAAATAGCTCCTCCTTCACGCCCGCTTCGGAGCCACTCACCCCTTCAACAAACACATTAGTCGAGTCACAGACAATGGCCATCACGCCATCATCGCCAAACTTGCTAAGCGCCGCTTTATCGGTGACCGCACCCACGACAGGCTCCGGGTCAATCTTCCAATCGCCCGTATGCATTACCACGCCCGCATCGGTCGTAATCGCAATGGCCTGCATTTCGGGAATCGAGTGCGTCAGATCAATCAAATCCAGCTTGAACGGGCCAAGCTCTAAGTGACTACCCTGCTCCACTTCATGAATTTCCATGCCATCAATGCCTTCACCCTTTAGCTTGGCTTTCAGCACATTGGCGGTAAAGGCTGTCGCATAAATCGGGCAATTGACTACATCATAAAGATAGGGCACCGCACCAAGATGATCCTCATGCGCGTGAGTCAGTACAAGTCCGATCAGATCATCGCCAATCACTTCCTCGATAAAACGCGTATCCGGCACAATCACATCCGCCCCTGGCAGATAGTCATTGGTAAAGCCGATACCCATATCGATCATCAACCACTTGCCTTGATGACGATAGAGATTCAGATTCATCCCAATCTCATTCGACCCACCAAGTGGCACAAAAATCACCTCATTTTCATAAGGCTTAAAATTAAAACTCATATTTTCTTAGTCTTTACTTTCTCATTATTTTTTTAAGTTTAAACGCTGTTCTTACTCAGCAAATTTTCTCGCAACTAAATGAAGACCACGCACGGTTAAATCGGCGTCCAGCTCATCAATCACATCGCTATTTTTGGCAAAGAGTGGAGCAAGACCACCCGTAGCAATCACTTTAGGTTGCTCATCTAACTCGGCACGAATCTCTTTTACAATCCGCTCAATCATACCAAGATAACCGAAATAAATGCCCGATTGCATGGCTGTTTCGGTACTCGTGCCAATCGCTTTCGCAGGATTTTTAATCTCCACCGATGGCAGTTTCGCCGCTGCACGATGCAGGGCTTCTAATGAGAGGTTAATACCCGGTGCAATCACACCACCAATATAAGCACTATTTGCATCGGCCACATCAAAGGTCGTTGCGGTACCAAAATCTAATACGATGGCAGGTGCGCCATACGTTTGCGTTGCTGCGTAAGCATTGATTAGACGATCCGCCCCCACTTCTCTGGGGTTATCAAGTTTCACTTCAACCCCCACTTCACTCATTAACTTGGCTGAAATTAGGAGCGGTTCTTTACCAAACAATTCTGCCAGCGCAGATAGAATGGCGAAACGGCAGCTCGGAACCACGCAAGCTACAATTGAAGTTTTAACAGCGGAAACCTCAACCCCTAAACGTTTCAGAAAGTTTTCTAGCCAGAGTGTAAATTCATCCGACGTGCGCAAACGGTTGGTCGATAGGCGCCATTGACCAACACACTCATCGCCATCATAAAGCGCAAAGCCCGTATTTGTATTTCCAATATCAACCGCAAGTATCATGGTAATAAAACCTCTCCGGCAGCAATGATCGTTACAGCACTGCCTTTAGGTTTTAATAGCAGGTTTCCTGTTTCATCCAAACCAACAAACTCACCGCGATGCATTTCATCACCGATCTTCACCTCCACCGACTCACCTTTATGGTAGCAATGGTTTGTCCAATATTTACGCACCGGCTCAAATCCGTCATCCTGCCAAAGCTGATACCACTCGATAAAGTGATGGATAAAACGCGACAGTACAATCTTGGCGGAGATTAGTTCCACTCCTGCATGTTTCAGGCAGGTAGCTGGCAAATCCATTCCGGCAGGGGCATTTTCAATATTCATGCCCATGCCCACCACGGCCCAGCGTTTTAGCTTACCCGTTTCTTCATCGATGGTTTCAAAAGATTCTAACAATAGGCCTGCCAATTTTTCACCATCAAGCAAAAGGTCATTCGGCCATTTTAATTTTAACTCAGACTCTGGAAGGAGCGGTGCAACGCTCGCATGCGCGGCACAAGCAGCAACAAATGAAAGCTGCGGGAATTGTTCAAATTCGCAATCTGGCGAAAGTAAAGCAGAGACAAATAAGTTTCCCTTTTGCGAAACCCAATCACGACTACGGCGCCCTCGGCCATCTGTTTGGCGATGCGCCCAAATAAAGGCACCATGTGCGCCGCCACCTTCAGCTAAACGACGAGCCTCATCGTTGGTGCTATCCAACTGTTGATAGGTCAATAGATGATAATCGTCGATTAAAGGCGCACGTTGTTTCGTTTCAACTGAACCTTCTATAACCACAATGCACCTGCCGCTGCATGCGCCGCTTCAATCAATGGTGATGGCATAACGATATAGAGAACGGTTACGGCACCACAAGCGAATAACACGAGCTTCAAACTTGCCGTCATTTCAGCATCAAACCCATCACGTTCTGCATCAAAATACATCACTTTCACCACACGCAGATAATAGTAAGCGCCAATCACACTTGTAAGCACACCAATAATCGCCAAACCAATCAAGCCAGCATTAAGTGCTGCAAGGAAAACATACATCTTTCCGAAGAAACCAGCCAGTGGCGGAATCCCCGCAAGAGAGAACATGAATGCCGCCATCAGTAATGCAAAATAAGGATGCTTCTGCGAAATACCACCCAGCTCGTCAATCGACTCAATCGCTTTGCCATCGCGCTGCATCATCAAAATACAACCAAAGGCACCGATGCTCATAAACACGTAAAGCGCTAGATAGATAAGGATAGCTTGCAACCCTTCTTGCGTACCCGCCGCAACGGCCACGAGCACATATCCCACATGACCAATCGAACTGAAGGCCAACATACGTTTAATGTTATTTTGCACCATCGCGCCCAATGCACCCACAATCATCGAGGCTACGGAAACGAAAATAATAATTTGCTGCCATTGCATGATCCAATCGCCGAGAGGTTCAAGCAACAAACGTACAAACACAAGAACCGCAGCTACTTTTGGCGCAGTAGAAAAGAAAGCCGTTACCGGTGTTGGTGCCCCCTGATACACATCAGGCGCCCACATATGAAATGGCACAGCAGAAATCTTAAAGCAGAAGCCAACCAGTAAGAAAATCATACCCAATAGAATGCCGAATTGCTGCACTGATAGTTGCGCAAAATCACCCAAGCCTGCAAGAAACTCTGCCATGGCTGTAAAGCTGGTCGTTCCGGTAAAGCCATAAAGATACGAGATACCGAAAAGAATCAAACCAGAGGCTAGTGAACCCAGCACAAAATATTTCATCCCCGCTTCTGTCGCCATACGATCATCACGGTGATAAGCCGTCAGCACATAAAGCGATAGACTCATCAATTCTAAGCCTAGATAGAGCGATAGCATATCTGAGGCTGATACCATCAGGCACATTCCTAAGCTCGCCAATAACATCAGTAGTGGGAACTCAAAACGGTCACCCTGATCAATTCCACGTTTCCAATAAGAAGAAAGCACCATCGCCAGTAAGGTTGCAAGCAAGATCAGCCCTTTGGAAAATTGCGTGAAGCTATCTACCTGTACCATACCATTCATCAAAAACTCTGGCGTGCCATAAGGTAAGCTAATTACAAAATAGAGTGCACTTACCACACCGATAGGCGCAGCTGCTTGCACAAATTGACGGCCATTCACACCGCCATAAAGCCCTGCAAGCATCAATAGAACAACCGAGATAAATAACGTTACTTCAGGTGCGAGTAGCACAAAATCAAATGCATTCAACATGACTATACTCCTAGCTCCTCTTTCACGCTTGGTACGCGAGGTTCGACAACATCAATATTTATCTGATTGATCAGATTCTCTACCGGCGCATGCAGCATCTCCAGCAATGGATCTGGGTAAACACCCAGCCAAATGACTGCCACACCAAGTACCGTAAACATCACATATTCACGCAGCTCTAAGTCTTTTAGTTTCTTCAACTCATTGCGCACTAAATCACCAAAAGAGACACGACGATAAAGCAGTAATGCATAAGCCGCACCGAGGATTAAACCTGTCGCCAAGCCGAAGGCTAACCAGCTGCTGGCCTGATAGCTACCCACAAGCACTAGGAATTCACCCGTAAAGCCAGAAGTACCCGGCAAACCAACCGAAGCCATCGTGAAGAATAGGAAGAAGAACGCATACCACGGCATCACTTTTGCCACGCCGCCATAACGCGCAATCTCACGTGTATGTACGCGGTCATACACTACGCCCACACAAATGAATAGTGCACCAGAAATCAAACCATGCGAGATCATTTGCACCATCGCTCCTTCAATCGCTTGTATATTAAAAGCGAAAAGACCCGCCGTGACAAAGCCCATATGCGCGACAGAAGAATAGGCAATCAGCTTTTTCATATCTTCCTGTACGAGCGCCACGAGCGATGTATAAATTACCGCAATTACGCTCAAGCTCCATACGAGCGGCGTGAAGTAATGCGAAGCCTCTGGCAACATTGGCAAGCTAAAGCGGATGAAGCCATAGCCACCCATTTTCAACAATATACCCGCCAGAATAACCGAGCCAGCTGTTGGCGCTTGTACGTGCGCATCTGGCAACCATGTATGCACGGGAAACATCGGCACTTTCACGGCGAAACTCGCAAACATCGCTAGCCATAATAAATTTTGCACATGACTTGCCGTGGCAGGAGAGAGTTTCATCAATTCTGGAATCGAAGTGGTACCATGCGTGTAATACATCCACAAAATCGCGAGTAAGAATAACACCGAACCAAGCAACGTATAGAGGAAGAATTTATACGCCGCATAAACGCGGTTATTGCCGCCCCAAATTCCGATAACCAGGAACATCGGAATCAGCATTCCCTCAAAGAACACATAGAAGAGCAACGCATCAAGCGCGCAGAACACACCAATAATAAAGCTCTCCAGAATCAAGAATGATAGCATGAATTCACGCACCCGTGTCTTCACCCCATTCCAGCTAGAGAGGATACAAATGGGCATAAGAAATGTCGTTAGCAAGAGGAGTGATAGCGAGATGCCGTCAATCCCCATATGGTAGCTTATACCTTCAGCAACCCAGTCAACTTTCTCAACATACTGGAACCCACTTTGTGAAATATCAAATCCCGGAAGGATCAATACGACCGAAGCGATGAAGGTAATCACCGTCACAAAAAGTGCTGTTAATTTCGCATTGCGCGCCGCCAACTCACCTTCCGATTCACGTACGAATAGGAAGATCGCCGCCGCACCAATCAATGGCAAAGCCAATAGAAGTGACAATACAGGTAATGTACTCATGATGCACCTCCTCGTACTAAATACCACGTGACGAGAAGCACCAATCCGGCCAACATCATAAAGGCATAATGGTAGAGATAGCCCGTCTGCGTTTTACCAGTTTTCACGGCGAAATATTGCGAAATCGCCGCAAAGCCGTTAGGCCCTAAACCATCAATCACCTTCTTATCCCAGAAGTTACTAAAGTGGCGGCCAAAGCTAATCGCCCAGCGCACGAAAGTGGCACGATATAATTCATCGAAATACCATTTATTGAGTAAGAATTGGTAAATTGGTTGGAAACGCTCTGCAAAACTCGCCGGCAATTTCGGATATTTAATATAGAATACCCACGCCAATGCGATACCAGAAAGAGCAATAATCAATGGTACAATCGGCACCCATTTCGGCAGATCATGAATATAATTTAGTACGTTATTTTCTGCAGCCACAAAGATAGCCCCGCGCCAGAAAGCACCATCGCCTTCAACCATGCCCAGCGTATGATAACCAATCGCCCCAGCAAAGACTGCGCCAATGGCCAATAGCACGAGCGGAACCACCATCACTTTTGGTGACTCATGTGCTTCTTTTAGTATTTTCTTATCCATACGTGGCTGGCCGTGGAAGGTCATAAACAGTAAACGCCAGCTATAGAAGGCCGTTAAGAACGCCGCCGCTAAACCCATATAGAAAGCAAAAGTTCCATGCGTGCTATGCGCTGCATAAGCCGCTTCAATAATCATATCTTTCGAATAGTAACCAGCAAATGGAGGAATCCCTGCCAGCGCCAAAGAACCAATCCACATCAAGACACAGGTGATCGGAACCTTCTTCGCAATGCCACCCATTTTACGCATATCTTGCTCATGGTGAAGGGCGTGAATCACTGAACCTGCACCAAGGAACAATAGCGCCTTAAAGAAGCCGTGAGTCAGTAAGTGGAACATACCTGCTGCATAAGCAGACACTCCACAAGCGAAGAACATATAGCCCAGTTGCGAACAGGTAGAATAAGCAATCACACGCTTAATATCATTTTGCACCAAGCCAACGGTGGCTGCAAAAATCGCTGTCGCACCGCCAACATAAGTGACCAGTTGCAAGGCAATCGGCGACATCTCAAATAAAGGCGACATACGCGCCACTAAGAACACACCTGCTGTTACCATGGTCGCAGCGTGAATGAGCGCCGATACCGGCGTTGGCCCTTCCATCGCATCTGGCAACCAAGTGTGTAAACCAAGTTGTGCTGATTTACCCATCGCGCCGATAAAGAGCAGAATACAAATTACCGTTAGCGCGTGATATTCACTACCTAAGAAGGTGATCACCGCATCCGATTGGGTAGAAGCAATGGCAAAAATTTCGTCGAAACGCACTGTGTCGAACATCACATAAATAGCAAAGATACCAAGCGCGAAACCGAAGTCACCCACACGGTTGACGATAAAGGCTTTCATCGCTGCGGCATTGGCAGATTCTTTATGATACCAGAAACCGATTAGTAGATAAGAGGCCAAGCCAACCCCTTCCCAACCAAGGAAGAGCTGTACTAAATTATCAGCCGTTACCAGCATCAACATGAAGAAGGTAAAGAGCGAGAGATACGCCATAAAGCGTGGTTTACAAGGCTCTTCACTCATGTACCCAATTGAATAAATATGCACGAGCGCCGAAACAGACGTCACCAATAGCATCATCGCAGCGGATAACATATCCACACGTAATGCCCAACGTACATCAAACGTGCCAGAGGTGATCCAGCTACCAATATCGATGGTGAAAGTCTCTGCACCCATCGATAATTTGATAAATAAAATCCATGCACAAATCGCCGCCGCCGACACACACACACTGGTAAAAACTTGTGCCGTATTATGCGCAACACGATCCCATGAGAAACCAACGATAATCGCGGCTGCAAGGGGAAGGAAAACAATCAATGACGCTAGCTCGTTCATTTAGCTGCCTCCTCTTGCGCTGCTAAGCCAATTTCTTCTACGGCAATCGAACCTGCATTACGGAAAAACACCACCAAAATTGCGAGGCCAATGGCCGCTTCCGCCGCCGCAACGGTAAGGATGAATACCGTAAACACTTGGCCGACCAAATCTTGCAAAGCTACTGAGAAAACGACCATATTAATATTCACTGCAAGCAACATCAGTTCAATCGACATTAACAGAGTGATAATATTTTTACGGTTGAGGAAGATCCCACAAATGCCGATCACAAATAATAGCGCTGCTACCACGAGGTAATGCGTCACATCAATCGACTCAAATAAAGACGTATTCATCTAGGCCGCTCCCTCACCTGGTTCTACGCTGACTAGCTTTAACGCGTCCCCACGTTTACGCGCCAGTTGCTTATTGATATTTTGTTTACGAGAACGCTTTTTACCGCGCAAGGTAAGCACAATCGCACCAACCATCGCTACCAACAAAATAATGCCTGATACTTGGAATGCATAAACATAATCCGTGTAAAGGATACGGCCAATGGCGAGTGTATTACTCACTTCAGAAGCATCTGGCGTGGCATGCATTGCTGCCGCTTTGGTGAGTTGAGTTTTTTCCAACGCACCGAGAATCAGATAAAGTTCTGCAAATAACAACGCCGCGACACCGCCGCCAATCGGCAGATATTTCAAGAACCCTTGGCGCATTGCCGCAAGATCCACATCCAGCATCATCACGACGAATAGGAACAATACGGCCACGGCGCCAACATAAACAATCACCAACGTCATGGCGATATATTCAGCGCCAAGCAGCACAAATAATCCTGCCGCATTAAAGAAGCAGAAAATCAAAAATAGAACCGAGTAAACCGGATTCCGCGAAGAAATCACTGCTAATGCAGAAAGCACCATCACAGTCGATAAAACGTAAAATGTAAGCGTTGCGATTTCCATATCCAATCCTAGCGGTAAGGAGCGTCTGCAACTAAATTAGCGGCAATCGCATCTTCCCAACGCTCTCCATTATCGAGTAATTTATCTTTATTATACCAAAGCTCTTCGCGCGTTTCGGTCGCGAATTCAAAATTCGGCCCTTGCACAATCGCATCTACAGGGCAGGCTTCCTGACAGAAACCGCAATAGATACATTTGACCATATCAATGTCATAACGCGTGGTACGGCGGCTGCCATCAGCGCGTTCTTCTGCCTCAATCGTGATAGCTTGCGCGGGACAAATTGCTTCACATAACTTACACGCGATGCAGCGTTCTTCACCATTCGCATAACGGCGCAATGCATGCTCACCTCGGAAGCGTGGGCTTAGTGGGCCTTTTTCATACGGATAGTTAATCGTCACTTTCGGCTTGAAGAAATATTTCAACGTCATGAACAAACCAGACGCAATTTCCACCAACAAAAACGCATTAAAGAAACGAGCTAAACTCATGATAGAGCACCTCCATAAACCACATAAGCACCAGTAATTACTACCCAAAGCAGCGATAGCGGCAAGAATACTTTCCAACCTAAACGCATTAACTGGTCATAACGATAACGCGGCAATGATGCCCGCATCCAGATAAAGGCGAAGAGAATAAACGCTACTTTCAGCGCAAACCAAATCGGCCCTGGAATAAATTCAAGCGATTCATGCGGCGCAAGATACCCACCAAGAAATAGCGTTGTCGCAATCGCCGACATTAAAATCATGTTCATATATTCGCCGAGGAAGAACAACGCGAAAGTCATCGATGAATATTCAACATTATACCCTGCTACCAACTCTGCTTCAGCCTCTGGAAGATCAAAAGGATGGCGATTTGTTTCCGCCAGAATTGAGATAAAGAACAAAATAAACATCGGGAACAAGAAAGTGAACACGAACCAGCCGTCACGTTGTGCTTCGATAATTTCAGTCAAATTCAACGAGCCAACAAGCAGCAACACACACACAATCACAAAGCCAATTGAGACTTCGTAAGAGACCATTTGTGCTGCTGAACGAATCGCACCGAGGAAGGCATATTTTGAGTTACTCGCCCAGCCAGCCATAATCACGCCATAAACGCCGAGGCTCGAAATCGCCAGTAAATACAAGATACCCACATTAATATCTGCAATCACAAATTCCGCCGAAAATGGCATGACCGCCCAGCCTAAAAGTGCCAGAATAAACGTTAACATCGGCGCAAGAATAAAGACCAGCGGACTGGCGTGAGTCGGTACAATCGTCTCTTTCATAAAGAGCTTCAGCCCGTCTGCAAACGGTTGCAATAAGCCAAAGGGTCCCACCACATTTGGCCCTTTACGCAACTGCATTGCTGCAATCACCTTGCGTTCTGCATAAGTCAGATAAGCCATCAAAATCATCAATGGCACTGCTACTAGCAGAATCTTACCGATAATGATCAACAACGGTAGATAAGGTTCAATCAGCGTGAGAAGCTCTTGCAGCATTATGCAGCCTTACCTTTCTTTTTCTGTGAAGATTTACCATCAACAAACGTCGCCGTACATTCAGCCATTGTTTGTGACGCACGCGAGATTACATCTGTCATGTAATAGTTTGCAAAATAGGCTGAGAGCTTATCTACGCTAAATTTAAACGTCTTACGAGGGCGCATGCCTGAAAGCGCCGCGACTGGCTTCACATCCAATTCACCTAAATGCGGATGCGTTTTAATCATCTGTGCACGCAAGGCGCTTAACTCATCAAAGGGAAGTTTTTCACCCAGCAACTCAGAAAGCGCG
Organism: uncultured Rickettsiales bacterium; assembly: GCA_964654855.1. Taxonomy (GTDB): domain Bacteria; phylum Pseudomonadota; class Alphaproteobacteria; order Rickettsiales; family JALZUV01; genus JALZUV01. The sequence continues at coordinate 116,198 of CAZZJS010000002.1, forward strand.
CGAATAATTTTCCAATCAGGGCGCGCTTCTCCCGGTGCAAATGCCGCTGCAAAACTACGCTGCACACGACCTTCCATATTCACATAAGTACCATCTTGTTCAGTATAAGCAGCCGATGGTAAAATCACATCTGCGCGATGCGCACCATTATCACCATGATGGCCTTGGTAAATCACAAAGCAATTACCGCCAATTTGCGACATATCCAACTCATCCGCTCCCAGCAGATAGAGCATCTCGATTTTACCCGAACGGCTAGCTTCCAACATCCCTGCTGTATCCAACCCACCTTTAGCAGGCGTAAACCCAATATCTAATGCACCCACACGAGAAGCAGATGTTTGCAGCACATTAAAGCCATTCCATGTTTTAAGATCGGTTGATTCTTGCGCTAGTGTACGAGCCGCCGCGTAAATTTCTTTTGCATCTGCACGCTGTAACGCCGCCTGCCCCACAATAATAAGAGGGCGTTTTGCACGTTTTAAAGTTTTCGCAAACTCACCTTTACCCGCAATCAAGTCGCTCAAAATAGCCGGCGACTCACCCAACCATTCCACCGGATAAGTTAGCGGTGTCTCTTGCCCAATCGCCGCCACCGGCGCGCCATTATTCAACCATGCTTTACGAATACGCGAGTTTAATACTGGCGCTTCCGCACGTGGATTTGTGCCAATCAACACAACCGCATCCGCTTCTTCAACACCTGCAAAACCTGAATTAAACAAGTATTCCCCGCGCTCATCTTGCGCAATAAAGCTTGCATCTTGACGACAATCGCGGCTTTTTGAACCCAGTTCATCCATCAGTGTTTTCAGGGCATAGAGCGGTTCAACCGAAACCATATCACCGGCAATCGCACCCAGTTTCTTCGCACCTGATGTTTCAAATTTTTTCGCAATCGCAGCGAAAGCTTCATCCCAACTTACAGGCTTAAGCTTACCTTTCACGCGCAAATAAGGAGTATCCAAACGCTGACGACTCAAGCCATCACAAGCGTAACGAGATTTATCACCAAGCCATTCTTCATTCACTTCTTCATTCAAACGAGGAAGCACACGCATTACATTATTTCCGCGCACATCGATACGGATATTCGAGCCCATCGCATCATGCACATCAATGCTTTCCGTTTTCTTCAATTCCCACGGACGCGCAACAAACGCATAAGGACGCGAAGTCAACGCACCGACAGGGCAAAGATCAATCACATTACCGGACATTTCCGAGGCAAAAGCCTTACCCTCCGTCGTAATTTCCATATGTTCACCGCGACCCACTGCACCAAGTTCCGGCACACCGGCTACATCCTCAGCAAAGCGAACACAGCGCGTGCAGTGAATGCAACGCGTCATATGTGTTTTGATAAGCGGCCCCATATCTTTAGTTTCAACGGCGCGCTTATGCTCCGCATAACGACTAAAACCCGTACCATAGTTGCGCGCTTGATCTTGCAAATCGCACTCACCACCTTGATCACAAATCGGGCAATCCAGCGGATGATTGATAAGTAAAAACTCCATCACCCCTTCGCGCGCTTTTTTCACCATTGGCGTATCGGTTTTCACCGTCATACCTTCCGATACAGGCAAAGCACAAGAAGCCGCAGGTTTAGGCGGGCCAGGTGACACTTCCACCAAGCACATACGACAATTACCCGCAATTTTCAGACGATCATGGTAGCAAAAACGTGGAATTTCAACACCTGCCTGCTCGCACGCCTGAATAACAGTAGCGCCATCCGCTACTTCAATCTCATTTCCATCAATCGTTAATTTAGGCATGATTATTTTTCCTGAGACTTCTTAGATTCTTGTTCTTTTTCTTTGGCGGCGAAAAGTTCAGAATTCACATCCAAACGAATAACCTGCGGCTCTGTTTTTGCATCTGCATAAAACACCAATTGCACCGCCCCCTTTGCATTCTCGAAATGCGAGATGAATTGTGCCTTAACCACTTCAGAGCTTTCACCTGCTGGGTTTGTATTAATAGTATGCTGCAAGCTAAGGCTCTTAGGCTGGATAGACTTAAATTCACCTAGTTTTGACATCTTATTAATCAATTCAGGTGCTTTTTCTTGCGAAGAGAAATTCTTTTTTAGCTGCGGATGAGTATAGGCTGCCACATCATCTAACTTCCAATTTGTAGCCAGAATCTCCATAAATTCCGAACTTCTTTCTTGGTAAACCACCAGAGATTCCCGCTCGCTCGAAGCTGCCCAAAAGACAGCGTAACCCGCAATTGCCAGCAACAATACGCCACCCACTACTAGGCTGTTCTTAGCTAAGTTTGTCATCGTCATATTCTACGCAGCCCTGTTCTTATGATATTGTTCGATACGCTCTTCCAACTCAGGTCGGAAGTGGCGGATGAGCCCTTGCACTGGCCACGCTGCTGCATCGCCAAGGGCGCAAATCGTATGCCCTTCGATACGACCCGTTACATCTAATAAACCGTCAATTTCTTCTGGCAATGCACGGCCTTCAACCATGCGCAACATCACACGCGCCAACCAACCCGTACCTTCACGACACGGCGTACATTGGCCGCAAGATTCATGCATATAGAAAGTGGAAAGACGCGCAATCGCCGCAACAATATCAGTGGATTTATCCATCACGATAATGCCCGCCGTACCAAGCCCCGTACCTTCAGCACGAAGCGAATCAAAATCCATCAAGACTGTGTCGCATACATCTTTTGGGATCACCGGAGTTGATGAACCACCGGGAATCACCGCAAGTAAATTATCCCATCCACCGCGCACGCCACCTGCATGTTTCTCGATTAATTCTTTGAGCGGAATACCCATTTCTTCTTCAACATTACAAGGCGTATTCACATGCCCCGAGATGCAGAAAATTTTCGTTCCCGTATTATTTTCGCGACCTAAATTTGCAAACCATGCAGGCCCACGGCGTAAAATGGTTGGCACCACCGCAATGGATTCCACATTATTCACTGTTGTCGGGCAACCATAAAGACCTGCCATCGCGGGGAAAGGCGGCTTCAAACGCGGCTGACCTTTCTTACCTTCCAAACTTTCAATCAATGCGGTTTCCTCACCGCAAATATAAGCGCCCGATCCCGCATGCACATAAACATCAAAATCATAGCCACTACCACACGCGTTTTTACCAAGCAGCCCTGCTTCGTAAGCTTCGTTAATAGCATGCTGTAAGTTTTCAATCTCGCGCACAAACTCGCCACGCACATAAATATAAGCGGCAGCCGCACGAATCGCGTAACCTGCAACCAAGCAACCTTCCACCAATTTATGCGGATCATGGCGCATAATATCGCGATCCTTACATGTGCCCGGTTCGCCTTCATCGGCATTCACCACAAGATAACTTGGACGGCCATCTTTATTTTCTTTCGGCATGAAAGACCATTTCATTCCGGTTGAAAATCCTGCACCACCACGACCACGCAAGCCCGAAGCTTTCACTTCATCAATAATATTATCTTGGCCTTTGGCGAGCAAACGCTTCGTACCATTCCAGTCGCCGCGCGCCTTGGCTCCTTCCAGTGCCCAGTCATCAAAGCCATAGAGATTGGTAAAAATACGATCCTGATCTTGCAGCATTATTTCTTACCCTTCTTCGCTGGAGCTTTTTTCGCAGCGGCTTTCTTAGGAGCAGCTTTTTTCACCGGAGTTTTCTTCGGCTTTTCCGCTTTCAACAATAAGGTCGTCGCGCCAGTTTCAGGCTCCGAACTCACACGCCCCGTTAGCGAGCCAAACTTTGGCAATTTACCCGCCGCCATTTCAGCAATTAATGTTTGCGCCATATGCGGCGTTAGGTCTTCGTAATAGCCATCATCTTTAGCCGTGGTCACTTCCATGACTGGCGCATTCACGCACGCCCCTAAACATTCCACTTCCGAAAGAGTGAATTTACCATCCGCTGTCGTTTCACCTAAACCAATACCAAGATGCACCTTACACGCCTCGATAATATCTTCCGCACCGCGCAAACCACATGGCGTAGTACCGCACACCTGAATGTGGAATTTTCCAACAGGTTGCAAATTATACATGCTGTAGAAAGTTGCCACTTCCTTCACTTTAATTGGCGCCATACCCAGAACAGCCGCCACATAATCAATCGCCGCTTGCGGCAACCAACCATCATTTTGTTGCTGCGCTAGCATCAACAGCGGCATCACCGCCGATTGCTCACGCCCCGCAGGATAGCGCGAGATAAGCTCTTTTGCTTTTGTCTTATTACGCCCCGTAAAAGTAAAACTTTCCGGTTGCGTAAATTCGACAGGTTTTAGACCGATACCCATTATCTATCAATCTCCCCAAATACAATATCCATGGTGCCGATAATCGTCACCGCATCGGCCAGCATGTGACCCTTACTCATAAATTCCATCGCTTGCAGATGCGCATATCCGGGCGCACGAATTTTACAACGGTATGGACGATTCGTTCCATCCGAAATTAGGTAAACACCAAACTCGCCTTTAGGTGCTTCGCATGCCGCATACACTTCACCTTCGGGCACTTCCATGCCTTCCGAATAAAGCTTAAAGTGATTGATGATGGCTTCCATCGAATGTTTCATTAACCCGCGCTTTGGTGGCACGAGCGCCGGATTATCCGCCATCACATCGCCACCCGGCAACTTATCAATTGCTTGGCGAATAATGGAAACTGATTGGCGCATTTCTTCCATGCGCACAAGATAACGATCCCAGCAATCACCTTTTGTGCCAACCGGAACATCAAACTCAAAATGATTATAACATTCATAAGGTTCAGCACGGCGCAAATCCCATGCCACGCCAGAACCACGAAGCATCGCGCCCGTAAAGCCCCACGCTTGCGCTTCTGCGGCACTGACCACCCCAATATCTACCGTACGCTGCTTCCAGATACGGTTTTCAGTGAGAAGGTCATCAACGTCATTCAGTACAGGCAAGAAACCATCACAAAACTCGAGAATCTCTTGATCCATACCCGCTGGCATATCTTGATGAACACCGCCCGGGCGCAACCATGCTGAGTGGAAACGCGCACCTGATACACGCTCATAAAAAGCCAGAATCTTTTCGCGCTCTTCAAATAACCAAAGCAAAGGCGTCATCGCACCCACATCCAGCGCTTGAGTAGTGATATTCAAAATGTGATTTAGAATCCGCGTAAGTTCCGCAAAAATCACACGCAAATATTGCGCGCGTAAGGGCACTTCAAGCCCCGTTAATTTCTCAATCGCCATACAATAGCTGTGCTCCATGCACATAGGCGAAACGTAATCTAAACGGTCAAAATAAGGCAGGGCTTGCAGGTAAGTTTTATATTCAATCAGCTTTTCCGTACCACGATGCAGCAGGCCGATATGCGGATCGACACGTTCGACCACTTCACCTTCCATCTCCATCACCATACGCAACACACCATGCGCCGCCGGATGCTGCGGACCAAAGTTCAGTGTCATATTCTTGAGCTCAACCGGAACCTTCTTCACTGCTTCAGACATTAAGCCACATCCTCCGCTTTTTCATCACCAGGGAGCACGTATTTACCACCCTCCCACGGGCTTGGATAATCGAAGCTCCGGAATTCTTGTTGTAGCTTCACTGGCTCGTAAATCACGCGCGCTTGCTCAGCGTCGTAGCGCATTTCCACATAGCCAGTCATCGGGAAGTCCTTGCGTAGCGGATGACCATCAAAGCCATAATCAGTCAATAAGCGGCGCAAATCAAGGTTACCCGAGAAATACACCCCATACATATCCCACGTTTCACGCTCAAACCATCCCGCCGCCGGATAGAGCGAAACCAAACTTGGTACTGGCGTATTTTCATCCGTTGAAAGTTTCACACGGATACGCTGATTATTCGCCGTTGAAAGCAAGTGATACACCACCTCAAAACGCTGCTCGCGCGCCGGATAATCCACACCGCACAAATCCGTTAGCTGATGGAACAAACATTTCGAATTATCATGCAAATACGTCATCAGTGACAGGAGACTTTCACCATCCGTTACCAAAGTCAGTTCATTCAATTTAACCGACCAATCGCGCACCGCCTTACCCTGCTTTGTCGCAATTAATTCACCTAATTCAGAAAGCGTCAGCACATCACTCATCGCGCAAACACCTTCTCACGTTTAATCTTCTTTTGCAGCTGTAAGATACCATACATCAGCGCCTCAGCCGTCGGAGGACAACCCGGTACATATACATCTACTGGCACAATACGATCACAACCACGCACCACAGAATAACTATAGTGATAATAACCACCGCCATTCGCACAGGAGCCCATTGAAATCACCCAACGAGGCTCTGCCATTTGATCATAAACCTTACGAAGCGCAGGCGCCATTTTATTGCAAAGCGTTCCCGCCACAATCATCACATCGGACTGACGCGGGCTTGGACGAAACACCAACCCCATACGATCCATATCATAGCGTGAAGCCGCCGCCTGCATCATCTCAACCGCGCAACAAGCCAAACCAAAAGTCATCGGCCAGAGCGAACCCGTACGCGCCCAATTGACAAGATTATCCATATTCGCAACGACAAAACCTTTATCGTTAAACTCTTCTTGAACACCCTTCATCACAAGATCTTGATAATCTTGCGGAGTCACTAATGGTTCATTTACTCCCATTCCAGCGCCCCTTTCTTCCACTCATAAATAAAGCCGATAGTCAACAGACCAAGGAACACCATCATCGACCAAAAGCCGAATACGCCAATATCACCCAGAGCCACCGCCCACGGGAATAAGAACGCAATTTCGAGATCAAAAATAATAAAAAGAATCGCCACTAGATAGAAGCGAATATCAAACTTAGAGCGCGCACCATCAAAGGCCTCAAACCCGCACTCATATTGCGAAAGTTTTTCTTTATCAGGACGTTGCTTAGCAACAATGCGTGGCAACACCACCATAACGGTTGCCAAACCCACCGCAATCACAAGGAAAACGAGGATCGGAAAGTACGCTGTAGAAACTTCTAACATCGTTCTTGGGTATATCAGCCCTATATATGATTGCAATGGCTAGGAGCCACAAAATCACAAGATATCAACAATTATTTTGAAAGATGATACATTGCCGCCTATGCTTCTTGAATTGCAGCATTAACCGTTAGACATCAAACAAGAAGCAACCCTCATGCCAAATACTATTTTTATTACCGGATCAACCGATGGTATCGGCTTAGAAACTGCCAGAATGTTAAACTCGCAAGGGCATCATGTTTTATTGCATGGCCGCAATCCGCAAAAACTGGAGGCGATTAAGCAAGAGCTTTCTGCCGAAGGTTACCTCGCTGATTTATCAAACATGGATGAGGTTCGCACTCTCGCCAAAACGGTGACTGAGAAACATCCAACCCTTGATATCCTTATCAATAATGCCGGTATTTTCAGAACTTCCGAAACCCAAACAGCTGATGGGTTAGACACACGCTTTGCCGTGAATACGCTAGCGCCTTATCTTCTCACCACTTTATTACTTCCCATAATGAAGCCTGAAGGGCGAGTCATCAATCTCTCCTCCGCCGCACAAGCACCTGTAAATTTGGAAGCCCTTAAAGGCGAAACCGGCGAACTTAATGCGATGAATGCTTATGCACAAAGCAAGCTCGCCATTACCATGTGGTCACGTGCAATGGTTAAAGAAGGCTTCGGCGTTGCTGGTGGTGATCTCAAAATTGGCGCCGATGTCTTAATCCGCGCCGCACTCTCCGACGAATTCGCCGATGCAACAGGCAAATATTTTGACAATGACGCTAAACGTTTTGCTAACCCGCATGCAGATGCTCTCGACACGCAAAAATGCGAGGAGCTCATACAAGCGATAGAACAGATACTCTAAAGCGCTGTTGAAATTTTCTGTCGGAGTTGGAGAATTTTTTGGTGCAGCTGTTCTAAATCGCTCTGCAAGGCATTGGTGTTTTTGGGTTCTGAAATAACCGCAACTGGCGCCTCAACTTTACCCGCTAAAACGGCGCGAGCACCTTTAATCGTATAGCCCTGTTCGTGCAGTAACGTTTGGATACGGCGAATTTGATCAATATCTTCACGCCGATAATAACGGCGACCCGAGCCACGCTGCATCGGCGCAATATGTTTCGGAAATTCTTTCTCCCAAAAACGCAGAACATGCGGCTCCAACGACAGCTCATCCGCCACTTCGCGGATCGTTTTCAGTGCATCAGGCGATTTGGTCAAAGCCGACATTAGTCACTCAACGAATCGTTGACCTTCTTTTTAAGAATATTTGATGCATTAAATGTTAAAACAGTGCGCGGCGTAATTGGCACTTCTTGACCCGTTTTCGGGTTACGACCTACACGGCTTTTCTTACGACGCAGGTTGAATGTACCAAAAGAGGAAAGCTTCACTTGCTCACCATTTTTCAACGCACCGCTGATTTCTTCAATCACAGCATCGACCATTGTACCAGATTCAGAAAGCGAGAGACCAACATCGCGGTAAATGGAAGCTGCGAGATCGGCGCGAGTGAGATTCTTTTCTTGTGACATCGTGAAATCCTTAAAATTTGACTAGAGTAAAACTAAACAATTACCCCAGGTTAGTCCAGCCCCTAATGCGGGTAATGCAATTAAATTTCCAGCTTTTAATCGGCCATCAGCTTTCGCAACAGCCATAGCGAGGGGAATCGTCGCCGCAGAAGTATTCGCATGTTGCGCTGTGGTCATCACCACTTTTTCGCGTGGGTGGCCAAGCTTATCAGCAATAGTAGTCAGAATTCGCGCATTAGCCTGATGCGGAATCAGCCAATCTAGCTCCTCCAATGAGCGGCCTGTCGCTTCCAAAGATTCCTGCACAGCGCCCATCATTTTTGCTACCGCATGGCGGAACACTTCACGGCCTTGCATATGCACAAAACCTGATGTTTGCGTCATCGAAGTTCCACCGGTGGTTTTTAAAATATCTGCCAAATTTCCATCAGCCGAAAGAGTACTATGCAATAAACCGCGCTCTGAATTTTCTTCTGCACTCAACACAATCGCACCCGCGCCATCACCGAATAAGATGCACGTTCCGCGATCTTCCCAATCGACAATGCGTGAGTAAGTTTCTGCGCCAATCACCAATGCGTGCTTCGCCTGCCCTGCTTTGAGCAAACCATCAGCCACGGTCATCGCATAGATAAAACCAGAGCAAGCCGCTTGCATATCAAAAGCCATGTGAGTCGATGCACCGAGCGCCGCTTGCACACGCGCTGCAGTCGCAGGGAACGTTTCATCTGGCGTGGTGGTGGCAACAATAATTGCACCAATCTCTTCCGCTTTCACCCCTGCATCATCTAGCGCCGCTTGGGCTGCTTTTGTCGCAAGATGCGAAGTCAGTTCGCCTTCTGCTGCAATATGGCGTTGTTCAATTCCGGTACGTTCGCGAATCCACTCATCAGTCGTTTCAAGCGTCGATTCCAAATCTTTATTGGTAACAATCTTTTGCGGCAGATAATGCCCCATACCTGAAATGACACTACGCAACATTTTCAGGCTCCTGCTCAGGAGCATCTTTCAACATGCCCGATTGCTTTAACTCATCAATGATCAACTGGTTAGCATCATTTACGACCAGCTCTGCTGCGGTACGAATTGCATGACTCACACCGTAACCGTCCGAGCCGCCGTGGCTTTTCACCGTCACCCCATTCAGACCAAGGAACATGGCACCATTGTAACGACGTGGATCGAGCGCCTTTTTCAAGTTACCCATCGTCTTTGATGCAATAATATAGCTAAGCTTGGTAGCCCAGTTATTATTAAACGCAGCCTTAATGCGCTTACCCATAAGCTTGGCCGTACCTTCAGCCGTTTTCAGCATCACATTGCCAGAAAATCCATCTGTTACCACCACATCAACTTTACCCATCGGCACATGGTTACCTTCAACAAAGCCGGTGAAATTCAAATGCAAATCTGGATTATTGCGAATTAACTCGGCCGCTTCACGAATTTCAGGGTGCCCTTTATTATCTTCTTCACCCACATTTAATAGGCCAACAGAAGGGTTATCTCTGCCCAATACGGCACGTGAATAGGCATCGCCCATAATCGCAAATTGGAATAGCTCTTCGGCACTCGCTTCAAGATTGGCACCCAAATCCAACATCACCACTTCGCTCGTTTCAGTCGGGAAAAGGCCTGCCGCCGCCGGACGGTTAATTCCTGGAAGCATTCGCAAAGATAGCTTCGACATGGCCATTAAAGTTCCGGTACTTCCGCCAGAAACTATCGCGGAGGCATTGCCCGCCTTCACCTCATTAATCGCCAATTGCATCGAACTCTTACGCCCTTTACGCAGAGCAATAGAGGGCTTATCCTCACTATCTACAACATCATCTGTATGGATAATGGCAGAACGTGCGGCTAATTCTACATGGGTTTTGAGCAAAGGCGCAATGGCCTTTTCATCTCCAACAAAAATGAATTTCAAGTTGGATTGCTTTCGTAACGCAATCTCCGCGCCCTCTACCACACAGGCAGGCGCGTGATCGCCGCCCATTGCATCTAAGGCAATGGTGAAGCTATCCAACATCAATTCGCGAAACTACGCGTTTACTTTAGAATCAGTCACCTGACGGCCACGGTAGTAACCATCTGGAGATACGTGGTGACGGCGTGTTTGCTCACCTGTAGGCTGCGCCTCAGTAATGTGAGAAGCTATTTTTACGTTCTTGTGTGAACGACGCATGCCGCGGCGAGAATTACTAATTTTACTCTTAGGAACTGCCATAATATCCTCTATTTCTAAATTTCAGAGGCGCGTTATACGCAGAGTAACTGAAAAAATCCAGTGATATTTTGGAATATTTCCATTAAAAAACCGCTAGATGACTTTATTCAACCGATCCCTACACCGTAAACGACGTGAACGTGCTGCTCCTCATTTTGAAGATGTCAGCTTTTTAAAGGCGGAAATTGCCGAGCAATTGGCCGATAGATTACTCGATATTGACCGTTCTTTCCCGCTTGGAGTCGAGTTTGGCTGCCATACAGGCCAAACCGCCAAGGCACTACCTAAAGGAAAAATAGGCCAACTTATTCAGGCCGATTTCACCCATTCAATGGCAAAGGATGCAGTGATTGACGAAGAATTCATCCCCTTCGCCGATCAATCACTCGATGTCATTCTTAGCAATCTTTCGCTTCATTGGGTCAATGATTTGCCCGGAACGCTCATCCAATGTCGCCGCGCGCTGAAAGAAGATGGCTTATTGATGGCCGCCATGCCGGGGCCACGCACGCTACAAGAATTACGCGAAGCGATGATGCAAGTGGCCACTGAAACGGGTAAAGCCGCCCCGCGTATTGCCCCTTTCGTCGAAGTACGTGATGCAGGCGCACTCCTGCAACGTGCAGGTTTTTCTCTTCCTGTTATCGATACGGAATTTCTGCATCTGACTTATCGTGACTTCCCCACCTTATTGCACGAAATTCAAATGATGGGCGAAAGCAATGCATTGACCGAACAGTTTAAAGGCATGACCACCGCTAACTATTGGCAAACCGTGGAAAAAGCTTACATCCAAAAAGATGACCTCTATCCTGTCACGGTTGAAATCGTTTTTATTACGGCATGGACGCCACACGCATCGCAACAACAACCGCTCGCACGCGGAAGCGCAAAGGCGTCATTGAAAGATGCTTTAGAATAGGCTAAGGAGTTCTCATGGCAGGTGATTCTAAAAAAGTAATTTTCGCGGCACTCATTGGTAATGGGTTAATTTCAATTACGAAGTTTGCAGCTTCATTTATGACAGGCTCTTCCGCTATGTTATCGGAAGGCATCCACTCGCTTGTCGATACGGGCAACCAAGGCTTGTTGCTTTACGGTTTAAAACGTTCCAACAAACCTGCTGATGAGCGCCACCCTTTCGGCTATGGCGCGGAACTCTATTTCTGGGCATTCGTTGTTGCCATTCTGATTTTCGCTATCGGTGGTGGTATCTCTATTTATGAAGGCGTGCATAAAGTACAGCATCCTGAAATCGTGACAAACGCGTGGATTAACTATGTGGTACTCGCTCTTGCTATGATTTTTGAAGGCGCCGCCACATGGATTGCCTTTAAAGAATTCGATAAAACCAAAGGCGATTACGGTTATTGGCAGGCGATCAAGCGCAGTAAAAACCCTGCCATCTTTACCGTGCTATTTGAAGATTCCGCCGCGATGCTCGGCCTGATTATTGCCTTTATTGGATTACTGCTCGCACAATATCTAAACATGCCAATCTTTGATGGTATCGCCTCTATCGCCATTGGTATTATCCTAATCGTCACTGCTAGTTTCCTCGCTTATGAGACAAAAGGATTACTTATTGGCGAAGCAGCTACGCCTGAAAATCGCGAAGCAATTCGTGATATTATCAATCAGGCTAAAGGCATCACAAATGTAAATACTGTTGCCACCATGCATTTGGGACCGCATGAAGTGCTGGTCAATGCCAGCCTAGATTTTGATGATAATTTAAGCGCCGCGGATGTCGAAAAAATCACTGCTGATTTAACAAAGAAGCTAAAGAAACAAGTCCCCGCCGTTCAGCGCGTATTTATTGAGGCAAAGAGCACTTAGCCGCCTTCACCGTATTTTTCAGCAAACACGCAATTGTCATCGGCCCTACGCCGCCGGGCACGGGCGTAATAGCACCGGCAACTTCTTTCGCTTCAGCAAAGTCAACATCACCAACCAGCTTGCCATCCTCGCCGCGATTAATGCCAACATCAATCACGGTCGCACCTGGTTTTACCCAATCCCCCTTCACCATTTTCGCACGACCTACCGCTGCTACGATAATATCTGCACGACGGCATTCTCCTGCCACATCTTTCGTACGCGAATGACAGACGGTAACCGTACAGCCTTCATTCATCAGCAATTGTGCCATTGGGCGGCCTACAATATTTGATTTTCCAATCACCACTGCGTGCATTCCGCTTAGAGATTCATGCACTGTCTTAAGCATAAGCTGGCAACCTTGCGGCGTACAAGCGACGAGCGAATCTTGCCCCGTTGCGAGCCTACCTGCATTCACCACATGGAAGCCATCCACATCTTTTTCTGGGGCGATAGTGTTAATCACCGCTTCCGAATCAATATGTTTAGGCACGGGGAGTTGCACTAAAATTCCATGCACTGAATCATCGGCATTCAGCTCGCGCACGCAATTTAATAACTCTTCTTGAGTCGTCTCTGCTGGCAGCATATCGGTAGTGGATTTAATGCCGCAACCATCAGCCGCTTTGCCTTTATTGCGCACATAAACATGGCTCGCAGGGTCATCACCCACAATAATCACGGCGAGGTTAGGCTCCACCTGCATTTGCGCTACTTCTTTAGCAAGGTCCTCGCGAATACGAGCGGCCAGTGCTTTACCATCTATCAATTGTGCTGTCATGGATGCGGGCTTAGCGACTCCCCCACTAAAAAGCAAGAATTGTCATCAAACTGTCATACAATATTCAGATGAATTCCTTATAATTAGAGGGTATTTTTTAGCTGTTCTATCAATCATTACTAGAACCCTTAGACTCGTGAGTCCCCTTTATTTTGAACAGCTAATTTTAGCTCTCAAGTCTATAAAACCCCCTGTTATTATGTTAGACCAAAAAGTTATCTTATTAGGAATTCTTTTTATAGCAGCCGCAGTAGTTGCCTTTGGCATCTACTGGGCAAACAAAAAAAACACATCATCAATTGATGATGAAACAGTGAATTCTTTAAAGCACCAACAAAAGGAGCGCTTAAAGAATGAGGAAAAATTTCAAGACGATGTAGATGATTACATCGCAGAGAATAGTTAACTAACTATTCTCTATCAAAAAAACTTCTTCGATATTCTCCCCTTTAGGGATGAAATATCGGAGAAGTTTTTTATGCCCTTACGCTGCTGGCACTCCCTTGCTGGTGGAATATTCAAAATGCAATGCTACATCCGGATGCACGCGATTATAGAGCGCATGACAAGCCATTGCCGCCTCAGAAAACCCACATGCAATCAATTTCAATTTATTCGGATAAGTCACAATATCGCCAATGGCATGAATGCCTTCAACATTCGTCGCCAACGTCGTTGCATCTTTCACCTCAATATGGCTCATATGCAAATTCAAACCCCATTCTGCAATCGGGCCAAGATTCATCGAAAGACCAAAGAAAGGCAGCAGCCTATCTGCCTCCAACATGCGCTCTTCACCCGCTAATGTTTTCACGCCCACGCCCGTAAGCTGGCCATTATCGCCTTGTAGTGAATCTAACTGATACGGCACCACTAGCTCAATTTTACCTTCTTCGGCTAAGGCATGTAACTTCTCCACTGAATCTGGCGCGGCGCGGAACTTCGGACGACGATGCACGAAATAAATATGCTCTGCCAATTCCGATAGAGATAATGCCCAATCCACGGCTGAGTCACCACCACCGGCAATCACAATGCGTTTATCGCGGAATGCCTCACGTTTAGAAACCATGTAGAAAATGCTAGAACCTTCATACGCTTCTAGCTCTTCGAGTGGCGGACGGTTAGGGCCAAAAGCCCCTGCTCCAGCCGCAATGATAATGCCCTTACATTGAATCTGCGTGCCTTTGGAGGTCTCAACCAAAAACTCTTCACCTTGTCTATCCACCTTCACCACTTGCTGGCCGAGATGATAAACCGGATCAAACGGCTCCGCCTGTTTCGCCAGCTCATCTGTCAACCCCTGCCCCGTAATGGAAGGATGCGCCGCAATATCATAAATTGGCTTTTCCGGATAGAGCGCAGCACATTGCCCGCCAATCATATCCAACGTATCCACCACATGGGTACGCATCTTCAACATACCCGCTTCAAAAACAGCGAAAAGCCCAACGGGACCTGCGCCAATAATACAAATATCTGTCTCGTGTTTTGTCATGCCGAAATGTTTAACCTCTAACGCACAACCGAGCAAGCCCGAAGAAGCGAGTCAGCAGACCGAACAGGGCGCAAAACGAAAATCCAGACATAAAAAAACCTCCTTGAGTTAGACCCTACACAAATGTGTAGATCTCAAAGAGGAATTTTTATTTTAAAAGGCTCGCCTCTTGCGAGAGGGAAACCTTTGATTGGGGCCAGCATCAGAAATAATATCTGATGCCAACAATTAAACTTTTGAAGGAAGCTCCTCCAAGGTTTAGCTGCTCGGCATTGGCACCCAAATTGCTGAAGGCAGAACCATACTCTCCGAAAAGAGCAAGATTTTGGTATTTAACCGAACCCTCAAAGCTCAATTGGTGAGCTTTTTCAGCTATATCTCCATCAATCCAGCTTGCGCTGGCAACGTCGATATTGCCTACAAATGCTACTGTTAAACGATTAAGCCTAACATTTACACCTGCCCTTAGCTGAATACTTCCCCAAGTCGCACCCACAGGAGCAAAATGGCTAGCAACCAATTGCGGGCCGACCTCAAAACCAATTCTTTTCAACCCCAAAGAATCAAGATTGATTTTTGGAGTAGCAAGAGCGGCTATCCGAACTCGGCTAAATGTTGGTATGATATTGGAGGTTTCCACCTCATTATCAAACTCAACATCTGCATTCATTGCCTGCAACTGACCTGCCAAGCTGAAAGCCTTTCTCCAATCAGGATCAAGACCTATCTGCAAGCCGTAACCACTGCCATCAGCTAAGTTGTTAAACCCAGTTTCGGACCCAGGGCAACAACCCTGTCCAAGATAGCGACTATATGCTCCATCACCGTTTCCGATAAACAAAGAAATATAGCCACGCTGAGCTTTGACCTTTTCAGGTTCTTCAACTGCAGTTTCCTTAGGCATCACTACTTTCACATTGACAGTAGTAGTGTCGTGATCTTCCACTGTCACATTGACATCAGAGGGAGGAGCTACGTTGACCAATGGCGGTGGTGAAACTACCTTTGGTTGAGAATTTAAGAGATTCAACAAACGTTGAATCTCTGCAGCCTGTTGAGCATTTTCTTGCTCAAGTTCAACTAGCTTTCGCTGACCTAATCTTAAACAATATAATCGCTTAACATTGGCAAGCCAAAGTTCGTTTGACATGCAGGTTGGACAATGCCCAACATCTTGCATCCAACTCAAACTCTTCCAATCATTGGGAAGTTTGCAGTCAGAGTTTTGCGCCGACAAGCCAAAGCCCACGAAACAAAACAATACAACCATAACCACAGTAAAGCCTTTGCTTTTAGCAAAGGCTTTAAACCAATCTTCAAGCTTCGTTAAAAGCGCAGCTAAAAAGATGATTAGCAGTAAATGCCAAAAGCTGAAGCCCATCTCATACACTGCAAACTCCCGCGCGGAGTTTATAGGTACAAGATAGTCCCTAGTACCCGAGAGAGCACCAGTTACTCTGATATCCGTTGGTATGCCATTCCTGCTTATCACAGGAACAATTGACAAGATACTGACGACCTTTTGGTCTTCAATTTCCAACTGATACCAGCCATACTCACTACCGTCACCTGCGACCCCAAGGACCGAGATCGTACGAACTTCGTCGTTATTCTCAGGTAGCAACCGATGCTTCATAGTCTCAGGAACGATATAAATACCGCTCTCTGAACCATCATCTTCATCTTTGACAATCAATGGCTCCAGATTAATGGAGAGGAATCGAGATGAGATACCATCTTCTAAGATGCTCTCTGTTTCGACTCCGAAACGTTCTGTAATGATTTGCACAAATTCGGCAAACATCACAAGTTCCAAAGGAAGATAATCCTGTTTACACGTAATGCGAACTCGCACTTCGTCACTCCAGATGGAGACAGGACTTAGCGTATCCAAACCATTGTAGTTTAGGTTTATCGTATCCACAGTTTGGAGAGTATGTTCCACCCCACCAAATGTTTCGACCCGTGCCGTAAAGGCATTAGTCGAATCAGATAGCTGGCGAAACTGGGCGAGACTAAACCCCGCACCATTTCCTCTAAACTGTACACGAATAGCATTTTGACAGCTATCAATGTAACTAACAATCCCAGCATGGCTGGTGATGTCATCACCATTATTTTGGCCAACATCTTTACGGTTAAACCGCAAAATGGAGCCAACCAAATCACCATTAGAGAATGCTCCCAATGCAGGGAGATGTTCTCCATCTCGTCCCTCTCTATGAGTTTCAAAATAAGAAATTTCATCCGCTTGCGGGTAGAAGATTTCCAGAACCGTAGATTCTGCCTGGGGTACCGCACACCCTTGAAAAGGGTTAATATTAGCAGCACCGCCCCAAATTTCTGGGCTGGTATATTCAAGTTCAGGTTGGGTTTCCTGAACTGAAAAATCATCATCCTCTGTGCATGCCGTAGCAAACACTATAAGCCCGAGGATAAAAAGGGCTCTTGTTATTACTTTCATATTAAAAATTTAAAGTGGGCGAAATGCTCACTTAGTTTACAAAAAATTTGTATTCCTACGCTGTCATAAGACGAGCGATTTAAAAAGTAGAATTGTGAGGTCTATTCACAAATATAGATTTCAAACGCGAGGCGTAGGAAATACAAGATTAACCCAAGGATTATACTCTATTTTTGCCCCTAATGCGCGGCTGTCATAAATATTTAATAATTGCCCCTGTTCGGTCTTCTGACCTCACAGTTACGCGACGCTTCGCTTGCTCATGGCTGGCTCGTCTGCTGACTTCGCTTTATCCATCAAACATTGAATCTAAAGTGGACCACGTCGCCATCGGCCATAACGTAGTCTTTGCCCTCTAGGCGGAGCTTGCCCGCTTCTTTGGCACCTTGCTCGCCATTGCAGGCAATATAGTCATCATAAGCCGTCACTTCGGCGCGGATGAAACCGCGTTCGAAATCGGTATGAATCACACCAGCAGCATTGGGCGCTGTTGCACCGGTTTTGACCGTCCATGCACGCACTTCTTTCTCACCAGCGGTAAAGAAAGTTTGCTGGGCCAATAGCGAATAACCCGAACGAATAATTTTTGCGAGGCCAGATTCTTCTAATCCTAAATCAGCCAGAAATTCGAGTTTTTCTTCTTCAGAATCGAGGCTTGAAAGCTCCGCCTCAATCGCCGCAGAAATGAGAATACACGGCGCATCATGCGACTTCGCATATTCTTCCACTTTAGCTGAATGGGCATTGCCCTCAGCGGCAGCATCTTCCTCCACATTCGCGATATAGAGAATCGGTTTTGCGGTAAGAAGCTGTAGGCTTTGGAAAAGTTTGAGATCATCCGCATCCTCTGGCGCCATTAAACGCGCCGGTTTTCCTTCACCCAAATGCTCGACTAGTTTTTGCACCATTGGCAGCAGGGCTTTGGCCTCTTTATCCTGCCCGCGCACGCGCTTTTCTAGGCTGATAACGCGTTTCTCAATCGATTCTAAATCGGCTAGCACTAGTTCTGTTTCGATAATCTCCGCATCGCGGATCGGATTAACCGAGCCTTCCACATGCGTGATATCATCATCTTCGAAACAGCGCAGCACGAAACCAATCGCATCGACCGCGCGGATATGTCCGAGAAACTGATTGCCCAAGCCCTCGCCCTTGCTCGCGCCTTTCACGAGGCCAGCAATATCGACAAATTCAAGATGAGTCGGCAACACGGCTTGCGGCTGCACAATTTTCGCTAACGCATCAAGGCGCGGATCGGGCACGGCTACACGGCCAACATTCGGCTCAATCGTACAGAATGGATAATTCGCCGCCTCGGCCTGAGCCGTCTGCAATAGCGCGTTAAATAAAGTTGATTTGCCTACATTCGGTAGGCCAACAATGCCACAGTTAAATCCCATGTGGCGGGGTATAATCGGTTAGAGAGATTTGGGCAAGTGTGGAGTTTAGGCTATTGATTTATCTTTCCCATCAATTCTCTGAATACCACTTTCTACAGCACCGATGCCTGCATCTTCTACAGCACCTTTTAATTCTGCTTTCGCTGCTTCCATAGCTTCATACTGTTCTTTTGAAATATTGCCGAATTCCTCAGCGATGGTTTGTATATTTATCTGAGATAACTCACTATAGGCGTAAATTGCTTCAGCACGCTCCTGCGGGTTTTCAATTTTTTCTAATTCTTTGATTTTTTCTGCAACAATTTCTTCAATATCTCCACCTTTTTGCATAGCAACAGCGGTTTCTCTAGACATCTCAGCCACTTCTTTTCGGCGATCTGTTGAAAGCCCAACTTCATCTGGATGCTTCTCTTCTTCCTTATTGTCACCCATTACCCAATCTGTAACTGTTTGCTCCCAGCCTTTACCGCCAGTAAAACGAGCTGCACCCTCTGCCACTGATGTCCACGGACCATTAGGCACGAATCCCAAAGCTCCACGCATTAGCGTTTTTCCAATGCCATTTTCGCGGATACCTGTGATAGTTTCATACATTTCCTTCAAATCCCCAACAATAGGAACTGAATCGATAACTGTATTCCAGAATGCACTCATTTTCGTCTCTCTTTTCCTTAAGCCCCTCTGGCATCGCCAGTTTTGCTCAAATTATTTTCTTTGTTTGCTATAGTTTCTTTAGCGGCTTCTCCAGCATTCTTCATCGCAGTGATCTTTTCTGTATTTCTGAAAACCACTTTCATATTGCTTACGCCATCATCTTTGCTCATCTTAAGCGCCTTAGCCATGCCGCCTAACTCAGGCACTTTATTTTCAGCAACATTTGTGGCTTGAGCAGCAGCTAAACCATTCTCAACCACATCAGAAATACCATCACCATCAAGATCATTTTTATCTTTTCCATCGGTAAGTTCTTCTGCAGGTTGCTCTTCTTGCTCCTCAGTATTTGCTAATAACTCATTCAGCTTATTTTGACTCTCCGTAGGCACAACTGCATTATTTTGCTGATTTAGCTGATTCTCCAGCTCCGCGATCTTTTTATTTTGCTCTTCTACTTGCAGCTCAAATTTTTGTTTAAGCGCCTCCAGCTCCTCTATCGATTTTTCATTCACTTCAGGAGTGGCTTCTTCTTTTGCCTCCACCTCAGTGGACTCTTTACTCTTTTTCTTTTTTGAACCCTTAGCTTTAGATTTTTTATTCTCTGCTTCTTTGTCTTTATTATCTTTCTTTTTAGACTTTTTACCTTTTTTAGCGAGCTCTTCATCGATGCCCATGCGTTTAAAGATTTGCCCGCGCACTTGATCACCAATCAATCCACCTAATAGTTTCGCTGCCGCACCCGCAGCTTGCGCATTACCAGGAATCAACTTGTTGGCCAAACGGATCGCTACGGCTGTTACACCTGTATCAATTGCATGACCCGTTAATTGTGCTCCCGCTTTTCCTTTGACACCATCTTGAACTAAATTATCCCAATTTGTATCAACCGCAGTGCCCACAATATTCGCAATAAAAGCAGGGAGTTGACCACCTGCTGCCACTAAAGGACCAGCGATTTTAAGCTTATTCTTGATGGATTTCTTGGTATCATCATCACCAAATAAACTATCTAGTTTACGGAAAAAATTAGCCAAGGCTCCTGTAATCGCAGGGCCATCTTTTTTTTCAGTCTCTGTGGTTTCTGTTGCCATGATTTTTCTTAGGCGTTAGCCGTTCTTCCCACTCCAACATCCTTAGTGCGCTTAATAGCTGCTAGATCAAGGTCTTTAACTTCGCTCATTTTATCTTGAATATCCTGCGTAATACTTGCCAATGAGCTTTCTTTCTCTTTTGGGCTAGGATCATTTAAAATAACACCTGTGCCTTTCAGAAGGTTATTTATCTCATTTTGATCAATCGAGCCATGCGGAGGAGAGTTCGGATCAATTTTAGGTTCTGAATTTTCCTTTTCAGACTGCTGCTGCCTGCTATTAAAATCTTTAAGTCTATCTGCATTTTTCTTTGCAGATGCGTCCTGCGCTTTGTTAAATGCATCTAATCTGTCTGCTGCTTCATCTTTTTTCACCGTAACAGTATCTGGCGTAGCGTTTACAGCACTTTCTCCAACTTCTTCAGTCGCTTTTGCAGCATTTGCTTCAAAGTTTTTCTTTATTTCATCTGCTGCTGCTTTGACCGGATCTTTTACTACCGGCTTAGCAACATTCGTTGGTTTATTTTGCGTCACCGTGACAGTAGTTGCACCTGCAGCTGCCGCCGCACCTGCGCCTACAGCCGTATTTGTTTTGACTTGATTATCTGTTTTTGCAGGCGCTTTTGGATCTGCAGTTTTTTCGTCTACTTTTGCTTTAGTATCCTTCGCTTTGCCATTTTCTTTCACTTCAGCAACTGCTAAATTCCACTTTTTATTATATTCTTGTTCCAAGAATTTTTTATTCTCTTTAATTTCCGCTTTATTGGTGACTTTTCCATCAGCATCTAACTTTTCATAAACACCTAAGCGCGTCATTCCCGCATCGACATATTCGTCTTTGGTCATCACCCGTTTAAAACTCGTCTGTCCGGCAAAGGTTTCAGCATATTTTGCCTCAGCACCTTTTTCTGCAGCCAGTTTTAGCTGACTTGGCGAGAGTTCAAATTCACCAGCCGCAAGAGCCTCTGGGCTAGTTTGATATTCTTTTCCATGATCGCGCACATAATCAGCAACCCATGCTTTTTTATGTTCTTCAGCACTCATCTCAACTGCTAGATCATGCTTTTCCCATACCTGCATTTGCTCCGGCGTACGGGTAAGGTCAGCCGTTTGCTTCATGGTTTTAGCAATCGCTTTATCAGCTGCTGCACGATTTTTTTCTGCTGAAGCTTCAGGACTGATATGTGCAAATTCATGCAGCAAGTTTTCAACAAGCTTACTAACCAAATAACCTGCACCAACAGACATTAACTGACCCATATAGCCATCACCAAAGATCTTCGTACCAAAATGTGCAACAAAACCATCTGAAAGAATACGGCCAATATCATCAATATCTTCTCGCTGAACCCCGTCGCCAAAAAGCTCTCCTAATTTCGCAAGGTTTTTTAGTTTATTCGCTTTCGATGGAGCAATGAGTTGACCAACCGCGGCAGCATTGGCCGTTAAACCCGCCACCGTTTGTATCCCATTTTTCTCACCTGATAAGAAGTGGCCTATATCCAACATACTCTCACCGCCGGGTACAAAACTTAAAATTTTCTCAAATAAACTCATATTCTTCTAAAACCTTTCTACAATCAGTCTACGGAAGAAATGTTTCAATTTGATGAACGTTAGGCGGAATTTTCAATAAAATGCTTTATTTCTTGTGTTTTGGCGCTCAAATCGGCCATTCGTTCCTCTTTTTTATAGAGGTCAGCCATGTGAGAAGGCAATTTGGGTTGTTTTCCAATGGCTTTTTCCACCGCATCGGGGAATTTCGCAGGATGCGCCGTGGCTAGCGTCACCATGGGAATGCCTGATTTTTGCACTTTTACGGCTGATTTCGTACCCACAGCGCTATGTGGATCGAGAATTTCACCTGTTTTTTCGTAGATTTCTTTAATTTCGGCCAAAGTTTGCTCATCATCCACCCGATAAGCGGTGAAATTAGCTTTTAAACGCTCATGTGCGCTCGCAGGCATGGTGAAACTGCCTGTTTCTTTCAAATCCGTCATCATTTGACGCAGCCTATCGGCATCTTCATCTACATATTCGAACAATAAACGCTCAAAATTGCTAGAAATTTGAATATCCATGCTGGGGCTAAGGCTTGGCGTCACGCCATCTACTTTATATTCGCCCGTTTCCACGCAACGGGTGAGAATATCATTGCGGTTAGAGGCGATCATCAGCGTATCAACCGAAAGCCCCATGCGCTTGGCCAAATAGCCTGCATAAATATCGCCGAAGTTACCGGTTGGTACTGAGAAACTCATGGCCTGTTGTGGCGCACCAAGCTTCAGCGCGGCATAGAAATAATAAACAATCTGCGCCATAATACGCGCCCAATTGATAGAGTTCACGGCTGTCAGGCGTTGCTCCTTACGAAATTCAGCATCGGTAAATAATTCTTTGACGATACGCTGGCAGTCATCAAAGCTCCCCTCCACCGCGATATTATGCACATTACTATCGAGCACGGTAGTCATCTGTTTACGCTGAACGTCCGACACGCGGCCTTTAGGATGCAGGATATAAATATCCATATTCTTGCGCCCACGGCAGCCCGCAATCGCAGCTGACCCCGTATCGCCGGATGTCGCACCCAGAATGGTCACGTGCTCGCCTTTTTCAGTGAGTAATTCATCGAATAAATGGCCAAGCAGCTGTAAGGCAAAATCCTTAAAGGCCAGCGTTGGTCCGTGGAAAAGTTCGAGCAAATAATGCCCTTCTGCCAACTTGGTAAGTGGTGCAGTTTCTTCATGACGGAAAGTGCTATAGGCCGATTTGGTCAGGCGCTTAATATCAATATCATCACAAAATGGTGCTAGAATCTCTGCCGCTAGACTCGGATAATCCAAACCTTTCCAACTCGCAATTTTCTCTGTGCTAAAATGCAGCAAGGTTTTAGGCACATAAAGCCCACCATCCGGCGCAAGCCCCGCCAAGACGACCTCTTTAAACGAAAGTTCAGGCGATTGTCCACGGGTCGATTGATAGATAATAGACATGATCGATTATTGGCGTAACTCAGAAACGCGACGGCGACCTTCGGTGATACCCTCTTTACCACGTGCGATAGCAACCACCCCGGTACGAGAAGTTTCTACCAAGCCAAGCGGACGCATAAGATCAAGGAAAGCATCAATCTTTTCGGTCGCCCCTGTCATTTCAAATACGAAAGATTCGGTGGTTGAATCCACCACATTTGCGCGGAAAATATCGGCTAGGCGTAGTGCTTCTACGCGAGAGTCACCATTACCTGTGACTTTCATTAGCGCCAATTCGCGCTCTACATGTGGGCCTTCAATGGAAAGATCATGCACAGCCAATACCGGCACCATACGATCAAGCAGCGATTTAATCTGTGTAATTTTCTTTTCTGAACCTGTTACCACCACCGTGATACGCGAGATATTACGTGCCTCATCCACCTCAGCCACGGTGAGGGAATCAATATTATACCCACGACCTGAGAATAACCCGACCACACGCGCCAACACACCAAACTCGTTCTCTACGAGTATGGCAATAATCCGACGCTCCGGCAGCGCTTTATCGGTGACAATACTATAAACAATATCAGACATACTGGCAGGTATAACGTCTTAAAACCTTCGCTCAAGCGGTAAGTAGCGCTTGCCCGAGAAGATTTTGCCCCTTAACAACTAAGCCATGGCTTATGATTCTTTACGCGATTTTATCAAAACTCTTGAAAAACAGGGCGAATTGGTGCGCGTTTCCGAGCCTGTTTCCACCCATTTAGAGATGACCGAAATCGGCACTCGCTTGATCGCTGAAGGCGGCCCAGCCGTACTATTCGAGAATGTCGAAGGGCATGATATGCCGGTTCTTATCAACCTATTCGGCACTGTAAGTCGTGTGGCGATGGGCATGAACCAGAAACCAGAAACCATGCGGAAATTTGGTGAAGAACTGGCTTACCTACGCCAGCCCACCCCACCCGATAGCTTACGCGGTGCAGTTGACCTTTTGCCCATTGCTAAAAAAGCGCTGAATATGAAACCTAAATCAGTCAAGAAAGCCACCTGCCAAGAGGTAGTCTTAAAAGGCGATGATATTGATTTAAACCAACTGCCCATCCAAGGCTGCTGGCCGAACGAACCTGCGCCGCTTATCACATGGCCACTTATCGTCACGCAAGGCCCTTCCAAGAAGGGCGAAGATGCTTTTAACCTCGGCATTTATCGCATGCAGGTGACGGGTAAAGATACGACCCTCATGCGTTGGTTGAAACATCGTGGTGGCGCGCAACATCATGCTCGCCATAAGGAAGTTAGCCGCGAACCGCTTCCCGTAGCAGCCGTTATCGGCGCTGATCCGGGAACGACGCTAGCGGCGGTTTGCCCTGTGCCAGATAATCTATCCGAATATCAATTTGCAGGGCTTTTGCGCGGCAAGCCTGTCGAATTAGTCGATTGTAAAACCATTCCACTCAAAGTACCTGCCAATGCAGAGATTGTGATTGAAGGCCATGTATCGCTCGAAGATTATGGCGATGAAGGCCCTTATGGTGACCATACAGGCTATTATAATAGCGTGGAAGCCTTCCCCGTTTTCACCGTTTCGGCCATCACCATGCGTAAAGATGCTATCTATCACAGCACTTATACGGGCAAGCCGCCTGATGAGCCCGCCATCCTCGGCGAGGCGCTAAACGAACTCTTCATCCCGCTTATCCAGCAGCAATTCCCTGAGATTGTCGATTTCTGGCTTCCACCGGAAGGGTGCAGCTACCGCGTAGCCGTTGTGAGCATTAAAAAAGCCTATGCAGGCCATGGCCGCCGCATCATGATGGCCGTTTGGAGCTATTTGCGCCAATTCATCTACACTAAATTCGTGATCGTGGTGGATGAGGATATTAACTGCCGCGATTGGAAAGAAGTTATTTGGGCGATGTCTACCCGAATGGATCCAGTACGTGATACAATGCTGGTTGAGAACACCCCGATTGATTATCTCGATTTCGCCTCCCCCGTCTCTGGCCTTGGCGGAAAAATGGGCATGGATGCTACCAATAAGTGGGAAGGCGAAACAGACCGTGAATGGGGCGAAGAAATTTTCATGGAAAAAGAAATCGTCAAAAAGGTCGATGAAAAATGGAAAAGCTACGGCTTTACTTCCAAAGGCAAGAAAATTTGGAAATAAAAAAAGGGACGCCACAGCATCCCCCTCTTTATTCATCTCAGGTTGGTTTTATCAAATCAAATATTCGGGCCTTTGCCTAAATAATCTGATTTAAGGTTTGGTTCTCGCAAGATTTTTTCTTTTGAAAAGTCACTCTCGAATTTCTCCGGATAGACTTTATCAAAAGCACCATAAGTCTCTCCTTTATAGGTGATACTCATGGTATTATCTTGAAAGGTCGTCACATGTACATCCTTAACTTCCGGTTCTTCTGGAAGTTCAAATACATATGGATGTACTATAACAAAAACCCGCTCTTCACACGAATACATGTGATGAGCCCGTAACAACGTTCTTTTCTGAAGGGATTGACGCCTATATCGGCCATCAATTTGCCAAACATCAATCTCTCCTATCGGAAACACTGCCGTAAAAGGCGGGTTCTTCCAAATAGGATCGTAAATCTCATTACTCGGTGGAACCAAGTAGTGAGATTTTGCGATAGGTTCAGAAATTTCCACTTTGACATGGATAAAAGAATCGGTTGGTACGGCCTCTCTATTGCTGCATGAAAACAGAAATAACAGAGAGGAAATTAATAATAACCTCATGATAAATATTTATGAGATGAAAAAATAACACCTTCTTACAGTGGAAAACCACTCACTTCGATTAGGCACTAATAGGCTACTAATAAAGCTATCCTAAGAATAAAAAAGGATGCAAGAAAACGAGAACATTATAATCAAAACTCGTTACAGCTTGATGACGGAACCGCATAAAATTTTCTATTTTCTTAACATTTTATTCACCATACCCATAATATAATAAGAATTATGGATAAAAATCCTTATATAAATAAAAAATATACCAACCTTTTCACCGCTGCTCTTTTCGCCGCACTTCCTAAACGTGGCGAAACAGGCCTAACCTACCAAATCTCTCTTGAAACTTCCGACAATGAGTTAGTCCGTTATTTTGACTCCATAATCGACCACTTTCGACGCGTTAGCAGCATCCCAGATGATTATCGCGAGGAATTCGGCAATGCTCTGCAATATTTTGTCACGAGCGAAGAATACAGACGACTTCAAAAGAAATACCCGATGGCGCCAGCCGAACAAACTAAGCAATTTTCACAGGTTGCGGCAATATAAGTCACTGCTATTTGAGACTATCTGACTCGTTCACACATTAAACTTATCTTCATTTTTGCAAATTAGAATAGATTTGTGATGAAACCTTCCTTTACAGAATCTGAGCAATTCAAAGCTGAACTAGTCCAAGCGATTAAAGAGGCAAAGATTGCACCCAAATTAACGGATAAGAAGTATCAAATCGGGCTAGAAACTAAAAACCCCAAACTAGTCGAGTTTTTTGATAGCCACATAGACTGCAATCATAAAATTAATAGCATCCCCTCCCAATTTTCTGAAAAAATTGGATACTCAATGCAATATTTTTTAGATGCAGAACAATATGAAGCCCTAAAATCAACCTATATTGGGAACACTCCTACACCGCCACAATAAAGAGTCTTGCAACAAACTCTCTAAGCAGCAGGTACAGGCTGTGGTGGTGTGATCGTTTTAAATTCAATTCGCTTTTCGAACTTTTCACCTTTAAAGAAGCGCTGCACGAAAATACTCGGTGTGTGGATTTCATCTGCATCGAGCATACCAGCCTCCACCACTTCTTCTACTTCGGCTACTGTAACCATCGCCGCCTGTGCCATAAGCGGGTTAAAATTACGTGCGGTTTTACGGAACACTAAATTCCCTGCAGTGTCCGCCTTCCATGCTTTCACAATGGCTAAATCGGCTTTCAAGGCGCGCTCCATCACATAGGTCTCACCGTCAAATTGGCGCGTTTCTTTGCCCTCGGCCACAATCGTACCGACACCCGTTTTTGTATAAAAAGCAGGAACCCCCGCACCACCCGCACGAATGCGCTCGGCCAACGTGCCTTGCGGATTAAATTCCAATTCCAACTCACCGCTTAAATATTGACGTTCAAATTCCTTATTCTCGCCCACATAAGAGGACACCATCTTACGAATTTGTTTTTTACGCAGCAAAAGCCCTAGGCCAAAATCATCCACACCACAATTATTACTAATAATGGTGAGGTCTTTCACCCCGCTTTTTTCAATCGCCGTAATCGAATTTTCAGCGATACCGCAAAGGCCAAACCCTCCTGACATCATCGTAATTCCATCACGTAATAAACCAGCGAGCGCATCTTGTGCATTTTCATAAATCTGAGCCATGAAATGATTATTGCCATCTCGGGCGAAAAATAAATGACTAATTCTTGTTTGACGCTATAAAGCCTTCATGGATAAAGGCGGCTATACCCCATTCTTTGGCAAAGAAACCTTGGAAGATTTACGCAGTAGTAATAAATCGGCCAAGCGTGCCATTGTTGATAAATTAGCACAGGCCTATCACAACAATTTTTTCAATCGCCAAGAACAACAACTAGCCGACGAAATTTTTCGCGTGCTTTTAAAAGATTCTGATGATGATATTCGTCAGCAACTTTCCAATATTCTCAAAAATAATCTCCTGCTACCGCACGATATTGTCATGGGGCTAGCCACTGATATTTCCGATGCGGTCGCTACTCCTATATTAGAAAATTCCTACCTTTTATCCGAAGATGATTTGATCGCGCTCATTAACGATACGGTTAGCTCTCCACGACTGGAGGCGATTGCCCGCCGCGAAGCGCTTTCAGCGAAAGTAGCTTCGGCATTACTTTATAAAAAGCTTCCTCAAGTGATAGTACTTCTTTTTCAAAATAATAATGCTCAACTGGAAGAACAGGCCATTATTGATATTCTAGAAGATATGCCTCCTTCGGAAGACTTAATGGCACTTGCGGCACAACGCCGCGAGATGGGAAGCATTAGTCAACAAAAGCTTAAAGTCATAGCAGTAAAAGCAGGATTCACTCATTTCTCACAATCATTGACTGAAGAAGATTTAGAACCAGAAGAGTTAGTCGAAGCTGCTCGCCTTTATTCGCTTCTCGGTATGACGTTGGAGCAAGTTAAAGGCGACGGTATGGCTCAATTGGTTCATCAGCTTGGACAAGAAGGTCGTTTGAGTATCTCGCTGTTATTGCGTTCGCTTTGCATTGGTGAGCTTTCGCTCGTTGAACATGCTCTCGCACAGCTGGCAGGTATTCCCGTTAGCAATGCCCGTATTCTCTTGCGTGACAAAGGTGGTCGAGGCATCGCCGCTATTTATAAAGCGAGCAAAATGCCCATTATTTATACGAATATTTTTATCGCGCTCATCAAACTCTTACTGACCGATAGTTCATTAAGCACCCTCCACCCTCGCCTGCTACAGCAACATTTATTGATTGCTATTGCTGATGATGAGAATGAAGAAGCAATTGAATTTACCACTGCAATCATCAAACGAGCGACTCAAGATTTAGAAATGGCCGAAGAACAGTTCGGCACTGATCAGCCTCTCGCTGGCGGCGAATTACCGACTTACTAGAAAACTATCTTAACTCTTCAACTTCTTCGCCAAGCGTTTTTCCATCGCTTTTAATTCATCCAGAATTTCTACCTTCATCAGCTCTCGATTTTCTTGAGCATCTTCGGCGTTGAGCCTATCCATGGCGTTAACGATGATAGCAATAAAGAGATTCAGCATCGTAAAACTGGCCACCAAGATATAGACACTAAAGAATATCCATGCGCCTGAGAATTGCTCCATGACCGGACGAGCAATCTCCATCGCCCAACCTTCCAACGTCATAATTTGGAACAAGGTAAAGGCCGTCTCACCCAAGGTGCCAAACCATTCAGGGAAAGCCTGTCCATAAAGGTGAGTACCAATCACGGCAAAAACATAAAAGATAAGAAACATCAAGCAAAGTACCGAGGCAATGCCGGGAATAGAAGCGAGCAAGCCTTCGATCACTCGCCGCATCGTCGGCACTGCCGAGATTACGCGTAACACCCGCAATACCCTTAACGCGCGTAACGCAGCAAATGATTCACTCGCTGGAATAAATGCAATTCCTACAATTGCGAGATCAAACACGCTCCATGGATTTTTGAAAAAACTTAACCGATAGACAAAAAGCTTCAGAACCATTTCTAATACAAAAACGTAAAGAATCACCTCATCCAACGCAATAATGAGGTGTCCAATTTTCTCCATAATATTCTTTGAAGTTTCAAGCCCCAAAAGAATGGCGTTCAGAACGATTAGAAAAATGATTACACGCTGAAAAAATGCGCTTTCAACAAAAATTTTGAGAGTCTGTTGCATGAGAAAACTGCTTAACGAAAGCGAGGAAGAAACACAATCTTAAATCCCACCACCATCGCCTTGACGTGGCTTTTTGAGTGGAGAAACGAAATTATCTTCGACATAACGCACCAGCTTCTCATTTGACTCTTCTACCGAAAGTTCGGCCGTTGGGATCACAATATCAGAATGTTGTGGCGGCTCGAATGGATCATCAATTCCGGTAAAGTTTTTAATCTCACCTGCACGCGCTTTGGCATAAAGCCCTTTCACATCACGGCTCTCGCACGTAGCAATATCGGCTTCGATATAAACCGTATGGAAATGCTCTGGTGCCGCATTATGCGCGCGGCGGCGATCTTCCACATAAGGCGAAATAAAGGCGGTAATCACGATAAAGCCAGCTTTAGCAAACAGTGCTGCCACCTCACCCACACGACGAATATTTTCTGAACGATCCTCGGCGCTAAAACCCAAATCGCGGTTAAGACCGTGGCGGATATTATCGCCGTCTAGCACCATCACTTGGTAGCCTTTGGCGAAGAGTTCCTCTTGCAACGTTTGCGCGAGAGTCGATTTTCCTGAACCCGATAGCCCTGTAAACCATAAAATCCCCGGCAAATGGCCATTCATTTGGCTACGCTGATCGAGCGTAACTTGATGCTCCACCTTCGTAATATTTTTTGACTTTTTCTCTAGTTGAGTCACACGCTGATCGTTAATGCCATCCAGCGTAATGATCCCGCCACCAACTACATCATAGTCTTCAACAATCACGAAACGTCCAGCACGCGAGTTATTCGCATGATCATCCAATGCGGCCATACCACGCAGACGAAAGGTCACTTCCCCGACCCCGTGACGGGTAATTTCGTCGGCGGCACCAAAGGATAAATCATCGGTACTAAGCACACGATCAATACTACGTAAATCTGCATCAAACTCTGCTGTGCCGAGTTTGATTTTATAACGTTTCCCTTTTTGCAGCGGGTTATCGCCCAACCACACAATATTGGCTGAGAAGAAATTCGATAGAAGCGGCGCATCTCGCACATGACTGATAATCTCACCACGCTCCAAGAAGAGTGGGTGTTGCAGCGTAATTCCCACCGATTGTCCTGCCTGTGCATGAGTCGGTTTATTTTCCACATCATCCGGCCATTGCTCTAGCGAGGTGATGGTACTGGTTTTATTCGAAGGCGAGAACAGCACCTCATCGCCTACTTTCAAACTACCCGATTCGATACGCCCCGCGAGAATGCGACGTTCATCAAATTTATAAACATCTTGAATTGGAAAACGTAACGGCAAATCGGTGAGTGGTTTAGTTGGCGTAAAATTATCGAGCGCGTTTAGGATGGTCGTTTTCTCATCCCATGCCATCGCATCGCTTGTATCGGCAATATTATCGCCTTCACGAGCGGAGATCGGAATAAACACAGTAGGCTCTACCCCAACGGAATTTAAATAAGCCGTGTATTCGGTTTTAATTTCCTCAAAACGCTCCTGAGAATAATCCACCAAATCCATCTTATTGACCGCCACCGCAATTTGGCGAATCCCTAAAAGATGCAATAAATAACCATGACGTTTCGATTGCTCCTGCACGCCTTCTTTTGCATCAATCAGCAAAATGGCGGCATCAGCAGAGGCCGCACCGGAGATCATATTCTTCAAAAATTCTTTATGCCCTGGAGCATCGATAATCACATAATCGCGCGCCTGCGTTTTAAACCAAATTTGTGTGGTATCAATCGTAATACCTTGATCACGTTCTGCCTGTAATGCATCTAACAAGAACGACCATTCAAACGGCATACCACGCTTCTCTGAACTCGCAAGAATCGCTTCGTATTTACCTTCTTCAAGGCTGCCCGTCTCATAGAATAAACGCCCAATCAGCGAGCTTTTTCCATGATCAACATGCCCGACAATCACAATCTTCATTTGCTCACGCGCAGTGGCAAGTTCTGGGCTATCGGCTAAAGCAGCTTGGTTCATATTAAACAGTATTCTTTTGTATAATTATTTAATTAACGTATTTTTGCCGTATTTAGTCCCGCCAATCAAGCACAATCTTGCCGCTTTGGCCGCTACGCATAATATCAAATGCCTCTTGAAAGTCATTATAATGGAAACGATGCGTCAGCACCGGCGCGATATCTAACCCCGTTTGCAGCATAGCTTGCATTTTATACCATGTCTCAAACATCTCACGGCCATAGATTCCCTTAATCTCTAACCCCTTAAAGGCCACCTCATCCCATGCAATTGGGGTTTCAGGCGGTAGAATACCCAGTAGCGCAATCTTCGCACCGTTGCGCACCGTACGGATCATATCCGCAAAGGCCGAAGGATTACCGGACATTTCTAAGCCAACATCGAAGCCTTCGTTCATGCCCTCTTCACTCATTACTTCATCGAGGGTTTTCTTGGTGACATTCACCGCTTGCGTCGCGCCCATTTTGCGAGCGAGGTCGAGGCGATATTCATTCACATCCGTAATCACCACTTTGCGCGCGCCAGAATGTTTGGCAATCGCCACGGCCATGCAGCCAATCGGACCCGCGCCAGTAATCAACACGTCTTCACCCAGCAAGTCAAAACTCGCCGCCGTATGCACGGCATTGCCGTAAGGATCAAAAACAGCGTAATATTCTTCCGGAATTTCCGGTAACGTTTTCCAAAGATTCTCCTGCGACACGGTCACAAATTCGGCCATAGCACCATCGCGATGCACGCCGATACCCACCGTGTTACGGCATAGGTGGCGCTTACCCGCATAGCACATACGGCAACGTCCGCAGACAATATGCCCCTCAGCACTCACGATTTGGCCAATCTCAAAGCCTTTAACTTGGGCGCCCATCTCGACAATCTCGCCAACAAATTCGTGACCAATCGTCATCGGTACCGGAATGGTCTTTTGCGCCCATTCATCCCAATTATAAATATGGATATCCGTGCCGCAAATTCCCGTATAATGGGTGCGGATTAAAACTTCATGTGCAGCCGGAGTGGGTTTCTCCACCTCCTGCAGCCAGATTCCTTCGCAAGAATCTTTCTTCACCAATGCCTTCATTTTCATGCACGCACATATAGCATATACAGGCCGATAAGCACTAAGAATGATGAGATGAAATAAATGAGCGTCATGAACTTCTTCAATTGCCCTGATGGAAGGGGTAAAAGCTCAGGCCTATAACGCGCAATATAATGCCCACCAAGCAAATCACACAGCCCCACCAAAAGCAAAATCGTTGCTAAAATCAACCCCGCTTCGGATTGGATAAATTCCGTAATGGAAGCTTCCATTACCTACCGCGGCCGCCACCGCCGCCTGTACCTGCAAAGCGGTTCCATTTATCTTTGGAAGCACGTTTACGGCCACTAATACGGTTACGGATTTGCTGCGCACGCTCCAAGGCATCTTCTTCTTTAAGTTGTACAACCGTCTTTTCCGGTTCGGGTGCAGGCATGATTTCCGGTGCGGCAACATCTACATTATCTGCCGCACGATTGGCCACAGTGAAAGTCTCAAACAACCACCGATTCTTCTTGCGGAGTGCTTCTTTCTTTTCTTTCTTCGTATGAGGTTTAGGCGGCTTTTTACTCAAGCTTGCCCGTCTTTCTTCGCCTTATCCACCACTTTACGACGCTTTAAATTCGCACGTAACGCTGCTGCCAATTGAGGCTTAGGCTTTTTGTGATTTGGTTGTGACTGTGATTTAGCGGGTTTCTTCATTGCGCAAAACTATACCACAAATGCGTGTGTTTTTCAATTGAGCAAATAAAATAAACTGCGTTTAAAAATATAAATGACCAATTGTCATTAAAACTTCACCTTTTTAGAAATAAAAATAGGGTAAAATGGCACCTTATTTTGCATTTTTCTGAAGTGATTTTCACTCATTTTATGAGTCCTAAATTAATAGGACACTTCAGGTATAATATATATTTATTTAAAACCCAAAAGCTTGAGAAAACCTCAAGTTATAAAATCAGTTTTCTATGAAAAAGATCATGTTAATTGCAGTCTTTTTGATTGCGGTATTCTTTAATGGCAATGCTCAAGTTTTATCCTTGAGCGATTTCTACCATTTGAATGCTATGGTTATTACAGACCATTCATATTCAACTATAAGTGTTGATACATTTGGGGAGAATCGATTGGTAATATTGGTAAAATCTCCCGAAAGACACGAAACGGATGAGGGGGAATGGTACCAATATCTCCATATCTGGGAAGAACCATGGGGAGGTATAGGGGGCTACCATTGGGGATTTTTTCTCCGTCACGGGGAAGCACTCCCTGAGCCTGAAAGGTTGGATATGGCAGCATATTTCGCTATAGAAGTAGCGGAAGAGCCTCCCGCAAGTATTATTGTAGATGGAATTAAAACCTCCGTTTACAAAACCACTTACGAGGGACCGTTCGAACCCGAGCCGGCTCCAGTCTATTTTTGGTTCATTATGTTTTAACGTAATGAATCAAAAAATAAAAAACCTCGCATTAGCTGTTGCTTTTGCGAGGTTTTCTTTTACTTCTTTTTTATTTTCAGCTTCAGCGATTTATATTTTGCTTTATCAAAATAAAAACGTGTCCAAAGCCGTTTACCTTCTCCTTTATCTTCTTGATGCTCTGCCATATGGTCGAGCCTCTCTTTTTGGCTCGCTTCCCATTCATCCTTAATATCTTTGGGTGCTTTATCGATAATTTCTACCGGTGCCTGATAGTTATCCTCCACATCAACCACCATCACCCTACCCAGCCGCGTCCCTTTTTTAATCGTATGCTTGCCCTGCTCTGTCAGTTTTAATGTCAGATAAATGGGATAAGTTAGCGCGTCCGGTTCTATCAATGCGGTCATGGCTGTAAATCGCGAATCAAATTCATTCGGTACCGGCATAAATAAAAGTTGCTTCTTTTCCTTTTTCGGTAATTTCCAAATATAGCCGAGCGTGAAAGTGAGCGAACCCAAACCAAAATGACTTTGCGCAATTTCTTCGCCAGTTAAAACCTTTACCGTCTCTTTCTCTTCACCCCCACCCCATTCATAGGTCACGTCTAGCGGGCAAAGAATATCCAAGCCCAATTCATTCGCGACGGCGAGTGGTAAGCAGCGATAGGCATGTGCATTCATCCACTCTCGAAATCGAGAAGGTGATTCTAAATCACAGGATTGCTGCGGAGGGTTAGATCGATAAAGTAACATAATATGGATAAGGGCTCATAAGTGGGTGGATAGTTTTTCTATCATATTTTCATCAATCATCTACCTAAGATATTTGGAGAAATTGCACAGATGCATTATGTAGTCTCTCATGTTCTCCCGTTATAAAAGAACCCTACGAGACCTACTGATTATCGCAGCATTTATCTTTATTGGTTGGTGGATGGGCGGCTATGATGGCATGAGTGAATATGATTATTCAGGCATTCCTACTATTATTGATGGTGATTCAATTGAGCTAGAGCACATGCAAATACGGCTTTTTGGTATTGATGCACCGGAAATTGATCAAGAATGCCGCAAGGGCAAAACCTTTTATGCATGCGGTTCACAATCTAGAAAACATCTGCGCAAATTGATTGGCTCCTCATTGGTAGAATGTCACGAAGAAGAGGTAGATCGTTATGATCGAGCCGTTGCAGAGTGCTACGTTAAAGGCAAAAACTTGAGCAGTGAAATGGTCAGAGCTGGCTGGGCAGTATCCTATATAAATTATGCAAGCCCGTTTTTGAAAGAAGAGACAGAAGCCCAAAAACACAAACGCGGTTTATGGCAAGGCGACTTTCAAGAACCTTCAGAGTATCGCAGCGACAATCAAATAAACTTCGATTGGTGATGCTAATATATATAGCTTAAAACTCTAGTGATCGGCGAGATCATGACTGCTCTTGACCATATCAAGTATAGTTTGGTGTGACTTCCAGTAAAAAAGAAAAGCTTTATCAACAAAAATTTTGAGAAATTTCCAATAAAAACCCTCAAACTCTAAAAGTTAGATTAGCTTACTGCATAAATTCATATGTCTTAAGGTCGTCAAAAATTAATCTGCTACGAAAATCATCTCAACACTACTTGTCGATGAGAGATCGTAGTCAAGGCCCGCACCTCCAACTCTTTGCCCAACCTTTCCGCTATTGCCAATTCCATCATCTATTTTTAAATCAATAGAATATGCCTCATTTTCTTGAAATCCGCTTACTGGCTTAGTTGATTCACAATCAGGCGCAGCGAGCACAATTGCAATATTGGTGTCAAATGGTGTACTTCCGCTTGATATATAGAATTTTCCATCGCTAATTGCTGTATCCGGTAATGATGGATCTATCAGACAATCCCCGCTATCCCATGTTGGGGTATAGTTTCCTGCAACGATTCCTGATTTGGATAAATGCTCCCATGCTCTCAAGCCTTCTTCTCCAGTAACTACCCCGTCAGCATTACCATCACATGGGTTACCTAATGAATCGTCGACACATGCTGGCCAGTAGCTGGTCGCATTACCCATATCACCAGGTAATGTATTATATTTCAGCTTAAAAGTGTTAATTGCCACTTTGTATTTATTCACATCTGAGATGACAGAGTTAAGTTCTGCGCTGCGAATTAATTCCTGCCCAGCGGTAATACCACCAATGATTAAGCCAATAATTACCAGCACAATGGAGAGTTCCAGTAATGTGAACCCCTCCTCTCTTTGTCTACTCATTCTAGAGCAATATAGTTAATCAATTATGTCTAAAAGATAAAATGCTAAATAAGTAGAAACTAGGACTGGGAAAAGGAGAAGTAAGCATTAACCTTTTTCTCACTGTATTATTATATTATAATCTCTAGGATATGGATATGGATATGGATAGCCTTGACTGTGCGCAGAATAAGCAAGGCTTTACGCTGTTAGAGCTTTCGATTGTACTTGTCATTATTGGACTGATAATTGGCGGGGTAACCGTCGGGCAAGAGTTGATACGTAGTGCCGAGTTAAATTCTGTCATAAGCGATTTGAATAAATACAAAGTGGGGGTTAATACGTTCAAGCTGAAATATAGTGCTTTACCAGGTGATATGGATAATGCGACGGCTTATTGGGGTATAGCCGACGGTACAACCGGCATTGGAGCGCCATGTATTCATGCTGATGATACTGGCGAAGCAACATGCAACGGAGACGGAGATGGATCTGTAGAATATCCCTACGAAGCAGTACGTTTTTGGCAACATCTTGGCAATGCTCAGGTTATTTCAGGAGATTATCCAGGGTCTAGGGATCAAACAAGTGTGCCCCAAAGCCGGTTTGAAGGTGCTTATTGGTATGTTGATGATTATGGAATATGCCCTTCAGCATTATGTTCTGGGGCTCTTTTTAATGGAAATTATGGCAACACCCTCAAACTTGGTGATGAGGGTAATGTAGGTGGTGGTATACTTGATCCTAAAATACTGCCTGAGGATGCCTTTTCTATAGATAGTAAAATTGACGACGGCTTGCCTGGAAGAGGCGAAGTCCGTGCAGGAAATAGAAGTAGCCTTGATTCTTGTACTACAACAGACGATGAATCACAAACAGATGCAAATTATCTGGTGAGTTCCTCAGATCCAGATTGCGCTCTTTTCTTTCCGCAAGCATTTTAATTTTAGCCCCGCCGCAGCACGCTATTCACATAATGCTCCTTCATTCAGTATTGCCTAATAAGCTTAGAACTCTGCTTCAACGCATAGGCAATAGCCCCACAATAGGCAGTACCGTTATCACTGGCAGAAACATACTCTTGATGCATTATCTCTAGCCACTCACTCATCTCTTCTGGCGTTTGCGGTCTTAGTGACAGCACTTTATCGTCCGATTCAGAAAGCCACCGCTCTGCCTCTGCATGGCCTTTGGGGTCATTCTTCTCATCAACAGTAGAGAAATGCGGAATTGCATCTCGTACGTTCTGGATGACTGCGGTGGTGGTTTGGGTGGTTTTCATATCACTATCCTTTTCGATTGGTTTTTAACTCTAGTGCTACTTATTTGCTACTTAGAAATATTATCGAAAAAGATGAAATCTATTAAACTATTGATTTATATGGTGCCGCCGGGGAGAATTGAACTCCCGACCTCGTCATTACCAATGACGCGCTCTACCACTGAGCTACGGCGGCCAGCCTTGAGGGCGCTAGATACAACAATGTTTGTGCGCTATCAAGCGTTGGATGGTACAATCACCATAAAATTTTAATGAGAATGGCCTTGATGGCTCTGCTGTTTAACGTTTTTACGCTCGCTTTTGATTTTCTTTGCCCAAGCATTTGGCATTTCATCTTTAAGGACATTGGGTGCTTTAGGCGGCACATAATTGCGCTGTGTCTGACTTCTCGGCAGACCATTCTTACCGCGTTCCGACGAACGAGCCGATTGTGAAAGCTCTATCATTTCTTCTTGTTCATTGCGAATATGAGTTTGCTCAATTGAATTGGAAATTCCCTTACGCACTCCCCCCACTACGGCTCCCGTGCCCATAGCCAAAGCACCAACTCCTGTAAAAATAGGTGCCATAAAATTCAGAAAAGCGGTAAGTCCTACCGTCAACGCATTAGTCGTAGCTGCCCCAACAAAAACAGGGGCAGTACCCAAGCCAGCTGTCGCAGCAATCAATCCTACGCTTCCTACGATCACCGCGCCGATCAAGGCTCCTTTAGCCGCACCGCGTACTGCGCCAGAAAGAAATCCTGTGATCGAATCAGCCATCGTTACTGTCTCTGCATCCCTTGCGTTGCTGCATCGACTTCTTGATCTGCTAATTGTTGCTTAAAATTGCGCGAACCTCGGTCAAGTATCTCATCCACTGCACATGATTTTTCAGATTCTTCTTGGCGAACAGGTTCTTTCTTTTCGACCGTTTCACAATGCGAAACAGGTTCTGGCTTCACTTCACAATGCGCTGCTTCTTTCTCTTCGCTTTGCTGCGCTGCTACTTGTTGTTCCGCCAAACGCTCGCGAGGAGCCAACTCACCTTCAGACAAATGCGTATGATTCGGTAGATTTTCATAAAAAGCTTGTTCGTTTACGCCAGAATGTGCTTGTAATGGCGGCACGGCCCGCTGTTGTTCTACTGCCTTGCTTACACCTACATGATCTAAATAATGCTCCGCCAGCTCTGAACGTGGCGACATAAGCGGGATATTACCTTGAGTTTTAACTTCTGGGTGATTTGTACCCGGCGCAAAAGCACCATGGTAAATTCCATCGGCAAATTCGTGGAGCGTCTCTGTTACTTTAGGACCTAGGCCAAAGCTCATTCCTACCATACCGAAAGTCGCTGCACCCAAACTAGGCGCTAAATAAGGCACCGCACCTAATGAGAGCAACCCAGCAACGCCGCCAGCAAGTGGCGCTAAGGCTAAACCTGCTACTGCGCCTAAAACACCCATAATAATCGCCACTCGCGGATTAAAGGCGGGTTTAGTCTGCGCTGTAGGAGGCGTTAATTCAGGATCCGCCTGACGACGTTTAATGATATTAAATTCTGCTTCATCAAAGCCTAGCTCTATACCCTTGCGCATCGCGCGTGTTCGCTCATGGAACACCTCATGTACATGACTATGTCCGCCTGCTTCCGAGAATGCCTCACTAAAGAAGTCGCTTGAATGATGCATAGTAAAGGCCAGAACACCTCCAAAAATTGCAGCTGCACCCACACCTGAAGCGGAAAGAGCAAATACGGCAATACCGCCCAGTAATGTTCCTAATACTCCACCTGCGACGATCCCTCCAACAAGACCACGCGCATTTCCTGCAAAACCAGCCTCAAAGGCTTTCTTAAAATAACCATTTTGTAATCGATAGAATTCTTCCTGACGCTGCAAGCTAGTCAAGACAGGCGTTGGCCCTTGCTCGCCAATCATACGGTAACGCGTTCTATCTTGTGCAAGCTCCGACTCTGAAGGAGAAGATAGCTTTCCTTGCAGCATACGATCGGTCACATTAAACACACTCTTAAAGTAGCTACGGTTAATACCGAATGAGCTACCAATAATACTTCCCAACATGATAGGGGCTACAATCGGCGCTGCGGCGGCTAAACCACCTACATGCAGTGTCATCAGCCCTGCTAGCCCAGCATGCCCTGCTAATGCCCCCAGACCG
This sequence comes from uncultured Rickettsiales bacterium, assembly GCA_964654855.1. Classification (GTDB taxonomy): domain Bacteria; phylum Pseudomonadota; class Alphaproteobacteria; order Rickettsiales; family JALZUV01; genus JALZUV01. Next base: position 156,258 of record CAZZJS010000002.1, read on the forward strand.
CCTCCTAACAAGCCACCTGTTAACCCTACACGGCCATGGAAGAGCTTTCCTACATCGCGATCAGCTGGCACCTCGTAATGGTGACCATAACCCGGTGCAGGGGAATCATAAGAAATTTCGGGTAATTCAGGATATCGCTCCTGTAACTCCAATTCTGCTAATTGCGACGATACGTTACCTGCCGCATTACCCAAACGCCCCATTAAGCTTGCCGCCATTAAGCCTGTAAATACTGAAAAACCAGCCGTTACAACACTTAAGCTAGCCGTTATACCCGCTACAACACCAACGGCGCCCAATGCCCACAGGCCAGCACCAATCATCGCGCCAACGACACAGCCTACCACAAGCCCACGGATAATACCTCGCGTGTGCCCCTTATAGGCGCTCCAACCCATTTTGTAATATGGGCTGCCATGATCCGCATCATGCGGATCGTAAGCGTTATGTTCGGTCGTTTGGCTCATTTAGTCATATTTCTCCACTGTTTAGTATAAAGAAATCATAACTTTAGCAGTGTTACAGTTTTATGAAGATTGAGAACCCTAATACACAGCTCAAACTTGAGCAGAAAGGCAGAAAATAATATTTAAATTCAAATAGATACTACGGAGAGAAGCCATCTTTTATGAGTGCCGTGAGGCGCAGAAAAAACTGATTTAAAGTGCAGAAAAACTTAAAAGCATAAAAAAAGGGGCCCTTTCGGACCCCTTTAATTTTTCTAATCGTTTGAAATTAGTTCTTTTTCTGGAAACGAATTTCAACACGACGGTTAGGCTGTTGACAAGCGATATCGCCACCACAACCTTCAGCAAATTTAGACGTTTCACCTTTACCAGTGAGAGTCGTTGCTGTTGTGTTTAGATAACCTTTGCTCGCTAGATAGCGTTTTGTAGCAATAGAACGACGCTTAGAAAGCGCTTTGTTGTAAGCTGGGTTACCGATTGGATCAGCGTAACCAATAAGCGTTGCTTTCGTTACATTACCTTTAGCAAGGATATTTTCAGCGATGTAGTCTAACTTTGCTTTCGCTTTTGCAGTCAAACGTGCGCTATCAAATGGGAAGTAAATGTTACGTTCGTCAGTTGTGAAGAACACACCATCACAGTTATAGCCATTGTTAGTCCAATCAACATGGACACAGTTGCCACGAGCATCACGAATAATGTTACCACGCTCATCAACGAGAACGTTATAGTTACCATCGTCGCAGAAAGCGCTAGCAGCGAAAGGGGTAGCAAGCATAGCAGCAGTAGTTGCTACAAGTGCAGTTGCTTTGATACGGTTAAACATAGAAAACTCCTATATGTTTTAAGTAATTTGTATTGGGCGTATTTGAACCACAAATTAGGTATTTTGGGCTCGCTGTCAAATAGAAACACTCGCTAAAACTGAATTTATCAGTCCTTTACGACTGTTATCCACAACCCTGTGCCATAAAAGCCGCAGATTCTGTGGTGTTTAGGTTACTACAATAATTCGTCTAATTTGCCCGATTTATTTAGCTTATCGAGGTCATCAAAGCCTCCAATATGCTTATCATCGATAAAAATTTGTGGAACCGTGCGCATTCCACCTGCTTTTTCGACTAATTTTTCACGCATCCCCATGTCATCCGTCACATCGATTTCTTCAAAACTCTGCCCTTTGCGCTTAAGTAAATCTTTTGCACGCACACAGTAAGGACAATAATTTGTCGAATATACTTCAATTTTAGCCATATCTTCTCATTTCATTTTAGTCATTCGCTAGTGCGGAGCGAAAATACGTTTCTTGTGAGCATCGCGCTGCGCAGTGTAGTTATTAATCTACATAAGCAAGCGAGCGCAACAAAAACTTATTTGCAGCCCGCGCTAGTAGAATTACAGAGGTAAGTTATCGTGTTTCTTCCACGGATTCTCGAGCTTCTTATGTCTCAAGATTCCCAAACTCCGACAAATACGCGCACGCGTATTTTGCGGACGGATAATATCATCAATGTAACCACGAGACGCCGCCACAAACGGGCTAGCGAATTTTTCACGATATTCTTCCACCTTCTTATCGGCTTCTGCGCTATTCTTAAGGCTACCACGGAAGATAATCTCCACCGCACCTTTAGGGCCCATCACCGCCACCTCTGCCGTTGGCCACGCGTAATTCACATCACCACGCAAATGCTTCGAGCTCATCACAATATAAGCACCACCATACGCTTTACGCGTAATGATCGTCACTTTCGGCACCGTTGCTTCGGCAAAAGCATAAAGTAGCTTCGCACCATGTTTAATAATCCCGTTATGCTCCTGCGCCGTACCTGGTAAGAAACCTGGAACATCCACGAAATTCACCAATGGAATCTCAAACGCATCACAGAAACGCACAAAACGTGCCGCTTTACGGCTCGCATCAATATCTAAGCAACCCGCCAAATGCATCGGGTTATTCGCCACAAAGCCAACCGTATGACCATCCATACGACCAAAACCAACAACCACATTCTTCGCCCATTCCGGCTGAATCTCAAAGAAATCACCCTCATCCACCACGCGGAAGATGAGTTCTTTCATATCATAGGCTTTATTCGGATTTTCCGGCACAAGTGTATTAAGCGACATTTCCACGCGATCCACCGGATCTGACGTTGGGCGAGTCGGTACACCACTCTGGTTCGAAAGCGGCAGGAAGTTATATAAACGACGCGTCTGCAAAAGCGCATCAATATCGTGATTAAAGGCACGATCAGCCACACCACTCTTCTTCGTATGCACTTCTGCACCGCCGAGAGTCTCTTGGCTTACCACCTCATGCGTCACGGTTTTGACCACATCAGGGCCGGTGACGAACATATAAGAGCTACCACTGACCATAAAGGTAAAGTCAGTCAGCGCCGGAGAATACACCGCGCCACCTGCACAAGGGCCCATAATCAATGAAATTTGCGGCACCACACCTGATGCCAATACATTGCGTTGGAAAATCTCCGCATAGCCGGAAAGTGAATCCACTCCCTCTTGAATACGTGCACCACCAGAATCATTCATACCAATCACTGGAGCGCCGACTTTCATCGCCATATCCATTAATTTGCAAATTTTCTTACCGTTAGTTTCCGAAAGCGAGCCGCCTAAAACCGTAAAATCTTGACTGTAAATAAATACGAGACGGCCATTAATGGTCCCCTGCCCCGTCACACAGCCATCACCGGCAATGCGGTTATCTTCCATGCCGAAATGCTCGCAGCGATGCTCCACAAACATATCAAATTCTTCGAAAGAATCATGATCTAACAGCACTTCTATCCGCTCACGAGCAGTTAGCTTGCCTTTTTCATGTTGTTTATCTGTACGCACCTGTCCGCCACCATTACGGGCAGATTCACGGCGCTTTTCCAATTCGGTAATAATCGCTTCTTGAGGCATGAGTCTCATCACGTTGTTTTTGTCAGCAGCCCTTTTAGCAAATTCCATCGCAGGCCGCAAATTGTAAGTTTAAACGATAAATATATGTATAAGGAGAAGGCCAGCAGGCCGATCGAGCCATCAGCAAGCGATAGCGTCGCGTAACTGGAGCGACAGCAGTCGCGACAGGACGCAAAACAAAGATTTCCACCCCCTAAAAATAGCAAAGGCCGCTCAACATACTGTTGACCGACCTTTACCTAATCTTTTTCTCATAGTTCGCTAACCTCGGTTAGCTATTTGAAGCTCAAACTCAAGAAGAGCAAGTCTTCGAAATTATGAACTTCATCTCCTCGCTTTCGAGAAGCCGCAGTAATGCTCCCAGTACTTTGTCCGTCCTCGACAGGCGAGAACTTTACAAGTACTTTGAACAATTCACCATTTCTTTCCCATGTCACTTCAGCTTCACCCGACTTCTTCAATTTGAGGCCATAAATGGTCCCATCTTCAGCTGTCAGACGATAGGTTCTGGTTTTCTTCATTTTTTTAGAAGTTCGTTTGACCTCTAAAATTTGATTCCAACCACCCCCAAAGTACAAGGAGTCAACCGAAAGCATCTTCTTGTCTGAGATAACACCAGTTACCCCGAGTGCTTTCAAACCGTCCGATGCCAACTTTTTTCCTTCATTGAACCTTGCTTTCGCTTTGTCACCTGCATCTTTTGCCAATTTTTGACCCTTCGTTTGGGCTGTAGAATCAGCAGTAAAATACAAGAAGCAAGAATCAACGTCAAAAGCGTTAGGTGCCCAACTACCTTCAACTCTTACAGAATCTTTCTCACCTTGTCCGGGAATGGATTTGGTAGAGAAATTAAGCGAATAAGCGTTTTCACGCTGAAGAGAAAGTGTGGTTACTTTTCTTCCTTTATCAACTTTAATCGAAACCGGAGTGGTTCCAATATGACCGTTAAGCAAGGTATCCCCTACAACAGTCGTTGAGTCAAAAGATAAAGAAACAGTCGCTTTTCCTTTGTTGAACACTTGTAACCCGTTTAAGCGGTTCCAAGCTCGTTCAGTTTTGAGAATGTTACCATCAACTTTTCCAATTTTTGGTTTTTGAGGGATTCTATCCTTCAATTTATCCAAAATTTGGGCATTAAGGTTGGCGCTGATTGTGGTTAGCAAAACCATTAAAACTAAAAATGATTTTTTCATTTTTTTGAAAATTTAAAAAAAAGATTATTGAATATCCCAGTCGCAAAGCGCTGGGGTGATTAAAAAGTAGTTTCTTGCTTGTTCAGCAAGTTTTGACTTATCAAAATGAGTAAGCAAACGCTCACTAAACTGTGTTATTTATCGAAATAAAAAACACACAAGAAACCACTCTCAGAATATCACAATTCTCAAATCTCAAATATTAACCTTTTGTTAAGGTTTTTAGCTATAAACGGCCTATCTTTTGCTAAATCAGGCGTTAAGTTAATGCCTCATGGTAAAACTTCTCAATATCACTCAAGCGCAACGAGCGGCGGCAGACCCGCAACAATCGGTCTGGGTGACAGCTAATGCAGGCACCGGAAAGACCAAAGTCCTGACTGACCGCGTATTACGCCTATTGCTGGAAGGCACCGTGCCGGAGAAGATTCTCTGCCTCACCTATACCCGCGCGGCAGCGGCAGAGATGTTGACTCGTTTGCAAAAGGAACTGGCCATTTGGGTGCGACTTTCCGACAGCGACCTTGACCAAACCTTACAGAATCTTATCGGTCATAAACCAGATGACGTGACCCGCCAACGCGCAAGGCGCTTGTTCTTGCAAGTATTAGAAGCGCCTGAAGGTGTGCGGATTATGACGATCCATTCACTCTGTCAGTCGCTCCTGAAGCGTTTCTCGCTAGAGGCCGGCGTCTCACCTTATTTCCGTCTGATGGAAGAATCACAAACCAGTTTGCTACTACGCGAAGCACGCCATCAGCTTTTTACCGAACCGCGCTTACCCACAGAAATCGCTGATCTCACCCCCAGTCTACAAAAGCTAGCATCCCGCTTAGGCGAAGATGAACTAGACGGCCTACTCGATGAAATTATCAAAAAGCGTGGTATCTTTGAAAATTGGTTTCGCGATGCAGAAGGCGCGACCACTACACGCCAACAAGTCAAAACCTATCTCGGCATAGCAGATCAAACCCGCGATAGCGTGCTCAACGATTATTATGAAACCATCCCGCGCCGCTTGGATGAATTCGCCGCTGCCGTGCCGATTTTACGCATGGGTGGCAAAGGCGATAATGAACGTGCTGATATCTTCGATCAATGGCTCACCCATTGGCGTGGCAATAACGAGCAACCCGATGAAAGCCTCTTACAGCAATGGTTCCTCGCCTTTCTAACTGCCAAAAACAGCCCGCGCAAATCGCTTCTGGCGGCCAAGCAAACAAAAGACCATCCGCAGCTTGCTGAGTTTTTGTTGGAAGAACAAGCACGTATTCACACACTCGCCCAAGCGCTATTCACGCAAGAGGCTGCCGATTGGTCGTTTGCTATGCTATCGCTGGCCGAAGCATTGCTCGCTCTCTACGCCAAGTTAAAGCGTGACCGTGGCTTTCTCGATTATGATGATCTGATTAACGATACCTACCAGCTGCTTAATCGCGAAGGCATTGCGCCTTGGATATTATTCAAACTCGATAGCGGAATTGATCATTTACTGGTCGATGAAGCGCAAGACACCTCACCCATTCAGTGGCAAATTATCAAACTATTGGCTGAAGAATTTTTCACAGGTGAATCTTCTCGTGAAGACACCCGCACTTTATTTGTGGTGGGCGATGAAAAACAATCCATCTACCGCTTCCAAGGTGCTGACCCTGAAAAATTCGCACAAATGAAGCAGCATTTCGCACAAAAAATCAGCCACTCCGGCGAGAAATGGCAACCGGTTTCGCTCTCGCTTTCCTTCCGCTCCACCCCTGCTGTACTAAAATTAGTCGATACCGTACTCAGCAATCCCACCGCCGCTGAAGGCGTATTAGAAGAGGGGCTCACCAGCCAACACCAAGCTAGCCGCGAACTGCCCGGGCGGGTCGAACTTTGGCCACTCGCCATTCAAGAGAAAGACGCTGAGAACCGTATACCGTGGCAAGTTCCAGATTCTAAAAATGCACGCGAGAACCCAACCGCAGAATCGCAAACAGCCGAGACTATCGCCTCCACCATTGCCGGATGGCTCGATAGCAAGCGCCACCTCCCCGCACGAGGGCGCAATGTGCAAGCGGGTGATATTCTCATATTGGTACGCCGCCGCAGCCCGTTTTATTATCGTCTTATCCGTGCGTTGAAAAAGCATAACGTGCCCGTAGCCGGTGAAGATCGACTCAAGCTACTCGAACAGCTCGCCGTGCAAGATATGCTCGCACTGGCTGGTTTTTTACTACTTCCCCAAGATGACTTATCACTGGCTTGCGTACTGAAATCTCCACTCTTTAACGTGAGTGAGGAGGAGCTATTCACCCTCGCCCATGACCGTAAGGGAAGCTTATGGGAAGCTTTAGGAAAACAACATCCAGCAATCGCTGCACAACTTGCTGAGTGGCTATCCGCCGTTGACTACCTACGCCCTTATGAGCTGCTAGCGCGTATCCTAGAGGCAGATGGCGGGCGTGAGAAACTCGCCTCACGCCTCGGCACCCAAGTGCATGACCCACTAGATGAACTGCTCAACCTTGCGCGCGATTACGAACAACTTGCACCTCCTTCCCTGCAAGGGTTCGTCCAAGAACTCCGCCGTGAAGAAATCACGATTAAACGCGAGATGGAACAATCCGGCAATGCAGTGCGCGTGATGACCGTACATGGTAGTAAAGGCCTGCAAGCACCCATCGTCATTCTGCCCGATACGGTCAGCAAGCCCAGCGCGACAGAAAAGCTCCTTTGGACGGCTAATACTGCTCTTTTCGCACCGGATGATGCCGCGCAAAGTCAAGCTATCCTCGCTCTCAAAGAGGATCGTAAACAAGCCGAACTTCGTGAATATCGCCGCTTACTTTATGTCGCGCTCACTCGCGCCGCTGACGAACTTTACGTCACTGGATGGCTCGGCGGTAATGCCAAAGCACCTGCTGAGGATTGCTGGTACGCCCATATCGCCCAAGCGATGGAAACGATCGGCAAAGAAGAAAGTGAGGGCCATTGGGTGTTGCAAGATCCCGTCATTGCGAAAAGCGACGCCATTGAGCAACCTCAATCGTCACGCTCGGTAGATTCACTTCCCGTAACGAATACTCTACCTCAATGGATTACCCAAACTGCACCAGAGGAGCCATTACCACCACGCCCCCTCACGCCGTCACGCCTTGAAAATACTGAACCCGCGGCAGATTCCCCCCTACTCACCAAAGATCGTAGCGCGGCCAAACGCGGAACGCTCATTCACCATTTGCTCGAAATTCTACCCGATATTACCCCTGCACAGCGGCGTCACTCAGCAGAAATTTTGCTCAAACAACAAGGAATCGATGCGGATCAATGCGAGCGTTGGATTGATGAAACTATAACCATTCTAGAAGATTCACAATTTGCTGCTGTCTTTGGCGAAGACTCACTAGCCGAAGTGCCCGTCACTGCCATGCTAGAGGCAAGCCAAACCCTCTCCGGCCAAATTGATCGGCTGGTCATCTTGGAAGATTCCGTACTCGTAGTCGATTATAAAACCAGCCGCACCATCCCGCAGAATGCGCAAGCCATCGCCGCACATTATCGCGAACAAATGCAACTTTATGTCGATACCCTCCACCGCGTTTATCCTGACAAGCGCATAGAGGCTGCTATCTTATGGACTCATGCACCGAAGTTGATGCCTCTTGCAATTACGCCCACCGCTACCTAGATTAACTTCATAACAAACAAGGAGACTCCCATGAGCGCAGAAAATATTGATGATGCAGGCTTTGACGCCCAAGTACTAAAATCAGACAAACCCGTATTGGTAGATTTTTGGGCAGAATGGTGCGGCCCTTGTAAGCAAGTCGGCCCTATTCTTGATGAGCTAGCCGGCGAAGTGGGCGATAAGCTCACGGTCGCAAAAGTAAACATTGATCAGAACCCTGAAACTCCAAGCAAATACGGTGTTCGCGGAATTCCGACCATGATGATCTTTAAAGGTGGCGAAGTGATCGGCACGAAAGTAGGCGCTTTGCCAAAATCTAAATTACAAGAATGGATTGATAGCGTCGTTGCCTAACACGCTGCAAATTCTACAAGACCAATTCCAGCTCCGTCCCGTTTTCGCGGCGGAGCTGGAATTTTATGTGGGCAAAGATTTACCCGAAGATACTATCTTGCAAACCCTGAATGAAATTTACCCCGATTGTTACGCAGTCGAAAAAGAACGCGGCAAAACCCAATATGAAATCGCGACTAAAACCTTCACCGATATTCCCCATTTCATCCAAACTCTAGAAACTCTACGCAGTAAAATTGGTACTAACCTAAACGCCGATTTCTCTGCCAAGCCCTACCCACAAGATTACGGCAGCGCCCTACATTTCCACCTACATTTAGAGGATGAAACTGGCATCAATGTTTTCACTCGTAACGAAGCAGATGAATATAGCCCGCCCATGTTGCATACGCTAGGCGGCTTACTCGCCACCATGCAGCAGAACTTGCATATTTTTTCACCCAACGATACCAGCCGTTTTGAAACACATGGCAGACACTCCCCCACTCATATCTGCTGGGGCCCTAATAACCGATCGGTCGCGCTGCGCCTGCCTGATAAACCCAAAGAAAATAAACATATCGAACATCGCGTCAGCGCCGCCGATGCCAATATCGAACTTTGCGTAAACGCCATCCTAGAAGGCACCCTGTACGGCTTACAAAACCAATCCAACCCCGGCCAACCGATCTACGGAAATGCTTGGGATGCCCAATATGAGTTGGAGCCACTATTAGACAGTATGCGTCGCGCTAGCTAAGTCGCTAACCAACTCAAGCGCTTTATCAACACCTTGCTCATTCAGTATTTTCACAATGGCAGAACCTACCACCACAGCATCCGCATGCCTTGCTGCATCGGCCGCTTGCTCCGGCGTTTTAATACCGAAGCCAATGGCCAACGGTAAATCGGTTTGTGCGCGAAGGTCACTCATCGCTTTATCAAGCGATCTGTTGGTCGCGGATTTATCGCCTGTGATTCCCGCGACGGACACATAATAAACAAAGCCGCTGGCAGATTTCAAAATCACTTCGCGGCGTGCCGCATCAGCGGTTGGCGTGACCAAGCGAATCAAATCAATCTCATTTTCCACCATATAAGGCGTCGCTTCCGCCTCTTCTTCCGGTGGCAGATCGACGAGGATTAAACCATCCACCCCCGCTTGCTTTGCGGCGACACAGAACTTCTCCCACCCCATAATATAGGGCGGGTTGCTATAGCCCATAAGGATGATCGGTGTTTCGTCATCGGTTTCGCGAAATTCTGCCACTTGGCTTAATGTTTTAGCGAGTGTCATACCGCCATCTAGCGCGCGATTTCCCGCTGCTTCAATCACAGGACCATCGGCCATTGGGTCAGAAAAAGGCATACCGATTTCGATAATATCTGCGCCCGCCGCTGGCAGTGATTTTAAAAATTCCAAACTCGCTGCAGCATCAGGGTCACCTCCCATAATAAACGGAATAAAAGCGGTTTTACCCTGCGCTTTTAAACTCGCAAATTTATTCGTTAAACGCTGGCTCATAACTCCACTCCAAACGCTTCGGCGAGGGTGAAAATATCTTTATCGCCACGTCCACATAGATTCATCACTAATAGATGATCTTTCGGTAATGTCGGCGCAATTTTGCTGACATGAGCGAGTGCATGGCTTGGCTCTAATGCGGGTAAAATCCCCTCTAATTTCGTGCAAAGCTGAAAGGCATCAAGCGCTTCTTGATCCGTCACACTCACATAATTCACACGGCCAATCTCATGCAAATAGCTATGTTCAGGGCCAATACCCGGATAATCCAACCCAGCCGAAATGCTATGCGCTTCTTCAATTTGGCCATCATCATCTTGCAGCAAGTAAGTACGGTTTCCATGCAGGATTCCTGCCTTCCCTTTAGCAAGAGACGCCGCATGTTCGCCGCTTTCCAACCCTTTTCCTGCCGCTTCCACGCCGTAAATCTGAACGCTCTCATCGTCAATAAACGGATGGAAAAGGCCAATCGCGTTACTCCCCCCGCCGATGCAAGCGACTAACGAATCTGGCAAGCGACCTTCTTTGGACATCATTTGTTCTTTGGTTTCACGCCCGATAACCGACTGAAACTCGCGCACCATTTCAGGATAAGGATGCGGGCCAGCGGCGGTGCCAATCAGATAATAACTATCTTCCACATTGCTGACCCAATCGCGCAGCGCTTCGTTCATTGCATCTTTAAGCGTGCCAGAACCGTTGGTCACCGGCACAATTTCCGCCCCAAGCAGCTTCATGCGGAATAGATTCGGCTTTTGGCGTTCCATATCTTTCACGCCCATATAGACGACACAATCAAGGCCGAATAGCGCACAGACCGTCGCCGTCGCCACGCCATGTTGACCAGCGCCTGTTTCGGCAATAATGCGTTTGCGGCCTAGCTTTTTGGCAATCAGCGCTTGGCCGATACAGTTATTGATTTTATGCGCGCCCGTATGATTGAGCTCATCACGCTTAAAGTAAATCTTCGCGCCACCCAGATGATCGCTTAAACGTTTCGCATGATAGAGCGGCGAAGGGCGGCCAATATAATCCGCCGCGAGCGAATCAAACTCCGCCCAGAACTCTGCATCATTGGCGATTGATTTATACGCCGTCTCCACCTCCAAAATAAGTGGCATCAAGGTTTCAGCAACATAACGCCCGCCAAAAATACCGAAATGGCCATTTTCGTCAGGTAAGCTATTAGCGTTTGGCATGAGTCATAAATTCCTTAATTAATGCCACATCTTTTACTCCAGCCGCACTTTCAACACCACTGGAAATATCGACCATCGGCGGGTTGGTTTGTTTGAGCGCCTCAGAGACATTCTCAGCATTCAAACCGCCTGAAAGCATCCAATCGCCAGTGATATTCGCATCGGCTAGTAGCGACCAATCGAAGCTTTTGGCATTGCCGCCGGGCAATTCGCCTACCACAGGCTTCGCATCTAGCAGCAAAATATCTGCATGGTCACGATACTCAGCAATTTTGGTTAAATCATCCACTTCCGCAACTCCCAATGCTTTGATAATCTTCACCTTGCGATTGCGAATCTCAGCAAGCCGCACCGGTGACTCCTCGCCATGACATTGCACATAAGTGGGACGGTATGCGTCCAAATATTCATCTAGCAATGCATCCGTGGCATTTACAGTGACCAGTACGGTTGGAATCTCGTCCGTATTCATCGCGAGCTGTGCAAATTGTTGCGCAGAACAGTGGCGCGGTGACTTATCATAGACCACAAAACCAATGAAATCGGCCTGAGATTCAACACAGGCGGCAACAGCTTTCTGCGTCGTAAGACCGCAGATTTTGACCTTAGTCATCTTTTGTGAGTTTAGGAGCATCCACTGGTGCAGCTACCGTCGCTTTTTGTGCCCGCAGAGACTTCACTTCTTGCTCCAGCGCTTCCACCTTATGGTGCTCTTTTTTCGCCACCCGTTTATGGCGGAAAGTGGAGATGCTGTTGGAGAACATACCCCAAATGTAGCCCGATGCTAAGGTAAGCAGAAAGAATAAATAGGTTGGTAAGCTAACTTCAAATGGTAACGGATAAAGTGAGAGATCAACATCGCCACGATTGGAGACGGTAAACACCACCACCACCACTAAAATCAGAATGAGAAGGGTAAAACGTATTAAGCGAAAGAGCGACGAAAACACGGCTACTAGCTATTAGTAACGGCTAGGTCTTTAATCTCGTCGCGCAGCTCTTTACCGGTGCGGAAATAGATAGAGTGGCGCGTTCCAACTTTAACTTCTGCACCGTTTTTTGGGTTACGGGCTTTGCGAGGTTCGCGCTTACGTACCGAAAAGGCACCAAAACCGCGAAGCTCCACGCGACCATCTTCACAAAGTGCATCGCTAATCTCACCTAAAAAGGTGTTAACAAGTTGTTCTATTTCACGCTGCATAAGGCGTGGAAAACGTTTCGCGAGGCGTTGGATAAGTTCAGATTTTGTCATTGTGCAACCGATTAAAATTAAAGGTTTATTTAAGAGCTGTAGGGTGCCAGATGGAGACCAACCCGTCAAGCGGAAGTGACGTTAAATTTTCAAAAATTGTGCCCGCTGTCGCGCCGGTCAGCAAATCTTTGATTGAAGGTTCATCTTTTTCGACTTCATAATCACGAATCTCAAGTGTTTCATCAACTTTATGTTTCGCTTTCATCCATTTTAACAGCTCGGCTTCACCGCCAATCGCATCGACCATTTTAAGGGCAACTGCTTGGCGAGCAGAAACGACACGGCCATCCGAAATGGCTGCTACTTGTACTTCATCTAATCCACGACGAGTTTTAACAAGTCCGATAAAATACTGATAGAAATCATCGATAATGCCTTCCAACATTTTGCGTACTTTTGGCGTCATCTTCTCTGCCGGAGTGGGCGAAGCTTTCAAATCACCAGAACGAACGACAACTGGCTTAATGCCAATTTTCTTCGCAAGTTCTGTCATCTCAGCGGTTTGCATCACCACACCAATGGAGCCGGTGATTGTTCCTTCACGCGCAACAATATAATCCGCACCAATCGCCGCCATATATCCGCCCGAAGTGGCAAAGCTACGCATTGCCGCAGCGACGGGCTTCTTTTTCGCAATTTGGCGCAAACGCAAATACACCTCTTCAGACCCCACCGTCGTTCCACCCGGCGAATCAACACGTACAATGACCGCTTTAATGTTATTATCATTTTCAATTTCGGTGAATAAATCATCACGTTTTGTATCGTCGAAAATCACTTCATCCAGCGTGACACGCGCAATGTGATCTTGCGTCAGCGGCAAGCCAGTGCTTTTACCGAATTTCTGAAACAACGTAAGTGCAGCAAGAACCGCCACAACCAATGCAACTAAACGCCAACGACGCGCCTGCGCTTTTAGGTGAATACGTTCAAGTAAGATATCTGCGTTTAAAGCCATAATCCGTATTATGTAGTCAGTAATGAGCCATTAGTAAAAAGAAAAAGGGGATAAATTGAAACAATTTATCCCCTGCTTTCCTAAGATGAAATAGTTTGACCTATTTCTTATCTTTCTTTGCTTCGTCAAGCGCCGCACCGAGGATGTCTCCAAGGCTTGCACCACTTTCAGCCGAACCATATTCTTCAATGGCTTGCTTATGTTGGTCCATTTCAAGTGCTTTGATCGAAACATTCACTTTACCCTCTTTCTTGAGGAGTGATGTTACTTTCGCATCAACACGATCACCGATAGCGAAACGATCCGGACGTTGATCTTGACGATCACGTGATAGATCAGATTTCTTCACGAAGGTCTTGAGGCCATCAGCCACTTCCACTTCGATACCACCTGGCTGAACATCAGTTACAGTACAAGTGACTGTCGCACCTTTACCCAAACCTTCAACGGCTTCAGCAGCTTTATTATCTTCAAGCTGTTTGATACCTAGACTGATACGTTCTTTCTCAACATCAATGCCGAGGATACGTGCTTTAACCACATCGCCTTTTTTGTAATCTTTAACGGCTTCTTCACCTGATTTATCCCAAGAGATATCAGAATAGTGAACCAAACCGTCAATCTCACCTTCAAGACCAACGAAGAGACCAAAGTCAGTGATATTACGAATTTCACCTTCAACAATTTTGCCCGCTTCATTGTTCTTAGCAAAGTTGTTCCAAGGGTTATCTTCCGTTTGTTTAATACCAAGGCTGATACGGTGCTTCTCGCGATCGATATCAAGAACTTGTACTTTCACTTCTTGGCTAGCTGACACAATCTTGCTTGGGTGAACGTTTTTCTTCGTCCAAGACATTTCAGATACGTGTACGAGGCCTTCAATGCCTTCGCCAAGTTCAACAAATGCACCGTAATCGGTTACGTTGCTGATGCGACCTGTGCAGATTTGACCCACTTCAAAGTTGCCAGCAACTTCGTTCCATGGATTTTCTTCAAGCTGCTTCATGCCGAGGCTTACGCGCTTTGTTTCAGGATCGTATTTCGTCACGATAACGTTAATTGTCTCGCCCACTTTCAACACATCCGTTGGATGGTTGATACGTTTCCAAGACATATCCGTTACGTGGAGGAGGCCATCAACGCCACCAAGATCAACAAACGCACCGTAATCAGTTACGTTTTTCACAACACCTTCAAGTTTAGAACCTTCAGAGATGTTATCGAGTAACTCTTGGCGCTCTTCACTACGAGACTCTTCAAGCAACGCACGACGTGAAACGATGATGTTACCACGTTTGCGATCCATCTTAAGAAGAAGGAATGGTTGTTCAACATTCATCAATGGAGTGATGTCTTTCGCAGGGCGGATATCCACTTGGCTACCCGGTAGGAAAGCTACCGCACCGTTTAGATCAACCGTGAAACCACCTTTAACGCGGTTAAAGATAGTACCATTCACAGGCTCAGATTTCGCACATGCTTTTTCAAGATCTTCCCACACAGATTCGCGTAGGGCTTTTTCACGGCTCAATACGATTTCGCCAGAGCGGTTTTCATAACGGTCAACATAAACTTCAACTTTGTCGCCTGGTTGCATCTCAGCTTCACGGCCGAACTCAGACAAAGGAATAAAACCTTCGGATTTCAGGCCAACATCAACAACAGCAAAGTCTTTGTTTACAGCGATAACGGTACCTTCAACAACGGTACCTTCGGCAACAGCGCTACCGGCAAGTTCGTTTTCAAAGATATCAGCGAATGATTCAGGAGCCTGATAATTTTCAGGCAAGTCTTGTGCAAATTTTGCAGCTTTTAAAGCAGTCATAATAATTCAATTCTATTTGTTTCGCGCAAACGCAAAACGGGGTTAGTTAATATACATGGCCAGCACCTGCCGACCACAAGGGCGTGCAACATAACGCTAAAGCGATAAAAGGCAAGAGTTTTAAGGAATTAACGAGATATTAAGTCTACAGAGACTAAACTGAATATTGGACGAACTATTTACCAAATAAGCATGAACCGAAATAACTTAACACAAGCACAGAATAAATTCTTAAAGTTGCTAAACGCAAGAATCGAAGACCGCGACGAATTACATCATTACTCTGACTATGTATTGCAAACCTTAAAAGAAGCAGCTGCGTCATACTCCCAAAACAATAATATTGGCGCTGCAACCCGGCAACTCGTAAAAGGTCTAGATGATATTGTAGATGCAGATATTATCTTCAAAAAAATCAAAAGAGACAGCTTTTTTAATCTCTTTAGCAAAGGGAAACTTTTGTTTTCTAATTTAGAAATTACTCAACTAGAAGAATTGATATCTTCTCATCTAGAAGAGATTAATGCTGCAGTTAAAGAAAACCCTTATTATCACACACTAAAAGGCGACCCTGACATTGAACTTAAACGTGACGGTAGTCGTTTTAAATTTGGGTTTATGGATGAAGAAATACGGGATGAATTTATGGAAGAGCTCGAATCTGAAGGCATACTCACCCGCCCTCTTTCTCCTCACATACATCTCAGCCAGCAAACAGAACCTCATGAAGAGTTTTTTGTTACTTTATCTTTGAGAGATATAAAGAACATAACGATGCTGAGTAATTTTATTGTAGCTGACTATGATTTCGATATGCAGAAAACTTCTAAATTCATGTCTGCCAAACCCGACAAAGGGATTGGATTGTAAGAAAAATCAGATGGTCTGTAAGCCGGGTTCTGTGCCTGCAAGCAGGCGGTGACCATTCATCTACGATTACGATTACCCGCAATCTTTAGCAACCTACCCGGATGATAGTGTGAAAGGCACCATGCATCATCCCTATTTGGTTTTGCTTCCGGTGAGGTTTACCCTGCCACCTCTGTTACCAGAGGCGCGGTGCGCTCTTACCGCACCTTTTCAGCTTTTCCTTAGCAAAGCCAAGGTAGTCTATTTTCTGTGGCACTGTCTCTAGGGTCGCCCCCGGCGGGAGTTACCCGCCACCGTCTTTCATGAAGCCCGGACTTTCCTCGTGGCGAACCACGCGGCCACCCGACCATCTGATTTCTTGGATTACTTACGCTTGTTCAAGCAAAGATGCAAGAATTTCAGCACATTGCTCATCCCACTCGCCCGTCAGAGCAGAGGGACGGAAATGCCGTTGAAAGGCTATTATTGTTTTCGCCTCTTCTTCTAGCGCATAACCATAATCAGCTAATTGATTAGCACTCGCACGTGCCGAACTCGCTTTCGGGTACAAGCCAATACCTTGCGCCGCCAAGCCCTCCCAATCGAATAACTCACCTGGATCTTCCTTACGAATCGGCGCAATATCAGAATGACCAATCACATCGCATGGTAAAATTTGATTACGACTAAGGACTCCTTGGCAAAGCTCAGTGACAGCTTGCATCTGCACCTCAGGAAATTCACGATAGCCCCATTCATGCCCCGGATTGACAATTTCAATGCCAATGGAAGCGCTATTAATATCAGTAATACCGCGCCAATGGCCTACCCCACCATGCCACGCACGGCGCGATTCTTCGACCATTTGAAACACACGGCCATCTTCTTCCACCAAATAATGCGCGCTGACTTTGGCTTGCTCATCGGTCAAACGCTCCAACGCCTCCGCACCGGATTTCATGCCTGTATAATGCAGCAACAGCAAACTAACCGGCAGTTTACGTTCATCATAATTGGGCGAAGGTGACTGAATGAGTTCCATGAGTGCAATCTAACAGATTTTATTACGCATTATAGCACTATAATGCTGCCATTTCCGTTGCAATCATAAATCTCGCCGATATACTCACCTGTAATAATAACAAAAAAGCTGTCGACGGCGCGGAAAATCCGCTTATTCTATAAAAGAACCGCGATGACGAAGAAACTCGACAAGGGGAAACACATGTCGCTTACGATTACTCCAGCTCCACGCAATGAAACTCTAAGCCCAACGATTACGGTTATCGGTGTCGGCGGTGCAGGTGGCAATGCTGTTAATAACATGATCACCGCACAGCTTCAGGGCGTAAATTTTGTAGTCGCTAACGCCGATGCGCAAGCGCTTGGTAATGCACAAACCGACAATGTTATCCAACTAGGTGCGAATATTACGCAAGGCCTTGGTGCCGGTGCGAATCCTGATGTCGGTAGCGCTGCAGCTGAAGAAGCGGCTGCAGAGATTATGGAATATATTGAAGGCAGCCACATGGTCTTCATCACAGCCGGTATGGGCGGCGGAACGGGCACAGGCGCCGCTCCTGTCGTTGCGCGTATGGCTAAAGAGCAGGGTATTCTAACCGTTGCTGTTGTGACTAAGCCTTTCCATTTTGAAGGCACACACCGCATGACGCTAGCCGATAGCGGCTTAGACGAGTTGCAAAAATATGTCGATACGATGATCGTGATTCCAAACCAGAATCTCTTCCGTATCGCAAATGAAAAAACCACCTTTGCTGATGCGTTCCGCATGGCAGATGAGGTACTCCATTCCGGTGTACGAGGTGTGACGGATTTGATGGTTATGCCAGGCCTTATCAATCTCGACTTTGCAGATATTCGTACCGTAATGCGCGAAATGGGCAAAGCAATGATGGGTACGGGCGAAGCGGAAGGCGAACGCCGTGCGGTTGATGCTGCTGAAGCAGCCATTAGCAACCCGCTGCTAGATGATGTATCCATGAAAGGCGCACGTGGCGTACTTATTAACATCACGGGTGGCCATGATATGACCCTCTTTGAAGTAGATGAAGCTGCCAACCGCATTCGCGATGAAGTGGACCCTGATGCGAATATTATCTTCGGTTCAACTTTTCACGATAATATGGAAGGTAAAATGCGCGTAAGCGTCGTTGCGACCGGTATCGAGCAAGCCGGTAACAAGCATGGTCGTCATAGCGGCGGAACAACCGAATCACGTACTCCGCATAGTTTCTCCGTTCGTAATGGCGTAACCACAGCTAAACCACGCACTGAAACAATGGAAACGGCTAAACCAGCGATCACTAGTTTCAAACCGATCGCACGCCCTGCACCCACAGTAACTGAAGAGCCAGAGATGGAATATCAACCAGCTCCCGTAGCAAAGGTCGCGGCACCACAGCCAATGATGCGCTCAGCGCCACAACCACAGCCAGAAATGGAGGAGGAAATCACCCCTCAAGAAACATTCGAAACTGCAATGCAGGATGAAAAATCTCAAGAGCTTTTCCAATTTACGCATGAAGATAATAGCACGCCAAGTGGTCCTCGTTCAGTAGGTCGTCACGCACCAACTCGTGCAGAGATTGCGCCACAAGCGGCGCCAGAGCCTGAAACTGCTTCAAATCAAGACGAACCAGTGGCTTACAACTCTAACCCGTCTCCTGCAGCTCACGCAGCGAACGCAGCTGTTGCACAGAATGAAGCCTGGGAAGAAGAAGATTACGAGGATGAAGACGAACAACCGGGTTTGTTCAAGCGCGTTGCATCTCGTCTTTCTTCACGCGAAGAAGAGCGCCCACGCACTCGTAAAGTTGAAGTTGCCGCCAGCAACCCAGAGCCTGAGCAAGAACCAGAGCATGATCTAGAGATTCCTGCCTTCTTGCGCCGCCAAGCAAATTAATCAAAAGATGAGACGTGGCTTTACTCTTCTAGAGCTTTCGATTGTTCTTGTTATTATCGGCTTGATTATTGGCGGTATTACAGGGGCCAAGGGTTAATTCGTAGCGCCGAACTCAACTCTGTTATTAATGATGTAAATAAATACAAAGTAGCAGTTAATACATTCAAACTAAAATATGATGCATTGCCGGGTGATATGAGTAATGCCACTGATTATTGGGAGGCGGCACATGCCACACCTGCAACCTGCATCAGCACAGCAAGCACAGGCGAAGAAACTTGTAACGGAGATGAGAACGGTATTATTGACCCTAGCAGTGGTTCTCGCGAGTATTATCGTGCATGGCAGCACCTATCTAACGCTGATTTAGTTAACGGCACATTCAACGGTGTAAGCTTTATCAACTCTTCACCTGAAACTTCTATTAACGGTAGTCTTTTAGCTTTTTTTACAACAACCTCAAACTCATATCTTGAATCTCTTTCTGAATATAGCGGTAAAAATTCTGTTGCTTTTTTATTGGGAGGCAGAACGGAAAACCCTCACAATGACGCTATTGCAGATTTGTTAGCACCTGATGCAAAATCCATTGATGATAAAATGGATGATGGATTAGCTGAATCGGGTAATGTTTACACTGCAAACTGTATTGTAGATAGCGCTAATGCTGATGATTTTAGCGGTGACTGCTCAGCAGGCAATGACTGTAGTTATGACTTAACCTCTACAGATGGTTGCCAGATGATCTTTGTGCAATAACTCACCTGTTACATTTCGATACAAAGCGTGAATTTTATGCGTGAAAAGCGCTGCTATACTAAGCAGTATGAAAAACACTGCTTTTCAATCGAATAAACAGCATACGCTGAAGAAAACCGTGACATGCGAAGGCGTTGGCCTGCATAGTGGCGCTCCAGTATTGCTAACATTGAAACCGGCAGAACCGCTTACAGGTATTCGTTTTATCCGTACTGATTTGGAAACTCCGCTTGAGTTTGCCGCAACAGCCACCCTTGTAGGTGATACAAAACTTGGTACTTCGCTCACCCATCCATCGGGTAAAACCCTTTCAACGGTTGAGCATTTAATGGCCGCTTTTTGGGGTGCTGGTATTGATAATGCGACCGTTTATGTGAATGGCCCTGAAGTGCCGATCATGGATGGCAGCTCGACTCCTTTCCTTGAGCTAATTGCTAAGGCCGGTGTGAAGAAACAAAACGCAGATCGTCGTGTTTACGAAATAGAAGCACCAATCACGCTTGAGCTTGACGGCTCTGAAATTGAAATCCTCCCTTACGATGGATTCGCAGTGGAAGTGGCGATTGATTTTGACCATGATGCGATTGGCCAACAAGCGCTCCTCGTTGATTTCTCTGAAACCAGTTTTGCTGGCGCGATGAGCAACGCGCGTACTTTCGGCTTTTTGAACGAAGTGGAATATCTCAAAACCATCGGCCTCGCCCGCGGTGGCTCATTGGAAAATGCCGTCGTACTCGATGGCGATAACGTGATGAACCCTGAAGGTCTACGCTCGGATGATGAATTCGTTCAACATAAAGCGCTCGACCTTGTAGGCGATTTGTTCCTGTGCGGCGGACGTATCCGCGGTTTGGTGCGTGCGCATAAGCCAGGCCATACCATCAACACGGCCATGGCGCGTAAAATCATTGAACATGCAACGTCGCTCGAAACGCAAACTACTAAGCCACGCTATGAGGCGCCTGCGCCAACACTGCCAGCGCTTGATGGCACTCTTCCCGCTTTTGCATAAAGCCCGCTTTTCATCCCGTTTTTAAACTGCTATAAAGCAGCCATGCATTGGCGTTTTTTATTTATTTTAGTACCGTTCTTTTTGCTAACAGGCTGCAGCGACACCGTTGAAGAGCAAGAAGCCGAGCTCGCAGAAGTTGAAAAACTTGATCCGGTGGAAGACCTTTATAATAAGGCACTTGATTCGCTCAATGAGTCGGATTGGAAATCGGCACGGAAGCAATTTGAGGAAGTAGAACGTCAACACCCTTACTCCGTTTGGGCAAAGAAAGCGCAAATGCTTGGCGCTTACGCTCATTATAAAAACCAAGATTACGAGGAAGGTGTCGCCATTTTGCAGCGCTATGTGCAGCTTTATCCTGGGGATGAACAAGCCTCTTACGCCTATTATCTGATCGCGCTATCTTACTATGAGCAAATCTCTGATGTGGGACGTGACCAATCTATGACGAAGGAAGCATTGCTAGCGCTGAATGAAGTGATTCGTCGTTTTCCAAAATCTGACTATGCGCGCGATGCGGCATTGAAAAAAGACCTTACCGTAGATCACCTTGCTGGTAAGGAAATGGAAATTGGCCGTTATTATATTTCGCGCAAAGAATATCTATCAGCATTGAAACGTTTCAAAAAAGTGGTCGATGATTATCAAGGCACCACCCATGTGCCAGAAGCGTTGCACCGCATGGTCGAACTTTACATCAAGCTCGGTGTGATTGAAGAAGCAAAAAATTACGCTGCCGTGCTTGGCCATAATTATCCGACCAGCGAATGGTATGAAGATAGCTACCGCTTAATGGCGCTAGGTGGCAGTAAAGAACCTAAAGGTACCGGCTTTTTAGGGCTGTTCTAAGCACCGATGTTACAGCAACTTTCCATTGCTAACTTCATTCTCGTTGAGCGTTGCCAGATGGATTTTTCCGATGGTTTATGTGTGATGACGGGCGAAACCGGTGCAGGTAAATCTATTTTACTCGGCGCGTTAGGGTTACTGCTGGGCGAACGTGCCGCAGGCCAACCGCTCTTCGATACATCACAAGCCGCCACCCTCACCGCCGAATTTAATTTAAGCGATTCTATCAAAACCTTCTGTGAAGAGAACGGCTTGGGTATGGAAGATGATATGCTGTTGCTTCGCCGCCAGCTCCTGCCCGATGGCAAAAGCCGTGCTTTCATTAATGACCAACCCGTCAGCGTCGCGCTATTAAAAACCCTCGGCGTGAAATTAATGGAAGTGCATGGCCAGCAAGGGCAACGCGCGCTAACCGATAAATCTATCCAGCGCGAGATGCTGGATCGTTTTGGCGGACATGAGAAGTTTCTTGGCGATGTCAGCAAAGCTTACGCCTATTGGCAACAAATTGCCGCCGCTCGGGCGGCCAAACAAGCTGCCATTGAGCAAGCTGCCGCGCAGGAAGATTACTTCCGCCATATTCACGGCGAACTTTCAAAGCTTTCGCCACAACAAGGCGAAGAAGAAGAGCTTGCCGTACAACGCCGCCAGATGATGCAAGCAGAGAAGTTGGGTGGTTTGTTGCAAGAGGCACAAGGCGAATTAGCTGGTGCAAATCCGGTGGAAGAATCGCTCGCACGGGCAGCTCGTCTACTCACCCGCTCCGATAGTGATGATACGGAAAATCCGGTGCTAGATAACTTGCTTGAATCATTGGATGCGGCGCAGCAATCTACTGCCGAGGCACTGCAATATCTCGACTCACTCATCATGGATGCGGGTTATGACCCTAAAGAATTGGACACGATCGAAACTCGCTTATTCGACTTGCGCGGCGCCGCTCGCAAACATAAACGCACCGTCGATGAACTAGCTAATTACCTCACCGAAATTGACGAAGCCCTTAAAAGCCTCGATTCTGATGAATCAGCTTTAGGTCAATTATTAGCCGAAGAAAAACAAGCACGCGATGCTTATGAAGTCGAGGCAAAAAAGCTCTCCGCCGCTCGCGCGAAATCATGCGATAAACTCGCCGAAAAAGTGATGGTCGAACTTGCTCCACTGAAGATGGAAGCCACACGTTTTAAAGTAGAACTCACCACGCTTGAGCCGGACCACTGGGCCATTCACGGAATGGATAGTTTAGAGTTTACCGCTTCTACCAACCCAGGCTCCCCCTTTGGATCGCTCGCTAAAATCGCCTCAGGAGGTGAGCTATCGCGTTTCATGCTCGCACTCAAAGTGGTGTTGGCAGAAAATGATACCGATAAAACACTCATCTTTGATGAGATTGATACGGGCACAAGCGGCGCGGTTGCCGAAGCGATTGGTGAACGCCTCAGCCAATTAGGCAGCGTTGGGCAAGTCATGTGCATCACCCATTTGCCGCAAGTGGCCAGCAAAGGCAGTACTCATTTTAAGGTTGCTAAACAAAGCGATGGTACGCACACACGCACCTCAGTCACCGCGCTAAACGATGCCGCCCGCCGTGATGAACTCGCCGCCATGCTTTCAGGTAAAACCATCACTGATGAAGCGCGCAGCCAAGCTGATAAAATGCTAAAGGCCGCTTCATGACGGCCAATTTATTTGAAACGACCAAACCCGTCGATGCTTTAAGCGAGGCTGAGGCCACGCGCGAACTCATCTGGCTGGCGTTAGAAATTGCCGCACATGATAAACGCTATCACGGCGAGGATGCTCCCGTCATTTCCGATGGTGAATATGACAAACTTCGCCAACGTAGCGATGCGATTGAAGCGCGCTTCCCGCATCTGATTCGCAAAGAGAGCCCCAGCAATCGTGTGGGCGCACCTGCCACGAAAGGATTCTCCAAAGTACAACATAAGGTGCCGATGCTATCGCTAGGTAACGCATTTTCGGATGAAGATATGGTCGATTTTATTGAACGCACTCGAAGGTTCTTAAATCTTGATGAAAGTGAAGAAATAGAACTAGTTGCTGAACCTAAAATTGATGGACTCTCCTTTTCTGCACGTTACGAAAATGGAAAATTCGTTCGTGGCGCTACTCGTGGAGATGGAAATGAGGGTGAAGATATCACTGCCAATCTACGCACGATTGATAAATTTCCATTAATGCTTGAAGGCCTCTATCCTAAAATACTGGAAGTACGCGGTGAAGTTTACATGAGTAAGTCAGACTTTACCGAACTAAATAAAGCACAGCAGACCGCCGGCAGAGATCCATTCGCTAATCCACGCAATGCAGCAGCAGGTAGCTTACGCCAACTTGATCCTAGCATTACTAAACAACGACCATTGTCATATTTTGTCTACGGATGGGGTGAAACAAATCCAGATATAGGTCGTTCTCCTTCTCAAAAACGCCATAGTTTTTATTTAGTACAAATTCACTCATACGGATTTCAAGTACAGCCAAATTTATTCCCTACAGACATAAAAGATGAAGAAAATAGCGTCGTTTATAAAATTAAGGTGACGGGTAATAATTGGCGTTCAGATTTTTATGAGCACGTTAATAGTATTAGATCTGAACTAAATTACGATATCGATGGCATCGTGTATAAGGTGAATTCGCTACCACTACAGGAGCGTTTAGGATTTGTCGCCCGCGCACCGCGTTGGGCGATTGCACGGAAATTTCCAGCCGAACAAGCACAAACATTGCTAGAGAAAATCGAAATTCAAGTCGGACGTACAGGAGCGCTAACGCCGGTGGCCCATCTCACACCTATCACGGTGGGCGGCGTAGTGGTGAGTCGCGCGACGCTACATAATCAAGATGAAATCTTGCGTAAAGATATCCGCGAGGGCGATACGGTTATCATCCAACGTGCGGGAGATGTGATTCCGCAAGTGGTGGAAGTTATTACTGCTAAACGCCCTTCTGATAGCCAGCTTTATGCCTACCCCACCACCTGCCCTGTCTGCGGTAGCCATGCAGTGCGCGAAGAAGATGAAGCAGTACTACGCTGCACCGGCGGGCTAACTTGCGAAGCGCAAGCAAAAGAACGGCTGAAACATTTTGTCAGCCGTAACGCTCTGGATATTGACGGGTTAGGTGA
The DNA here is from genome assembly GCA_964654855.1 of uncultured Rickettsiales bacterium. Taxonomy (GTDB): domain Bacteria; phylum Pseudomonadota; class Alphaproteobacteria; order Rickettsiales; family JALZUV01; genus JALZUV01. Next base: position 181,154 of record CAZZJS010000002.1, read on the forward strand.
GAAGCAAATTGAGCTATTTTACGCCGAGAAGATGGTGCATTCGCCGCTTGATATTTTCAAACTAGAACCTCATCGCGAGAACCTGATGACACGTGAAGGATTCGGTGAACTTTCCGTCACTAATTTATTCTCCGCGATTGAAAGAGCACGTAAAACCTCGCTGGAGCGATTCATCTTTGGCCTTGGCATTCGCCATATTGGGCAGCGAAACGCGCAACTTCTCGCCCGCCATTTCATCACGGCAGAAGCGTGGTTTGGCGCCATGCAGCGTGACGGAATAACCATAGAGCTAGTCAATATTGAGGGCTTTGGCGAAGTAATGGCACAAGCCGTGAAAGAATTCTTCGCGGAGGAATCTCAACGCGCCATTGTCGGCCAATTAATTGAAGTCATGGATATTCAAGATGCTAAAGTTATCACGAGCGATTCCCCGCTCGCAGGCAAGACCATCGTCTTTACTGGCACACTCCTGCAAATGGGGCGTAATGAAGCAAAAGCAAAAGCTGAAAGCTTGGGAATGAAAGTATCTTCTAGCTTATCTGCCAAAACGGACTATCTAGTAGCGGGAGAAAAAGCAGGCTCAAAGTTGAAAAAGGCGGGTGAGCTTGGTGTAGAAATTTTGGATGAAGACACATGGCTGAAACATATCTCATAAATGGTGACTATCAGGGCGACTCAACGGAAGAAAACCCGTTCGCGAGCCATGAGCATTACACCACCTTAACCGTCACTTGTGAGCAAGCGGCTGTCGCCTTGGTGGAAATGAAATTTGAAGAAGAGGCGCTTTCGGTTTCTTCATTTGAAAAAGAAAAAGGCGCCCACTGGCAGGTAGAAATTTTACTACCGGGCACTCAAGAAGCGATCGATTTTTCGGCGATTGAGGGCATTCATAGCCATACGCTAAAGCCACTTGAAATGCAGGATTGGGTAACGGAAAATCAAAAGAACTTCCCACCGCTAGAAATTGGAAAATTCTATATTCACGGCTCGCACTTGCCGCCTAAAGCCGATGCGATTTCGTTGGAGATTGATGCAGGCAGAGCCTTCGGTACGGGCGAACATGCCACTACCGCTGGCTGCCTATTGGCGATGGAAGCATTAGAAGAAACAGTGTTCGAGAAAATTGCAGATATTGGCTGTGGTACGGGCATCCTCACCATGGCGGCAAAATATTTATGGCCAGAAGCATTCATCATTGGCAGTGATATGGATGCACCTTCGGTGACCACCGCTATTGAAAATGCGAACAAAAATAATATGCCGAATTTACCATTCGTAACAGCAGATGGAACTCAGCATGACGAGATTCAAGAGAATGCACCTTACGATTTGATCATTGCAAATATTCTCGCTGGGCCACTGGTAGAGCTCGCGCCTGAAATGTGCGCAGCGCTGACCGATCATGGAACGATGTTTCTATCAGGATTATTGATTCGCCAAGAAGAAGAGGTGATAGCCGCTTATAAGGCACAAGGCTTAGAATGCACTTCCCGCCTTAACCGCGAAGAATGGAGTGCATTAACGTTGAGCCGTTAATTTTGCTTGTAGCTCTCGACTTTTACTAAACCACGGATGATGAAGTCCTTGGCTTTTTCAACCTTATCGACTGTCTCTTTGGTAATGAGCTTACGGTTATGTACATCCACCGCGTAATCCATCGCACCTTCACGAATACCGAAATATTCGATACCGGATTTCCACGTGTTAAGGTTATTTTGCTTCATCGCATTATACACCGCTTTATCGACGCGCTTGAGCAATGAAGTCAGCATAGAACCAGGGAATTTATCATTCTGGTTAATATCGACACCAATGGCATAAACATGCGGATATTTGGCTGCCGTTTCCTGCGCACCGAGAGAACTCCCACCGGCTGCAGCAAAGATGATATCTGCTCCATTATTAATTTGTTCCTGCGCTAGCTTAGCGGCCATTTTAGGATTGCTAAACGCGTCCTCGGTTTTACCAATCATATGTTGCTGAATTTTAATATCTGGGCGCACATATTCTGCCCCTTGTTTATAGCCATAGGCGAAATTACGAATGACAGGTGCATCCATCCCACCGATAAAACCAATCGTTCCGGTTTTGCTGTGCAATGCTGCGATCATCCCCACAAGAAAACCACCCTCATTATCGCGAAATACCACCGATTGCACATTCTTGAAAACGGGAGGAATCATCCCATCCACGACGGAAAATTGCGTATTCGGGTATTTCTCTGCCAGTGCGGTCACCGTCGAAACATTTTGGAAGCCAAGTCCAATCACCAATTTTTTGCCGCTGCGAGCATAACGTTCAAATATTTTGGCGCGATCTTCACCATCTTTTAACGTATGTTCGGTATAAATAATTCCTAGTTCAGCACGCGCTCTTTCAGCTCCTTTACGAGCCATATCAATGAATGCTCTATCGGTTTTCTTACCGCTATTATCATAGATCAAAACGATAGGGTTTTCAGCTTGCGCAAAAACAGGTAAACTAAAAAGGATAATAATGAGTGCACAAAATAAGCGAGTCATGAGCATGACTATACATGAGGAACGGCTGGAAGCCATCCGAAAAAATTTACGTCGCGAAGGCGCAGATGGATTTATTCTTTCTAACGGTGATGCATTTTTTAGCGAATACCCACCCGAACATGAAAAACGCTTAGAATGGCTAACCGGTTTTACAGGCTCCGCTGGAACGGTAGTGGTGCTTGATCATGACCATCCCGAACGCTCTGCCTTTTTTACCGATGGTCGCTACACCCTTCAGGCAAAACAAGAAGTGGATGAATCATTATATGAAATTCACAATAGTTCTGAAGTTTCTCCGATCGAATGGCTAAAAAAACACGCTGCGGGTGATAGTATCAGTTTTGACCCTTGGCTAGTTTCAATTGCCCAGCTACGGAGTTGGAAAGCGCAAACACGCAACTTACTCTGGACTCCAATACGCTCTAACCCAGTGACGCAACTGTGGGAAGATCGCCCTACTCCGACTCAAGCGCCCGCTTTTGAATATCCGATGGAATATGCCGGACAATCTAGTGCTGAGAAAATCGCTCTTATTGCAGGAAAATTGCAGGAAAATGATGCAGTCGCCACTTTATTGACTCAGCCAGAATCCGTAAATTGGCTATTGAATATTCGTGGAAATGATATCGAAAACACACCCCTTCTACTTTGCCGTGCCATCGTAACAGATAAGGCCGAAGTTCATCTCTACGCAGATGCAGAACGCCTCCCTCCTCTGGCGAATAATGTAACAATTCATCCTGCAGATATTTTGCGTAAACATCTAAAACACTGGAACCAAGGAGCCATGTGGCTGCAGCCTTCTGTCACACCTGTTCGACTATTTCGAGCGCTTAAGGCATCTGGTACGCATATTATTCAAAAGCAAGACCCTTGCACGCCACCTAAGGCAATTAAAAATAATACGGAGTTAAAAAACATCCGCCAAACACACTTGACCGATGGATTGGCACTGACGAAGTTTTTACATTGGCTCGATATTCAAACTAATTTGCCCACCGAAATCACAGCCAGCGACCAACTGGAGAATTTCCGCAAAGAATCACCAGATTTTCGCGAGCCTAGCTTCCCAACCATTTCCGGTTTTGGTTCGAATGGTGCAATTGTGCATTACCGGGCGGAGGAAGAAAGCTGCCTAAGTTTCGAGAAAGATAATCTTTATTTAGTCGATTCTGGTGGGCAATATTTGGGTGGAACCACCGATGTAACACGCACCATCGCTATTGGCACCCCTAGTCAAGAAATGTGCGAGAATTATACCCGCGTGCTGCAAGGCCATATTGCGATCTCTACTGCTATTTTCCCAAAAGGAACGAATGGTAACCAGCTTGACTCACTCGCACGTGACCCACTCTGGAAAGTGGGGCTTGATTACGATCATGGCACCAGCCATGGCGTGGGTTGCTATATGGGTGTGCATGAAGGCCCTCAAAGTATCAGCAAACGCTCTAACGGGGTGGCACTGCAAAAAGGCATGATCCTCTCAAACGAACCTGGCTATTATAAAACCGGCAAATATGGCATTCGCATTGAGAATCTAGTAGAAGTAGTTGCTGCAAAAGCTGAAGAGTTCCTCACTTTTGCAAATCTTACCTGCGCGCCGTTAGATCACCGTCTTGTGGTGAAGGAAATGCTGACTGAAAGTGAAATTGAATGGTGGAATAATTACCATCAATGGGTGTGGGATCACTTAAATAGCGAGCTTGAAGGTGATATAAAAGAGTGGTTCACGCAAGCTTGTGCCGCGCTGTAATCTCTACTAACCACCAAGAAACGACGTTAAACGCGCTTCGACAAAATCCAGATACCATAAAAGCATGCCGCTTAGGGTCGTCATAAGCACCCAGAAGCTGATTTGAATTTGAATCGGGATAATCACGAAGAATACCTGCATATTCGGCATGAGACGCGCTAAAACACCCGCAGCGAGATAGAAGATTAAACCCGCTGCAATGAGCGGCGAAGCAAGCTTCACTCCCACATTAAACACATCAGAAACAAGTCGCGTAATCGAATCCGCCATATCACCTAATGGTGGCATCTGCCCAGGTACAAAGATCGTATAACTATCGACTAACCCTTGCAGCATTAAATGATGCATATTCGTGACAAACATCAACAACACCGCAATGATACTCAAAAAATTACCAATAACCGAGCCCTGCGTTGCTTGCGAGACATCAAACATCGTCGCTGCGGCCAAAGAAGATTGATACGAAATGATCAAACCCACCGTATGCATGACTGCGACTAGAAAACGCGCCAAAAAGCCAAAAAACAAGCCTACAACCATTTCACCTGCAACCATAATAGTGAGGGCTAAGGGCGAAGTAGGAACGGGAGGTAACGTATTTTGTAGAATCGGCGTTAGAACCAATGAAACCGTCAAAGCCAAAGGCAAACGAATGCGCGGTGATACGTAATTTTCACCAATTCCAGGCAAAAGCATCATACCGGCGCCAATTCGTACAAAAATAATTAAAAAGGCAAATAATTCAGCAACGAGGAAAGATTCTATCGTCACGGGCGTTATTGCTCTAGCTGGCGATCATATTGTCCCACTTGCGTCATCCGGTTGAACATACGCTCGGTAAAAGTATCAAGCGTGCTGACCATAAAGGGTAGAAATACCATTAACCCTAGGAAAACAGCGATAATTTTAGGTACAAAAGTAAGTGTCATTTCCTGAATTTGGGTGAGTGCCTGAAAAAGTGCGATGATCAAACCAACGCCCATGGCAATCGTCATTACCGGTGCACCTGCTACTAGCAGCACCCACAGCGCATCTTTGGCAATATCAATAACTTCTATTTCAGTCACAAATTAAAGGTACTAAATTTTACAACCTTCATCAATCGGTAACATTTGCCGTGTAAAATCAAAATTCTATGAAAGATAAAGTAAAATATCCTTACTATTCTGTGCCGCAAGTGGCGCGAGAAGAGCTCGAAGCTCGATTCTTCGAATGGTGGGAAGAACAAGATGATAGCTTTGTTCCGTATGACCTCCCCCAAAAAAATGAAGATGAAGACTTACTCATACTTAAAGAAGACCCGCTTGCTAACTTCACTTCCTCTCCTCGCACAGAAGCATTCGAGAACAAACTCGAAGAGTTACAAAAAGGTCTAACATTTTATTTAAACAATGCAGATGATGTGCAGGAAAATTTAATTGAGCATAATGCAGAAGCTGCAAACCTTACAATGTTGGTCGAAGGTATTCTTGTAACTTGTGATCAAAATAAAGAGCTAAAATCTTTTGAAGAAGCAAATATACTCGTCGCAAAAACAATGGGCTCCCTGTTAAATGACCCACTACCTAAAGAAATGGTAGCCGGTATCGCGCAAGAGATTTGGCCGTTTATCGAAAAAACTCAAAACGAACCAACTCGAGAAAACTCACGCGCTCTACGCGAAGAAATTGAAAGTCGTATTTTACATTTTCCTACCGGAGTTGAAAAGATTTCAGATGAGAGAATCTCATTATTCAGAGAATCTCGTCAAGCTCGAACCGATGCAGTAAACGACTATTATACTTCTCTAACCAATTCACTGAATAAGCTTAGCCTAGGCGCACTAGAAAATTCAAATAACAAAACCAAGATCCTTGATAAGCAAAAGCTACAGTCTGCTATTAATATTCGTATTAAACAGCTTGAAAGCCTGCGCAAAGGTGTCATTAAAAAACTACCTAAGCAAGATCCATTGCTCACAGAAATAGGCATTCAAGATTTAACGGATAATTTTCGTAATATGCAAAGCAGTTCACATCCGCGGATCGCCCGTATCAAAGAAATGGGCCAAACCCTCCATCAAATGGTGAACATCGCCCCTAACCCCTGTTACCGTAAAGATATCCCAGGTGTTAGAATTCGTGAAAGTGGTATCAAATCGTGGAAGAGAACCATTGCTAAACTTTTCAATCAGAAAAATGCCGATTGGAGTAAAATGACAGATTTAAGCCGAATTAACCCTGTGTTTTCCAGCGCCGAATCTATGTATTTTTATAATACAGCAATACATCAATTGGCACCTAGATTAGGGTGGAAGCATACCAAAATAGACAAGAATACTCTTGGTGATAAAGGCCCACGTATGGTGGAAAGTGGAACGATAAATTGGGGCATGTGCCTAGAACGAGCTGATAAAAAACTCTTCGCCGAAACAAAGCTAGATAGCCTCAGCATCTCACGCACAGAACCTGTTGGTCATGTTTTATATGAACTTGCGCGTGAAGTATTTAAAGGTGACCGTGAAGCAAGTGATCCCGATTTAGACGAACTTCAATTTCGTCAAACATTAAGCCAAAAAATTACCAGCAATATGGATATGCTACTGGTCAATAAGAACCTGATGGGCGAGGAGTTACAGAAAGAGCTAAAAACGATCAAAACTTTCGGGCACGAACTTGCAACTAACTCAAGCCTCAAAACTACTATTTACGAAAAAATTGTTGATACAGAAGCAATGATACGCTTTCAATCAATACGCGATAATGCATCACCTTCTATGGCTGCCATGTTCACCAATCAATTTAATCAGCTTATTGAAAAACTGGATACGAAAATTGAAAAAAGCGACGAAACACTTAGAGCCACACGCGAACGCCAGAAAGAACGTCTTTTAAACTTATTCGAAAAATATGGCCCTAAACTCGGAAAGACAGAAGGAAAAGGGAATTTTACGCAATATGACTTAGACTTGGATGTCAAAATGTATGCTAATTTTAAAATGCACCGTGAAGAAACCATTAACACCAATAAAACCGCAAAGAGTAGATAATGAATACGTTAGAACGTCATTACGAATATTATGAATATGATGGCATATTTCATCGAGTAACTTACAATCTCGAAACAGGAAAGCCTGAAAAGGCCGAGGGCTACTTCAAAGGCAACGGTTTTGCAGATGTTGAACTTTACCCAATTATCCGTGAAGGCGAGTTCATAACCGAAAAAGACTTTAAAGCCGCAGTCGTGGCTGAACGACGTTAAAATAGCACTTATTTATATTACAAATTAACCTAGCCTTAACTTTGTCCCTACTAGAGTAAGATTATGCGCAAAGGTTTTACATTACTCGAACTCTCTATTGTACTAACCATTATTGGCTTAGTTATTGGTGGTATCAGCGTTGGAAAGGATATGATCCGTAACGCTGAACTACAATCAGTAATCACTGAAATCGAATCTTACAGAACTGCTGTAGAAACCTTCCAATCTAAATATCAATCGCTTCCCGGTGATATGCCAGATGCACAAAATTTTTGGAGCAACTGTATTGATAATGGCGGAAACACCTGCAACGGAGATGGTGACGGAATTATTGAAAATACTGGCAGTGAACGTGTTCGATTTTGGCAACATTTATCGCTTGGGGAGCTCATTGATGGCACCTATACAGGCGCACAAGTATTTACCTCAAATACAGACTATTTTCCTTTGCTCTTCAATGACTTTTTGTTAGTCCAATACACAACTAATTATGCTGATAAAACAGATACTATCGTTACGGTCGATAGGCATATGTTTCTTCAGGGTTTTGACGAGACTAGTTTTGATGAAATCACCTTCGCGCAATTAGATGAGAAATATGATGATGGCCTACCGGAATCTGGCTTTATACGCATGACACTTAATGATGGGAGTGGCTCTGGTTGCCTTACCAACAACTCTCCCGCAAATTATGATCTATCTGATACAGGTGACATGAATGAATGTATGCCCAGCTTCTTGTTTGACTAAAAATAGGCCTGTAAAGGCTTCACTTTAAGACCGCCTTTTTGCTGCGCAGCTTCAATCGCTTCAACAATCGCATGAGAACCTGACACGGTCGTACTATAAGGAATTTTTCGCATCAGTGCCGTACGGCGAATGCTAAAACTATCTTTGATAGATTGTGCACCTTCCGTCGTATTAAGCACGAGTGATATCTCATCATTAATCATACGATCAACAATATGCGGTCGGCCTTGTAGCACTTTATTCACTTCGCGCACCTGAGTCAGGCCATATTCTTGCAAGAACTTCGCAGTACCGCCTGTGGCAACCACCTCAAAGCCCAAAACCATGAGCTTTTCCACCGCAGGCGCAATCGCCTGCTTATCTGATTCTTTAACCGAAACAAAGACAGTGCCTGAAAGCGGTAACGGTAAATTCGCCGCTAAATGCGCTTTCGCACGAGACTCCGCGAAACTCATATCTAAGCCCATCGTCTCACCGGTTGAGCGCATTTCAGGTCCCAAAATCACATCGACACCTGGGAAGCGAGCGAATGGGAACACAGCCTCTTTTACCGCTGAATGTTTAATAGTTTTCAGCACATCATCCGACGTATCAAGATCGAAATCAGAAAGACGCTCACCGACCATCAAACGGGAAGCGATTTTCGCAACGGGTATACCGGTTGCTTTCGCAATGAATGGCACAGTACGGCTCGCACGTGGATTCACCTCAAGAATGTAAATTTCGCCATCTTGAATAGCAAATTGTACATTCATCAATCCAATCACATTCAATGCCTTGGCAAGTGCAATGGTTTGTTCGCGCACTTCTTGAAGAATCTCATCGCTGAGGCTATGTGGCGGCAGTGAACAGGTCGAATCACCGGAGTGAATTCCAGCTTCTTCAATATGCTCTAAAATACCCGCAATATAGACATTCTTGCCATCGCATAACGCATCCACATCTAGTTCCGTGGCATTATTGAGGTAGGTATCCAACAATATTGGCCCTTCGCCGAACATATTAGCAATGCTGCTCACATATTCTTTCAACGCTTCTGGCGTATGGATAATTTGCATCGCACGACCACCCAATACATAAGATGGGCGAACCACTAGCGGATATCCCAAAACGGCAGCTTGCTCTAATGCTTCTTCGTGATTATGGCAAATTTGGTTAGGTGGTTGCCGCAGGCCGATTGAGAAGAGAAGCTTTTGAAAACGCTCACGATCTTCGGCTAAATCGATTGAATCGGGCGAAGTACCGATGATTGGAATCCCCTCGCGCTCTAATGCGCCAGCTAGCTTCAACGGTGTTTGCCCACCAAACTGAACAATCACGCCTTGTAAGTAGCCTTTTTCTTGCTCACCTTTGATAACAGCAATCACATCTTCTTCGGTCAACGGCTCAAAATAGAGGCGATCGGATGTGTCATAATCGGTAGAAACGGTTTCCGGATTACAGTTGATCATGATCGTTTCTAATCCAGCTTCACGTAACGCATATGATGCATGAACACAGCAATAATCAAACTCGATTCCTTGACCAATACGGTTAGGGCCACCGCCCAAAATCACGACTTTATTTTTATCGGAAACATCGGCCTCATTTTCAGCCGGATTCACCCCATCGCCTTCATAAGTGGAATACATATAAGGCGTAAGAGCTTCAAACTCTGCCGCGCAGGTATCAATACGTTTATAAACCGGCTTTACTCCTAGTTTTTCTCGTAGGGCAGTCACTTCTGGTGTGATTTTGCCGGCAAGAGCAGCCAAGCGTTCATCTGAGAAACCAAGCTTCTTCAGCTCAATTAGCTTTGTCGCATCAAGCGGGAAGCCATCTTGCCTCACTTGTTTTTCTGCATCAGTAATGCGCTGCATTTGACGAAGGAACCATCTATCAATTTTTGTAATACTATAGATTTCTTCTATTGCCATGCCTAGGCGCAATGCTTGCCCCACTTGCAACAAACGTTCTGGCGTTGGCTTGGCAATCGCTTCGCGGAAAGCATCGAGCGGTTCAGCATCAATATCAGCATCCAGCTTCACTTCATCCATGCCATGCAAGCCCGTCTCAAGCGAGCGATACGCTTTTTGCAGCGACTCAGGGAAGTTACGGCCAATGGCCATCGCCTCACCCACAGAATGCATCGCCGTGTTTAGAATCGGTGATGCACCAGCAAATTTCTCAAACGCAAAACGCGGGATTTTCGTCACGACATAATCAATCGTCGGCTCAAAAGCAGCAGGTGTCGCCTGCGTGATATCATTGGTGATTTCATCAAGCGTGTAACCTACCGCTAGTTTCGCTGCCACTTTCGCAATCGGAAAACCCGTCGCTTTGGAAGCCAAAGCAGATGAACGTGACACACGCGGGTTCATCTCAATCACTACCATACGACCTGTTTCAGGTTTAATGGCGAATTGCACATTTGAACCACCTGTTTCAACACCAATTTCACGCAATACTGCCAAGCTAGCATTACGCATGATTTGATATTCTTTATCGGTCAAAGTAAGAGCCGGAGCGACGGTGATAGAATCACCCGTATGCACCCCCATCGGATCAATATTCTCGATCGAACAAACGATAATACAGTTATCGACCTTATCGCGAACCACTTCCATTTCATATTCTTTCCAACCAAGGAGCGACTCATCAATGAGCACTTCAGTGGTAGGGGAAGCATCTAAGCCGCTACTTACAATCGCATCATATTCTTCTTTATTATAGGCAATACCACCGCCTGTTCCGCCCATCGTAAAGCTTGGACGAATAATGGCTGGCAAACCGATACGTTCCAGATGCTGCTGCGCCTCTTCTAACGAGTGCACCACTGCATGACGCGGAGTTTCGAGGCCAATCGCCTCCATCGCTTTATTAAAACGTTGACGGTTTTCCGCCTTATCAATCGCATCGAGTTTCGCACCAATCAACTCAACATTATATTTCTCCAACACACCCGCTTCGGAAAGTTGAATCGCACAGTTAAGCGCTGTTTGCCCCCCCATGGTCGGCAAAAGTGCATCAGGCTTTTCGGCGGCAATCACTTTCTCTACCATTTCCGGATTGATCGGCTCAATATACGTAGCATCAGCCAGATCAGGGTCGGTCATGATCGTCGCTGGATTAGAATTTACCAGAATAACGCGATACCCTTCTTCACGCAGGGTCTTTACCGCTTGCGTACCGGAATAATCAAACTCACATGCTTGACCAATAATGATAGGGCCTGCGCCAATAATCAAAATGGATTTTATATCGTCTCTACGCGGCATGTTCTCTCATCATTTTAGTAAATTCATCAAATAAGTAGCGACTATCATGGGGACCAGGTGAGGATTCTGGGTGATATTGCACACTGAAAATTGGCTTTTCTTTATGCGCTAAACCCTCAATCGTTCCATCAAATAATGAACGATGTGTGACTTCGACATCCTTTGGCACACTGCCCGGTTTCACCACAAAACCATGATTCTGGCTGGTAATTTCAACCGTACCTTCTTGTAAATTTTTCACTGGGTGGTTAGCACCACGATGCCCTTGATGCATCTTCTCAGTCTCAGCACCCAAGGCCAAAGCCAATAGCTGGTGGCCTAAGCAAATACCAAAAATCGGCAAGCCTTCTTCGATCAACTCTTTTAATACAGGGATCGCAATTTCACCTGTTGCTGCAGGATCGGCCGGACCGTTTGACAGAAAAACGCCATCAGGCTTCAACCCCATAATATCCTTAGCTGTGTGGCTCGCTGGAACAATCGTTACACGACATCCTGCTTCTACCAATGAGCGAGCGATATTTAGCTTTTGCCCATAATCAATCGCCACCACATGCAGGCCATTATCATTCGCTTCATCACGATGACCTTCTTCCAAACTCCAACGCGCTTGTTTCCAAACTTTTGAACTACTGATACTTACTTCACTCGCCAAATCCATTCCAACAAGTGATGGATGCTCAGCTAGTTTCGCCTGCATTTCTTCCAGCGGGAATTCCTCGCCTTCCTCACCATACCAGATGAGTACATTCTGCGAACCTTTATGGCGGATATGACGCGTCAACGCACGCGTATCAATTCCGGCGATGCCCGTCATCTCATGACGCTTAAGCCATAATGTGAAAGGCTCTTCACTGCGGAAGTTTGAAGGCTCGGTTGGCTTTTCTCGCAAAATAAGGCCGCGGCAAGCAGGTTCGATTGATTCAATATCTTCTGAGGTGGTACCCGTATTCCCAATATGTGGCATGGTGAAGGTAATGATTTGCCCCGCATAAGAAAGATCGGTCATCACTTCTTGATAGCCGGTCATTCCAGTATTAAAGCAGACTTCACCCACGACTGAACCGTGAGAACCAACACCATATCCAAAAAAGAGAGAGCCATCCGCAAGAAGTAGTGCGGCGGTACAGGTATCCGGCATCTTTGTGTCGGTCATTTTAGCTCCGTAATTTTCGGGAAACTATGCTAACCAAACGCACTGGTCAAGCAGCTTTGGAAAAAAAATTCATAGCCTCTCGCTACTCGGCAGGTTAACAATAGAGCCATGAAGAAATTTAAACATATTGCCGTACTGTATGGTGGCTGGTCAGCAGAGCGCGATGTATCGCTCAGTTCCGGTGAAGCCGTTGCTAAAGCACTAGATGAACGCGGCTATCAAGTTAGCCTTGTAGATGCGACAGAGAACCTTGCGGCCGATCTGCTAAAATTAAAACCAGATGCAGTATTTAACGCCCTACATGGTCGTTGGGGTGAAGATGGCTGCGTACAGGGTTTACTTGAAATGCTGCGCATTCCTTATACGCATTCGGGCGTACTTGCTTCCTCTACCGCTATGCATAAACCCATTGCGAAAGAAATTTTTGAAAGCCACGGATTGCAATGCCCTACGGGAGGTATTTATACGAAAGAACAAATCCTCGCCAATGAGCCCATGGCACGCCCCTTTGTGGTCAAGCCAATCAATGAAGGCTCCAGCGTGGGTGTCGAAATTTGTTTTGAAAACGATAACAAACATTACACTCACCAGAACTGGCCCTTTGGCGAAGAAGTACTAATCGAACCTTATATTCCCGGTCGTGAAATTCAGGTCGCCGTGTTAGATGGAAAAGCACTCGGTGCTATTGAAATTTGTCCGCAAGCTGGCTTTTACGATTACGAAGCAAAATATACCGATGGTAAGGCAGAGCACTTAATGCCTGCGCCGATTGAGCCAGAAACTTATGCTGAAGTTTGTGCATTGGCCGAGCAAGCACATAACGCGCTGGGTTGCCGTGGCCTCACTCGTAGCGATTTTCGTTATGATGATACTAATAATCGTATTTATGAGGCTGGGCAAAGTCGATTTTATCTGCTAGAAATAAATACACAGCCGGGTATGACTCCTTTGTCGCTTGCACCGGAGATTGCCGCTCATGGTGGTATTAGCTTCGCTGATTTAGTGGAGCGTTTGGTGCAAACTGCTACCTTGGATAATGCCGAAGCGGTCGAGAACAATAATAAAAAACAAGACGCCATACATGGGGAAAAAGAAACCATCAACACGAGCGGGGCAGTATAAACAAGCTTCGCGTCAACGTGCCAGCCGCAAGCGCCGTAAGGAGCTAAGTCGCAGCGCGAAATTCGTCGCCTATGGTAGCGCCGGATGCATGGTATTGATCGTTCTGGGTTGGGTCTTTATGAGCGGCACCGCTACTTTATGGAAAAACCAAATTACTGATGGGTTCTACAACCAAACTGGTAAAGCTGGATTTGAACTAACCAACGTGTATCTGTCCGGCCATACTCGTTTAAGCAAACAAGCCATCTTACATCATAGCCAACTCGCTTACGGCCAACCGATTCTCGATATCTCACTGCCAGCATTACGGGAACGTTTAGAGTCACTACCGCAAGTGCGGCGCGTTCAGATCAATCGTCAATTACCAAATGATCTACATATCCATATTCAAGAGCGCTATCCGGTCGCACTATGGCAAAAGGGCGAAGCATTGCATCTGGTAGATGATGAAGGTGTGTTGATGGGCGATGGCGATCCGATTAAGCATAATCGATTACCACTATTGGTTGGCTCTCATGCCCCTAAGAACTTACATAAACTTATGGCACTACTCGATGAGAACCCTCATTTAAAACAGCAATTTGATTCCGCTGTTTTTGTGAGCAACCGCCGCTGGAACTTGTGGCTGACTAATGGCATTGAGGTAAAATTACCAGAAGAGAATGCCGCGGCTGCCCTCGCCCAGTTAGAAAACCTACATAGCACTCAACCACTCAAAGGTAGTGATATTAGCAGTATTGATTTGCGCGTGCCGGAGCGCATGTTTATCCGTCCAAAAGTCAAACTCGTTCAACAGGCTGCACAACAACTATGAATATGTCTAATCGGTTAGCGCGCGGTGGACAGGTCGCCGTGCTTGATATTGGCAGCAATAAAAGCGTGTGCTTCATTGCCGATATGTCGCCTGAGGGGAAGATCGAAATTGAAGGCGTCGGCCATATGCTCTCCAAGGGTTTGCGCGGTGGCATTATTACCGATGCAGCAGAGGTAGAAACTTCAATCGTCACGGCGGTTCATACCGCTGAAGAAATGGCCGGTACGCAGGTTGAGAAAGTATTAGTCGGCCTTACGCTACCGCAAATTCGTTCGCGTCATTTCTCTATTGATTTGGACTTAGGGCGCGAACCTATCAGCGAACGCGACTTACAAGAACTACTCGGTGAAGCTGCTCATACTGTGCCGGAAGGCGAAACCATTCTGCATATTATGCCTTTCCGTTATGACCTTGATGGGCAAAAAGCGATTCGCGACCCGCGCGGCATGGTAGGAGAAAAACTCACCGCCAGCCTATTGCTCGTGACCGTACCTGAAAACCTGTTGCGTAACCTCACGCACTGCCTTGGCCGCTGCCATTTGGAAGTAGAAGGCTTCGTCGCCAGCGCCTATGCCTCTGCTCTTGCCTGCTTGGAAGAAGATGAGAAAGAGCTCGGTGTCACCCTACTGGATATGGGCGCTTTCACCACAGGCTATTCTGTCTTTTCCGCTGGACGCTTAGTTTATACTGGCTCCGTCGGCGTTGGTAGCCATCACATTACGCAAGATGTCGCGCAAGGTTTAAGCACCAGCATTCAGCAATCAGAACGTTTGAAAACCGTACATGGTGGCGCAGTTGTCTCGCCAGCAGACGATGCCGTGATGGTAGAAGTTTATCCCATTGGCGCGGCCAATGAGGAGGAAGCGACGATGGAAAAACGTAGCCACCTCAACCAAATTATCCGGCCGCGTGTAGAGGAAGTTTTTGAACTGACTCGCGATGCACTAGATGCCGCAAATTTAGGAACAGCGGCCGGCAACCGCATGGTACTGACAGGTGGAGGCAGCCAGCTACTTGGTGTTGCAGAGCTGGCGCATAAAATGTTCGAGAAGCAAGTGCGCCTCGCCTCGCCTCGTAGCTTTGAAGGACTTGCTGATGCGACGAGCGGCCCTGCATTTTCAACCCCCATTGGCATGCTCAATTATGCTCTTATGATGCGCGGCTCTCATAGCTGGATGCATCAACGTGGCGGCACCTTCAACGGTAAAAGCTTCGGCCAAATACTGCGCTGGTTCAAAGAGAATTTCTAATGGATGACAAGTCATTCATGGCGAAGTAAATTACTTTTATGCAAGCTTATATCTTTCGCCGTTTAATGCTGATCATCCCAACGCTATTTGGGATTATGCTGCTTAACTTTGCGATTATTCAGGCCGCTCCCGGTGGGCCAGTAGAACAAGCTATCGCCAAAATTAAAGGCACAGCCACAGGTGCCGCCAGCCGCATTGCCGGTGGAGGCGCAGGCGGCGATTTAGGCATGGCAGGGCAACAAGCCTCAATCGGAAAATTGCAAACCCAAGCAGCGGACTCTACCTATCGCGGCGCGCAAGGATTAGACCCTGAATTTATCAAAAATCTAGAAAAACAATATGGGTTCGATAAGCCTGCACATGAACGTTTCTGGCAAATGCTGGGCGACTATATTACTTTGGACTTTGGCGTTAGTTTCTTTCGCGATGTACCAGTGCTGGATTTGATATTGGAGAAAATGCCCGTTTCCATTTCACTCGGGCTTTGGACAACTTTGTTAGTTTATCTCATCTCTATTCCGCTGGGCATCGCCAAAGCCGTGCGCGATGGCAGCGCATTTGATATTTGGACATCCAGCATGATTGTAGTGGGCTATGCCATTCCGTCTTTTCTGTTTGCTATCCTGCTCATTATCTTGTTCTCGGGCGGACAATATTGGCAGATATTTCCGCTGCGAGGACTTGTCTCCGAAGGGTGGGATGCCATGAGCTGGCCAGCTAAAATCGCCGATTATTTCTGGCATATCGCTCTGCCCGTAACAGCGATGGTCATCTCTGGTTTTGCAAGCCTTACGATGCTAACTAAAAACTCCTTCATGGATGAAATTGGCAAGCAATATGTACTCACCGCCCGCGCTAAAGGCTTAAGCGAGAAGCAGGTACTCACCCGTCATGTATTTCGTAATGCAATGCTGATTGTCATTGCCGGTTTTCCTGGTGCAATCCTCAGCATTTTATTTACAGGATCGCTATTAATTGAGGTCATCTTCTCACTCGATGGGCTAGGCCTGCTCGGCTTTGAAGCAGCCATTAGCCGCGATTATCCAGTTGTGTTTGGAACGCTCTTTGTTTTCACCTTACTGAGTTTAATTTTCAAACTAATTGGTGATATGACCTATGTATTGGTCGACCCGCGTATTGATTTTGAAAGCCGCGGCTAAAACCCTCAAGCTGCTTTTGGGCCCAAGGTCGCTAATGCCATCTTAGGTTCTGCAAAAATCAATTTAGCTGCATCAGCCACATCATCTTTGCTGACATTCTCAATAAGAGCCGTCAGACTCTTTCCATCGCGATACTCATTGTAATCTTGCAAGTGACGACCTATCCATTCGGCCATCGCCGTTACGCTTTCACGACGCATCAATAAGGCCGCTTTTTGCTGATTCTTTGCACGAGTGAGTTCTTCATCCGTCACGCCCTCTAGCAGCTTTTGTGTTTCATCATTCAGCACTTGAATCAGTTCGTCTTTTTTCTCTGCACCGGTGGCGGCATAAACACCAAACATACCACCATCTTGATAGCTGGTGAGGAAAGAGGAAACACTGTAAGCCAGCCCACGTTTTTCGCGCACTTCTTGGAATAAACGCGAGGACATGCCGCCGCCAAATAAGGTCGAGAGCAATTGCGCTGCGTAATAATTCTCATCATGCGGGGTCACGCCTTCAAATGCCATCATTACCTGCATTTGTTCTAGCTCATCGCGAATCACTTGTTTCTCACCCACATGAAATTCTGGTTTCTTTAATGGCTGCGCCTTTTCTTGCGTAATACCACTAAAATGTTCACTTACTAGGTCGGTTAAAAGATCGTGCTGAATATTACCTGCCGCTGAAATCACACATGTGGGAGCATGATAATGTGCATTAATAAAGTTGCGTAAATTATCGGCTGTAAAGCTGCATACCGTTTCGGACGTACCGAGAATCGATTGACCTAGCGGGTGCTTACCGTAAGCCACCTGGTGCAGGTTATCGAACACTAGATCTTCCGGCGAATCATGGTGCATGCCAATTTCTTGTACGATGACTTCTTGCTCACGCTTGAGCTCCTCTTCTGTGAAGGTAGAGTTACGCAAAATATCAGCCAAAACATCAACCGCAACAGGCAGATGCTCTTTCAAAACGCGTGCATAATAGACTGTCTTTTCCATGCTAGTATAAGCATTGACAGAACCGCCAATATCATCGAACGCTTCTGCAATTTGGCGAGCATTGCGACGCTTTGTGCCTTTAAAAGCCATATGCTCCAATAGATGGGCAAGCCCATGTTGCGAATCTGTTTCCTGACGCGCACCTGCGTTAAAGGAAAAACAAATAGTTGCACTTTCGACGCTTGGCAAATGCTCGCTCGCAATCCGTAAGCCATTATCTAGGGTCGTGAGTTGATAGCTCATGCTTTTTCTGCCAATCGTTCCAGGGCACCACCGCTTAGACGATAGACCCTCCATTCATTCATCGCACGTGCGCCAAGGCTTTCGTAAAAATCAATCGAGGCCTTGTTCCAATCCAACACCCACCATTCTAGGCGACCACAGCCTTCCGCTTTTGCTTTGGCAGCTAAATGTGCCAAAAGAGCTTTGCCAATACCTTTGCCGCGCATTTCTTCGCGCACGTAAAGGTCTTCCAAATAGAGACCATTCTTCGCCAGGAAAGTGGAATAATTATAGAAGAATAAGGCGAACCCTGCTGGCTTACCTTCCCATTCTGCAATCATGCAAAAGGCGCGAGGCGTTTGTCCAAATAAGCTTTGGCGAACATCTTTTTCTGTCGCTACAACCTCATGTGAGAGTTGTTCAAACTCTGCCAATTCATAAATAAATTGATAAATAAGAGGCGTATCTTCGGCACGCGCTGGTCGGATTTTCAAACTCATAAGAAGCGGAGTTCTAACGCATCTAAAATCCGATGCAAGCGAGATTTCTACTCCAGAACCGTACGGGTAATCGTTAGGCAATAAATACGGCCAGAGCCTGCTTTCTTTAACTGCTTGGCACAAGCATTGATGGTCGCGCCAGTGGTCATCACATCATCAATCAAAATAATCGGACGCCCCTTTATGAGTTCTTTCTTTTTAGAATTCACTGCGAAAGCACCACCGAGATTTTTTAAACGCTCTTTACGAGGAAGGCTAGCTTGCGGTGGACGGTTTTTGACACGAGCTAAAAGGTTAACCTCTACCTGCTTTTCTTTTAAAGCACCCAACCTTTGTGCCAAAAGAGCCGACTGATTATATTTGCGTTTTAGCAAGCGCCATCGATGAATGGGAATCGGTACCAGAAGGGCATCGGGTAAATCTATCCATTCAGGTGCAGCTTGCGCCATCCATCGCGCGAACGTATCAAGCATGAGCGGTTTATCGTAATATTTTAAATCATGGATCAGGCGTTTGCTGGCATCATCAAAATGCAGCACCGAACGATGCCCGTGATATTCAGGTGTCGTGGCCAAACAAGCCGCACATTCAGCTCCTTCGCCCATATCAAATTCATGCGGATAACCACAATGCCTACATAAAGGGGAAGAAATAAAATTCAACTTTTGCCAGCAATCACTGCAAACCCCTCCATTCTCGCCAATGATTTCACGACACAACCCGCATTGCGGAGGGAATAAAAGGTTCAAAGATTGTCTTACCACTTGCATCAAAACTTGCTGTATCATGAATATAGAGATAATAAAAATAGTAAGATTCGATAGCAATAGCAGGATATTTTCATGAACGATTCTTTGTTCGGCAAACAGGGCAAACCTAAAGCAGCGCAGACGGCAGAGCCACAAGCTACACCTGAAGAACCGATGATGGACTTTTGGAGCGATGAAGCTCATAAGCCTGATAGCTCTACCCCAGTGACGCCAACCGCTATTGTAACCCCTACGGCGACTCCGACCAATCCGATACAATCTGAGCCAGCCACCGCACCAACTGCTCCTGTGGCCACCCCTCATTCAGAAGGGCAGCTTCCGGCCAGCAATGAACTGATCAAACCATTTGAAGACACAAACATTTCCACGGATGAGACACCTGCTATCACTCCTGAATTAGCTCCTTTGGAACCAGCCCCGCAAATCCAAACAACTAGCGAAGAGCAAGTACGCGAAATTGGCAGCGCTCGCTTTCGCCGTTTAGATGAGCCCGTTGATTTAAGCTCAACTCAAGAACAAACAATTGAACCGGTTATCAAACCGGTCATTGCGCCAGTGACTGAAACAACCCCAGAAGCGGTTATCGCTGAACCTCAAATTGTACCCACTCCTATACCAGAACCTTCCATGGTTGAAGAAGCAGTGCAGGAGCCTGTAGCGCCAGAAACAACAGCGCCCATTAAAGGTACTGTTAAACCAGAAAATGCCATCAGCTATGATAATTTATGGGGTAAAGAACAACAAGCAACCCCCGTTATTGCAACTGCCACTGAAACAGTCCCAACCTTAGAAACTGCCGTCGCTGCTGCTCCAGAAATCGCTGCACCCCTTGCAGCTGAAATGCCTGAAATTGAAGTACCGAGTCCTGCAAATCCTGAATTACAAAATGAACTTCAGAATTTGCAGGAAGAAGAGAATTTATTGGAAGATCTAGAGATTGACCCAATTGCGGAAGAACCTGCGATTACGGCCGACGTTTTAGATGAATTAGATAAAGTAAACTCTTCTTCCGCTACAGGTGAAGAAACTGACTTAGCATTCGAACTGATGAATCCGGGTGAATTAGCAGGCATGAAAACGCCCCCTCCCGCCGGAGCGGATGATAGTTTACAAACCTTACTAGCAGAACACGCTCAATGGCTCGATAGCGATGGCACCTCAGGTCGACGGGCTGTATTTAGAGAAGAGAATAATCTCGCAGGGATAGATTTAAGCCATCAGCGTTTATCTGGTGCATCTTTTCGCGGAATAAATCTAGCACGCTGTAAGTTCACGCAAGCGCAACTATCAGAGGCTGACTTTGGCGATTGCCAGTTGGAAGGATCAGATTTCACCGCAGCGACACTCACCAATGCTATCTTTACGCAAGCAAACATAAACAGCTCAGCCTTTAGCGCTGCTCAAGCTCAAAATACTGATTTTAGCGCTGCTCAAGTGCAAGATTGTAATTTTACGCAAGCCAATTTGCAGGAAGCTAATTTCCGCGATGCTAACTTGAAAGATACTAACCTCCAACAATCCACCGCTACCCTAGCGAATTTCCGTGGGGCAAACATGGAGAATGTGGACCTCAATCACAGTAACCTGATTCAGACTATTTTTCGTGAAGCGAATCTTACAAACGCTAAATTTGAAGGTGCTGAAGTTATCCATGCCCATTTTAAAGATGCGGCTCTAAGCCATGTTGATTTAAATAGCGCTGACTTCTCACAAGCACAGGATATCTCCGCTGAGGTGCAAGCACAGTTTATGCAAGTAGAACGCGCTAACTTGCATAATGAAGTTCAAAAACTGGATCATATTCGCGACGAATTAGAACAACGCGAACGCGCCCTCATTGCTGAGCGCGAACAGCTACAGCGCCAATTGCAAAATGAAAAAAATCAACAAGCAGAAACAAAACAGCAAATGCCCGATCTTGGCGACGTCGCCACTAAATTCAAAAAAGGTAGTCGCCTCTTTTTATTCTTCGGTATTGGCTGGTTCTTGTTGAGCTTCTTGCTGGCGATTATTTTACAGAATGTAATTTCGCAACTTGATAGTAGCGAATTAAGCCTCATCGAGATGATACTCATGGGCGTGCTAATGTTAGTGCCGTTGCTTTTCTTTATCGTGAGTATGTCAAAATCATTCTCACTTTCTTATGCGCTACGCAAGCTTACGCCGCGCGATCCAAACGAACCGACTTAATAAAGAAGTTAGGATTTATGCTTGGGCTTTGGTAATCCTACCAAGGAATACCAAGAGGACCGTTTTGCCAGCTACCCTGTCTATTCAATGCGCCAGAGGTAAAGCGACAATAAGTGAAACCTTCGTTCCACCCCTGTTTATAGAGGTCATTTGCACCCATTTCAGGGCGTTTTTTGAAGCCATACATCATTTTATAAAAATAGCCACTATCTGCCGATAGCCCTGTATCACAACCATCTTGCCAACCAAGCTGATACTCAGCAGGACCCTCAGGTTCAATCAGTTGAAGCGCGAATGGGCGACAGCCCGAAAAAGCAACGGTTGCCACAAGTAATAATGCTATATGTGTTTTCTTCATGCTCTCAATATAGCAAATCTCTTTACCCAGCAGTGTTACAGTTTTATGAAGATTCTCATAGCTGGTCCCGTAGCTCAGTTGGATAGAGCATCAGATTCCTAATCTGAGGGTCGCGCGTTCGAATCGCGCCGGGATCACCATATTTAAGCCGTCTCTTGCAGCTCTAGCCACGCAGTTTCTGCCTGTTCTACTTCTGCTTGAACGGTAGCGTATTTCTCTAACAAATCAGACATGATTTTTTGATTATTGACCGCTTTAGGGGCGGCCATTTCAGCTTCTAGAGTCGCTTTCTCCTTTGACCATTTCTCTAGCGTTTCTTCTGCTTGTTTAAGGACATTATTACTACCTTTTTTGGTCTTTTTATTTTTCTTCTCTTTACGATCTTTTTTAGCATCGGAGCGTTCTTTACGACGCTGCTCAATCACAAGCTTACGATAAGCTTCTAGATCATCCGTATAAGGGTTCACACCACCATCTTTAACGAGCAATAATTGATCAGCAACAGCCTCCACCAAATGCGGATCGTGACTTACCAAAATCACGCAGCCTTCATACTCATTCAATGCCTGAATCAGTGCGCCACGCGCATCGATATCCAAGTGGTTGGTCGGCTCATCAAGCAGCATAATATGCGGCGCATCATGACTCATCATGCAAAAGAGCAAACGCGCTTTTTCTCCGCCGGAAAGTTCGGCAATGCGTGTGTCCGATTTTGCTTTATCAAAACCGAACTTCCCAAGCATGGCGCGGAGCTTATGTTCAGGCGTACCTTTAATCGCATCACGGAGTGTATCATAAGGCGTGGCGTTTAAATCTAGTTCATCAGATTGATGCTGCGCGAAATAACCAACGCGCAATTTCCCATCGCGCACCACGTTACCTTTCATCGCTTGCAGCTCGCCGTAAAGAAGTTTCACCAAGGTCGATTTACCGTTACCATTGGCACCTAGCAGAGCAACACGGTCATCGCCAGTGAAGCTTAAATTTACTTCCCGCAATACAGGATTACCCTCGCTATAGCCGATATCCACTTTATCAAGCGTGATGATAGGGCCACTCGTTTCTTCAGGTTGCGGGAATTTAAAGGCCGTTGCGCGCTCAGAGATAAGAGCATCCACCATATCCATTTTCTCAATGGATTTTAAACGGCTCTGCGCCTGTTTCGCTTTACTGGCTTTAGCCCCAAAACGACTAACAAAATCCATCATACGTTTTTTATGTGCTTGTTGCTTTTCGAAAAGCGCCTGATGGCTCATCATTTTTTGCGCGTAACGGGTTTCGAATTGATCGTAATTACCCGTATACATGGTGATTTTTAATTGATCCAAATGCGCGATATGGGTGACGACTTTATTCAAGGTTTCACGATCATGACTGATGATCATAAACGTGCCCTCATATTGCATCAGGTAATTTTCTAGCCAAATAATCGCCTCAAAATCCAAGTGGTTGGTCGGCTCATCTAACAGTAATAATTCTGGTTTCTGGAAAAGCGCCGCCGCCAGCGCCACACGCATACGCCAACCACCCGAGAAGTCACTAATTGGACGCGCTTGCTCTTCCATATCAAACCCAAGACCGGATAGGATAATCGAAGCTTTTGATGGCGCCTCATAGGCATCAATATCCGCAAGGCGAGTGTAGATATAACCAATACGATCTGGATCTTCTGCGGTTTCCGCTTCCTCTAGAAGTTCCGTACGCTCCGTATCGGCGGCGAGTACGATATCTAGTAAGCTCGTATCATCATCCGGCAAATCTTGACGCACCATGCCCATTTGCGCGCCTGGCACGAGGGTGATATCGCCTTCATCCAGCTCTAGCTCTTCTGCGATCAGTTTAAACAGCGTCGATTTACCCGTTCCGTTCGGGCCAATCAGGCCAACATGATACCCTTTCGGGATAGAGAGCGACGCTTTATCAAACAAGGTTCGTCCCGCAATACGGTAGGTAATATCTTTAATCTCAAGCATGGTTTTAACAGTCTCATTTAGCGGATGGAGGCGTGTCTTATAGATATTTCGTCCAATTAGCAATTACCCTCATGCAGTTTGACATTTAAATCCCCTAAAAGAGTAAAACTATGGTAAATCAAGCCTCTGAGATAACTTCGGAGCCACTATGAAACTAATTGCCTTAAACCTGCCGCGTGATTTTACGGAAGATCAGCTTGCCAAATTATTCAAAGAATATGGCAATATTAAAGGCTGTGACTTGGTGATGGATGCTAACACGGGTAAATCCAAAGGCTTTGGATTTGTTGAAATGGCGCTGGAACATGAAGCAAAAGAGGTGATTAAAGAACTGCATGGCAGCAAAGTGGGTAAAAATAAAATCCGCGTCAAAGCGGCGGATTAATCCTTATTAGGAAACCATTTCGGTGAATCTTGTTTATTAAATTTAGGCAGCTCTCCAAACATCTCTTTATATTTCGCAAAACATTCATATTCTAACTTTGCAACTTTTCCCATCACAAGTAAATCTTTTGGTTCTTTCGCTGCAACATCACATTTATAATAACCAACAGATACAAAAAGCTCTTTCAATATTTGCTTATAATTTCGATAATCATTTCTGAACCTTTGTCCTCCGCCGTGTCCCTCTTTATGACGAATCGTATTATCAAATTGCTTCAATCGCCCTTTTAGGCCTGATTGAGAGTTAGTCATTCCTACATAGACTATTTCTTCTCTAAATTTAAAATCTTGACCTGTTATATTTTCAGATGTCATAGCCAGCATATAAACCCCTGGAAGCTTACGTTTTACACCCTCAAGATCCTTTCGATCTTCCCATCTTACCCATTTTGAGAATTTTTTCATTTACAACTCACTTTCACTGATTAAATCGCCCTTCATGGAGGGACCAGTGCGATGAACCTCTTGCTTATCGCCACAAATAAGATGATGCCAATCTGGTAAATCATAACCACTTGCCACTAGCTTATAGGCGCATGTATGGGGCAACCAATAAAGCTCATCTACATTCTCAGGCATTACCTTAACGCAATTTGGAACATTCTTTTGACGGTTCTGGTAATCTTTGCATGAATGTGAATTAAGGCATAAATAGCTGCACGCTGTATTTGTGAGCGTTAATTCACCATTATCCTCATCTTCTTCAGTTACCTGACAGCATAGACCACAACCATCACACAGGCTTTCCCACTCAGCTTCTGTCATTTCAGACATGGGTCTTTTGAGAAATTCAGGCTGTGGCTTCATGCACTGCCTTTAGGGCCGTTTCAACCGTTTGCTGACGAACCGCTGCACGATCACCCGTAAAATGCAAATACTTCGCTAACGCCTCTTTTCCACGCTTGCAAACTGCTATACAAACCGTACCCACTGGCTTTTCATCGCTACCACCAGAAGGTCCTGCAACACCCGTAACCGCAACAGCAATATCGGCTTTGGAATGTTCTATTGCACCCATCGCCATTGCCTTTGCTACTGGCTCACTCACTGCACCATGCTCCGCAATCAAAGCGATTGGTACGCCCAACATCTCGATTTTTGCTTCATTAGAATAAGTCACGAAACCACGACCAAATACATCCGATGAACCTGCCATATCCGTGATAGCTGAAGCAATCATTCCCCCTGTGCAAGATTCAGCCGTGGTTATCATCAAACCTTTCTCACGACAAATTTCTATTAAATCACTCAAGCCCATAATGCAGGCCCAATAAGAATGATCGTGCTAACGTAAAATGCAACAATAGCAAACGCAGCAGCTAATATATCATCTAACATGATACCAAGCCCACCTTTCACTTTTCGATCCACCCATGAAATAGGCCATGGCTTCCAAATATCGAATAATCGAAACAGCAAAAAAACAATGATTAATATATTGATGTTAGATGTTTGACAGGCAGAAATAACAAGCCACATACCTACCACTTCATCAATCACAACTTCTTTAGGGTCTTCTCGTCCTATTTTTTTGACATATTCAGCAGACACCCACCACCCAATGAAAAAGAGAACAAAAGAAGCATAAAACAAATTCCATTCGCCATAAGCTTCACGAATCACCCAGGCAAATGGTAGTGCCGCGAGCGTACCGAATGTCCCCGGCGCTTTGGGTGCTAAACCACTATGGAACCAAGTAGCAAGCCAGTAAGTAGGATGCCAAAGTGGGTACGGATGCTTCATTAGGTGAGCAACTTCACGTAAAAGAAGAGTGCTATCACCGATGCACCAAAGGCGTAAAAGCCGGTTATCACATCATCCAGCATGATACCAAAACTACCTTCTGCATATTCATCAATGCTTCCCGCTGGCCATGGCTTCGTAAAATCTAAAATGACATAGGCCATGAAAACCAGAAAACATTCACCGAAATTGAGCGAATAATTAAAAAAGAGCATCAATAATAACGTAACCCAAATGCCGACAATTTCATCAATCACTACTTCGTCAGGTCCACCAGCAGATTTAGTGTAAACCGCGGCTGAAATAAACCCGAGAATGAGCGCTGCAATCGTTGCAAATAATAGAATGTAGAAACCGAAATAAGCGTTTATCACCAAGCCGCCAATCAAACCAATAAGTGTGGCAATTACAGGACCTAAATGCTGAATTTTGCCAATGAAAAATAAATTCGCAATTAACGCCAACGGGTTGAGATTCGACATCATAATATTACCGTTGCTGTGGCTTGCGCCGCCAGCCCTTCTTTACGACCAATAAAACCTAAATGGTCAGTTGTTGTCGCCTTTACACTAACAGAAGTTACATCAATTTCACAGATTTTCGCCACTTGCGCGCGCATAATCTCACGATGCGGTGCCAGTTTTGGCATTTGTGCAATAAGAGTGATATCGCAATGGCTTAAGCGCCCGCCCGCTTGCTTCATCAAACGAATTGCTTCTTTTAAGAACAACTCGCTAGCAGCGCCTTTCCACTTGGGATTATCACTGGAAAAATGATGACCAATATCGCCATTACCGATGCAACCAAGTATCGCATCGGTTAGCGCATGTAAGCCAACATCACCATCCGAATGACCTTCAATCGCCATTTCGCATTCCACTGCTACACCGCAAATCATGATGGTTTTATCGTCACCCTCATGCGGCACAAATGCATGAACATCATAACCGTTACCCACCGCAATATGGGGCGCTGATTGCATCATTTTTAAATCCTCTTCCGTGGTGATTTTACGATTCGCAACATCGCCTTGCACAAAGGCAACGTTAATGCCTGCGGCTTCGGCAAGCATCACATCATCCGTCACCGCCTCCGTATTTTCACGATGCAGTTTTAAGATAGTCGCATAGTCAAAAGCCTGTGGCGTTTGCGCGGCAAATAGTTCAGAGCGGTCAAGCGTATGCCCATCTTTATGCTTGATCGTATCGGCAACGGGAACCACCGGAAGCGCTGCCCTTGCATCGCTTCCCAACATACGGGTGATAAGCTCCTGACTAACCATTGGCCGAGCAGCATCATGAATTAAGACGTTATCTGCCTGCCCTACTGCCTCCAACCCATTGCGCACGGATTCTTGTCGTGTTGCACCACCTAACACTGTTTCCACTTGCGAAAACTGAGCTAAAATAGGCTGTAAATAATCCGCATGATCTACGTGATGCACTACGATAATTCGTTCAATTTGGGGATGCTCGCTAAAGGCCTGAACGCTATATGCGATAACAGGTTTCCCATTCAACAATCGATAAGTTTTGGGGATATCACCCGCCATACGGCTGCCTGTTCCACCGGCGACAATCACTGCTACGCTTGAGTTCATGGCGCTTTTATAGTATGGAATCGGCCATTATGGCAATTAACATCGGTAAAATTCAAATTGATAAGCCCGTTATGCTCGCCCCGATGACGGGCGTGTCTGATTTGCCATTCCGTAAACTCGTGCGTAAATTCGGCGTCGGTATGGTCGTATCAGAGATGATTGCCAGCCGCGCCATGATTATGCAAACCCGCAATACCATGCGAATGGCACAGCATGATGATGGCGAATCGCCTAAAGTGGTTCAACTGGCTGGCTGTGAGCCGGAAGTCATGGCCGAAGCTGCCAAACTGAATGAAGATATGGGCGCTGATGTTATTGATATCAATTTTGGCTGTCCTGTGCGCAAAGTCGTCAATGGCGATGCCGGCTCAGCACTAATGCGTAAAGAGAAGCTAGCTGGTGAAATTCTCGAAGCCACCGTGAATGCCGTGAAAATTCCCGTCACGCTGAAAATGCGCATGGGCTGGGATCACGATACGCTCAACGCGCCACTCTTTGCGAAGATGGCCGAAGATTGCGGCATCCAAATGATTACTGTGCATGGGCGCACACGCTGCCAAATGTATAAAGGCTCGGCCGACTGGAACTATATCAAAAACGTGAAGGAAGCGACGAAGCTTCCCGTGATCGTCAATGGCGATATTATCGATTTTGATTCCGTTG
This sequence comes from uncultured Rickettsiales bacterium, assembly GCA_964654855.1. GTDB lineage: Bacteria > Pseudomonadota > Alphaproteobacteria > Rickettsiales > JALZUV01 > JALZUV01. The sequence continues at coordinate 209,630 of CAZZJS010000002.1, forward strand.
ATAACGCATTGAATGAATCCAATGCCGATGGCGTGATGATTGGCCGCGGCTGTTATGGCAGACCGTGGTTCCCGCAGCAAGTAATTGAACACCTAGATGGAAAAGAAATCACCACTCGCCCCAGCTTAGAATTTGAGCGCGATATGGTGCTAGAACATTATGACGATATGCTTACCCTTTACGGCGAAGTGAACGGTGTGCGCGTATCTCGCAAGCATATTGGTTGGTATAGTAAAGGCCTCTATGGCGGCGCAGAATTTCGCAATGCTTTCAATAAGCATAATGAATCTGCACCTGCAATTGCAGAGATTAAAGACTTTTACCAAAAGCTCATCGACTATGGTGCGGTGCGCGAAGGCTTTTAATCGTCATCAAACTGTCATTTTACTAATAACCGCATTTTTCGTATAGTAAGCGCTAATTTTTAGCATTGGCTTAGACAGATTTTCTCTGTCCATATTTTATGACAGAACACGTCTAAGCTTATTTTTTCATAATAAATCATTAAAAATGAAACAATCAACGCAGTGGTTTCGCAAGACGCCACTAAAAAAACGTGCGAAGAAGCTTTCATTATTTCAAAAAATCATGAGTAATCGTGGTTTGGAAAAGTTAATGAAAGAACTTCCAAACATCCACCCAAGCCATGAACGTATGGCCGCACTTGCAAAACAATTAAGTGTTATTTCTGAACAAGAAATATTTAGTTTGATTGGCCCTCGGCCAGAAGGCACGCCTCTGATTGGAATTGAAGTTTTATTAGCTGAAAGATATCGGCTAATATTGAATAGATTTCAAACTGCAACGGAGTGTCCGGTGCACGACCATGGAGGGTTATCAGGCATACTTCTTTTTGGAGGGGAGGTTCTCATACAACGATACGACGTTGTTAATAACCAACCAAGTCGAAGATTTGGGCCGGATGCGCAATTTCGTGTACCTTCATATACTCCAACAACGTTGTTAGAAGAGAGTGAAGTGCACTCTTTTCGGCCGCTGCGTAATAAAGTAGAAAGCGATGTATTTGACATTGCCATCTACTATCATGCAGACGGTTCGCCCCTTGGTGAATTGCGGCCTTGGCGAATATGGGAGCCAGGTTCTTGCGCCAATTGCAAGAATAGAGCCTGCAACACGAAAGCAAGGTAAGGATGGAAGAAGAATGTACAAAGTAAAAGGACATGCCAGCAGGTATGTCCTTTTCTTTTTTCTACTGCATCCCACGCACGATAAACCCACCATTTAAATAATCTTTTTTACTGTAAAGAAATGGCTTACCCTCTAGGTCGGTCATGATGCCGCCTGCGGCCTCAACAATACAATGACCAGCGGCAGTGTCCCATTCCATAGTGGGGCCGATGCGCACATAGAGATCGGCGAGGCCTTCGGCGACGAGGCCGAATTTAAGCGCACTGCCGGCACCGATATGTTCTTTCACTTTCACACCATTTTTATCAAGCCACTCAGCAAGCTTCGGCGAGCGATGCGAACGGCTGGTGACAACGCGCAAACCATCTTGCGGACGCTCGGAGGTTTGAATTTTCTGCCATTCTTGTCCCTCATCACGCTTCCACGCACCTCGCCCTGCAATCGCTTTATAAATTTTCTTCTGGGCTGGTACGCCAAGAATTCCAATGACTGGTTTACGATTCTCAATCAGCGCAATATTAACGGTGAACTCATCTAGCCCTGCAATAAAGCTTTTCGTGCCATCTACAGGATCAACCAACCAATAAATTGCATCTTCAGCCAGAGTTGCCTGCGTGCCCTCTTCGGACACGACGGGAATATCAGGGAATAACTCTAGCAATGCCGTTTCGATTACTTGGTTGGCGGCTTTATCAGCTTTGGTGACGGGCGAATCATCCTCTTTAGATTCAACTTGTAAATCTGTTTGCCAAAAGGGGAGAATAACCTGATGCGCTTTTTCACAAATCTCAACCAACGCATCTATTTGCACCGCAATGGCTTGAGTTTGCGCAGAGAGGTTCACGCCGCTTCGCTATGATGGCGGCCAGGTTCGTTCAAATGCAGCACTTCAAAATCCTGTACGCAATCGGATTCTGGACGTGGCGCGCTAGCAGCATCTTTCCAAAGCGAGTAATGCATCAACTCCCAACGGTCTGGGTTAAGCGCCGTTAGGTGATAATAAAGATTCGGGTTTTTCAACGCCTCTTGCTGCTTTACACGCTGGTTTTCAATTAAGTCTTCGAGGCTTTCTTCTGCCGGTACGAGATCACTTTCGCAACGCGCGAAACTTGGCGGCATCACCAAATCACCACCCGATTGATGCAACACAATCCAACTACGCATACGCGGGCGATGAAAGTTATCGACAAAGCCTTGGAATAGTTCGTCGAATAAAAAATCACGCGCGCCGGGGAGATTTTCCCACACATAAAACGGAGCGTAGAGTTTATCATTACGATTATAAAGGAAGGCTTTATGTACCATGCCATCCAGCTCTTCAAAAACAGGAGCCCGTTTAGCGACACGATCTTCGATAATAGCATCATCCATATCGTGTGGCAGGTGGATAGAATATTGTAATGCGAGCATAGTTCCTCATGCGTTTGACGAAACGCGAATTTACGCCAGCTTTTAGGCAGTTTTCAAGTTTATTCGTTAATAATACGGGCTATTGCTGTGGTTTAGAAATAATCGTGACACCATCTTCTTGAACTTCATGATAAAAACAGCTTCTGCGATTCGTATGACAAGCAGGGCCAATTTGATCAACGAGCAATAAAATCGCATCCTTATCGCAATCAAAACGCAGGTTTATTAGTTTTTGAAGATGACCAGAAGTCGCACCTTTATGCCAAAGCTCCTGCCTTGAACGCGAAAAATAATGCACTTCACCCGTCTCTAACGTTTTATCAATCGACTCTTGATTCATCCAAGCTAGCATCAACACTTCGCCCGTATCATGCTGTTGCGCAATCGCGGGAATGAGGCCTTGGTCGTTGAATTTTAATTCCACTACTCTTCCTCTTTCAGCGCTTGCGATTCTTTGTAGGCAAGCTGATCGGCACGTTCATTATATTCGTCGCCAGCATGACCTTTGACCCAGTTCCAGTCAACTTTATGGCGGGCGAGTTCTTCTTCCAACTCCAACCATAGGTCTTTATTTTTAACGGGTTTTTTCGCAGCCGTTTTCCAGCCTTTGGCTTTCCAACCTTCTAGCCACTCGGTGATGCCTTTCATCACATAAGTGCTATCAGTAAAAATAGAAAGTTCGCATGGATCTTTTAACGCGCGCGCACCTTCGATAACAGCCATCATCTCCATGCGGTTATTAGTAGTATCCAACTCACCACCGGAAATATCTTTTTCATGATCACCATAAATTAGCACAGCACCCCAACCACCTGGCCCTGGATTGCCGCTACACGCGCCATCGGTATATATTTTCACCTGCTTCATAGAATATATTCTTTAAAGGGAGTCGCACGTGAATGGAACTGCCATTTTTTGACATATTCCATTGGGTCATGCGGTTTGACAACCGCGCCCTCAACTTGGAAGAACCAATCACGCGAACGTGTTAACAAACAACGAATAGAAGCACAACGCGCAAGGAATGAGAGTAAGTCCAACTCCGCATCACTCAATGGACGAGCTTTATGATAAGCAGAGATTAACTGCTGCGCTTTAGCAAGGTTAAATTCAGCATTATCGACACCATCAAAACACCAAGCATTAAATGTAACAGCAAGATCATAAGCGAGATATTCTTCGCACGCGAAATAGAAATCGATTATGCCGGTCAATTCATCACCGATGAAAAAGACGTTATCAGGAAAAATGTCAGCGTGAATAACCCCACGCGGTAAATCTAGCTGCGACCAATTTTGCATCTGTGTTAGCTCATCTGCAATATCATTCGCTAGATTCGGAGCGAACTCATCTAGCCGGTCTTTCACTTTATCGAATAATGGGAACAGAAGATTTGGTGCCAAGCTATTTTGTAACGTGCGATCAAACCCTTCAGTTGCTTTATGCATCTGCGCGACAAATGCACCTAATTCAGTCAAATGTTGCGGTTGAATATGGGATAGTTCGCTACCTTGTAAAAAGCTGGTAATCGAGATAAATCGTCCCTGTACTTTACTGAGTAACTCGCCATCTTTACGCATTTGCGTACGCGGGCAATCAATACCTTTGCTTTGCATATAAGACATTAAATGCAGATAGAAGGGTAAATCTTCTGTCGGAAGGCGGCTTTCGTAAAGGGTGAGAATAAATTTTCCCTGAGTTGTTTTTAGCAAATAATTACTATTATCAATCCCTGCAACAATCGGCTGAGCGGACACAAACTCACCCAATGTATAATCATTCAAGAGTTCATCAATCTGCGAGTCATCTAAATGAGTGTAAACAGCCATGCCTTCTTGTGCCGTGACTGCAATCAAAAAGCCAGCGCAAAGATAAATCACGCATAATAGGCAATATTTGCCTATATACCACACTCAAAGATGAATAATTATCTTTATACTAGCTTTACCGCGCTTCTTCTGGTGTCACCGGGAAAATAAAGGCAAAATTATATTGCTGAAAAATAACAATAAATTCTTTCAGTAGGAAAATTTTTCCGACCGTTAACGGTTTGTTAAACCTTTTCCGGTAAAAATAGAAGAAAGGATAAGGGAGCAACGAATATGGCTGATGCTTTAGCAACCACAACAGATGTTGATAGTGATGGAGGAAATAACTCATCAACTAGCTCTGTTTCAGATAGTAGCGTTGTTCAGTCCCTTCAAGCATTAGGCCCTTTACGTTTAGCCTTTATGGCTGGCGTTGCGTTGATTCTAATTGGGTTTTTCGTTTTTCTTTCTGTGAGCATGGGATCTTCAACCATGTCACCTATCTTTACCAATCTACCTATAGAAGATAGCGGCGAGGTTGTTGCTGAACTTGAAAAGCGTGGCGTAAAATATGAACTCCGCGCCAATGGCTCTCAGATTATGGTACCTGCCAATGACGTATTGCGCCTGCGCATGTCACTTGCCCAAGAGGGATTACCAGGAACAGGTTCTGTCGTTGGGTATGAAATTTTTGACCAGACTGATTCAATGGGAACTTCGAATTTTGTTCTTAATGTGAATATGGTACGCGCGTTGGAGGGAGAACTTTCACGCACAATCGGAGCATTCAAAGGAGTGGACTCAGCTCGTGTGCATTTGGTTGTACCAAAACGCGAGCTTTTCACTCGTGACCGTCGCGAGCCAACCGCTTCTGTTGCGCTAGACCTTCGTGGCAATCGTGAATTAAGCAAAGCCGAAATTGGGGCCATTCGCCATCTAGTAGCCACTGCGGTTCCAGGCTTAAAGTCAGCTAAAATTACGATTGTTGATAATAAAGGAAAGCTGCTTGCGCGCGGCCTTGCTGACGGTGAGGAAGAAGATGCGTTTTCTTCTGATGCAGATGAATATCGCGTAAATTATGAAAAGCGGCTTCGTCGCACGATTGAAGATTTATTGGCTAGCTCTGTAGGCGCAAGTAAAGTTCGTGCCGAAGTGACTGCCGACATTGATTTTGACCGTATCGTTGTAAATTCTGAAACATATGATCCAGAAAGCCAAGTAGCCCGTTCTATCCAAGAGAGTACGGAAGCTGAAAGAAGTAGCGAAAGAGACTTGCGAGACAATGTAACAGTGGGAAATAACTTGCCAGATGCTGAAGCAGGTGAAGCAGGTGTTTTGGAAAGCCGCAGCTTAGACCGCTCTGACGCGACTACTAATTTTGAAATCTCTAAAGAGGTTAAAAACCATGTTACTGAGACCGGTACGATTAACCGTCTTTCTGTCGCTGTCTTAGTGGATGGAGTTTACAATTTAAACGCAGAGGGTGAGACAGTTTACTCTCCACGAAATGCAGCAGAGCTAGCGCAAATGACGCAACTCGTAAAATCAGCTATCGGTTTTGATGAAAGCCGTGGAGACACTGTTGAAGTAATCAACATGCCATTTGATAGCCCTGAAGAGCTTGAAACGCCAGAAGAGCCGCTCGGTTGGTTGCGTGATGAATTGCAAGGTATTGTTCAAACGCTTGTCATTGGCGGCGTGGCGATTCTCGCAATCTTGCTCATCATTCGTCCGCTAGTGACTCGGGCAATCGAAGCAACCCGTGTTGATCCTGAGCTAGAAGCCGCTGAGAAAGCAGCACTGGGTGCACCAGCACTTGCTGGCCACTTGACCGACCAACGTTTCGAAGAAGATGAGGATGAAGACCTCATTAATATTGACCGCGTGGAAGGTCGTGTGAAATCAGCCAGCTTCCGCAAAATCAATGAAATTGTTGATCAACATCCAGATGAAGCTCTTAACATCTTGCGTCAGTGGATGGTCGGAATCGACTCATAATAAATGAATAAATGTAACGAGAGGCAATCATGGGCGCACTAAAAGATGCAAGCAAATATTCCGGTATTGAGAAAACCGCCATCATGCTAATGGCAATGGGTGAAGATAATGCCGGCAAGCTTTTCTCTTTGATGGAAGATGAAGAGATTAAAGATATTTCCAGCGCTATGACAAGTTTGGGGATGATTCCATCGGAAGTAGTCGAAAAACTCTTCCTAGAATTCTCTGATCAATTGAATTCTACGGGTGGTGTTTCAGGTAACCTTGAAAGTACAGAACGTCTCCTCCAAAAAGCCTTGGGTAAAGACCGTGTCGATTCCATTATGGATGATATTCGCGGCCCTGCAGGACGTAACACTTGGGAGAAACTTGGCAATGTCAGCGAAGAAGTGCTCGCCACTTATCTAAAGAACGAATACCCACAAACTATCTCTTTGGTTCTTTCCAAAATCCGCCCTGATCATGCAGCGAAAGTACTCACTGAATTGCCTGAAGATTTAGCAATGGATGTAATCACCCGTATGCTGGGTATGGAATCGGTGAAGAAGGAAGTGCTCGACGGCATTGAACGAACTTTACGTGTTGAATTTATGAGCAACCTAGCGAAAACACAGCGTCGTGATAGCCATGAAATGATGGCCGAAATTTTCAACAACTTTGACCGTAATACGGAAACGAAATTCATGGGTGACTTGGAAGGCCGCGATGAAGATGCTGCAGAGCGTATCCGTGCACTTATGTTTACGTTTGAAGACCTTATCAAAATCGATTCCGGGGGTATTCAGGCACTCTTGCGTAGCATTGATAAAGATAAACTTGCCATTGCTCTCAAAGGTGCTTCAGATGAGATTAAAGATCTCTTCTTTAGTAATATGAGTGAACGTGCTGTAAAAATCCTGAAAGAAGATATGGAAGGCACTGGCCCAGTACGCTTGAAAGATGTAGATGAGAATCAAATGTACATCGTTATGCAAGCAAAAGACCTAGCCGCGAAGGGCGAAATCGTTATTGCTGATGGCAGTGCAGACGATCAACTGGTTTATTAAGCAGGCAAGATAGAAACGAACAATGAAAATCACTCCTTTCACATTTGAATCTTTTGGTGGCGACAAACCGGCCTCTCCTTCATTGGCGGCAGATGTTCTCGATATGCCTGAAGAAGAAGTGGTTGCAGAAGAAATTATCGAACCCAGCTTCAACCAAGAGGAATTGGATGCCGCAAAACAACAAGCTTACGATGATGGGTTCTTAGCAGGAAAGAAAGAAGGTATCCGCGAGGCAGAGCAAACAAACCAACAGCATTTAGAAGTGCTGAATGGCGTGACCGCTCACATCAATGAAAAATTGGTTCAACTGCAAGCAGATTATACCAAAACATTGAAAAAACGGCAGGCCGAGCTTGGCAAACTGGTAATGACTTGTGCCGAAAAAATCGCCGGCGAAGCATTACGTAAAGACCCCGTAAGCGATATTGTCGATATGATAGATAACTGCTTAAGTGGGTTATTCGATTCACCAGAGCTTATCGCAAAAGTGCATCCTGAAATTGCACCGCTTTTGAAAGATAAATTACCCGATACCGTTACGATAGAAGTAGATGATACGCTTAAATTAAGCGATTGCTTATTAAACTGGAAACATGGTCAAGCCATGCGCGATACAGCGACTCTCTGGGGAGAAATAGAAACTATTATTGAACGTCATTTCGTGACAAAAAGTATCGCGGAGGAAGTTCCCGTTGAAGCAACCTTAGAAGCACCTAAACCAGTTAAGGCAGCACCTGCTGCAGCGCCTGAACCTACGGCCACCGATACGAAAGCAACGCAAGTTCGAACCCCTGCAACGCCGGTTCAAAACAAGCCTAATCAGGAAATACCATCCGTAACAAATAAAATTGAAACTAAGGGAGAAAACCATGAGTGATGAAATGGATATGGAAGTGCCGGGCGAAGTTCCTGGGAATGAAATTCCACAAAATATGCCAGCTGAAAATGTAGGCGAAATGGCTGAAGCGCTTGGCGGCGGAGCAACACGCGATGAAACAAACCTTTCGTTAGAAGCCGTGTATGACGTGCCAGTCAATATCTCAGTCGTATTAGGCAAAACAACCATGCAGGTAAATCAGCTGCTCAAACTTGGCCGTGGTGCCGTGGTGGAGCTTGATCGTAAGGTAGGTGAGCCGATTGATATTTTGGTCAATAACCGCCTTGTTGCACGTGGTGAAATTGTAGTGGTGGAAGACCGTATCGGCGTGACCATGACAGAAATTATGAAAGCAGACTAGGACATAGGTAGTATATGCGACTTTTAATTATCGGAGATTTAGGCGGACAAATAGGTGAAGCGACAAGGATCGCTCGCGGACGAGGTGCCACCGTCAACCAAGTGCCAGATCATCACGCAGCACTTGAAGATTTACGCGATGGTAAAGGTGCCGACCTCATCATGATTGAGGCAAAAAACCACGGCCATATTGCGAGTCTCATTACCAGCCTAAAATCCGAACGTATTATGGTGACGGTTGTCGCGTGCGGCGTTGATAATGACAAAGATATCGCTGTTTCTGCCATTAAAGCAGGTGCGCAAGAATATATCCCATTACCACCTGATGCGGAGCTTATTGCCGCAGTGATGGAAGCAATCACCGAACAAAGCCATACGGTGATTCACCAAGCTGATACTATGAAAGCCATGCTTGGCATGGCAGAACAAATTGCACCTTCGGATGCTTCCGTCCTTATCACTGGTGAATCCGGCACCGGTAAAGAAGTCATCGCCCGCTATGTACAGGCCAATAGTAAACGCAAAGATAAGCCGTTTATTTCAGTCAACTGCGCGGCCATCCCTGAGAACTTATTAGAGTCTGAACTTTTCGGTCATGAAAAAGGTGCCTTTACCGGAGCCGTCAGCCGTCGTGTCGGTAAGTTTGAAGAAGCCGATGGCGGCACGCTATTGCTTGATGAGATTTCAGAAATGGATGCCCGACTGCAAGCCAAACTTTTACGTGCCATTCAGGAGCGCGAGATTGATCGGGTCGGTGGTACGAAGCCGGTAAAAGTAGATATCCGTATTCTCGCCACTTCTAACCGTGACTTACAAGAAGCCGTACGCAAAGGTGATTTCCGTGAAGATTTATTCTTCCGCCTCAATGTCATCAATCTACAAATTCCAAGCCTGCGTCAACGTATGGAAGATGTGCCGCTACTGGGTAAATTCTTTGTTGAGAAATATGCGAAAGCCAATGGCATGGAAGAACGTCCGCTCAATGATGCGGCCTTCGCTAAAATGGCCGAATATCACTGGCCAGGCAATGTACGCGAGCTGGAAAATACCATGCATCGTGCCGTGCTGATGGCACAAGGGCCAGAAATTGGCGCTGAAGCTATTTTACTTTCGACCAGTTTACGTCCACCCGCAGCATCTGCCGCCGCTCCTGCCGAAACGGCACCGGCTATGCCTGCTGCACCCCAAACTCAAGAGGAGGAAACGGATATGTCTACAACTAGTGATGATGCTCGCCCGAATGATCAAGTGGGTCGTACCGTTGCCAGCGTTGAGAAGGAATTGATTCTCGACACGTTGGATTATTGCCTAGGGAATCGTACTCATGCAGCCAATATTCTTGGTATTTCGATTCGCACCTTGCGCAATAAACTTAAACAATATGGCGATGAAGGTGCCGATATTCCTTCTGCTCCAGGCGGCGCTGCATAGGCTTTAAGTGGCAGAAAATTCCGCATTAACGACCTTTAAAGGTCACGCCAAAACGGTAAGTGGCCGTAGCGATATTTTCTTCGCAATCGGCATTATTGGTATTCTGGTAGTGCTAATGCTACCTATTCCTCCGCAGGCACTTGACTTGCTTTTGGGAATTTCGATTACGCTTTCCGTATTGATTTTGATGACGGTTCTATTCGTAGATAAACCGCTAAACCTCAACTCTTTCCCTACTATTCTGCTGATTGCCACCATGTTGCGGCTATCACTTAACATCGCCTCAACCAGGCTGATTTTATCTAAAGGGCATGAAGGAAGCGGTGCTGCCGGCGGTGTGATTGAAGCTTTTGGCGGCTTTGTCATGCAAGGCTCCATCATTATTGGTGTGATCATTTTTGGCATTCTCACCATTATTAACTTTATCGTTATCACCAAAGGTTCGGGCCGTATTGCCGAGGTTTCTGCTCGTTTCAGTTTGGATGCTATGCCCGGCAAACAAATGGCGATTGACGCTGATTTATCTGCAGGACTGATTGAAGAAAACGAAGCTAAAGCTCGCCGTAAAGAGCTAGAAGATGAGTCCACTTTCTTTGGGGCAATGGATGGTGCCAGTAAGTTCGTACGGGGTGATGCGATTGCAGGATTGCTGATTACTTTCATTAATCTGATCGCCGGTATTTTAATCGGTGTCGCTCAGAATGAACTCGAATTTAGCGAGTCGCTTAACACCTATACGATCCTCACTATTGGTGATGGTTTGGTGAGCCAAATCCCTGCACTTATCGTATCAACTGCGGCCGGTATGTTAGTGACAAAAGCAGGTGTTGCAGGTTCCGCCGATAAAGCCGTACTCGCACAGTTAGGCCGTTTCCCATCAGCACTTGGACTCACCAGCGGCCTCCTCTTCTTACTCGCTTTAATGCCGGGAATTCCATTTCTTCCCTTCTTCATTTTATCTTCGGTCTTAGGTTATGCCGCTTGGTATTTGTGGAAGAACCCGCCGGAAGTAGATGAGCTGATCGCTGCAGGAGGCATGGGTGCCGCAGCAGGTGGCGGGGCCATGCAAGTCGTTGGCGAAGATGGTGAAATACAGGCAGCAGCGCCTGAAGAAAATATGGCTGATAGCCTACAAATTGATTCACTCCGCCTTGAGCTAGGTTACGGTCTATTGCCACTTATTAATTACACAAAAGGCCATCGCCTTACGGAACAAATTAAGGCACTTCGTAAACAAATGGCGCGTGAATCTGGCTTTATTATTCCCCCAGTTCGCATCCAAGATAACATGCAACTTCCGGCTAATAGCTATGTAGTGAAGGTCAAAGAAATTGAATGCGCGCGCGGCTCTATCCGCCCAGATATGCTCTTGGTGATGGACCCGTCTGGCGGTAAAATCAGCCTCCCTGGCGAAGAAACAACCGAACCTACTTTCGGCTTACCTGCCATGTGGGTCGCAGAAAGCCATCGCGAGGAAGCACTCTTCCGCAACTATACAGTGGTTGATCCACCAACAGTGGTAACAACCCATCTAACCGAAATGGTCAAAGATAATATGGCCGACTTACTTTCTTATTCCGAAACGCAAAAGCTGCTGGATGATCTGCCGACGGGCGAACAAAAACTCATCGCCGATATTATTCCGACTGTCATTTCAGTGAGTGCCGTGCAGCGTGTATTACAGAATCTCTTAGGCGAGCAAGTCTCCATCCGTGATTTGCCAACCATTATTGAATCGATCGCTGAAGCGGGTCGTATCACGCAAAATGTGACTATGATTTCGGAGCATGTGCGTGCGCGCCTCTCTCGTCAAATCAGCTATGCTTACACCTCGGAAGAAGGATTTATCCCGCTACTCGCGCTATCGCCCACATGGGAACAAGAATTTACCAACAGTCTTGTCGGCTCTGGCGAAGAACGCACACTCAGCATGGCGCCGAGCAAAATTCAGGATTTCATTAACTTGGTACGCACAAAATTCGACGAATTCTCCATGCAAGGTCAAAACCCTGTGCTTCTAACCAGCCCTACCATTCGTCCTTATGTGCGCTCTATTATCGAACGTTTCCGTCCAACGACAGTGGTTATGTCACAAAATGAAATTCACCCAAAAGCCAGTATTAAAACCTTAGGTCAATTATGAGATTACGTACTTTCCATGCTTCTGATATGCAGACGGCCATGCAGCAAATTCGTGAGGAGCTGGGCGATGCTGCCGTGATTATTTCCACCACGCGTGATGAAAGTAGCAAGCGTGTTTCCGTCACTGCCGCGATTGATCAAGATGAAGTGGAAATTGTGGAAGATGTACAACCGCCCAAAGCAGCTAATCATGCACCCGCACCAGATCCTAAAATTTCATTCGTGCGGAGTAATTCTATTCTTACCGCATTGGAAAAGGTGTTAACCTATCATTCCATTCCCGCAGAATTACAGGATGAGCTTCTAAACACGGCACGCATGCTGGATTTTGAACCACAGGGCGGTGATGAGGCACTGATTAAGCTACTTGCTAAAACGCTAGATGCTCATTTCCGTTTTTTACCTTTACCTGTGAGTCGTGCAGGATTTCGTCTTATGCTGATTGGTCCAACAGGTGCCGGCAAAACAACCACGCTCGCCAAAATTGCTGCCCAGTTAAGCATGGAGAAACAGCCCATCACCACCATCACTTTCGATACGAAACGTGCAGGCGGTATTGAACAATTCCGCGCCTTTACTGATATTCTAAATATTGAGTTAGAGGTGGCCGAAACTGCTTCAGATTTACGTGAAATTCTAGATGCACAACCAGCAGAACAAATTGTGCTGATCGATAGTTTCGGCTGTAATCCTTATAATATTGACGATTTAAAAGAACTTCGTCCCTTCTTAGATATGCCCGATGTTGAGCCTGTGCTTACCATGCCTGCCGGCATTGATGCAGCCGAAGCTGCTGATATTGGCAAGGCGTTTGAAGTCAGTAACGCCAAGCGTCTCTTAATGACACGTTGCGATATTTCTCGTCGCTTTGGCGGTGCATTAAGTGCAGCTCATATCGGTGACTATGCTTTTTGTAACTATAGCAGCGGTGATCGTGTAGTGGGTGAATATGGCCCGCTTGGCACCAAAACTCTTAGTAATTTACTTATGCAATATCGAACGCAACGATAAGGACATCATCACATGACAACAAAAAAGAATAATATTATCGCCGTCGCCTCTGGTAAAGGGGGCGTAGGAAAAACTTGGTTAAGTATTACTCTTACCCATTTATTTGCGCGCGCAGGTCGGCGTGCATGCTTACTCGATGGTGATGTAGGCCTAGCCAATATCGACGTTCAATTGGGCATCGCACCGCCGCAAGATTTGAGTGATATTTTCACCAAAGGCAAACATTTGCGCGATATTGCCTATCCATATGAAGAAGGCGGATTTGATATTATCCCAGGCCGTTCTGGATCTGGCGATATGGCAAATTTGCCTGATAATGCCCTGCGTAACTTAAACCAACAATTGCAGGATATATCCGAAGATTATGATCATATTCTAATGGATCTAGGCGCAGGTATTGAGAAAAATGTGCGCTTCCTTGCTGCATTGGCAGATCGTGTCGTCGTTGTACTCACCGATGAACCAACCTCGCTCACCGATGCTTATGCTTTTATCAAACTTTGTTTGCAGCAAGATAATACGGCAAAGATTCAAGTAGTCGTAAACCAAGCTTCCACACAAAAAGAGGGAGAGAAAATTTATGGTTCTATCCTTAAAGCTTGTCAGAATTTCCTCAATTACGAGCCGAAGCTTTTAGGCATTATCCGTAAGGATAATAAAGTGCGCGATACCATTCGCAGCCAAAGCCCAATGCTTAAAAGATCTCCGCAATCAACCGCTGCTACCGATGTTGCAGCTATCTCCGTCAAATTGATGCAGAATCAAATGCAAGACGCGTGAGCAGCCCATGCCAACCATTGTTTCACCTACGGTTAGTAATAATTCGGCACTGCTGAAAGGGGTGGGCTCTAACCCAGCGGCTGGTAGTGCAACACAGGTTCCTCCTGGCATTCTCGCATTGCCTGCGGGTACCGTGTTACGTGGCGATGTCGCGCAAATTGATGGCCGTGGAAATGCAGTACTTTCGACCGCTAAGGGTGATGTCTCTTTACAGACCGAACTCCCCCTCAAATTAGGGAGTGAAATTGCGTTACGCCTCACTACTTCTACCCAAGGCATTCAGGCAAAAATCATTTCCATCAACGGCCTCTCCCCGCAGGAATTTAATGAAAAATCGGCACAACCTCGCGGACAAAATACGCAAGTGGATGATATCGTCCAAACGGGCAAACAGAGTAATGCAGCAAGATCGGCAGCGAGTAGTTCTTCCAATTCTCAAGCTACAACTAACTCACAAACCTCTGCTAATGTTCCCCTGCAACCCGCAACAAATGTAAAGCTTCCGGCAGATGTTGCTTTACGTGGCATATTACTTTCACGTTCAGAGAATTTACCACAAATATTGCAGCAACTTCCTAACTCAATCGCCCTGCCTATTCAACGGTTAGAGGCTGGTGCCACAGTGAATGTTAAACTAGTACAAAATTCGATTGTGTTACCTCAAGCGCAAACGAATAGCCAAACCACACAAGCGACAACGGGGCAGGTTAGCACTTCACCCGTTACGCCATCCGCAGCTGGCACAGTAACGACTCAAACGGCAACTAATGCTACTAACCCAGCTACTACCGCTACGCCACCTGCCACTGGGCAATCCGCAACAACAACAACAGCGACAACACCAGCGACAACTCAAACACCATCAGCAGCAAGCCCGACCTCAACCAATACGGCTGCGGCTTCCGCTGCAAACACCTCTACGACTCCCACCAGTACGAATAGCGCAGGCACAGGCACAAACGTCAACGCAGCAACAGGCGCTGCTGCCACTGCTTCAGCAAATGCAAATATAACCACTGGAACACAAACGACTCAAACAGCCACTACAAATACGAATGTAACGACGACCAATAATACGGCACCTACGAGTACCGCCACAGTAACAGGTCAAACAACAGGAACTACGGGAAATAATCCCACCACTACAACGACTACAAACCAAGCAGCTAATGTCACTCCCAATGCGACTACCACTACACCTAATGCTACGGCGACTTCAACAACGGCACCCTCAGCAGTATCGCCGTCTATAACAGCAGCCACAAATAATACTGCTCCACCTAATCTAATCGCACAGGGGCAACTGACCGCACAAGTGATTGGGCATGAACAGTCTGGAGCGACAGTCGTAAAAACTGCATTAGGAGCTATTAAAGTTTCAATTCCTTCTGGCTCAGGCGGTGTCGCGCAATTACCGATTGGCACTCAATTTACTCTACAGCTAGAAAGCATCAACTTGCCGCAAGCACAAAGCCTTGGACAAAATATTGCCGCACAAATTAGCAATGCCCCTGCACCGCTTAGTGAACTTTCGATAAATTGGCGCAGCTTGCAAGAAACTGTAGAATTATTGGCGCAAGTACAGCCCGCTATCGCCGCGCAAGTATTAGATAATGTGATTCCTAAACCCGGCGCAAAAATGGCTACTTCCATGCTGTTCTTTTTAAGCGCTTTGCGTGGCGGTGATGTCGGAAAATGGTTGGGTGATGATGCAATCAAAATTCTAGAACAAAATAATCGTAGCGATTTAATCCGCAAACTCACGACAGAATTTGGAACCTTACGTCAATTCTTTACCGATTCGCCCAGCCCTAATTGGCAGGCCGCATTCGTGCCTGTGCATGATGGCACCAACTGGCAGCAAGCACGTATGTTCTTGAAAAAAGAGCCACAAGGCGCGGATGCAGCCGAAAGCGGCGGCACACGCTTTATTATGGAAGTCGAACTCAGCAAAATGGGGCCGATGCAATTTGATGGCTTAGTCCGCAAACGCGCAGAAGCCGTCAATTTCGACCTCATCATCCGCTCGCGCAATACACTCTCTGACGCTGACCGCCAGAATATCCGCGATATTTACGAAAGCTCATCCGAACTTACCGGCTTTAATGGAGGCATTAGCTTTCAGGTAACAAACCCATTCCCCGTTCTACCGATGCAGGATATCCTCGCCGATGCGCCAGATGTAATGGCTTAGTTTCTAAGCGGTTTATTCTTTTCTAGCATATGTTCAATACGGTCGAGCGTTGGTTTATATTTCACCAACTGCATGAAATGTTCATGCTCAAGATCAAGAATATCTTGCTCGGTTAGCTCGCGCGTGGAATCAAAATCACCGCCCGTTAGCACTTGGCCGAGATGCCCTACTACCGTTTGGTCATGCGGCGTTACTTTACCGATTGCAGCCATGCCTTTAACTGCCATATCCAATGCCACACGGCCGGATTTTCCAGCGAGTTTAATTGTTCCCGCTTCTGGCGGCGTGTAGCCTTCGGCAAGTTCTAGCACGAGATTTTTCGCATCGAAAAGGAGGCGGTCACGGTTCATCGTAATGCGCGATTTCTCATTTAAGATGTTCAAATCTTTCGCAAGCTCAGCTGATTCGCTGACTTTTGCCAACCCGATTGTTTCAAATACGGTTTTCGTCGCTGGCATCGCACCACCGAAGAAGCCTTTTTTCTCACCATTAAACGCGCGGAAGAGAAGCTCTTTACACCCGCCCCAACCTGGAATCACACCGACGCCGACTTCGACAAGACCAGTATAGGTTTCAACATGCGCTTGCACTGCATCGCAATGGAGCAAAGTTTCGCACCCACCGCCAAAAGCGAAGCCATGTGCCGCGCCCACCACAGGGAATGGTGCATGTTTCAAGCCCATTACGGCATCTTGCCCTTGGCGCACGACATCGGATAGCAAGCCCCAGCTCGCCGTATTTGCGGCAAAGAGGAAGAAACCAAGATTAGCCCCTACGGAGAAATTCGTGCCCTCGCTGCCGCCAATCACTAAACCTTTAAAGCCGTCTTTCACAATATCGACGGATTGCTGCATCATGGATAAAATATCCGGATCCATCGAATTCATTTTTGAGGTATATTCTAGCTGAAGCACACCATCGCCAATATCCCAAAGCTGGCACGAGCCATTCTTTTTCACTGGCGTTTTACCACGCGTCGCATCGGATAGCAGCAACACACCAGCCGGTTTCGCAATGCCTTTATATTCACCATCTAAACCGAGGGCAGCATCGCCTTCATAAAGCGGACGGCCTGCGGCTTTTTCGATAATAGCGGGCACGGGCATGCCATTCTCACTGCACCATTGTGCGAAGAATTCAGTGCCTAATTTATCAATCAGCTCAAATGGTCCATATTTCCAGTTATAGCCCCAGCGCATCGCACGGTCGATGGCAGGAATATCATCAGCAATTTCACCTAGCAAAACGGCCGAATAATGCAACATTGGCATGAGCACCGCACGCGCATAAGCGCCGCCTTCATCCTCATGCATGACCAAATTTTGTAAGCCGCCTTTGGCCGCGTTCACGCTCGCAAGCTTTGGCTTCACAGACGTTGAATATTCACCCGTTTTTAGATCAATCGACTCTTTAACACGCTTGCCATCTTCCTTATTCAAACGATAGAAACCGCCTTTGCCTTTGCGGCCTGTATAGCCATCGGCAATCATTTTGCTGACCAATTCTGGTTCTTTATAGAGTTGGCAGAAAGCATCAGAATCTGGCAATGCATCTTTCAACTCTTTGGCGATAAGTGGCATTAAATCAATCCCGATTAGATCGAATAGACCAAACACGCCCGTTTTCGGAATCCCCACTGGACGGCTCATGACAGCATCAACCGTTTCAATTGAAACGCCTTGTTCCATCGCTTCGAGTAGACCAAGAGTCAGCCAAAACACACCAATACGATTGGCGATAAAACCAGGAGTATCGTGGCAGAATACATAGCCTTTACCCAAATTCTCATGCGCGAATTGCTTGATGCGTGCCACAGCACCTTTATCCGTATCGGCACCCTGCACAATTTCCAACAAGCGCATATAACGCACTGGATTGAAGAAATGCGTCACCATAAAGTGCTTTTTGAACCCCTCATCCATCGGCTCCACCAGCGAGTGCAGCGGAATGGTCGAAGTATTAGACGATACAATCGCATCCGCGCGGCGATAAGGCGCAATTTTCTGATAAACGCTATGTTTAATATCGAGGCGCTCAAGCACCACTTCGATAATCCAATCGCAGTCTTTCAGCTTCTCTAAATCATCATCGAGATTACCGGCAGTAATATTTTTGAGTTTTTTCGGATGCGTAATCAGCGCAGGCTTGGCTTTCTTGAGCTTTTCAATTGCCCCTTCGGCAAGCGAGTTTCGGCCACCCTCTTTCGGTACAATATCCAGCAGTAACACTTCCACTCCGGCAGATGCGAGATGCGCGGCAATACCGCTCCCCATCACGCCTGAACCTAAAACTGCTGCCTTTTTAATCTCGCTCATAGAACCATCCCGTTATGTATTTGGTTCTTTATATGTAGAGGGAGTTAAAAAAGAATGAAAGTTCCAAGTGAATTTGTTCGAGATTAAGCCGAAGCTTTATTCTTCACCATTTTCACATTAGCACGCTTTTTATCCTCAATCGCGTCTGATGCGGCGATAGCTGCTAGATTTACGATTTGACTAACATTGCTACTCATTTGTACAATCTGTACTGGCTTCTCTAAACCACTTAAGATTGGACCAATCATCACACCGTCACCCAATTGTTGCAGCATTTTCGTCGAGATATGCGCTGAGTGAAGCCCCGGCATCACCAAAATATTAGCAGGTTTGCTCAAACGACAAAAAGGATACAGCGCACGCATTTCTTCATTCAATGCAACATCGGCCGTTAGCTCACCTTCATATTCGAAATCAGCATCATCACGCGCATCCAAAATTTTCACCGCATCGCGAATATGTTCCGCACGAGCGCGCATGGGATTACCAAAGTTGGAATAAGCAAGAAATGCCACGCGCGGATCATGCCCCATTTCGCGCACTTTCTTCGCCGCAGCAACGGCAATATCAGCGAGCTCCGAAGCGGTTGGCAATTCATTCACCACCGTATCCGCAATAAAGACGGTACGATCATTGGTAATCATCATCGACATGCCGAACAGAGTTTCCAACGGTTTCGTGTCAATCACATTCCGAATTTGGCTTAAGCAAACCGTCGCATTACGCGTGCGGCCTGTCACCATAGCATCGCCATGGCCAAGTGCCAAAATGCACGATGCAAAGGTGTTACGGTCATTCTTCACCATGCGCGTTACATCGCGCAGTAGGAAACCTTGACGCTGTAACTTACTATAAAGATGTTCGATATAAGCATCATTATGTTCGCTAATGGCAGCATTGGCGACTTCCAACCCATCTAGATTATCAACACCTAAACGTTCAAAAGCAGCTTGCATCTTATCGGAACGACCTACGAGGATACATTTACCGAAGCCACTATCACGCCATTGAATAGCTGCGCGGATCACATTTTCATCTTCACCTTCTGCGAAAATAATCGTTTTAGGGTTCTTCTTCACTTTATCGAAAATGCGTGTGAGACTGTTGGCGCTACGATCACGACGACCCGCAAGCACTTTCACATATTCGTCCATATCCTTAATCGGACGGCGTGCAACACCAGAATCCATCGCTGCTTTTGCCACGGCAACCGGAATAGTCGTAATAAGACGCGGATCAAATGGAGTTGGGATAATATAATTCTTACCATATTCAAGCTTCTTACCCTGATAGGCAGAGAGCACTTCTTCTGGTACATCTTCGCGAGCAAGTTGGGCGAGCGCCTCAGCCGCTGCAATTTTCATTTCCTCGTTAATTTCGCGTGCATTTACATCTAACGCTCCGCGGAAAATATAAGGGAAGCCCATCACGTTATTTACCTGATTCGGGTAATCCGAACGGCCCGTACCAACAATCGCATCAGGGCGCGCTTCAGCCACTTCTTCCGGCATAATTTCAGGCACAGGGTTGGCCATCGCAAATACCACCGGATTTGGCGCCATCGCTTTGATCATTTCTTTACTCACCACGCCCGGCGCCGATAGGCCGAGGAATACATTCGCACCGGTAAAGGCATCAAGTAAACTGCGCTTATCAGTTTTAATTGCATGCGCTGATTTCCATTGATTCATGGAATTAGTACGGCCTTCATAGACCACACCATCACGGTCACAGAGAATCACTTGATTATGCGGAACGCCCATACGCTTGATAAGCTCTAGGCAAGCAATACCCGCAGAACCCGCACCGTTAACCACAACAGTTAACTCTTCCAATTTCTTTCCAGCCACTTCAGCAGCATTAATCAAACCTGCGGCGCAAATAATCGCCGTCCCGTGCTGATCATCGTGGAATACCGGAATATCCATCACTTCTTTAAGCTTCTGCTCAATAATGAAACATTCAGGCGCCGCGATATCTTCAAGGTTAATGCCACCCCAGCTTGGGCCAAGATATTTCACGCAATTTACAAATTCATCAACATCCGCCGTGTCTACTTCAATATCGACCGAATCAATATCGGCAAAACGTTTGAATAAAACGGCCTTCCCTTCCATCACCGGCTTCGAAGCCAATGCCCCAAGATTCCCTAAGCCAAGCACCGCCGTACCGTTAGAGATAACCGCAACCATATTGCCTTTAGATGTATATTTATACGCGGAATCAGGATCGCTTGCGATCTCCTCACATGGCGCAGCAACGCCGGGTGAATAGGCCAGTGAGAGGTCACGTTGAGTCATGAGTGGCTTGGTTGGCGCAATCTCAATCTTACCCGGTTTACCTTCGCAGTGAAATGCGAGTGCTTCTTCTTTGATGTTTTTATCTTTATCCTGCGCCATGGGTCGTCTAGTCTTTCGTAAAAATTAAGAGGGTAAGGTTGTCAAATATGGATGCTGCTCACGCTGCAACTTTAGATAGGGTAGAAGCGCCCCAAAAAGCAAGCAAAACCGATGCTGCGGCGCAACATAAAAAACGAGCGCAATTGGAGAAAGATCTCGCCATTGCAACTCCGGCGATGCAGCAATATTTTCAACTAAAATTTGACCACCCAGACTGTCTGCTTTTTTATCGCATGGGTGACTTTTACGAACTCTTCTTTGAAGATGCCGTCACAGCCTCGCAAATACTCGATATCGCACTGACCAAACGCGGCAAACATGGCGAACATGAAGTCGCCATGTGCGGTGTTCCAGCACATAGCCACGAAACTTATTTAGAAAAGCTCATCGCTAGCGGCGTCAAAGTCGCCATTTGCGAACAAATGGAAGATCCGGCTACGGCCAAAGCTGCCCGCGGATATAAAGCTATCGTCCACCGCGATGTCGTTCGCGTCGTCACCCCCGGCACCATTACCGAAGATCGCCTACTAGATGCTCGCAGCAGTAATTATCTCGCCGCATTGGGAATCGCCGCAGGTGAAAAAACTCTCGGCTGGGTCGATTTATCTAGCGGACAGTTTGGATTACAAAAATTAGATATCACCACCAAGGTTGAAGAAGTGATCGCCTGCATTTCTCCACGCGAAATATTATTGCCGGAAAGCTTTGGTATAGAGACTCCACTGGAATTAGACGGCACAGCCATTACGCTACAACCCGATAATTTATTTAATTCCCAGCGCGGTGCCGAACGCTTAAAATCTACATTTAAATTAAATGCCCTTGATAGCCTAGGCGAATTATCGCGCAGTGATTTAGCCGCTGCAGCGGCCTTATTAAATTATGTCGATTTAACGCAAAAAGGCACCATGCCGCGCTTGGAAAAACCACGCCAAATTTCACGCACTGAATGGATGGCGATTGACCCTGCCACGCGTCGTAATTTAGAACTCACTCACGCCCTTTCTGGCGGTCGAAAAGGAAGCCTCTTAAGCGCTATTGACCGTACGATTACCGCTGGTGGAGGACGATTATTATCTGAACGCATTGCAACACCGCTAACCGATGTTTCGGCCATTAATAAACGCCTCGATATTGTGCAATTATTTTTAGACCAACGCGAGCTTCGAAATAATATTCGCGACGTGCTAAAAACCTGCCCAGATTTAGAACGCGCCTTATCACGAATTTGTTTAGGGCGCGGCGGACCTCGTGATTTATTAATGGTGCGAAGTACGCTAGGTGGCGTTTTAAAATTGCGTGAAATATTCCTCACTGAAAATGCATTAAATGCACCTTTATTAAATCAAATTTCTGACGGATTAAATCCGCATGATAATTTACGACAAGAATTAAATCGCGCCCTCCAAATTGAAGTACCAATGCTTGCCCGTGATGGTGGATTTATTGCCAAAGGCTACCACGCAGCACTTGATGAATTTCGTGTTTTGCGTGATGAAAGCAAACGTCTCATGGCGGCGCTACAACAGCGTTACGCCGATGAAACAGGCATCACCACGTTAAAAATTAAATTTAATAATGTGCTTGGTTATTTTGTTGAAATTACACCAACGCATGAAAGCAAAATGACGGAAACATTTATTCACCGTCAAACCATGAAAAATGCACTGCGATATTCCAGTAAAGAACTGGCCGAACTGGAACATAAATTATCCGAAGCAGCCGATAAGGCGATTAAATTAGAACTCGAAATATTCGATGCTTTAATTGAAAAAGTAATTAATGAATCTGACACGCTCGCCATTGCTGCTCGTGGATTAGCGGGGCTCGACGTTGCGTGCGGATTAGCAGAATTATCTGCCGAGCAGAATTATTGCCGCCCTACCCTCACTTCTAACAATGATTTTATTATTGAGCAAGGCCGCCATCCGGTGGTGGAGCAATTTTTACAAAAAGAATCAGAGAGCTTTATTGGCAATGATTGCGACTTATCAGATTCACAGAAATTATGGCTCCTAACCGGCCCTAATATGGCAGGTAAATCAACCTTCTTACGACAAAATGCGATCATCGCCATCATGGCGCAAATGGGCAGTTTTGTGCCGGCAAAGCAAGCTACTATCGGCGTGATTGACCGCCTTTTTTCACGGGTTGGTGCTGCCGATGATCTGGCTCGTGGTCGCTCCACTTTCATGGTCGAAATGGTTGAAACAGCCACTATTTTGAACCAAGCAACTGAGAATTCACTGGTCATCTTAGATGAAATTGGCCGTGGCACAGCTACTTATGACGGTTTATCGCTCGCATGGGCGGTTGTTGAGCATTTGCATGATAGCACCCAATGCCGCGGATTATTTGCCACCCATTACCACGAATTGACCGAACTTGAGAGCACGTTACCGCAACTTTCCTGCCATTATATGAAAGTGCGTGAATGGAAGGGTGATGTCATCTTTTTGCATGAAGTCGCTGCGGGTGCGGGTGGCCGCTCTTACGGTATTCACGTGGCTCGCCTCGCTGGACTTCCCGATAGCGTCTTATTACGCGCTGAGGGCTTATTGCAACAGCTAGAACAGGAAAAGCATTCAACACCCACCGCTTTACCGCTCTTTTCTGCACCTGTTGCACCGCCTCCAACCGTCGAAAAAGTTAATCCAACAATAGAAAAACTTAAAATGCTCGACCTCGATGAAATGACGCCAAAACAAGCACATGAAGCACTTTATGCGCTGCAATCACTTTTGAAGGATGATTCACAATAGAACTATAACAAGTCAAATAGTTAAAATATCTTTACCTTTAACCTTAAAAATCATATAAAAACCAGAATGTTAACCCTATTGTAAGACTTATCCATTACTCTTATTCTAGAGGGTGATATGAGCAATCAATTTGGAAATTTTAACCTGCCGGAAAACCTCCAGCCAGGAACTGAGGAGGGAGCTTCTGAGGCGTTGCCGGAAGCCCCGCCTACACCCGAAACACCTCCTGCTCAATCTGAACAGCCTACCCAGCCGCCTTCCACGGAAGCTCCCTTAGTGAAAATGCCAGACGTTGCTCCGCCCTCACCTGAAGCGGAAGTAGCTCCTTTTGAACCGCCCTCACCCGCAGCTCAAGATGCTGCCGGCTCGGTATCAGCCGCAGACTTCACCCCTGAGTCAACGACTGCACCGTCCCTTTCTGCTGCTGTAGAAGCCCCTCCTAAACGCCCCATGCGTATCGGTGAAAAATTGATGAGCCTAGGGCTTATCTCGAATGATCAGCTAGAAGTTGCCTTACAAGAGCAAAAAACCAGCAAGAAACTACTCGGCGCTATCCTTGTTGATTTCGGATTCATTAGCGAACAAGCGCTTGGTGAAGTTCTGGCTGAGGCTTCGGGTAGCAAAAAGTTTGATCCAAAGCAAAGCATGCTCGATCCTGCTTTGGTAACACGTGTACCGAAAGAAGTAGCTCTTCGTCACAAAGTGATTGCGGTTAGCTTGTCAGATGACACATTACAACTTGCAACCACCGACGTTTACAATGTCTTGGCGGTTGACCAAGTGCGTCGCTACTTTGAAAACATTCAAATTGAACCCATTTATTGCTCTGAAGCGGAAATCCTCGAGCTTATCGACCAATATTACGATTATGAGCTCTCGATTGATGGAATTTTAAAAGAGATTGAGACCGGAGAGCGCGACGTTAATGACCTGAGCGGCACTGAAGAAGGTTATATTAACCCAACAGTACGCCTAGTAGATGCAATGCTCGTTGACTCTATCAAGGTGGGCGCTTCGGATATTCACTTTGAACCTGAAGGACAATTTCTTCGTTTGCGCTACCGTATTGATGGCGATTTGGTACAGATTCGTAGCTTTCACCTCAATTATTGGCCTGCGATTGCCGTACGTATCAAGATTATGTCTGGCATGAATATCGCTGAAACTCGCATGCCACAAGATGGCCGTATTTCGTTCCAAGTAATGGGGCGTGAAGTAGATTTTCGTGTCGCGACACAGCCAACCGTTCATGGTGAAAATATCGTGATGCGTTTACTCGATAAAACAAAATCTCTTGTTCCGCTAGAGCATTTGGGGTTTGCGGAACATAATATTCGCTTATTGAAAAAACTACTGAGACGGCCTGAAGGTATCATCATTGTAACAGGCCCAACCGGTAGCGGTAAAACGACCACGCTCTATTCGATCCTGAGCTACATCAACTCAATGGATGTGAATATTATGACGCTGGAAGATCCGGTGGAATATCAATTACCGCTCATTCGCCAAACAAATGTGCGTGAGGGAACGGTTGATTTCGGCAATGGTATTAAATCGCTCATGCGTCAAGATCCGGATATTATCTTCATTGGTGAGGTGCGTGACGAAGACACCGCACTCATGGCGGTTCGTGCGGCTTTAACAGGTCACCAAGTATTTACCACTCTTCATACAAATGACGCCTTAGGCGCCGTTCCAAGGCTTGGTGATATTGGTGTACCCGCTCATTTACTGGCAGGCTCTCTCATCTGCACTATGGCGCAACGCCTTGCACGCAAGCTATGCAACACGTGTAAGAAACCTCGCTTAGCGACACAGGAAGAAGCGCAAATTCTTGGCTTCCCACCTGACCAACCACCTACCATTCATGAGCCTGTTGGCTGCAAAGAATGCCGAAATACGGGACATAAAGGCCGCACCGCGATCATCGAAATCTTACGTGTCGATGAAGGTTTGAATGAATTAATTGCCACCCATGCCACCCGTAACGTTATGATGGATTACGCCCTTAACAATGGCTTTGTTCCCATGGTTGAAGATGGCATCGACAAAGTCTTGCAAGGCGATATCGATATTGAGCAACTCATATCAACGCTTGATATGACAGAAAGGCTATAGAGAGGAAAATGGCGACTTATCAATATTCTGCAATGAATCAAGAAGGCAAAATCATCAAAGGCGAGATGACCGCCGAGAATGATATTGATCTTGAAGCGCGCCTCAAAGAACTTCAACTGGATTTGGTAAAATTTAACTTAGCTAAACAAAAGAAAGCTAGTTTTCTCAATACCGTTACCTATAACGATCTCATTGTCTTATGCCTTCATTTAGAACAATTAAGCCGAGCGGGAGTGCCGCTCCTTGAAGCCGTAGCAGATGTTCGTGACTCAACCGAATCGGTCAGATTGCGCGATATCATGGCGAGTGTGTTTGAAGAGGTAAAAGCAGGTTCTCTTTTCTCAGAAGCCTTAGCTAGACACCCAAAAGAATTTGATAATGTCTTTATTGGTCTTATTCAAGTCGGTGAGAAAACGGGTGATATGACCGAGGTTTATACTCATTTAGCTGATCACTATAAATGGTCGCACGATATTAAACGTAAAGTGAAAAAAGCACGAAGCTATCCGATTTTCTTACTTGTTGTGATGGTCATTGTTATCTTTGTACTAATGGTAGCCGTAGTACCAAAATTAATCGATTTCATTACCTCTCAAGGATTTGATATTCCAATTCATACACGTGCGCTAATTGCCACTTCTGAATTTTGTCAAGATTATTGGTATATAATACTCGGTGTGCCTATTTTAAGTTTTATTGGGTTTAAGATAGCCTATCGCACCTCTGATACATTTGCTTATCAAACGGATACAATCGCGCTCAAGCTGCCCGTCTTTGGAAATGTTATTCGTAAAATTAATATGGCACGTTTTACGCATTTCTTTGGAGTAATGTTCCGCAGTGGAGTCGATATCCTCGAATCACTAGAATCTTCCAAGAATGTTGTCGCAAACCGCGTATTAAAACGAAGCATTACGGGGGTAAAATCTGCAGTCTCTGAGGGCAGCACCGTAACAGATGCGCTGCAAACGTCAGGCGAGTTTCCAACCATGGTAGTACGGATGTTTAAGGTAGGCGAAAATAGCGGTAACATGAATGAAGCACTTGAGAATGTAAATTTCTTCTATAATCGCGAAGTGAATGATGCAGTCGATAATATCGTTGGGATGATTCAACCTGCACTAACCATTATCATGGGTGTTTTAATTTTCTGGGTGATCTCAGCGGTCTTTGGCCCACTTTACGATGCCTTCAGCCAGATGCCACTATAACAAAGAAATGACGAGTTACATAAAATAGCATGGCAAAGAAAAAAACAGCGTTTATCTTTTTCATCGGCGATGAAGGCGCTGTTATCTCTTATGTTGTTGGAAAAACGATTGAGAAGAAATTATTTGTTCCTTCATTAGATGGGGGAGCATTTGAAAATATTCAAAAGCTTTTAAAGTCTGACCCTAAAGCTCCCATCTCTGTTCTATTGGATAGCATCGATCAATCATATCAAACACAAAGCTTCCCGCCTGTAGCAAAGCTTAGTGTTCAGAAGCTCGTTGATAAGAAGATGGAACGCGACTTTTCGCCTGGCGATATCACTGGGTCTTTACCTTTAGGAAAAGAGAAGAAAGGACGTAACGATTGGAAGTTTTTGCTTATTTCGGTCGTACCTTCCCCCCAACTCATGCAATGGGTTGATTTTATATTAGAGGCTCACAATCCTTTTAAAGGTATTTTCTTAGTTCCAGCCGAAGCCGAAAATTTTATTCGTCAAATTTCAGGAAAAAAGGAAAATAGTGCCGATGGCTCACGGTGGCACATGCTTGTGTTGCACAATAAAGTGAGTGGGTTTCGTCAAATTATTACCAAAAATGGGCGACTCACTTTTACTCGTTTAACGCAAGCTTCTTCCACTGAAAATGCCCCTCTAGTCATTGCTGGTAATATTGAACAAGAAATTGTTAGCACATTAGAATATTTAAAACGCCTTTCATTCCACAATGATGACGGCTTAGATATTACTGTCATCGCGGCAGAAGAGGTGGTGAATGCCATAGATAAAAATAAAATTGGCCCACATCAAGAAGCTCAATTTATTACCCCAACAGAAGCCGCCGCAACACTTTCACTTCCTAGTGAAGCTTACAAGGACAACCATTTTTGCGAGATTGTTTTCTCTGCTGCGTTTCAAAACAGCAAAAAGAAAAGAATTCTTCCTCTTCATACCAAAGTTAGTAAAGCAGTCGGCAACCTCGAAATGGGCCTACAGGCGGTCAAATATGCTACTTTCTGCCTTGTTTCTGTATTGCTTCTAGGAATGGCTTTTTATGCCTATTCTTGGTTTGACTCTTTCTCTTCAGAAGAGCCTTTAAATGAATCAATCAAACGTGTTGAACAACAAACAAGTGTTTTGAAAGAAGAGATTAAATTACTCCCCAGTGATATTGAGAAAATTCAAGACACCGTCTCTATCTACGAAACCTTTGCTAAACAAAAATATATCCCCCTCGACTTTGTCGAGCAACTAATTGATAGCAACATAGAAGGGGCTCTGATTCGTAAAGTAGAATGGAATTCTGACAGTGATTACAAAAAACGAGCGAAAAAAGAAGATGATAAAATTACGGCCACAGTGGATGTTGAATTTACGAAGAGGTTTTCTACTGCCGAGGTACGGCTTACACAGATAAACGAATATCTAAACACACTGGATGTACGGTTCCCAGAATATGTTATTACTCATAGTGCTATTGCGGGCACCCTAGATGAAGGTAACGGTATGATCGTTGACTTTACGAGTCCGCAAAGTCGATCACTTATCACACAACCCATTATTTTGTCTCTTTCTTTTACAAAAGAGAAAACGAAAGATAAGAGGCGATAGTGAACACAAAATACGAAAGATTAAAAAAATCACTCATCGCGAATGGGATTAAAAACGGAATTATTATTATTGGTTGCGCTATCGGCTTAAGCGCAGCGTTTTATTTTCATGAAAGCTCTCAAGATACTATTAAAAAGCTGACTTCTAAAGAGAGGCGTTTAAAAGGCCAAATTACACAAATGCAAACGAAGCAAGAGCGCGCTAACAACACACTCGAATTGTATGAAAAGTTAGTAAAAGACTCAAGCCTTCGTTCACTTGAACTCAATCGAAAAAATATTTCTGATTTACTGAATAAACTAAGCATTAAATATAAAATCAATAATCTATCAATTGATGTAGCCCCTATTACTGAGCAGAAAAAAGAGCCTTTTTTACAAAAAACAGGCACCGTTATCACCACGAGTGTTAGTCTTGAGTTCGACTCTTCAAGTGATGCTCATGGCTTTGCATTTGCAGATGAAGTGCTTAAGAACTTCTCTGGATATTTAAATATTAATTTCTACTCCATTCAGCGTGAGCAAGAACTGACGGAAGAAGTCATACGTGAGCTATTAAAAGGCGGTAAAACCGATTTTATACAAAATAAAATAAGCTTTGACTGGCTTGGACTAAGGCCTAATAAAACAGACAATCAAAATGGAGAAGTAAAATGACTTCAAAGGCTTCTCTGTTATCAATTGTAGCGTTAATATTATCCTACTTTGTCACTTATTCTTCTGCTCATAGTCAAGAGTTTTTACTAGAACTACCCGGTTCTTCTGACAGAGCCTCTCCTGCTCAGGAGCTTGAAATTCTCTCTCCTGATGAAATATCAGACTTATATAAACAACCTTCAGCAGCCGTTCCTTTTGCAACTCCGACTCCCGCACCAGAATTGCAAGAAACAAAAGTAGCCTCACCGCCACCTGTGAAAAAAGATAGCTTTACAGAGCTATTAAAAGACCTAGAAGAAAATGATGTGGATCAATCTCCAGATCGATTTGATATTAATAATATTTGGTCGCGCCAATCAACAATGCTTTTACCAGCAGAAGTTAAAACCTTCAATGCAGCCATTCGCAGGCATTTAAAATTAAAGAACCAGCCAATCATAGAGGTCGAACCTCCGGAAACACAGGAAGAGCAAGTGGCCGAGACTGAAGAAGCCATTGGAAGATACCCCTTCATCGCTCTAAGTTCGATCATCTATAAAGGGGCTAATAACTGGGCCACATGGATTAACGGAGAACGCTATACACCCAAACAAATAGCCGTTCTAGATGGTATTACAGTTGAAAAAGTCACTAAGAATAAAGTGAACTTACGATGGAAGAAACATCAACTCTCAGCCGATGAGAAACAACTAATAGAGTTGTCTGCGATAGAAGATGTAAGCTCTCTGCCACCTGAAATAAAAAAAGTTGATGATCAAACTTTCATTATTACGCTGTCACCTAATCAGGCATTTATTACACGAGACTTTAAGATTCATGAGGGGCGAGCGGCAACGGAGCGTATTAAACAAATTCGTCTAGAAGAAATTGCTTTTAAACAAGCCAGATCAAATAGACTGAGCACACTAAATGACACTCCTCAAAGAGCACCTGATCCAGTCGCCATACAGGAAGGAAAAGACAAAGAGGATATTGCAAAACTACTAGAACTCTATAGAAATACTCAGGAACAAACAAACTAGCAAAACAATAAAAATAGAAATATATCATGACTTCGCCTTTATTGATTGAAAGCATCTCTAAATCTTACGGTAAGCATAAAGTGCTTGATGACCTTTCCTTTAGCTTAAAAACAAGCGAGATTTTTGGCCTTGTCGGGCTTAACGGAATTGGCAAAACCACTCTTATTAAGTGTGTCTTACAGCTAGCACATGCAGATGCTGGTATAGTTAAAATTTTTGATCATTCAGCAACGGTGGATAGCTCACGTCAGAAACTCGCTTATTTACCTGAGAAGTTTCATCCCTCGAAACATTTACGCGGCTACGAATATCTCGAGCTTTGCCTCGATTATTATGGATTAAAATTGAACAAAGAAGAAGCTATTCAAACGGCAAGAGATCTAGAACTCGATGCTAATGCGCTAGACAATCGTATTTCTTCTTATTCGAAAGGTATGGGGCAAAAGATTGGCCTGATTGGCGCTTTCCTATCGAAACGTCCTTTATTGATTTTAGATGAACCTATGAGTGGGTTAGATCCAAAAGCCCGCATTGCTTTGAAGAAAAAACTTCTTAGCTATCGTGATGCAGGAAATACCATCTTCTTCAGTTCGCATATTCTAGCCGATATTGATGAAATCTGTGATCGCGTCGCGATTATTCATGATACAAAAATTCGTTATCTTGGCACACCGAGCGGTTTTAAAGATGAATACCCAGATGAATCGCTTGAAGCTTCCTTCTTACAAGCAATCGCAGCATAATAGTTATTGCTGTTTTTTCTTCTTAGCGCGTTGTTCTTTTTGCCATTGGCGATATTTCTTCACATTCTCTAAATGGCCTTTATTATCCTTAGCGAAATAATGCCCGCCTGTGCCTGTTGCTACCATAAAAAGATCGTCATGCTTGGCCGGGTTTAATACTGCCGCAATCGCCTCTTTGCCTGGATTACAAATAGGCCCCGGAGGTAAACCTTTATTTAAATAAGTATTATATTTATTTGGACGTTTTAAGTCACGGTAGGTTAAAGGTCGCACGCCAGATTGCCCACCATGAATACCATAAGAAACCGTTGGATCTGCTTGCAATAGCATGCCTTTATGCAGGCGGTTAATGTAAAGCCCTGCCACATAAGTACGCTCATGCGGCACGCCAGTTTCTTTTTCTACAATCGAAGCTAAGGTAATCGCTTCTTGTTTAGTTTTAAACGGCAATCCTTCAACACGCCCCGGCCATAATTCATGAATCGCTTCAAGGTGAGCTTTTTGCATTCTATCTATGATCGACTGGCGGGTTTCTCCCATCGTATAACGATAGGTATTTGGTAAGAGCGAGCCTTCTGCGGGTATTCCTTCAAGGCTGCCTTCTAGCTCTTTTGCCTGATTGATAATCTCCACCACTTCGGCACTGGTTTTACCTTCAGGGATTGTCACTTGGCGTAAAATAATATCACCATTGCTAAGCTTATCCATCACGCCGGCAGGAGTCGTTCCGGCTTCAAACACATATTCTCCAGCTTGAAAACGCCCTGAAACACCTTGTATTTCTGCGAGAACACGAAATGCTTGCGGATGTTCAATCACGCCCATTTTGGCCAACCTATTAGCAATCGAAAGGCATCCGCTACCCCGCGCAATCGTCACCTCCACCTGCTCATCCAAAACCGATCTTTGCGGATAAATAACCAGCAGCCAAGCCATAGCAGCAAGTCCAGCCAAGATGCCGAGGGTAATAAGACTGACAATAAGTTTGCGCACGTTTATTGTATCTTCTGTTCGTACCAAGTCTCACCAATCGCGATTTTCTCACGATCATTCTTTTCACGCCACTCATTCGTGTCGCGCAAGCTATAGATACATCCGCAATATTGCTGAGCGTAGAATTCTTCTTCTTTAGCAAGATCATACATACGAGCACCACCACCATCTTTACGCCAATTATAGGTCCAATAGGTAATGTCTTCATAAGGCTCGGCTGAGCGGATACCGGAATCATTAATTTGCTGCATATTTTTCCAACGTGAGATACCGAGTGAGCTCGTAATCACTTTAAAATCATACTCATGCGCGTAAAGCGCTGTGCGCACAAAACGCATATCAAAACACATGGTGCAACGACGGCCACGTTCCGGGTCTTTCTCCATCCCCTTCGCACGATGGAACCAATCTTGCACATCGTAATCGGCATCTACAAAGGGAATACCTAATTTCTCCGCATAGCGAATATTTTCCTGCTTACGGATTTCATATTCTTTTTTCGGATGAATATTAGGGTTATAAAAAAAGATGGTTAGCTCAATGCCGGATTCATGCATTTTCTCAATGAGTGGTCCAGAACAAGGCGCGCAGCAACTATGTAGCAGCACCTTCTTCTCACCATGTGGAACATCGAAATCATCTATTTGATTAGCCATACCCCCCTTGTGGATATAATGGCCAGAAAAGTCAAGTTAACGGGTAATGACTTTTGATTGCGCATCTACTTCATAACCACGCTCCGCAAGAATACGTTCCGCATGGGAAAGCTTGGTGGAGTTATCCTCCGCTTTCTCTTTTCTCTGATATTTATAGATAATCGGCATTGATACTAATGTTGCCAAAGCAAAGGATGAAACCCCTACTAACAAGGTATTTACAAAGTTTTTATGATCGCTCTTATGCTGATTGTAGGCTGATTTGCCATCATCCTGCCAATCACCCAAAAAGGTTTTTATGTTTTTAATGCTTAAATCTTTGCTATCGGAGGGTTTCCAGAACATATACGCTGCCGTTGCTGCGGTGGCGACGGTCGTACCCGCACCGATAATACTGAGGAATAAGTTACTTAAGTGATCGCGTTTCTGAAGCTGAGGGTTATCGATTCCATAGCGCAAACGGCGAGCCTCATCTATCAGATCACTATCTGACAGGCTCGAATAGCTTGAAATATGTATATTCTTTCCCATCCTAAGATTATAGGGTAGTTAAGAGCCCTAAAACAGTTACGGTTTTATGACAATTATGCCAAAAATTGCTGCAATTATAACGATTTACGAGCCACCTGAGAGCCTAAATCAGCTATTAAAATCCGTCAAATCGCAAGTAGATGAGGTGATTTTTATCGATAATGGCGATAATACACCGCTTGAAGAAGTACATTGGCTCAAGAACCCTGAAAACGGCCTCGCAAAAGCTCAAAATATGGGGATTAAGAAGGCTAAAGGACTGGAATGTAGTCATATTTTATTCCTCGATGATGATAGTGTGCCTGAAGAAAATATGGTCAAGAACCTACTAAAGGCCGCTAAATCACATAAAAATGCCGCGATTATTGGCCCTTATTTGCAAGAAGAAGCGCTCAAACAAGCACCTAAATATATTCAAGCCAATGGTAATTTTTTCTTCAAACGAGTGGAATTTGATGAAAAAACACCCATTTTAGAGAATCTCTATTATGTCGCCGCCTCTGGTAGCCTTATCCCGATTGAAATATTCGATCATATTGGCGAAATGAAAGAAGATTTTTTCATCTATTTTGTTGATACAGAATTCTGCCTACGTGCACGCAAGGCTGGGTTTGATGTCATTGCCGTACGCGATGCTAAACTCAACCACCGATTTGGCAAACGTAGCAATCACACAATTTTGGGGAAATCCATCAGCACGACCAACCATTCTGCCAAAGCCCGTGAATATATGTTCAAAAACCGTCGACACTTATGGCTTAACTATTTCGATACAGATGCCGGTTATGTGCTATTCGACATCCTACGCACTCAAAGCGAATGGCTGCGAGTTCTGATGTTTGAAAAAGACAAATTAGCGAAAGTTTCCGCTATGGTAAGTGGCTTACTTAAAACCACTTGAAGCGTTTGAATTTATTACCTAGTAATTCAATAAATACTCACCACCCTTACATTGGAAAATATTATGAAAATTGGCGTTCCTAAAGAGATTAAAACCCACGAATATCGTGCAGGCCTTGTCCCTGGTTCCGTACGCGAACTCGTATCGCGCGGTCATGATGTCGTGGTGGAAACCAATACTGGTGAAGGCATTGGCTTTACCGATGCTGATTATAAAGCTGCAGGTGCCACCATCTCCACTGATGCGGATAGTATTTTCGCGGAATGCGAAATGATCGTGAAGGTGAAAGAACCTCAACCGGTGGAGACGGCAAAATTACGTGAAGACCAAATCCTTTACACCTTCCTGCATCTGGCACCAGACCCTGTACAAACGCAGGGCCTAATTGATTCAAAATGTATCGCCATTGCTTATGAAACGGTGACCGATCATCGTGGCGGGCTTCCCCTGCTCGCACCCATGTCAGAAGTAGCAGGCAAGCTTTCCGTACAAGTAGGTGCACAATGTTTAGAAAAACATAGTGGCGGTTCAGGCATTTTACTCGGTGGCGTGCCGGGTGTTGCACCGGCTAATGTCGTCGTCATTGGCGGCGGCATGTCAGGCACCTGTGCCATGCGCGTTGCAGTGGGCATGGGCGCACAAGTAACCGTGCTAGATAATAATATTAACCGTCTGCGTGAATTAGATGCTGAATTCGGCACGACCGTACACACCGTTTACTCCACCGCAGATTCAATTGAAGATTATGTGACAAAGGCTGACCTTGTCGTCGGCGCGGTATTAGTGCCAGGTGCGGCATCGCCTAAACTCATCACGCGCGATATGATTTCTAAAATGAAAAAAGGCGCGGCAATTGTGGATATCGCCGTCGATCAGGGCGGTTGCGTTGAAACGACCAAAGCAACCACCCATGCAGAACCCACTTTCCTTGTTGATGATGTTGTACATTATTGCGTCGCAAACATGCCGGGCGCCGTTCCGCGCACTTCTGCCATCGCACTTAATAATGCAACGCTTCCCTTCGCCATCGCATTGGCCGATAAAGGCGCAAAACGCGCTATGCAGGAAGATAAGCACTTACTAAATGGTTTGAATGTATGTCAGGGAAATATCACCTACGAGGCAGTGTCAGAAGCACTCGGCCACCCATACGTTTCCGCTGAAGATTGTTTAGCTAAACTATAATCAGCTATTCACTCCCAACGCTTACTTATCGCATCACCTATGCATCATGATGGGTGATTCTTCACCCTGCATCGTGCTTTTTGGTAGCCGTTCAGGCCCGTTGGTAAATCTATAATAAGTGAAAGTAAGAAAGGCCGGAAGGCAAAAAGATCAAACGCTGCAATAAGGCACGACGAGCAGGGAATCGAGTATTTTAATACCTATTACAGATGCCATCAAAACCAGCAATGTACGATTTGTACGGGCTTTAGTGCCATAAAGAAAATCAACGGCTTTATGAAAAAGGCTTTTTGCTTCTTCTGTAGCATTATCAATCGGGTCTATCGTAGTCGTGTTCATATACCGATTATAGCATATTAGAGCAGTGAACGCCAGAGAGCCGAACGGGCTAAATCTGTACGTAAGGCCTCCGCCTTTTCCTTGGCCTCTTCTTCCTCGCCCCATTTTTCCATATTAAAGGTTTCTTCTAGACGAGAGAGTTCGAAAAGTTTCGTATCATCCAACTCATTTTGCACAAAATACCACCCTAGAAGCAGTGAGGTTGATGGCTTAACCACCGCGGCCAGTAGTGCGAGCTTCCAATGATCTAGCGTATCAAGAAATTCAACATGCTTGGCCTTATTCTCATCGGCTTGCGCGACAGGCATGATACTATTAGTCACTTCATAACGCGTACCAAACTCCACCTGCGCACGGTTGAGCCATGGCTGCCATTTAAGGCGCTGCTGAGCAGATAAATCCTCATCCACCGCGTGATAGAACATTAAATCCGTCTCACCATATTCTAGCAGCTCAACAATCAACTCATTACGGCGTGGCGCGGCGATATCAATCGCTAACGACGCCATACCCGTCAGCGGTAATTTATTCTTATCAATCTTATCGCCAACAGCATTCCACTCATCGGCAATCAATTGCGCGAGCGCATCATTAGGCAGCACGACCTTGTTCTTAGCAGGCGTATTGAGGCCTTTTCCATCGAGTAATACGGCACCGTCTTTAACGGAAGCTTGCTTGAAAAATCGTTTCATGAGGGTGAAATCTCCAATAAATCAAAACTCTGCTCAAAATGCGGTGGAACCGGTGCTTCTACGACGATCTCTTTACCGAAACAACTTTCCGGAATCACAATCTGGCGGGCATGGAGATGCATTTTATTAGGCAGCTGCATGCCTTCAGGAAAGGCTTTATCGCCGCCATATTTACCATCACCTAAAATCGGCGCTTCAAGATAAGCAGCATGCACACGCAATTGATGCTTACGGCCTGTATGCGGCGAAAGCTCCACAAAACTAATGCGGCGGCCAAGCTTTTCGATAATACGATAAGTCGTGTGAGACGGTTTGCCGTCTTGGGTCACTGCCATTTTCTCTTCGCCGCTATAGACGCGCTTTCCGACAGGAACCTTCAATTCACCAATTTCTTCACCTTTGGGAATTGGCGGCACACCGCAGAGAAGCGCCCAATAGAATTTGCGAATTTCACGCGCGGCGAAGGCTTTCATCAAAATATCTGCCGCTTTGGCATGACGGGCTAGCACCAACACGCCGCTTGTATCTTTATCCAGCCGGTGAACCAGCTTTGGAGGCCCTTTCGCATCGCCCTCAAGCAAAGGCAATAGACGGTCAAGATGCGTCGTTTGTTTGCTTCCGCCCTGAGTCGGCAAGCCTGAAGGCTTGTTGATGATGAGGATATTATCATCGCGGTAAAGCACCGAATCATCCAGCCAATCAGGCTTTTTCAGCGGCTTTTGCGCCGTACGCTCTTTTGATACTTTCGGAAAATCAGGATGTTTAATCACATTGCCTTGAATCAGGCGCGTTTTTGACTCCGCACGCTTGCCATTGACCTTCACCAGTTTCTTACGCAAAAGCTGTTGAAGTTCCGCATGGGTAATATGCGGGTAATGCCGCTGAAACCAGCGATCCAAACGAATACCATCATCTGAGGCAAATATAGGGCTTTCCTGCATTAGAGCGCTTTTAGTAGCATGAAGCCCAAAGCACAAGCACCAACCGTCAGTAACACCGAGGCACCCATATAAACCAATGCTGGTAGCGTATCGCCGCGCTGTAGCATATTCACCGTTTCTAACGAGAATGCCGAGAAGGTTGTAAACCCGCCCAAAAATCCGGTGATGATAAAGGCCTGAAGCGCCGCTTTGCCCTCACCCATCTCCCGCAGAAACCAACCTGCCACTACCCCAATCAGCAACGATCCCACAATATTCACCGCCAACGTACCATAAGGAAACCCCGTGCCCGCATAGCGCAACACCGCACCGGACATCAAATACCGCATGACAGCACCCAAGGCACCGCCTGCCGCTATAGGAAGGAGTAAATTAACACTCATAACCCTCTCTTTAACAGGGTTTTAGCGGTGAAACAATCTGCTGCTTGCACCCTTACACTCACCCCTGTATAAACCGCTCAATGTTTAAAAAGATTTTGATAGCGAATCGCGGTGAAATCGCAGTTCGGATTATGGATACATGTCGCAAGATGGGTATCAAAACAGTCGCCGTTTATTCGGAGGCTGATAGCAATGCCTTACACGTAAAAAAGGCGGATGAAGCCGTTTATCTCGGCCCTGCACCTAGCTCACAGAGCTATTTGAACGTGCCTGCACTCATCCGTGCGATTGAAAAAACCGGTGCTGATGCGGTGCATCCGGGCTATGGTTTCCTATCTGAAAATCGTGACTTTAGTGCCGCAGTGAAAAAAGCAGGTGCAACCTTTATCGGCCCAGAATCTTACGCGATTAAAGTCATGGGCGATAAAATCGAATCTAAAAAACTGGCAAAAGAAGCAGGCGTAAGCACTGTTCCCGGTTCGGAAGGCGAAATTGAAACGCTGGAAGAGGCGCAAGCCATTGTGAAAGAAATCGGCTTCCCCGTGATGATTAAAGCCGCTGCCGGTGGTGGTGGTAAGGGTATGCGCGTGGCGCGTAACGATAAAGAGCTGGTAGATGGCCTAAAATACGCTGCATCTGAAGCGCAATCGAGCTTCTCTGATAGCCGTGTATTTATCGAGAAATTCTTCGAAAACCCACGCCATATTGAAATTCAAGTACTCGCCGATACGCATGGCAATTGCATCGCCCTAGGCGAACGTGAATGCTCTATCCAGCGCCGTCATCAGAAGATTATTGAGGAAGCGCCAAGTTCGTTCCTTGATGAAGAAATGCGCAAAACCATGCAAGACCAATCCGTTGCACTCGCTAAAGCTGTGGATTATTGCAGCGCGGGTACGGTGGAATATATCGTGGATCAAGATGGTACTTTCGCTTTCCTAGAAATGAACACCCGCTTGCAAGTAGAGCATCGCGTGACCGAGCTCATCACCAATATCGACTTGGTGGAGCAGATGATTAAAATCGCTGCAGGTGAGAAGCTTGAGCTGAAACAAGAAGATGTGAAACTCCATGGCTGGGCCTTTGAAAGCCGTGTTTATGCGGAAGATCCTAAACGTGGATTCCTGCCATCAACCGGACGTGTGACAGGCTATCAAGAACCCGAAGGCAGCCGCGTGATCGTTGATAGCGGCGTTTATGAAGGTGGCGAAGTCAGCATGTATTATGATCCGATGATCGCCAAAGTCTGCACCCATGCACAAACGCGCGATAAAGCGATTGATGCGATGCAAAAGGCACTCGGCGCTTATGTAATTCACGGCGTGACCACTAATATGGGCTTTATGCAGGCAGTTTACAGCCATGAGCGTTTCCGCACGGGTAATATCTCGACCAACTTTATCGAACAAGAATATCCAGAAGGATTCTCTGGCGCGACCATTACGAATCAACATACACGTATCTTTATCGGTTCTGCCGTTTACTTGTTCTTAGAGCATAATAAACGTGCCGCCAGCACCTCGCAGCAAATTGATGGCCGCCAGCGTCACCTTGGCTCAAGCTGGGTAGTCAGCGTTGGCGAAAAGCAATTCTCCGTGCGTGTGAAAGAAAAAGAATTTGGCTATGATATTGCACTCCAAAATGAGCATATCGTGGTGCGTAGCTCTTATGAGCTGGGCAACCGCCTGTTCCAAGGTAGCATCAATGGCGAGCCTGTCAGCGTGCATCTACAATATCGTTCAGATGGTTATCGTCTAATCCATGCGGGTGCGGATGCAAATGTCAGCGTTCACACAAGTCGTATCGCCGAATTGGCGAAACATATGCCAGAAATCAGCAACTCTGAAAATGCGAATGAGCTGGCCGCACCGATTGCTGGTTTGGTGATTTCTATTCCAGTGGAAGAAGGCGAAGAGCTAAAAGCCGGTCAGGAATTAATCGTGGTAGAAGCGATGAAAATGGAAAATGTCATCCATGCAGAGCGCGATGTAACGATTAAAGAAATCCTCGTGAATGAGAATGAGTCTGTTCAGGCTGATCAAGTGATGATCACCTTTATGGAAGAGTAGAACTTAAAACTCATCTCTGAATATGTATATTAATGGCTTTACAGACACCTTTGATTGAAGTGAATAGATCTTCAGGTAATTTCTGAAGTTTTTTAAGCTCACTATCACGCCAATGTCTGCAATAACTTTCTCTATGCAGAAACAAATGCTTGCGTGCTTGACATCGACTTCCACCTGCAATGCCACCAAAATCTAATTGATACCTCTCTAGAAGTTTTTTCAGATCGCGTGCCATATTAGAATATTTATTCTTTACATTCAGCCCCCTTTCTAAAGGGACGTGCTCAATGTACTTTTGACCCAACCAGCCCGTGAGATTTTTATGTGGCAGATAATAAGTATTGAGAAGGTGTGTTAAATTCTTTTTTACAAAACTAAACTTCCCCTTCGCATCTTTCTTTAACAAACCAGCTTCCTTAAATATATAAAGAACGTTCGAGAAACCTTTATAACTAAAAGCGCTCGCCACCAAGCACCGTGCTGCTTGTTCTGCACTTGCAGTCTCATTCACAAAGACATAAATCTCCTTTACGTCATATTCTTTCACTCTACGAACTATCTCACATGTTGGATGCGCTACGAGTTGCTGGTATTCGAAACCCTCTCCGTATTTTTTCTTAACTTTTGAAAACATGGTTTTAAAAAACGCATCATTAGAAGATAAGAATGCATAACTTGCCTCATATTTTTCATCACTCAGCGCATCCTCTCGCTCACCTTTTCTAATTATTTGGCCATTAATATTAGCTCCTCCAAGGCCGAGACCACCCCCACTCAATAGGAAGTTTGATATTTTCGCTTTATATTTTTCGAAACCATAAATTCGCATGGTTGATTGCTTCTGAGCCACATACATATGGTCATACAAACCATCCACGAACATCCATTTCATAAAGTCATGATCACTAAACTCTGCCTCTTGAGTTTCCCAAAGATCTCGTTCACAATCTATAGAATCAGCAGCAACCTCGTTACTTAAAAAAAATGAAACAACGAGTAAGGTTAAAAATCTTATTGGTTTCATACTTATATAACCATGAAAAAGTAAATGGTGGGTCAGGGAGGAGTTGAACCTCCGACCTCACGCTTATCAGGCGTGCGCTCTAACCACCTGAGCTACTGACCCTTCCAAGTGGAAGAGCGGTTTTACCAGCGGAGCAGCAAATGTCAAACCGTTATTGCACCCTTGTGTTAGGGCACTTGCAGCCCTACCCCAGCTATGCTACCAACGAGGCTCAAACATTCACTTCATAACAGGGAGCAAACAGCCATGACTGTCACACCGCGCGTTAAAGAAATTCTAGGTTGGTACGAATCGGATAACCCAGGCACAAAAGCATCTATCGCTCGTTTACTCACGCATGGCGCACTGGCTGGCACGGGTAAAATGGTAGTTTATCCGGTCGATCAAGGCTTTGAACATGGCCCAGCGCGTAGCTTCGCCAAAAACCCTGCCGCTTACGACCCTCACTATCATTTCCGCCTTGCGGTTGAATCTGGTTGTGCGG
This sequence comes from uncultured Rickettsiales bacterium, assembly GCA_964654855.1. Taxonomy (GTDB): domain Bacteria; phylum Pseudomonadota; class Alphaproteobacteria; order Rickettsiales; family JALZUV01; genus JALZUV01. The sequence goes on from CAZZJS010000002.1 coordinate 250,867, forward strand.
GTTATGCCTCTGTTTTGGGTATGCTAGAAAGCGGTGCGGATACATTTGCTGGTCAAATTCCGATGGTGCTTAAAATGAACAGCGCCAACTCGCTCTACCCAAAAGATGATTCTTACCAGCCCAACCAAGCAGTAACCGCAACAGTGGATGACGCGCTTCGTCTTGGCTGTACGGCGATTGGTTTTACCATCTATCCCGGTTCTGGCGATAGCTTTGACCAATTTGAAGAAATTCGCGACCTGATCGCTGAAGCCAAAGCCGCTGGCCTTGCTTCTATCGTATGGTCTTACCCGCGTGGTGGCTTCCTAAAATCAGCGGATGAAACGGCGGTTGATATCTGCACTTACGGCGCGCATATGGCGGCACTTTTAGGCGCGCATATCATCAAAGTGAAACTTCCAAGCGATCATCTTGGTCTGCCAGAAGCGAAGAAAGTCTATGAAGATGAAAAGATTGATGTAGCCACCATGGCTGCCCGCGTGAAACATATTAAAGAAGCGACTTTGGGCGGCCGCCGCTTGGTGATTTTCTCCGGCGGTAGCGCGAAAGGCGACGATGCGGTTTATGATGATATCCACGCGATTGCCCAAGGCGGCGGCGATGGTTCTATCATCGGCCGTAACGTGTTCCAACGCCCAGAAGCCGAAGCGAAAGCCATGCTAGGCAAAATTATGGATATTTTGAAAGGTTAGGCTCGATTTTTATGAACTAAGAAGCGCGGCAAGAAGGCCTGCGCGAGCCATCAGCTAGTGAAGCGTCGCGTAACTAGAGCGCGACAGGGCGAAGAATATGAAAACCAGCCCCTTGTGGCTGGTTTTTTATCGCCAAAATCTTCATGTAATTGTCACACAGCGCAAAACCAGCTGCACTATAATAGAAGCTAACGTTTTTCTCTAAATTTTTAGAGATTTTGAAATTTAATTTATTTTTTCACGTTCCTTCGGGAACACTTAAATATTTCAATTATGGGATATGGACCAAAAAGAGTACAGAACTGGAGCAAGTTCTATGTATTCTTATTTTTCTGCCTGATAGGCGGATGCTTTTTTAAAGGCTACTCGGACAGCAAAGCTCGAGTCGCTGCAGAGGAAAGTGAGCTTGCTGAAAGGCTTGCCACTCAAAAGCAAGACTCTTTAAAGAAAGTCAGAATCGACAGCATTGCTGTTGCTGATGTTTTAGCTGCAAAGGCAGTTAAAGAGGCAAAAATGGTATTAGTTGATTTTACTAAGTTAAGTAAAATTCAAATAATACCGGATAACTTAGGTGGACCCTTGACGGGCCAGATGGAAATTATTGGTTCTTTAACACGACCTATGGAGAATCAATTTTCGGCTCAGGTAAAGTCATCCTTTGTGAGCAAAAATTTGAGTACTGCAACCAATATCGCTATTTATTTAAAATATGATAAAGGTAAGCAGGAATTTCAAATTCTTGTCACTCCCACCAAGAAGGTAAAAAAGAAGCAAAGCAATATTTCTGGCTTTGTTTCGATTACCACCTTCAAAAACGTCCCTCATAAGGACGGGAAATTGGAAGGGATTGATGCGAAGGGCAACAAAATGGTTCTTCACTTTTATTAGTGGAGAACCAACCCGCCAAAAAAATGAAGAACCAGTCTCTGAGGAGATTGGTTTTTTATTTGCCTAAATTTTGGCAACAAAAAAACCGCCCCGAAAGGCGGTATTTTTGTGTAACGTAAAGCAGCTGAGCGCAGAAGACGACATGCAAATTGTAAGTATAAGATATTCAGAACTGCTGAGTTTGCAGGTTAATGCAAACCAAGTTCACTGAATTCTTCCTTAGAAAGGAGGTAATCCAGCCGCAGGTTCCCCTACGGCTACCTTGTTACGACTTCA
>CAZZJS010000003.1:0-98499 GCA_964654855.1 uncultured Rickettsiales bacterium
ATCCTTATTTAATGGTGGCGGGTGTTAGAGCATCCGCCTTTTTCTTTTTGAGATAATTATTCCAGTCTTTGCAGCCTTCTGGCGGTGGAATAATTCGTGCAATTCGTCCTTCATCTATCAGGCGTTGGGCCAACATTCTGGCAGCAGACAAACCCGCTTCATCATTGTCGGAAGCAATTACAACTTCATGGATAGAATCAGGAATATGTTGATGGCGATAATTATACGCCCCACATACTGCCCATGCTGGCCAGCCAGATAATTCCATCACGGAGAGTGCATCTTCTAAGCCCTCGCAAATAGCCAAACGCGGAAGTGAGCCGTCATGATTCCCTAGTTTTATGGCGGAACTTTTAACGATACCGGAACATAGTTTTGGAGATGGTATATCCGCCTTTTTAGCTGTATCAGGGGTCAGAAAGATCGACTGAATTCCTGTAATAGCGTTTTCCTGATTGCGTATAGCTGCGACCAACGCCGGAAACTTCCTACTAGACTGGTAATGATATAGCTCATGGTGAAAGCGAATATCAGGAGGCGATATAGGTAACTCTACATCGCGCTCAAAACTGAGATATCGTTCAGCATGGGTCGAATGTAACGGTCTTGTTTCTTTCCATACTCGCTTTGCTTTTTTGGTTCGTTCTTCATTACTAGAAACAGCTTTATGAATGTAAGGCGTATTTGGTAGTTGAGTAGAAACTGCATTACTTCCTAGATAGCCTTCCAGCCATGCCACCGCACCCTTAAAATCGGTTGCAAGAGATTGCTGAATTAAATCATACAAATCTCCGCCACTACCGGATTCATGGTTGAAGTAATTTCCGTTACGCCGGTCAATGCATAAGCTGCCACGGTTTCCAATTCGAACCTCTCGACCACATACTCCAATACGCCGATTAGCATGGAGTGCTTTAGTTACTCCAATCAAATACGGTAAAGCGATCTGCTTTAGAATGGATGGGGCATTCATATTTGACGCTCAACTCGGGAGAGTTCTTGAATTAGTTTGCGAATGTCTTCTGTACGCCAAACTGATATGCGTTCGCCCATCTTAATAGGCTTGGGGAAGCGGCCAGACTTTACACCTGCCCACCATGTGCTCTTACTTACAGGAATTAGTTGTAGCACTTGGGGTAATCGAAGAAACCCACTTTCAAAAATATTATCGTACATTATAGAGCCTCATTTTGTTGCGTGAAGCTCAGTGTATAATTTTTGGAAATTGCTACCCAGTGATGGAAAAGCTTTTTATTTTTCCGGAAAGTTTTTGATTATTTTTTTTCCGCTAATTCTCCAGCTACAATTTTGCTTAGTAGAGTAAGATATTGCCTAGTACAGATTGTATCTGCAATTTTCTTAGTTGTTTTTCGTACAGCTTCTTCGCCTTTTTCACCGGCAGGGAAGATTGCATCTGCCATAACTCTATGTGGAATTTCTGTATCTGCTTCTTTTTCCCAAAGCTTTAAGTCTATATATTGAAGAATACCATATTTTGCCCACTTCTGGTACTCAGGGTATTTTGAAGAGGTGCTGTTTAAAATATCTAGCATTTGAGGTGAAGTACTTTTTAGCTGCTGAGGTGAAGTACTTTTTAGCCGCTTTCGTTGAGTTTTTAAGTAATTTTCAAATTGCTGTCTTAATAGCTTATCTGGAAGGGATAAATCAACTTCAACAATGTCAAACTGCCAATAATGCTTTTCGCCGTCAAAAGCATTGTAGATAGGCAGGTCAATAAACGATTTTGTATACTCGGCTTCTTTTTCATCAAGCTCAGAGGGGGTAGAGAAGATGTTATCCATATAGTGTCTCACTCGATTTCGACGTTCTTCCGATAGGTTTTGTTCACATTGATAGAGTCTACGCAAAGTAAAGGGTGATATTGCATGAGCTGATTCTGAAAAAGTCTTTGGGGAGTTTTTTAACTCAACAAGTTTACCGCCTCCAATCATAAATATTTCGAAATCGTCTGATAGTGTGTATACGCCATGGCTTCTAATTTTAATCAGGATCTTATTAAAGTATTGGTAGTCTTGTTCTGGTTGGCGTTGTTTCTTTTCGTGTAGATAGTTGAAGAACCACCTTTGCACCAACTGTTCGTACCAGCCAGCACCATTTAGATTAAAGGCTGGGGTGTAATTTTCTAAACGATACCAGTCGGGTAGCTCCTTGATGCTTTTTATCTTTTTAGCCATTGAGTTGCTTCTCTATATAATCTGCCCACCATTGCATCATTTCACGGCGCTCTGGTAGATATTGTGCGTGGTTATAAGCAGCTCGTACTTTGTTGCCTTCTGAGTGAGCAAGCTGCGCTTCGATTACGTCTGAGCGGTGGCCATTTTCGTTTAAGATGGTAGAGGCGGTGGAGCGGAAGCCATGAACGGTAGCGCGGCTATGGTAGCCCATGCGATAGAGTGCGTAGAGTAGGGTGTTCTCGCTCATGATCTTGCTGGGGGTAACGCTGTTTGGGAAGATGTGTTCACGGTTACCGCTAATCTTTTGAATGTCTTTTAGTAATGCAATGGTTTGTTCAGATAAGGGGACTATATGCTCTGCTTTCATTTTCATGCGTTCAGCAGGGATGCGCCATTCTTTTTTTACCCAGTTGATTTCTTCCCAACGACCGCCACGAAGTTCGGCGCTACGCACGAAAACAAGTAAAATCATTTTTAGGGCTAATTGTGTGAGCTTGTTGCCTTCATAGGCTTCTAACCTTTTTAGATATTCAGGTAATTCGCTTTCTTTGATGTGAGGGCGGTGTTTTACTTTGCGAGTGGTAAGTGCGCCTCTAAGATCAGCAGTGGGGTCGCGCTCTGAGCGGCCAGTCGCCACGGCATAGCGAAAAATTTGTCCGCAAGTTTGTTTTGCGCGATGGGCGATGTCCACCGCACCGCGTTTTTCAATGATGCGAATGACGGCTAGAATTTCTGGTGAAGTAATTTCGGCGATAGGGCGGGTGCCAATTTTAGGGAAGATGTCAGCTTCAAGTCGTTTTATCACTGTTTTGGAGTGGTGAGGTGTCCAGTTTGCTGTTTGTTTTTCATGCCATTCGCGGGCGACGACTTCAAACGTGTTCTCAGTAGAGATTTGAGAGATGAGCTTTTCGCGTTTTTTTATATCACTAGGGTCAAAGCCATCGGAGAGTAGCTTACGAGCATCGGTTCGTTTTTGACGAGCTTCTGCTAGGCTGACTTCGGGGTAAACGCCCAACGCTAAGAGCTTCTCTTTACCATGCCAACGATATTTGAGTCTCCAATAGCGTTGTCCTGTCTTAGTCACATTCAGAAACAACCCATTTCCGTCAAAGAGCTTATAGGCTTTCTCTTTGGCTTTGGCGTTCTTACATGCTGTATCAGTTAGCTTCATTGGGGGTACTTTTAATTGGGGGTATATAATATACCCCCAGAAGTACCCCAGCATACCCCCGCATGTCAATGGATGGTATTAGAGTGTATTGGACTGGATATGAAGCTGTGTCCATTGGTATTGCTTGCTGTATTGGATTCTAATGGACGTTATTGGAGAGGTAAATGGCGGACGGGGTGGGATTCGAACCCACGATAGGGGGTTGCCCTATACTCCCTTAGCAGGGGAGCGCCTTCAGCCACTCGGCCACCCATCCGTACCATGCATGCTTGCTGCGAGATATATGGCAGCTATGAGGCGGTTGTAGGCAACTCCTGCGTAGCTGTCAATCACTCAAACCTTGCAATTTGGTTCGCAACGCTTACTCTGCCGCTCGTGAATACTGAAAAAACAAAATCATCGCATTTCGAAACGCTGAAAACAGTTGTTTATGCTGTTGTTTTAGCACTGCTTTTTAGAAGCTTTTTGTTCGAGCCATTCCACATTCCTTCTGGTTCGATGAAAGCGAACTTATTGGTGGGCGACTATCTATTCGTTTCCAAATATAAATATGGTTATAGCCGTTACTCCTTCCCATTTGGATTTGATCTGTTTGATGGGCGTATTGGCCAGGATGAGCCAAAACGCGGTGATGTAGCGGTGTTTCGTAAGCCTAATGATGAAAGCGTCGATTTTATTAAACGGGTTATTGGTTTGCCGGGCGATACGGTGCAGATGCGTAATGGTGTTTTGTATTTAAATGGTGAGGCGGTGCCGAAGGATCCGGTTGCAGATTATCGTTTTCATGAGAAGGCACTAAATAGCGATATTGCAATTGCCCAGTATGAAGAGACGTTGCCGAGTGGCTTGAAGTATAAAGTGTTAGATGAAACAACTTATGGCGTGGTGGATAACACGAAAGTCTTTACCGTGCCCGAGGGTCATTATTTCATGATGGGGGATAACCGCGATAACTCAACCGATAGTCGCTATATCGATATTGTTGGTTTTATACCGGCACAGAATTTAGTGGGTAAAGCCGAGATTGTGGTGCTCTCATTTGGTGAGAATATGGTGCCACGCTGGGGCAGATTCTTTACATGGATACGTTAGGGTATCGTTTTAAAAACGAGGTATTGCTTGAAGAGGCATTGACTCACCCAAGCTGTAATTTAAAGCAAGAGGATGGCTCTCCATTTAGTTATCAGCGTTTGGAGTTTTTAGGTGATTCTGTGTTGGGTGCGGTGGTGAGCCATTTGCTGATAACACATTTTCCGCATGAAGTAGAAGGCGATTTAGCCCGTCGTAAAGCGGTTTTAGTGGCAAAAGATGCGGTAGCGAAAGTGGTACGGAATCTTGGTATTCACGAGCATATTCGCTTCTCGGCGGTAGAGGCGAATTCTGGTGCTTGCGATAATAGCTCTGTGCAAGAAGATATTGGCGAAGCGGTGATAGGGGCGATCTTTGTGGATGGCGGGTTTGACGCCGCGCGTGAGTTTATTGCGACGCATTGGCTGGAACGTTTAAAGGCGCTGAAAGATGCACCGATTGATGGTAAAACAGCACTTCAAGAATGGGCGCAGGGGCGAGGTTTAGGTTTGCCAATTTATACGTTAGTGAATCAAGAGGGGCCGGCGCATGCACCGATTTTTACCGTAGAAGTCGCGGTAGAGGGGCGAGCATCTCAACAAGCTGAGGCGAATAACAAACGCAAGGCAGAGCAGTCGGCGGCGGAAAAAATGTTGGAGCAAGTTGAGTCATGAGCGAACAGCAAAAATGTGGATTTGTAGCGCTAATTGGTGCGCCTAATGCGGGTAAGTCTACTTTGTTAAATTGCTTGGTGGGAACGAAGTTAGCGATCGTCACGCCGAAGGTGCAAACGACACGCGATATTATTCGTGGAATTGCGATGGAGGGGGAGTGTCAGATTATCTATCTGGATACACCGGGTATTTTCAATACGGATCGGAATTTTGAAAAAGCGATGGTCTCGGCTGCGTGGAATGGAGCGCGCGAATCAGACGCAGCTATTTTGCTGATTGATGCGGAGAAAGTATCGCGCAAAGGTTTAAGTGATGAGGAAAAAGTGTTGCTTAAATCATTGCAAGATATGAAAAAGAAACCGCGTGCGGTGTGGCTGAATAAGACAGATAAGGTCAATAAACCTGAGTTACTGAAACAAGTGGCAGAGGCTTCAGAGCTTTCTGGTGGAGCTGAAATTTTCATGGGTTCGGCGCTCAAGAATCATGGAACGGATGAACTGAAATCATGGATTATCAAGCATATGCCGCAAGGGGTGTGGATGTTCCCAGAGGATCAAGTTTCGGATTTGCCAATGCGTTTTATTGCTGCAGAAGTAACACGCGAAAAACTGTTTCTGCGATTGCGACAGGAGCTGCCTTATGGTTTGCGGGTGGAGCCTGAAGCATGGGAGGAGCGTGCTGATGGTAGCGTGAAAATCAACCAAATTGTGATGGTTGAGCGTGAAGCACATAAAAAAATGGTGCTGGGTAAGCAAGGCTCGCAGCTTAAAGAGATTTCGCAATCTGCTCGTATGAGTTTGCAAAAAGTTCTGGATCGCAAAGTGCATCTTTTCCTATTTGTGAAGGTAGTGCCTGGATGGAAAGATAAACGAGAATTTTTGCCTCTAGGAGCGGAATAGAAAACCGTATTTTAAAAAGAAGCTAGTTGTGGTATATTGTTAGCATGTCAAAAAAAGACGATTCCGACGGTAAACCTAATCCATTTGATGCCTCGAAATTTGATTTCGAAGGTACTTCACTAACCCCAGAAGAAGTCAACAAGTTTAATGATGCTATTATGACGTTGATAACAGCTAGAGTTGTGGATTCTCACTATCTAGGGGAAGATCCTAGTCTTGATGAGATGCGTAAAGCTGCAAAGATAAAGCTTGAAGAAGCTGGAGGAGAAGATTTGTTTAATCGTGTTCTAAGCTCTTTGGATAAGGTGCAGGAGCGCAGTAAAAACTTCTCAGAGCCTAAACAAAGATAGTTGTTTTGGCGGAATAAACGGCAAGTTTCTTGCCTCAAGCTCTTGTAGCGCCTATTTTATTTAACGTATGAATGAAACAGAAACAGCGCCCGGCGGGGTATTTTACTCGCGCGACTTTGCGTTATTGGCAGGGTCAATGCTGTGTTTACTGTTGTTGTTAGCAGGCTGGGTCGTGTTTGATGCGAACCGCGATTACAAAGTACAAAATCTCACTTTACTAGAAACAGAGGCGACGCGCCTTGACCGTGCAGTGATTTTGGAGGTTAAGCAATCCTCTTACCTGTTGGAGTCTTTGGGCCGCCAAATTATGCATCTTGGCCAAGAAGACAAAGACGGAATAGCTCGCTTGCTTCGTTCTTTTGAAATGGAAAATTCGATGTTTGGGTTATTTGCTTGGATCGATACAGAGCAGCAAATTGTCGCGAGCTCTGCACGTGGGGTTCTGTCCAAAGGGTTGGATGTCTCAGATCGTGATTATATGAAAAAAGCGCTGATTGAGCCGTGGAAAGTGCAGCTTGGCCGACCGGTAGAGGGGCGTGTTTCTTCCAAATGGGTGATTCCTACGGCGATGGGAGTGGATGATTATTCTGGTAACCATTTAGGTACAGTATTGCTCAGCATTGATGTTGAGAAAATGACGCAAAAACTGCGCCGTACTCTGCAGGGTAATGTAGTGGATTTTGCTATGGTTACTGATACCTATATTGCTATTACAGAGTCATCTGAAGAGTCTGATTTTATAAATCAATTTTTCCCAATTGATTTATTGCAAATGATTGATTTTGATACATCGCCGCAAGGCGAGATGGCTGCCGTTCCTACCGGAAATTTGGTGACTTACTATCAACAATCGGCGATCTATCCGTTTACCTTCTTGTTAGGTGTGAATTTGAATGATCGTTGGGTCGATTTTGCGAGCATCTTGTGGCAGCGTATGGTGCCGATCTTTATGATTACGGTGTTTTTACTCTTCGTATTGTGGGTGGTGCGTGCGCGGATTCTGCTGCCATTGCATCATTTGACAGATAAAGTTCACGCGCTTATTCGCGGTGAATCGATTCAAGCGGATATTGAAGCATTGGATGAGATTGTTTATCTGGATAAGCAACTGGCGCGCATTAATGGTTATCTGCAAGAACGCCGCAATATTGAGCGCGAGCAACGTGGTAAGATTGCTTTCATGAAGCAGGCAAAAGAGGCAGCTGAACTCAGTAACCGTGTGAAGATTGATTTCTTGCATTCGATGAGTCATGAGTTACGTACGCCGCTTAATACTATTGCTGGCTTTGCAGAACTGATGAAGAACCAAGTCTACGGCGTAATCGAGAATGAAAAATATACGCAATATATTGACGATATTTACGATTGTTCTAGCGCGGTTCAGGGGTTGGTAGGCGATGTATTAGCGCTGGCTAAAGCGGAAGCGGGGATGCTCGAACTGCAAGAAAAACCGGTACAGGTGGAGCTAGTGATTTCCAAATGTATTCGTGTGTTGAGTGATCGTTTGAAAGAGTCTGGTGTGACGATTGAAAATCGTGTGGGCGACATGCTACCGCGCTTGTTGGTGGATGAACTTCGTCTCAAGCAGATTATTTTGAACTTGCTGGGTAATGCGATTTCGCATGCGCCTAAAGGCGGCAGTGTGATTATCGATGCGCAGATTGGGCGCGACTCAAAAGAAGAACGCTATTTCGAGATTATTGTGACAGATTTTGGTGCGAAGACGGTTTCGAAAATGATGCCAGAGGGTAATACAATTCAACAGGAAATGGATGAAGAGGGTAAGCCTAAATTGCAGTCTCGTAGTCAGCTAGGGCGTATTAGTAATCTAGGAATTCCACTGACCAAAGCACTTGTGGCGATGCATCAAGCAAACCTAACTATTGAGAGCCAGCCAGGCAAACCAACTTTGGTGATGGTTCGTTTTCCATCTAAAAGAATAGTTACCTAGCGCAAGCTTTAAGGTGTGGTTTTAATTCCGCTTCCCAATCGCTAACCGCGCCAATGACCTTGTCGCGTAAATCTCCATGACAGCCCATAATATAAGTTTCAGGATAGCTGAGGCTATAGAATTGATCGCGTGCAATAGCTCCATTTTCATCCCAAATAGGAATGAAGTTTGTGGGTAGAGTGCCAAATTTTACTTTAAAGAATCGGTCCATATCAGCCTTTGTTTTATCGAGTGAGAAGGCGAGGATTGTGACGCTATCAGGATAGGACTTGGCGAGGGAAATAAGCTCCGGAATTTCCGGTAGGCAAGGCGGGCACCAGCTAGCCCAAAAATGGATAAGTGTGGTTTTGCCCTTATAAGAATGTAGAGATGTTCTTTCGCCGTTGGGCAAGGTGAATGAAGCATCAGGAAGCACCGATGGCGTGTAGCTTTCTTTTGCTGGATAAAAAGCTATTCCTACGGCGATTAAAATCGCGATCATTATCACATAGCGCCAAAGCATGCTGTTTTAATAGGGGGTTATCGGGTAAAAATCCAGTGACATACGGTACTTTTCGCTTATCTTAGAATCAAAGCAGGGAAGAAAAATATGAGTGTAGTTCAGATGATCGATATGAATGATAGTGATGCCCAACCTAAATTATCACTGACACCGCGTAGATGTAAAATTATTGCAACGGTAGGGCCAGCGACAAATTTATTGCAGTTGGTGAATGCGGGTGCGACGGCTTTTCGCCTCAATTTCAGTCATGGAAACCATGAAGATCATCTGAAACAGATTCATGCGATTCGTGAAGTTGAACAAGAGACTGGACAATATATTCCGATTCTAGCGGATATGCAGGGCCCAAAAATTCGTGTAGGTACTTTCGTTGATGGATCTATTGAGTTGAAATATGGTGCCGAAGTGACGCTTGAAGTTTCCAAAGAACCTGGCAAAGAAGGGCTAATCCGTTTGCCGCATCCTGAAATTTTAGAAGCGTTGCAAGTGGGCGATGAGTTGAAGCTGGATGATGGCACAATGGCGCTTACTTTGACGGCTAAAGAAAGTAGTCAACGTGCTACGGCACGTGTTGATATTCCAGGTGTGCTATCTGATAAGAAGGGTGTGAATGTACCGACTCGTCAATTGCCAATTTCGGCTCTGACAGAAAAAGATCGAGTGGATTTAGATTTCGTTTTACAGCATGGGGTGGATATTATCGCGCTCAGTTTTGTGCAGACGGCAGAGGATGTCGTAGAGGCTAAAAAGATTATCGGCGATAAGGCGCTCGTCCTTTCCAAAATTGAAAAGCCTTTGGCGCTGGATGGTATAGAAGAGATTGTTGAACTGTCTGATATGATTATGGTAGCGCGTGGCGACTTAGGGGTGGAGTTGCCAATGGAACAAGTACCAGCGGCGCAACGTAAGATCGTAACGGCGTGTCGCAAGGCAGGTAAGCCGGTGGTGGTGGCGACGCAAATGTTGCAGTCGATGGTTGATACGCCAGTGCCAACACGCGCCGAAACATCGGATGTTGCCACTGCCGTTTATCTAGGTGTAGATGCCGTTATGTTGAGTGCTGAATCGGCAGTAGGGCGTCATCCTGCCACGGCAGTAGCGGTGATGGATCGTATTATTCGTGCGGTTGAAGTGGATGAAAATTTTTGGACAGATATGTATGATCAACGCAAAGCCTCATTGGCTGATCAAACGCATGCAATTGCTACTTCGGCGCGTGATATTGCACGGGTGATGAAGGCTAAAGCGCTATTTGCTTTTACCCGAAGTGGTGGTACTGCTTTTGCTAGTGCGCGTGAGCGAGCCCGATGCCCTCTATTTGGCCTAACGCCACAAGTGCAAACAGCCCGACAACTCTCGCTTGTTTGGGGGGTGACTTCGGTTGTCTCACCTGATTTTGAGAACTCAGATGCGATGCATGAATGGGCTGAAGGATTTGCCAAGCAAGCGTTAGATGCTGAAGCAGGCGAAGCGGTGATTAGTCTTTCAGGGGCTCCTGTTGGAGTACCAGGTAGTACGAATAATTTGCGAATTATGACGGTTAAGTAGCAGCATTAAAACTTACTTCGCCGGCACTTTGTAAGCTGATTTGATATTCGGTAGCGCCTTCCATAGCGGCAGAGCGTTCGTAATTTAAGATACTAAAAGCGCCGGTAATTATATCGCCATTGCCTAATACGATTTGGAAATTTTGAATGTTGTTGCTAAAGGCTTGAGCGCGGATAGCTTCTTCGGAAGCGCTATCGGTGAAAATACCTTGGCCAGAGACGGTGATTTGCTGACGACCTGATTGGGGGAGTGATTCTTCCCATGCATGGTTGAGATTTGCATGATGGTGTCGTTCGGGTGAGTTACGCAAAGCGATACGATGATTACGTAGGCCTCCAAGTTCTGTGAATGTTTCAGGGGTTTGCCCATTTCCGACAAGTAGGGTGAGGGCGGTAGCATTGATAGCGGTCATAATTCCTCCAGGTTATCTTTAGAAAATAACCGGAGGAATTAAATACCGGAAGTACCTATCTTGCTTGCGGAATAATCCGTACTTCGACGCGTCGGTTCTGCGCTTTACCTTCAAATGTATTATTGCTTGCGATTGGTTGTGACTCACCTTGGCCATAAGCATTGAGGCGCGCATAGGCCACGCCCTGTCCGCCGAGATATTGTGCGACAGATTGCGCACGACGTTCAGAAAGTGATTGGTTGTAGTTTGCCTCACCGCTGCTATCGGTATGTCCGATCACGTTGATGGTAGTTTCAGGATAGCTTTTAAGAACGCCCGAGACGTTGCTTAAAGTGCTGTAAAATTGTGGTTCGATGTTGCTTTGATCGACAGCAAAAGTGATGCTGCTTGGCATGTTGAGTAGAATTTCATCGCCTTGGCGTTGTACTTCTACGCCCGAACCTTCTAGTGAACCACGTAACTGATCTTCTTGGCGATCCATATATTGGCCGATGCCTGCACCTGCCGCAGCACCTGCAAGTGCGCCGATGGTGGCACGTTGGCGGCGCTCGGTTGAGCCATCGCCCGTAAGTGAACCGATGGCTGCACCTGCGATGGCACCAATGGCTGCACCGTTAAAGGTTTGGCCGTTATTATCATAACTGTCGCTTACTTGTTGGCAGGCAGTGAGTAGGGTAGTAGTCGCTAAAATAGCAATAAGACGTTTCATATAATTCTCCTTGTCACTCATCATACGAATGGGAATGAAAAATCCTACGGATAAAAATGAATTATTTTAAATGAGAGTTAAATGGATGGAATATTCTGTGTCTAGTTTCATAGATTCGGCATCTCTGACAGCGGACTTGATAGGTAAAATATAAGCATCGATTTCTTTAGAAGGAAAGATGGAGGTTTTCCAATTTGTGCCACCAATACGTGCTTCAACACGAACCGAACCCCAACCGCGTTTAGTCGTATCGCTTGCAAAGAATTTGATTTGTTCGGATTGGTCTTTTGGTAAAGTGACGAAGTGCCATGAAGCTTTGGGAGTTGTCCATAACCACATAGACGCAGTAAATTCAAATTGCTGCGCGCCGGTAATATCTAACATCGTGGTAGTGAATTATGCGAGTTCGCGGATATCGGTGAGGTGGCCGGTTACGGCCGCGGCAGCGGCCATAGCAGGGCTCATCAAATGCGTTCGTCCGCCTTTACCTTGGCGCCCTTCGAAATTACGGTTGCTGGTAGAGGCACAGCGTTCGCCGGGTTGTAGGTAATCATCATTCATGGCGAGGCACATTGAGCAACCTGCTTCGCGCCATTCAAATCCGGCCTCAACGAAGATTTTATCTAAGCCTTCTGCTTCTGCCTGTTGTTTTACTAAGCCTGAGCCAGGGACAATCATAGCGAGTTGAATATTATCGGCGACTTTGCGGCCTTTGGCGACTTGAGCCGCGGCGCGCATATCTTCGATACGGCCATTGGTACAAGAACCAATGAAGATTTTATCAACAGGAACTTCATTCAATTTCGTGCCAGCGGTCAGGCCGATATAGTTGAGTGCGCGTTCTAACGACTTGCGTTTTACAGGATCATTCTCATTGGCAGGATTGGGAACTTCAGCTGTGATAGGCAGTACATCTTGCGGACTTGTGCCCCACGTCACTTGTGGCGCGATATCGGCGGCGTTTAGCGTGACTTCTTTATCGTAAGTTGCACCTTCATCGGATGGAAGGGTCTTCCAATAAGCAACCGCTTCATCCCATTGAGCATCGCTTGGCGTCATGGGGCGGCCTTTTAAATACTCGAATGTCGTTTCGTCCGGAGCAATCAGACCAGCGCGTGCGCCTGCTTCGATAGACATATTACAAACCGTCATGCGGCCTTCCATCGAAAGGCTTTGAATCGCTTCGCCTGCATATTCGATCACATAGCCTGTGCCGCCCGCTGTACCGATAAGACCGATAACCGCGAGAGTGATGTCTTTAGCAGTTATGCCCGGTTTTGGTGTGCCTTCCACCGTGATACGCATATTTTTTGCGCGTTTTTGGATGAGAGTTTGAGTGGCTAAAACATGCTCTACTTCACTCGTGCCGATACCAAAGGCAAGGGCGCCGAATGCACCATGGGTAGAGGTGTGCGAATCGCCGCAAACGATCGTTGTGCCGGGTAGGGTAAAGCCTTGCTCAGGACCTACAATATGCACCACGCCTTGACGAATGTCAGACATATCGAAATAGCGAACGCCAAATTCGTTACAATTAGCTTCAAGTGTTTCGACCTGAATGCGTGAGGTTTCGTCTTTAATGCCTTCTAGGCGATCAGATGTAGTGGGAACGTTATGATCAGCCACAGCCAAAGTTGCTTCTGGTTTACGAACTTTGCGACCATTCATACGTAAGCCTTCAAAGGCTTGCGGGCTTGTTACTTCATGCACTAAGTGTCGGTCAATATAGAGTAGAGAGGTGCCGTCATCTGCCTCGTGAACAAGGTGACTTTCCCAGATTTTATCGAAAAGTGTTTTAGCCGTCATAGTCTCTTCTCCATGTTCCGCACAAAGCGAACCATAAATGCGGAGTCCTTAACTTATAAAATTACAGTAAGCTTAAGCTTCTTTTTTCTTAGCTGCTTTATCTGCTTTTGCAGCGCGGCGTTCTTCGCGAGTTTTCTTCACTGTGTTTGTGTTAGTGTAATCTTTCTTCTCAGCGATACGAGCCGATTTACCCGTACGGCCACGTAGGTAGTAAAGTTTCGCACGGCGAACATCACCGCGACGCACTACTTCGAGGCTATCAATACGTGGTGAGTAAAGTGGGAAGATACGTTCAACGCCTTCACCATGGCTTAGCTTGCGAACAGTGAAAGAAGAAGCAATGCCGCGATTTTTCTTGGCAATTACAACGCCTTCAAATGCCTGAACACGTTCATTAGTGCCCTCAACAATACGGAAGTTCACGCGAACGGTATCACCTGCAGCAAATTCAGGGATAGTTTTACCCGCAGTTACGCTGTCTAAATGATCTTTTTCAATCTTTTGCAATAGGTTCATCGTGGTCCTCTTTCTCTCTTACGCGCTGCCACATATCAGGGCGGCGGGCTTTAGTCAATGTTTCTGCTTGCTCTTTTCGCCATTTTTTTATGTTTCCATGATGGCCAGAGAGCAAAACCTCAGGAACATCTAATTCGTTCCACGAGGGGGGCTTAGTATAATGAGGATATTCAAGGAGTCCAGCGTAATCGGTATTCAATCCGAAACTTTCTTCTTCCGCGCTGGTAGATTCGCCTAAGACGCCGGGAATTAAGCGCAAGACGGCTTCCAACAGTACTTGTGCGGCAACTTCTCCGCCGGCAAGCACATAATCACCGATGGAGATTTCTTCAATCTCGTAATGGTCGATCACCCGTTGATCAACGCCTTCAAACCGCCCGCAGAGCAGGGTAAGTGTTTCTTCTTGTGATAATTCGAGCGCTTTTTGCTGTGTCAGCGGTTTGCCGCGCGGCGATAGGTAAAGGAGTTTGCCTTTATTGGGGATGGATTCAATCGCAGGGCCGACCACATCGGCGCGCATAAGCATCCCTGCGCCGCCGCCATAAGGGGTATCATCCACATTGGCATGTTTGCCCACAGCGAAATCGCGCAAATTGATAGTATCAAGTGACCATAACCCGTCTTCTAGCGCTCGTCCCATAATCGAATGGCCGAGTGCTCCGGGAAATATTTCCGGAAAAAGGGTGAGGATATTTGCCTGCATGAGGTCACCCAATAACTACAAAAATTGGTTTTATCAAGCTAAACGAATGAGTTTTCAGGCGATTTTTCTTAATTCACTATGATTTCTTGTAGAATTATGTTCCAAATTGAGATGGCTTTTTGCCGTTAACAGCTTCTTGAGAGGAGAGCAATGACATGGGAAAAGAAAAAAAACATGATGAAAGTCATGGAAATAAATATTTAGCCGAATTATTCGGCACGATGGTGCTGGTGCTATTCGGTTGCGGTAGCGCCGTATTAGCGGGAGATGCAATTGGCTTTGCCGGTATCTCGTTTGCTTTCGGTTTTTCCGTTTTAATTATGGCTTATGCCATTGGCGGTATCAGCGGATGTCATATTAACCCTGCCGTGACATTCGGTATGGTAGTTGCGGGACGCATGTGCGGTCGTGGCGCGGTGATGTATATCATCATGCAATGTATTGGTGCGTTGATAGGTGCAGCGATTCTTTATCTGATTGCCTCAGGTAAAGCGGGTTATGATATTGCCATAAACGGCCTTGGGCAAAATGGTTATGATGCTGGATCGCCAGGCGGATATAGCATGCAAGCCGCTTTGATAACTGAAGTTGTTTTAACAGCGATTTTCATTTTTGTTATTCTAGGTGCAACGAGCGCTGGTGCGCCTGTAGGTTTTGCAGGGCTAGCAATTGGTATTGCGCTGGTGGTTATTCACTTGGTGAGTATTCCAGTGACAGGCACTTCGGTGAACCCTGCACGTAGCTTTGGCCCTGCATTGATTGTGGGTGGTGAAGCACTTAGCCAATTATGGTTGTTCTGGGTGGCGCCACTTGGCGGTGCTGCGCTCGGTGCAATGATATGGAAGGCGGTATCATGCAGTGGAGATTCTTGCGGTAAATAATCGTAAGTAAAAACCTTTAAAAAAGGTGCTGGGGAAACTCAGCACCTTTTTTATTTCTTAAAAATCAGAGCAACGTCCTGCTACTTCCCAATCACCATAGCGAGTCGGTTCTGGGCCTTTTGGACCACCAAGTTCTGTTTTCTGCTCGGCTGGTTTTTCATCCGTTTTAGTCTCAGGCTTTTTGTCAGTATCGCTCATGCGCGAACTCTGCTACATAGCGGCCATCATGTCAAATGCTGGTCTAGATAGTCGCCTCGCTGCTCATTCGCTTTTAATGGCGATGTTGAAGCAAAATAAAACGCTCGAATTTGCGATGGATGAGCTGCCAGAGCTTGCGCCGCAAGACCGTGCATTGGCTTATCGTTTGGCGAAGACATGCTTGCGTTATAAGCTAGCAATGGATGCGTTGCTAAAGACTTATTTAAAAAAGCAAATGCAGGAATCTCGCCTTGATATTACCTGCTGCTTATATATGGGCGTGGCGCAGATTCTATTATTGGATACACCACCCCATGCGGCGGTGAATACGACGGTGGATGTGGCGAAGAAATGTTTCCCCAAACTTTCCGGTTTGGTCAATGCGATTTGTAAAAAGATTGCAGCCGATAAGGATAATATCCAACTCAAGCCCGAAGATGCCATGCCGGCATGGTTATGGGAGCATTGGGTGGATGATTACGGCAAAGAGCAAGCGCTTGCCATTGCTGCTGCGCATGTGGGCGAGCCGCCGTTGGATGTCACATGGGGGAAGCCCATTGTTGAGGGAGAAGTGATGCCCGGTGGCAGTATTCGTTTACCCAAAGGCGCGGACTTTGCGAGCCTAGAGGGTAGTGGATGGGTGCAGGATATTGCTGCCTCATTACCCGTGAAATTACTGGGCGATATTAAAGGCAAGCGTGTGTTGGATGCATGCGCAGCCCCGGGCGGGAAAACGATGCAACTTGCCACAGCGGGAGCTAAAGTGACAGCGTTAGATATTTCCGAAAATCGTCTCAAGCGTCTGCGTGAGAATTTGGACTATAATAATTTAGAGGCTGAAGTCGTTTGCGCGGATTTACGCAAATGGCAGCCTGAAGAGAAGTTCGATATTATCGTGCTTGATGCGCCTTGTTCGGCGACGGGAACGATTCGTCGCCATCCAGAAATTATGCATCAGCGTACACCAGAGGATGTGAATCGCTTGGTTGAAATTCAGCAAAACTTGCTGGCTCAAGCGCTTGAGTGGCTAAAGCCTAATGGCAAATTGCTTTATATTACCTGTTCGCTCCAACCTGAAGAAGGCGAAAACCAAATGCAGCTGCATATTAAGAAGGTGCAGCCTTTAGAGGCTGAGGTTGTAGGTATTCCTGCAGAGTGGATTACGCCGCAAGGGTATCTACGTACAACGCCAGCCATGCTTGCCGATAAAGGTGGAATGGATGGCTTCTTCGCGGCGATGCTAAAGGCTTAGCTCGCACCAAACGGGCGTGTGGTCGCTAGGTTTTTCCCAGCCGCGGGGGGTGATGTCGATATCGCTGGCGATGCAAGCATCGGCTGCTTCGCCTGATAATAAGAGATGGTCGATACGGTAGCCATCATTGCGTTGAAAAGCACCTTGGCGGTAATCCCACCAGCTAAAGGCTTCTTCGCGATGTGGATGGTGCATGCGGAAAGATTCCGTTAGGCCGAGATATTCGAGTGCGCGCCATTTAGCGCGTTCTTTCGGATGATAGCAAATCATGCCATCTTTCTTTTCCGGCTCCAGCACATCAATCGGTAGCGGTGCAACGTTGTAATCTCCGCCCACCACCAACGGCATATCCTCTTCTAGTAGTTCACTGAGATGTTTATGTAGGCGGTCAAAGAAACTCATTTTATGGATGAATTTGTCGGAATCCTCCGCTTGGCCGTTTGGTACATAAACAGAGGCAATCCGCGCGACGCCGTTTGGGGTGGTGACGAGCGCTTCCACATAACGTTTTTGTTCATCTGAATCATCACCAGGTAAGGTGGTGATGATATCTTCCATCGGGAATTTAGAAAGAATGGCAACGCCGTTAAAGGTTTTTTGTCCCGTGAAGGCGAGGTTAAAGCCTTTATTTTCCAACTCCATACGCGGGAATTGCTCATCAGTGACTTTGGTTTCTTGCAGTAAAATTACATCCGGTTGGAACTCATCTGACCATTTGATGAGATGTTCTAAACGTTGACGTAGCGAGTTTACATTCCAAGTAGCGATTTTCATAATTTTGCGTCTATCATTCCTTGTGTGTTAGCCCCTCTACAAACAGTTTTTCACACACTTTAAAAATAATATAGGCCAAAAGGCTGAAGACTCCATAAAGCATCAACATTATCACTTCTTTTAAGGCGCCATCTGATACGGCCATTATTCCATGATCGAATATCAATGCGATATTGGCTTTTAATAAGAAGAATAAATTATAAGAGCTGAGACCAAAAATTAGAGCAGAAAATAGCATCAATATGAAGAGTGCAAAGGGGTGCTTGGGCATGAGTCGCCGGAAGCTCTTTATAAGGGTATGGTTTGATATATCCATCATAGCGCGAAACTATTACCACAGCCGCATCCACTAACTGCTTGCGGGTTTTTTAATGCAAAGGCAGAGCCAACGAGTTCAGTCGTGAAATCAAGCTCAGAGCCTTCGACAAGTTCAAGCGAAGTGGTGTCGATCACGACTTTTGCGCCTTCTTTCTCGATCTCTAAATCATCTTCTGCGAGCGCTGCGGCGTCAAAATCGAAACGATATTGAAAGCCAGAACATCCGCCGCCTTCAACCGCGATGCGGAAATAGGTGCCCGTTGGTTCATCTTCCAGCAAAAAGGCGATGCGTTTGGCAGCAGAGTCACTCAACGTAATGTTTGGTGTGTTAGTCATGGAAGTAATATAGATTAATCATTGTATCTTACAAGAGGCAGAGTAGGGTTCCCTTATGCAAAGTTGGATGCAACCTAATACGAAGTTTTTGGCCGTGTTTGCGACGCAGCCACAAGAGACTCGTGGCCGTTTGATTGAAGAGAGTGAAAGCCAGAACCGCACGCCCTATCAGCGTGATCGTGACCGTATCATTCACTCCATGGCCTTTCGCCGTTTGGAATATAAAACGCAAGTTTTTGTTAATCATGAGGGTGATCATTACCGCACGCGCCTCACGCATAGTTTGGAAGTGGCGCAGCTCGCCCGTTCTATCGCACGTACCTTAGAGTTGAATGAAGATTTGGCCGAGGCTTGCGCCCTCTCGCATGATATGGGGCATCCTCCTTTTGGCCATGCGGGTGAAGATGCATTGCAAGAAGTGCTTAAAAGCCATGAGGGCTTTGATCATAATGCGCAAACATTACGCCTAATGATGGTGCTAGAGCAGCGTTATGCCGAGTTTGATGGTTTGAACCTCACATGGGAAACATTAGAGGGCATTGCCAAGCATAATGGTCCTGTGAAGAACCCTCATTCGACGCTTAGAGCCTGTAATGAGATGTATAATTTAGAGCTTGATACCTATGCTTCTGCTGAAGCGCAAGTGGCGGCTTTGGCAGATGATATCGCCTATAATAACCATGATATTGATGATGGGTTGCGCGCAGGGTTGTTTGAGGTGGAAGATTTATTGCATCTACCTCTTGTCGGTCAAACCTTCCGCGATGTGATTAAGAAACATCCGCTCCTTAGTCGCCAGCGGTTGGCGCATGAGGGCGTCCGCCGGATCATTAATGCGATGGTGGTTGATTTATTGGAAGAGACGCATCGCAATCTCACGAATTTAAATCCACAATCGGTCAAAGAGATTAGAGCGGCAGGGCGTGCGATGGTGACGTTTTCAGAAGAAATGCAATCCGTGCATCGCCAATTACGCAAATTCCTGATGGAGCGTATGTATAAGCATTATAAGGTGAACCGTATGACAAGTAAGGCGCGTCGGGTGATTGTGCAGCTCTTTACGATTTTTAGAGATGAACCTAATTGCTTGCCTACGGAGTGGTTTCGTAATGTTCAAGAGGCGCAGAGCGATAATCAAAAGGCAGCAATCATTGCCGACTATATTAGCGGCATGACCGATCGCTATGCGATGCAAGAACATGCAAGGCTATTTGATTTAGGTTCAAATGCCGCGCAAGGTTAGCGTCTTGCAATGGCGGGTGTTTTACCTTAAACCGCTGCCATGAATTTATTCCAGCAATTACAGCAGCAAGTGCGTGAAGCTGTTACGGTTTTAGCAGTTGAAAATGAATGGCCAGCGAGTTTGCCGATGGATGCGATTACGGTGGAGCTTCCGCGTAATGCGGATCATGGCGATGTGGCGACCAATGCAGCGATGGTATTGGCGAAGCCAACTGGCAGCAATCCACGCGCGATTGCGGAGCAGTTAAAAACAAAGATCGAAATGTTTGAGGGCTGCGAGGCGGTAGAAATTGCAGGCCCCGGTTTTATCAATTTGCGTTTTGCGTCAAGCTTTTGGCAGCAGCTTTTACCAGCAATTCTATCGCAAGGGCTAGAATATGGTGATTCGGCTTTGGGTGTCGGTAAAAAAGTGAATGTTGAATATGTATCGGCGAACCCGACAGGGCCTCTGCATATTGGCCATGCGCGTGGAGCGGTGGTGGGTGATGCATTGGCTGGTTTGATGCAAAAAGCCGGTTATGAAGTGACACGTGAATATTATGTGAATGATGCGGGAAGCCAGATTGATACGCTCGCCCGTTCTGCGCATTTGCGTTACCGTGAAGCATTGGGTGAGGAGATTGGTGAAATTCCTGAAGGGCTCTATCCGGGGGATTATTTGATTCCGGCAGGGCAGGCACTGGCAGAGCAGTTTGGCGATAAGTTGCTATCGGAGCCAGAAGAGAAATGGATGCCGAAAGTGAAGCGTATCTCGGTAGAGAAGATGCTTGATCTTATCCGTGATGATTTGGCGCTGTTAAATATTAAGCATGATGTTTTCTCCTCCGAGAAGTCGATTTCTGATGCTGGTAAAGTAGAAGAAGTCCTTCAGCGTTTGGAAGATGAGGATCTTGTCTATGTCGGGGTGCTTGAAGCACCAAAGGGTAAAGAGCCAGATGATTGGGAGCCGCGACCACAAACCTTATTTAAATCCACAAAATTTGGTGATGATGTTGATCGCGCACTAAAAAAGTCGGACGGAAGTTGGACCTATTTCGCGCCAGATATTGCTTACCACTATGATAAAATTCAGCGTGGTCATGATATATTAATCGATATTTTTGGTGCGGATCATGGTGGCTATGTAAAACGTATTTCCGCAGCGGTGGACGCATTATCCGGTGGGCGTTCGACTATTTCCGTGAAGCTTTGTCAGATGGTGAAGTTCATGCGTGGCGGCGAGCCAGTGAAAATGTCTAAACGTTCGGGTAGCTTTATTACCGTGCGTGAGGTCGTCGAAGAAGTAGGTAAAGATGCCTTACGTTTTATTATGTTAACACGTAAAAATGATGCAATGCTTGATTTTGATATGGACAAAGCGGTAGAGCAATCGCGTGATAATCCGGTGTTCTATGTGCAATATGCGCATGCACGTTGTAAGTCCGTTTTACGTATGGCGAAGGAGCAGAACCCAGATGCTTATGTGCTTTCGCAGAAAGTGAGTGATGAATTGCTTTCTGTACTTAAAGATAAGGCTGAATTAGCACTGATTAAAAAAATGGCATATTGGCCCGTATTGGTTGAGCAGGCGGCAATATCTTCGGAGCCGCACCGTATTGCTTTCTATTTGCAAGAACTGGCTGCAGAGTTTCATGGCTTCTGGAATCTTGGAAATGAAAATGAAAACTTGCGTTTTCTGACATCTGATGAAAAACTCTCGGCAGCTCGAATTATATTGGTTGAGTCGGTGGCAAATGTTATTGCTAGTGGCTTGAATGTATTGGGTGTCGAAGCAAAAGAGGAAATGCGCTAATGGTTAGAAAATCATCTTACGACGATCTGGAAACAGATTATTTTGACGAAGAAGTAGGAGGAAGCTTCTTAAGTTTAATGTCTTTGGGCGTTGCTTTTTTAGCGGTAGCGGCTTTTATCGCTCTAGCTTGGTATGCTTATCAAGATGATGGTGTTGAAGAAGGTGAGATTGAAACGATCTACGCGCAAGAAGGGGATATTCGCTTGGCTCCAGAAGGTGAAAGCGGTTGGCAATTTCCTGATGCAGATCGCCAAGTCTATCAGTTAGGTTCCGGTGCAGAAGAAGACATGAGTGTAGAACAAATTCTACCTCAGCCAGAGCGCCCAGCTCCGCGCGCACAAGCTGAAGAGGGTGTGGAAGGTTGGATCAATAAAGAAGATGTTGCAGGTAACGAACCGATTGGCCTAACAGATGCGGAACGCCGCAAGATGGAAGAAATTGCCAAAGATGCTACCCAAGCTGTAAAGTCGGGTATTGTTAATACGCCTGCTACGCCAGCGCCTGAAGTGGTGGTAGCTGCAAAGAAAGAAACTGTGACGAAAGTTGCAAAGCCAGCTGAAGTGGCAAAACCAAAGCCCGCTCCGGTAGTGAAAAAGAAGCCGGCTCCTGTCGTTGCGAAGAAGAAAGAATCATCGAATAAGTCAGCGGTATTAACGCGCAATCGTTTGCAGTTAGGTGCCTTCGGTAGCCGCGCAGATGCGTTGAAAAACTGGGGTAAAATTAAATCTCGCAATAGCTCGTTATTGGGAAGCAAGAAGGCCCATATTGAAGTGGCAGAAGTGAAGGGTAAAACCTATTACCGTGTGCAGGCTTATCCATTTACTAGCCGTGCTAAAGCAGATGCACTTTGCGTGATGTTAAAGTCTCGTAATCAACCATGCTTCGCTGTTAAGAAATAATGCAGGCCGCATTTTATGGGGTAGAAGGGGCGGCGTTAAATGCAGATGAGCGTGCCTTCTTTAAAGATGCCAACCCGCTTGGTTATATTCTATTCAAACGAAATTGCGAAAACCGTGATCAGTTACGAGCGTTAACCGATTCGTTGCACGAGCTTTCAGGGCGCGATCAACTTCCCATTTTGATTGATCAAGAGGGCGGGCGAGTTGCCCGCTTAGGTGCGCCAGAATGGGAAGTGATTCCTGCGGCTTCGATCTTTGACGAGTTGGCGCAAAAGAGAGAGTTGGTGCAAGCGGAACGAGCCGTTTATTTGCAAGCACAAGTGATTGCAGGGCAATTAACGGAAGTAGGAATTACCGTGAATTGCGCCCCATTGGCCGATATTCCTGCGCCGAATAGCCATGATATTATTGGCGATCGTGCTTTTGGTAAAACGGCAGAGCAGGTGAGTAAGTTAGCACGTCAACAATCAGAAGGATTGTTAGCAGGTGGTGTGTTGCCAATCCTCAAACACATTCCAGGGCATGGTCGTGCGACAGCGGATAGCCATGAAGATTTACCAGTGGTCGAGGCCTCATTGGAAGAACTGGAGGTGACAGATTTCATTCCTTTCCGTGAGTTGGCGGATATTCCTCTAGGTATGACGGCGCATATTATTTATACGGCGCTTGATGCCAAACTTACTGCAACTCAATCACCCGATATGATTCGTTTTATTCGTGAAAAAATTGGCTTTGATGGGCTGCTTATGTCTGATGATTTATCTATGAAGGCACTGGGCGGAAGTTTCCGTGAACGCGCTGAAAAGACGCTCAAAGCAGGTTGCGATACTGTATTGCACTGTAATGGCAAGATGGAAGAGATGATTGCCGTGGCAGAAGGAGCGGGTGAGTTGACCGCAAAAGCGCAACAACGAATGGATCGTGCGTGGCAGGAATTAGCGATTAAATCTAAAGCGAACGCTACAGGTCAATTAGCAGAAGTTCGTGAAGAGCTGGCTGAAATTTTGGCTGCGTAGCTTAATTAGCTAAAATCTAACTGATTATAGAGTTCTAAGATTCCTGCGAAAGTAATGGGCAGGGTAATAAGCAGCGGGAAGATGAAAATGGCTGCAATCAGATTAATGCCGATCAAGGCAACCAGAGTAGAGTAAAGCTTTGTGCCATGATTCTTTACGGTACGGTTGCTGGCTTCAATTGCATGCCAAAAATGGTAATTTTTCTCGACAACTAAAATTGGCGCAAAGGCCGAGCGGCTTAGCAAGATAACTCCCGGAATAATCAATAGAGAAAATGCGGCGAGGTGAATGCTCGAAAAGGCGAGGCTAAAGAGAATGATGTTGCTCCAATTATCGCGATAGAAGTTTTTGACAGAACCAAACGAGAAGGGTAGCTGTCGCTGCAAACGTTGGAGCAAAAAGATAAAGCCGCAAAGGAAGAATACAGCAGCAATGGCTATTAAGAAGATGGAAGGTAGGAGCGAGCCTTGTGCCGCGATGAGAATGACAAAGCTGTAGCAAAGGGTTACGAGAATGGTGAGTCCAGAGACCATTCCTGCAACGAGATTATTGCTAAAGAAATCCCACCCGTAAGCAAAAATAGATGCGAAATTCAAATGTTCGACCATATTGGCCGCTTCATCGCTCACATAACCTTCGTCCATCTCACGGAAAAAACTATTGAGTTGAGGATGCAATCGCGCTGGCTGGGCTTGGGCTTCTTTTTCCTCCATAACGAGCGTATCAGGGGGAATCAAGCCTTTACGAATTTTACGAATAATCGTTACTAGATCGACTGGGCCATCTTGGTGAGTCTCGTATCTAATATAAAATCCCATTAGGTGACTTTACGCCTTGCCGTAGCGAGCTTCAAGTAAGGAATAGAGAATCCGCATGCCTTGTGCCTCGCCACCACGTGGGCGACCAGGGCGGTTGCGTGTGTTCCATGCCATCATGTCGATATGCATCCAGTTTTTAGTCTCGGTCACGAATTCCTTTAGGAATAAAGCGGCAGTAATTGCCCCTCCATACCCGCTGCTAGCAGCATGATCGATATCGGCGATATCGCTATTGAGCATATAGCGGTAGCCATCCCATAAAGGGAGTTGCCACATGATCTCATCGGTTAATTTCCCGTGTTTATTCACCTGCGCAGTAAGTTTTTCATCGGTGCTGAAAAAGGCAGGAACATCTGTGCCTGTCGCCACGCGTGCCGCACCGGTAAGGGTGGCTGCATCAATGAGGAGGTCAGGTTTCTCGGTATCTGCTTCAGCCAGCGCGTCGCATAAAATGAGGCGGCCTTCCGCATCGGTATTGCTAATTTCTACCGTGATACCTTTGCGCGTTTTGATCACATCTTGTGGACGGTAGGCATTTGCGCTGATGCTATTTTCAACGAGCGGAAGAAGAACGCGTAAATTTACTTTTAAGTTCA
Source organism: uncultured Rickettsiales bacterium (assembly GCA_964654855.1). Lineage (GTDB taxonomy): Bacteria > Pseudomonadota > Alphaproteobacteria > Rickettsiales > JALZUV01 > JALZUV01. Next base: position 24,627 of record CAZZJS010000003.1, read on the forward strand.
TTTTCATGATGAGACGTGCAAGCCCAAGCATAAAGCCAGCGCCACCCATATCTTTTTTCATCATGCCCATGCTTTTATCGCCTTTAATGTTCAGGCCGCCTGTATCGAAGCAAACGCCTTTACCAACAAGTGTGAGCTGAGGGTGTTTTTTATTACCCCAACGCATATCCAGTAAACGTGGTGGGTCATCGCAAGCACGACCAACCGCATGAATAGTCGGATAGTTGTTTTTGAGTAGATCTTCTCCTACAATTTCAGTGACTTTGGCTTTGCACTCTTTACCAACCCTCTTAATTTCGGCAGCAAATTCACTTGGCCCCATATCACTGGTTGGAGCATTAATCAGATCGCGTGTGAGGCAGATAGACTCCACCATTTCTTGCGCGAGAGTAGCGTCATCCTTTTTAGAAATAACAAGCTTTGGAAAGTTATTTGGTTTTTTCGTATAGTTATCATATTGATAGGTGCCGAGCTGCCAGCCAAGTAATGCATGATGTAGATCAATCTTTTTAACCGAGTCATCAATAAAGTAGCTATGCTGATCGGATAGTTTGGAAGGTAGGGTCGACCAGCTCCAAATATCATCTTTACCGCTTACTCCAATCAGAACGAGGGCGAGTGTGCCATCTTCTGCGGTGAGGAGAGAATATTTTCCTCGTTTAGCTGTAAAAGCACGTGTTTTAAGTAAGTTTTTCTCACGTTTAGAACGAGTCTTGAGCCATTTATTATAGCTCTTTACCGTTACGGGAATAACAGGAATATCGGTTTTGCGTTTTGCACGCTGTGTAATAAAATTAAGCATATGTCTATATAACTAAATATAGAGCGAAGCTCAATTTATTTACCCATTTAAGAGCTTTAGAGTGGCACCTTCTACATCGTTTTCGCGCATTAAAGACTCACCTACTAAGAAGCCATAGGTTTTAGTTGCCTTCGTAACCTTTTTAATATCGGCATTGGTTTTAATACCGCTTTCACAAATAACGATTTTCTTTTTCTTGCGTAATTTAGGTGCCAGTTTGAGCGTGTTATCTAGCGAAACTTCAAACGTTTTGAGGTTACGGTTATTGATGCCGATTAAAGGGATGTTTGTTTTGAGTGCTTCGTCGGCTTCTGTTTCATTATGCACTTCAAGCAATACCGCCATTTTCAATTCTTCGGCTAAGGCTGCGAACTGAATGATTTGTGAAGTCGTAAGAATAGATTTAATCAACAAAATAGCATCGGCACCAATGGCACAGCTTTCATAAATTTGGTAAGGATGAATGATGAAGTCCTTACGCAAGACAGGAAGTGAGGAAAACTCTTTCACTTTTTGAATATACTCATCCTTACCTTTAAAATAATTCACATCTGTGAGTACTGAAAGGCAAGTGGCACCCGCTTCTTGATAAGCTAAAGCGATGCTGGCAGGGTCAAAGCTCTCGCGAATGATTCCTTTGCTAGGAGAGGCTTTTTTTATCTCTGCAATAAGTGCTGTTTGCTTTTTATCGACAGCATTTTTAATGCGCCCAAGAAAGGGACGAGGAAAGCTATCATTTTCCCGAATTATGTTTTTAAGTTGCTCAAGTGGAAGCATTTCTCGACGTCGTTCGACGTGAATTTCTTTATCCTCGCAAATGCGCTTAAGAATATTATCCATGATTTTCCTGAGAATTTTTGTTCTGATTCGTAATTTCGATTAGCTGATTAAGTACGTGACGGGCGCTACCATTGTCAATGGCTTCTGCAGAGAGTATCACACCCTCTGCTAGATTATTAGTCTTACCTGCAATCACCAGTGATGCTGCGGTGTTGAGGCATACAATATCACGATAAGCGGACTTTTTACCGGCAAGCACTTGTTCTAATGCAGCAGCGTTTTCGGTAGCTTCACCGCCTTTTAATTCTTCCATTTCGCACAATTCAAGTCCTGCATCGGATGGATGGATTTCGGTTAGTGTGATTTCATTATCTTTTAAAATAGCTGCTTTGGTTGGCCCTGTGAGACTGATTTCATCTAACCCGCCATGGCCATGTACCACCCATGCATGCTCGCAGCCAAGCTCGCGCAATACTTTTGCCAGAGGCTCGATTAAGTCAGCGCTGTAAACTCCCATCAATTGCCGTTTTACGCCACCTGGGTTTGAGAGTGGGCCGAGCAAATTGAATAAGGTGCGCATCCCTAACTCTTGCCTGACGGGTGCAACATGGCGCATCGCTTTATGATAAGTCGGTGCCATTAAAAAACATAGATTACAGTCATGGAGGGCTTGTTGCATGACTTCCGCAGGTGCAGTGAGGTCAACATTCAACACGCGCATAATATCAGCCGAACCTGATTTGGAGGAGACGGAACGATTGCCATGTTTAACGACGGGCACACCACAGGCTGCTGCTACAATCGCAGTAGCAGTAGAGATATTATAGGTGCCAGTCGCATCGCCCCCCGTGCCGCATGTGTCGATGGCACCTTCAGGTGCATCAAAAGTGAGCGCATTATGGCGAATCGCTTTAGCTGCACCGATCATTTCAGAAACGGTTTCGCCGTTGATACGCATCGCAACGAGCAGGGCAGCCATTTGTGCTGGTGTTGCACCGCCGCTCATCATAATTTGAAAAGCGCGCAAGGCTTCTTCATCGGTCAAACTTTCGCCTGAGACTGTTTTTTCGATAAAGTCTTTAAAAGGGATACCGCTCATGCTTTTACCTTTTTCAAAAAATTATCTAAAAGCTCATGCCCTTGTTGAGAGGCGATACTCTCTGGGTGGAACTGGACACCGTGGAAAGGTAGTGTACGATGTTGTAGCCCCATAATGATGCCATCTTCGATTTCAGCAGTAATTTCTAGCATGTCCGGTAGGCTTTCGCGTTCCACAATGAGTGAATGATAACGCGTGACTTCCAGTGGGTTTTTTAACCCTTCAAAAAGCCCGATATTTGTATGCTTAACGGGGCTGGTTTTCCCATGCATGGGTTTGGTGCGGATGATTTTTCCGCCGAATGCTTGGCCGATGGATTGATGGCCAAGGCATACACCTAGCAAAGGTATTGGCGTTGCAAGTGTTGCATTTTCTGTAATGACATCCAAGCACATGCCGGCATTATCAGGGTTGCTGGGGCCAGGGGAGATGACGATACCGTGCGGCTTGCTGGCAAGCACTTTAGTCGCGCTCATTGCATCATTGCGGATGACATCAACCTCTGCACCCAATTCCGCAAAATAATGCAAAAGATTGTAAGTGAAGCTATCGTAATTATCGATGAGGAGGAGTTTGGTCATGATTTTACCTCAAAATGCGGCGTGAGCTCGGCAGCGCGCATCAGGGCGCGGGCTTTATTACACACTTCATCATATTCAGCTTTGGGTTTGGAATCGGCGACGACGCCTGCACCGGCTTGTAAATGCAATTTACCTTCTTTGATGAGCGCAGTACGAAGCGTGATACAGCTATCCATTTCACCTTGGGTAGAAAAATAGCCAACGCAGCCGCCATAGAACCCGCGGCGTTGCGGTTCCAATTCATCGAGAATTTGCATGGCGCGAATTTTAGGGGCACCTGTGACAGTACCGGCTGGGAAGCCCGCCATGAGCGCTTGCATAGAGGTTTTATTTTCGTCCAATTCGCCCATCACATTGGAAACAATATGCATCACATGGCTATAGCGTTCAACTAGCATCCGCTCTGTGACTTGAACCGTACCGCCTTTTGTCACGCGGCCTACATCGTTGCGCCCTAAATCCAGTAGCATCAAATGCTCGGCCATTTCTTTCGTATCATTTAGCAGCTCTTGTTCGAGTGCCATATCTTCTGCTTCAGTTGCACCGCGTTTGCGCGTTCCTGCAATCGGACGAATGGTCACCTGACCTTCACGCACGCGCACCAAAATTTCAGGACTGGCACCGATAATCGTTGCTTCATCTAGTTTCAGATAGAACATGTAAGGCGAGGGGTTCAGGTGCCTTAACGCGCGATAAAAAGCGAGCGGCTGATGAGTGAATTCTGTCGTAAAGCGCATAGAAGGGACGATCTGGAAAACTTCGCCCGCGCTAATATGTTCTTTTGCTTCATCTACCACGCCCATGTATTCTTCGCGCGTCATGTTTGTTTCGTAATGAAGCTCGTTAGTAGGGCTGTTACTATCAACAGGCGGCAGTGGTTGAGTGGATTTGAGCTGTTCAGCCATGGTAGTGAGGCGAGTTTCTCCCGCCTCTGTATCTGCATCCCATACCGGCGTGGCGAGAGTGAGCGTGTCGTTCGCATTATCAAAAACCAGCATCATTCGCGGACGCATAAAGCAGCCATCGGGCAGGCCGGTTGGTCCTTCTTTATCGGAAGGTAGATCTTCTACTTCACGCACCATTTCATAGCCCATCATGCCGATGAGTCCGGCGACCACCGGCGGCAGATTATCTGGGATATCCATCTGATGTTCGGCGATGATTTTCTCGAGCGACTCTAGCGGTTTACCGTCGCACGGCGTGATCGTACCGTTGGTTTGAATCTCTGCTTTGCCATCTTTACAATGCCAAATCAGGTCAGGGTCGAGAGCGATAATACTGTAGCGCCCACGTGTGGCACCGCCTGTGACGGATTCCAGCAAGAAGGCGTATGGCTGACCACTCAACAATTGATGGAATATGCTAACGGCTGAAAGGCCATCCGCTACCAGTTGACGCGTAAGGAGTTTTGGTTGGCTCATTAGCGCGGTGAAAGCTGTGCAATAGCGCGTTCGTTCACTTCTACCGGATATTTACGCGCTAGATGTTGCAAATAAAGTGAAAGCATATCTTCACCATATTGTTTGTTCAGCTCTGCGATAATCTTCTCTACTTCGCTTTCGGCTTTGGCGTTGCCCGTCGCATTTTCGGAAAGTGTTTCGATGTGATTTACTTTTGCCAGCACATAGTTGCCTTTTTGACTATCAATCACATAGGCATCCGTCACTTCGCCAACAGGCTTAGTGAAGATGTCTTGGCGTAATCCTTGCGGAAGTTCCGTAAACGCATTGCTTACGTGAGTTGGTAGGTCGCCTGTGCGCTTGAGTTTGTTGCCTTTTAGCGGACGAAAGAGATCGCTCTTTAACTTGCCATTATCTTTTGCGACGGCAGCTGCCAGTGTCATCGATTTTTCGCGTTGCGCATCGCGTAGCTGCTTTGCTTTCCAGGCGGTTTCGACCTTATTGCCAAGGTCAGCAATGGCTGGAATATAAGAATCTTTAATATCACCAATCGCCACCAGCACATAATCACCATTGCTGCTATCTACCAGTGAACTATCGGTTTCATCCTGAAGCTTAAAGCCTTCAGGTAGTAAACCCGATGCGTGGTTTGGTAACGTTACACGTTTGCCTTCAGGGCTTAACCCTTTTGCGTTCACCCAATTGCTCATTTGTGATTCTAAGCCTAGCTCTTTTGCTGTTTCATCCAGTGGAATGTTTGCGGCAAGGCTATCTTCGATTTCTACCGTGATATCATAAATTTTATCTTCTAATTCAGTGGCGAACCATTCTTTATAAAGTTGATCACGTACCGACTCAAAGCTTTTAGTTTTTTCGGCAATGATATTTTCTACGCGGAAGATGTGCCAACCGAAATCGGTTTGGATGGGGGCTGTGGATTCGCTTGGCTTGAGTTCTATGATTGCATCGCGCGCTTCAGCCGGTAGGCCATCATTGCTGACTATACCAAGTGATAGCAACTCGTTAGTTGGCTCATGCTCTTGAATCACTTCAGCAAAGCTTTTGCCTTGGCGTAGTAGCGCGAGGGCTTTTTGCGCTTCCTCTTCATTATCATAAAGAAGTTGGCTGACTTCGCGTTGCTCTGGCGTGATGAACTCTTCTTTTTTATCATCATAAAGCTGCTGCAATACTTCATCATCGGCGCTTAAGCTTTTCGCAACTTCGTCCTTATTCAGTGTTACCCAAGCAAGTTTACGATACTCTGGAACGCGGAATTGTTCACCGTAAGCTTGATGGTAGTCTCCTAACGCACGTTCATCAGGCTCAGGTAAATCACTTTTATTCACCTTTGGTGTAAAACGATAGAAAATTACATCGCGTTTTTCGTTACGCAAGCGGTAGAGTAATCGTGCCGTATCGGTAAGGTCTGGCACATAGGTGCTGAAATTTTGTAGGAGCAGTTTGCTCAAGGTTTCTTTATTGAGCGAATCGATGTAACGCTCTTCTGTAATACCAGCTTGGCGTAGAGCTTGCTGGAAACTGTCTTTGCTAAATTGCCCGCCAATTTGGAAGGCTGCCGTATCGCGCATAGATTTAAGAATTTCTGATTCTGGAATTTTTAAACCTAAAGATTCCGCCTCAAGCTGAACAAGAAGACCTGTTTGCAGATCATTAATCACTTGTTGGCCAATGCCAAGGCGGTTTGCCAATTCAGGAGTGAAGTTGCCGCCCATTACTTGACGCAATGCGCTGTAGCGCATGGTTAATTCATCGCGATATTCCTGTAGAGAAATTTCCTTATCGCCCGCTTTCATGGCATATCCGCCGCTTACGCCGCCACGGAACATATCGCCCACGCCCCAAAGCGCAAAACTGGCCGCAATCGCTGCCAGAATAATTTTCATCACAAAGCTGCCGGAGGAATTTTGTATAGATCTCATCATAATGCGCTGTTTGTAGTGGAAGGGGAGTTAGATGAAAAGGGTAAATTGCGACTGGAACTCATGGAAATGATGTGTTAGAAGCCACGAAACAAGAGAGTAGATAGATGCGTAAGACCGTTATTGGTAACTGGAAAATGCATGGTACGTTAGCGAGTGCCGCCTCTCTGGCCTCCGAAATTTCTTATTATGTGAGTGAAACAGAGTTGAAGCAGACGAAAGTTGTGCTTTGTCCTCCTTCTTTACACCTTTCCGAAGTGTTAGAACATACGGTGGGAACGCCAATCTCTGTCGGTGGGCAAGATTGTAGTGCTGCAGAAGGAGGCGCTTATACAGGTGATATAAGTGCGTCAATGCTTGCAAATATTGGTTCGAAATATGTCATTCTTGGTCATTCAGAGCGCCGTGCAGGCTATAGCGAAGAAGATGCTTTTGTTGCGGCGAAAGCAAAAGCGGCCAAAGAGGCAGGCTTGATTCCTGTTATTTGTATTGGCGAAACATTGGAACAACGCGAAAGTGGCGAATTTGAATTTGTGCTGGCAGCGCAAGTGAAGGGCTCAGTGCCAGAAGGATTTGGTGCTTCTGATTTTCTACTGGCTTATGAGCCTGTATGGGCGATTGGTACGGGTAAAGTGGCGGACGTGGATACGATTCGTGCGACGCATGCATTAGTGGCAAGTCATTTGCCAAAAGGAACGGCAATTCTCTATGGTGGTTCGGTTAAACCAGAGAATGCCGAAGAAATTATGAAAATTGAACATGTGGATGGTGTATTAGTGGGTGGAGCAAGCTTGAAATCGGAAAGCTTTATCGCCATTATCGCTGCAGCAGAGAAATAAAGGGTAAGTAATGTATCTAGTTTTATTGGTTATACATGTGATTGTGACATTAGCATTGATTGCGATCATCTTAATTCAACGTAGCGAAAGCGATGGTCTAGGCGGTCTTGGTGGCGGTGGTGGCGGTGGTGGCTTCATGACTAGCCGTGCGCAGGCGAGTTTGCTTACACGTACGACGGCAATTTTGGCGACGATCTTTATCCTTAACAGTTTAGCGCTTAGCTGGTTGACCCAGCAAGATGTACGTGATCGTTCTTTCTCAGATAAATTGGTTGAAGAGCAAGCGGCGCCTGTTTCGGTTCCTATTCCGGCGGATGTGACGGAAACAGTAGAAAAAGCTAAAGAAATGATGAAAGAGGCGGCTGAAGACGTTCCTGCTGCTCCAGTAGTGCCGATGGAGGTTCCAAAACCAGAATGACGCGTTATATCTTCATTACTGGCGGTGTGGTTTCCTCATTAGGGAAGGGGTTGGCTTCGGCAAGTTTAGGGGCCTTATTACAGGCACGTGGGTATAAGGTTCGTCTTCGTAAGCTCGATCCCTATTTGAATGTCGATCCGGGTACGATGTCGCCGATCCAGCATGGTGAAGTATTTGTGACCGAAGATGGTGCTGAAACCGATTTGGATCTTGGTCATTATGAGCGTTTTACGGGCGTTGATGCGAAAAAGACCGATAATGTGACGACAGGTCGTATTTATTCGACCTTACTGGGTAAAGAGCGTCGAGGAGATTATCTCGGCGGAACAGTGCAAGTGATTCCGCATGTTACGGATTTGATTAAAGATTTTGTGTTGAATGATACGGGTGATGAAGATTTTGTTTTATGCGAAATCGGTGGAACTGTCGGCGATATTGAAGGTTTGCCGTTTTTCGAAGCGATTCGCCAATTAGGCTATGAAATGGGGCGCGATAAGTGCTTATTCATGCATCTTACATTGATTCCTTATATTGCTGCGGCAGGTGAGTTGAAGACCAAGCCAACACAGCACTCAGTAAAAGAGTTGCGTTCGATTGGTATTACTCCGGATATCCTGCTTTGCCGTTCTGACCGCGAAGTTCCAGCATCAGATCGTCGTAAGATTGCGCTCTTCTGTAACTTACCTGAAGAGAATGTAATTGAAGCGCGTGATGTGTCTTCGATTTATGAAGTGCCTCTGCGCTATCATGAAGAAGGGTTGGATGGCCGAATTCTAAGCCACTTTAATCTCCCACATGATACTTCACCAGATTTAGAGCAATGGGAAGATTTATCGGAGCGTAACCAGAATCCGCAAGCGGAAGTGAATGTTGCTGTGATTGGTAAGTATACGGGTATTGGCGATGCATATAAATCGATTGCTGAGGCATTGGACCATGCTGGTATGGCGCATCGCTCAAAAGTGAATGTTGAGATTATCGATGCTAAAGGTTTTGAGAAGAATGATCTGGATAAAGTGTTTGCAAATAAAGACGCTATTTTAGTTCCAGGTGGTTTTGGTGATCGTGGCATTACCGGCAAAATTGCCGCCATTAAATATGCACGTGAAAATAAGATTCCTTATTTTGGTATTTGCCTTGGTATGCAGCTGGCAACCATTGAAATGACTCGTAATATGGTTGGCATTGAGAATTGTGGTTCTAGCGAATTTAGTGATTATGAAGGTACTGATGATCGTGGCCCACTTGTTGGTTTGATGACCGAATGGACACGTGAAGGCGTGAAAGAGCGTCGTTCTAACGAAAGTGATCTTGGTGGAACCATGCGTTTAGGTGCGTATGATTGCGTGCTATCTGAAGGCACTAAGGCTCATGCAGCTTACGACGAAGAGAACATTTCGGAGCGTCATCGCCATCGTTATGAAGTGAATAACCAATATTTAGCAGATTTGGAAAGGGCTGGCGCGATATTCTCAGGCATGTCGCCAAGTGGTCAATTGCCAGAAATTATCGAATTGAAGGATCATCCGTGGTTTGTTGGGGTACAATTCCATCCAGAGTTTAAGTCGCGTCCGTTTGCACCGCACCCACTTTTTGCTAGTTTTGTTGAGGCAGCTTTGGCTTATCGTCAAGAAGTGAAAAAGGCGGCTTAGTCAGATGAAAGTAGCGTTTGGTATTTTACTTCTCTTTGTTGCACTCAGCGCCTATGCAGCGGATTATACAGCGGGTACGAAATGCCCTACTAAAGTGAATCATGAGCCATTGGCGAATCTAGAGTATGAGGCAGGTAAAACAGCTTCTGGCTATGCGGTGGCACCAGCGGATGAAATGCCTCCTGTGCTCACTGCTGATGATTTTCAAGAAGTGAAGCTACCTCTCGACATTCCTGTAGAGCAATATCTGGATAATGGTAGGGGTGAAGTGGCGAATGCTAATGAGCGCATTAACCTCAATACGGATCGTATGGAGCTTCGCACAGGTGAAGTGGCAATTAATGCTAAAACAGGTGGTGTGGCTTTCAATGGCCGCGATATTTCCACAGCGGAACCAACTTTGGCTAATCCAGATTGTTGGTAGTGCTTGTTTGCCGCTCTTCTTCGTTGATTTTTTCAAATAATTCACCTATAAAACGCCGCAGATACGGAGGTTTTTTATGCAAAAAGTAATAAGTGGAGCAGTTGCGGTACTATTTTTGGCAGCCTGTCAGCAGCAGGGTGGTGCAAGTTATCCGACTATTTCAAAAGGTGATTTAGGTGGCATTATTGGTGGTGCAGCAGGAGCAGCTATTGGCTCTCAAATTGGTAATGGAAGCGGCGGTACGGTTGCGACAGCAACTGGAACATTGCTTGGTGCAGCATTGGGTCGTTCGATTGGTGACTCTTTGGGTAATGCCGATTTAAACTACTATCATCAAGCATCACAGGCGGCACTTGAACTAGGCCAACCTGGGCAGTTATTCCCATGGCAGAGTAAAATATCTGGAGTGACAGGAACAGTGACTCCTTCAAGTTACCATCAGAATGCGGAAGGTAAATATTGCCGTGAATATACGCAAACCATTACGGTTGGTGGTCGCTTACAGGAAGGTCATGGTGTGGCGTGTCGTCAATCAGATGGTAGCTGGAAAATTCAAGGTTAAGTTAATAGTAAAGCGAATAAAGGTTAAGGCATGTCAGATATAGTAGAGTACCCAAAAGGGGATCTTATGAAGGGCAAACGCGGCGTCATTATGGGCGTGGCGAATGATAAGTCACTGGCATGGGGTATTACCTCTCAATTAGCTGCACAAGGTGCTGAAATTGCTTTTACCTATCAAGGCGAGGCGCTTGAAAAGCGCGTGCGTCCTTTGGCTGACAGTGTCGGTAGCGATATTGTACTGCCTTGTGATGTGACGGATGAAGCGAGCATTGATGCTGTTTTTTCGGAATTGGAAAAGAAATGGGGTAAACTCGATTTTGTCGTTCATGCTATTGCTTTTGCCGATAAGGAAGAGTTGAAAGGCATGTATGTTGATACGTCCCGCGATAATTTTGTGCGTTCGCTTGATATCTCATGCTACTCGTTTACGGCAGTAGCGAATCGTGCTTATAAGCTGATGAAAGATGGCGGCTCTATGGTGAGCTTGAGCTATCTAGGGGCAGAGCGTGTGGTACCACATTATAATGTAATGGGTGTAGCGAAAGCAGCTCTAGAAGCTTCTATTCGCTACCTAGCGATGGATCTGGGTAAGTTTAACATCCGTGTGAACTCTATTTCAGCTGGGCCCGTTAAAACTTTAGCAGCATCCGGCATTGGTGATTTTCGTTATATTTTGAAATGGAATGAATATAACTCGCCGCTCGGTCGTAATACTACGCTACCTGATGTGGGTGGCTCAGCGCTTTATTTGCTATCAGATTTAGGTGCGGGTACGACAGGCGAAAACCTCCATGTCGATAGTGGTTACCACGTAGTGGGTATGAAGCGAACGGATGCGCCAGACCTCGGCGCACTTTAGCGCTTATGTATAATTCATTCGGAAACCTCTTCCGTTTTACCACATGGGGTGAGTCTCATGGAAAGGCAATTGGTTGTGTAGTCGATGGTTGCCCAGCGGGGATTGAGCTGTCAGAAGCCGATATTCAACCTTATCTTGATAAGCGCCGTCCGGGGCAATCAAAACATACGACGCAGCGTAAAGAGGCGGATGAAGTAGAGATTCTCTCTGGTGTGTTTGAGGGTAAAACGACAGGCCACCCAATTAGTTTGATTATTCATAATACAGACCAGAAATCGAAAGATTATGGCGATATTAAGGATAAGTACCGTCCCGGTCATGCGGATTACACTTATGATGAAAAATATGGCTTTCGTGATTATCGCGGTGGTGGCCGTTCTTCTGCGCGTGAAACGGCGATGCGTGTAGCAGCGGGGGCAATCGCTCGTAAAGTGATTGGCGATATAACGATTCGTGCAGGAATGATCCAAATGGGTGATCAAAAAATTGATGAAAATGCCTATGACTGGTCGCAAGTGAATCAAAATGACTTTTTCTGCCCGAATGCAGCAATGGCTGAGAAATGGTCAGATGATTTGAAGACGATTCGTAAGCAAGGTAGCTCGATCGGTGCGGTTATCGAAGTGCAAGCGGATAATGTGCCTGTGGGGCTAGGTGAGCCGGTTTATAAAAAATTGGATACTGAGCTTACTGCTGCCATGATGAGCATTAACGCCGTTAAAGGTGCCGAAATAGGTGATGGGTTTGCTTCTGCAGCTTTACGTGGTGAAGAGAATGCAGATGAAATTCGTATGGAAAATGGGCAAGTGAAATTCACTAGTAACCATTCTGGTGGTGTGCTTGGAGGAATTTCGAGTGGGCAGCCTATTGTGGTGCGGTTTGCCATTAAACCGACTAGTTCGATTCTTACACCTGTTAAAACTATTGATGCAAAAGGTCAGGAAACAGAAATTCAAACAAAAGGACGACATGATCCTTGTGTTGGTATTCGTGCGGTTCCTGTTGGAGAAGCAATGATGGCATGTGTTTTAGCCGACCATCTATTAATGCATCGCACCCGTCAGAAATTTGGAGAGTAACATGATTCGTAAGTTTTTTACCTTTATTGGAAGTGTCCTATTAATTCTTTTATTGGCGGTTATTGTGTTGCCATTTCTGATTCCTGTTGAGAATTATCGCGAAGATATTCTTAAATTAGTTCAAGATAAAACCGGACGCGAAGTTGCAATTGAAGGAAAAATAGATCTCACTTTATTGCCAAATATTGCGCTTGAGGTGAATGATATTACCATAGGTAATCCAGAGGGATTTGTGTCCTCTCATTTCGCTAAGATAGGAACATTACAGCTTAAAATGGCACTTTGGCCATTGCTAAGCAAGCAAGTAGAAGTCAATCATATTGCATTAGATGATTCAGAAATTTATTTAGAAGAGGCAGTGGGAGGAAAGAAGAATTGGGAATTTGATACTGCCAAAATTATGAAAACTTCTTCTCAATCTGTTAAAGAGTCTTCTAAAACAGATTTTAAGATGAATGTGGATTCTATCTTCATTGAGAACACTAAATTGCATTATATTAAACCAGGTCAGAAATTTAGTACTGAGAAGCTTAATGTCGATTATAAGAATAATAAGGCATTAGTTGATTTAGTGCTTAAACATGCGGGTACAAACTATAGTATCAATGTTAATACGCCAGATACAAAAAGCTTATTTGACAGTAACCAAACGCCGATGAAGTTGAAAATACGCTCCCCACTTATTCGTGCTGATTTTGAAGGTAAATTAGCTGGAGTGAACCTTTCATCGGGGCAGTTTGATGCGAAATTAGATGGCGTATTTGGTGGTAGCTTTACTGGTATTGGTAAAATGAATAGCCGAAAATTTAGCGCAGATTTGAAGAAAGCAAAAATGGGACTATTGAGTCTTGAAACGACAGTCGGAGTTTCTGCTACAGGTGATATGGTAGTTAGTTATGATGGTAAAAAACCACATGTAACTACGACCCTAGCAATCCCTAAAGTGAATCTAGATAAACTTACGAAAAAATCAAAAAAGAAAGCATCTTTCTCATTGGTTACGCCCGCTTATGCGGCAGAAGGTTGGAGCCGTGATGCGGTTGACTTCTCCTCGCTATACGTAGTGAATGCGGATGCAAAAGTGAGTATCGATACCCTTATTAGTTCAGGCTACACACTAAGTGGCTTTACCTCTAATTTTAAACTAAATGGCGGTAAGCTAAATATCTCTCGCTTCAGCGCTGGTTTGCTGGGAGGAAAGATTAGTGGTAACGGAACGCTTAATGCGAAAGGTAGTTGGAATAAGAGCGTTAAATTAGCGAACATCCCCTTTGAAAAACTTGCAGCAAATTATATGGATAATGTGGCATTAACCGGAATGACGAATGGTTCTATCTCATTGCGTTCTAATGGTAAATCTATGCATGATTGGATGCATCGCCTTTCTGGTGGTGGCAATTTTACTATTGGTAATGGTGAGATTAAAGGCTTCTCACTCCCTAAGTTATTTCGTCAAATTATTGGATTGAATGCTCCTAAAACGGTTGCTGCACAAGTGGGTGAGAAAACAAATTTATCTTCAATTAAAACGGCCTTTTCGGTGGATAAGGGCGTGATACGTTTGCGTGAAGGAACTTTAAAAGGCGATCGTTTAAAGGCGGATGCCAGCGGAACTATTTCTCTCGCAGGTCAAAGCTTGAATTTGCTTCTAAAGCCAGAACTTCTTCCGAAAATTGAAGTGAAAGAAGGGGAGGCGGCGCCATCTGGTTTGATGGTTCCGGTCATGGTAAAAGGCTCGTTCGATAATATTAAAGTAACACCGGATTATGGAAGCACAATTGGCAATATTCTAAAAGATCCGAAGAATATTGAGAAAAAACTTAAAAACTTCAAAAAAGAAGGAAAAGCAATTGAAGATGCTTTTGAGCCTACTAAAGATGCTATTAAGAAGAATATCAAAGACTTCGAAGATACTAAAGATCCACGAAAGCTTCTAAATATTTTAAACGAGTTAGATAAAACTGGAGCAAATCCATTAGGTGGATTAGGTGATTTATTAGGTGGCTCTCGCTAGCAATGGCTAAGATAAGGCTTGATCAGTTGCTTGTTGAACGTGGTTTGGTCGATAGTCGCGCGCAGGCACAAAGTATGATTCTGGCGCATAAGGTGATGGATGGTAATAACCAGTTGTTGACGAAAGCTGGACATCAAATGCACCAAGATGTTGTCATTCGTTTAAAAGAAAAAGAGCATCCATGGGTATCGCGTGGCGGGATGAAGCTTGCCAAAGCATTTGATGAATACGAGATTGACCCAACAGGGCAGGTGATTGTGGATGTTGGATCTTCAACCGGCGGATTTACGGATGTGTTGCTGACGAAGGGTGCCGTAAAGGTCTATGCGGTTGATGTGGGTTACGGTCAGTTGCACGAGAAACTGCGCCAAGATGCACGTGTTATCAATCGCGAGAAAACCAATGCACGCTATTTAACACAAGATGACTTTGCTGAACCGCTTGATGGATTGGTGTGTGATGCGAGTTTTATTAGCTTGAAAACTGTGCTTCCTGCTTCGATGGAATGTGTGAAAGCAGGGGGGTGGATGGCGGCGCTTATCAAACCGCAATTCGAAGTGGGTAAGGATAATGTTGGTAAGGGCGGGGTGGTGAAAGCCCCTCAATTGCATCAGCAGACTTGCGATGACATCGCGGCTTGGGTACAAGCGAATGGTTGGGATGTGAAGGGCGTGACCCAAAGCCCCATCACAGGCCCGAAAGGCAATGTCGAATTTTTAATTTATGCGGTGAAGCAATGAGCAGTTTTTCAATTTCCGATTACAGCCCGTTTTTGAGTGTATGGACGCTCTATAAGCGCGAGTGCTGGCGCTTTTTGAAAGTGTGGAATCAAACATTGCTCGCGCCATGCGTGACGACGTTGCTCTTTTTAGCGATTCTAAATTTGGCGCTCGGGGGTTCAACCCGCACAGTTGGCGGCATGCCTTATGAACAATTTATTGCGCCGGGTTTGATAATGATGGCAGTGGTGCAAAATGCGTTTGCTAATGCATCATCTTCGCTCATGCTTTCGAAATTCCAAGGCGTGATTATCGATTTGCTTATGCCTCCCTTTAAAGGCGGAGAGCTTGCGTTGGCGTTGAGTATGGGGGGGGTAACACGTGGTTTGATGGTGGCACTTAGCAGTGGGGCTGCGCTTTATTTCTTCGTGCCTTTTAGTTTGCATAGTGCCGGTTATGCGATTTATTTTTTGGTGATATCAAGCATGTTCTTGGCGCTACTTGGCTGTATGACAGGTATCTTTGCGCAGAGTTTTGATCAAATGTCAGCTATCACGAATTATGTCATTACGCCTTTGGCATTTCTTTCGGGTACGTTTTACTCCATCCAAAATTTACCCGAATTTTGGCAGAAGGTGAGCCATCTAGATCCATTTTTCTATATGATCGATGGATTCCGTTATGCCATGACAGGTCATTCAGATGGTGATGTGCAAATGGGTGCTTTGGTGATGCTGGTGCTGACGGTTCTAATGTGGTTCCTCGTGCGTCATGCATTCATCAAGGGGTGGAGGCTGAAATCATGACGGTATCTCCTGCGATTATGCCGGTCTATCGCCGAGCGGGTATTACGATGGAACGCGGTGAGGGCGTGTATCTGTTTGATGAAACAGGTAAACGTTACCTCGATTTTGCTGCCGGAATTGCGGTAAATGCACTTGGACATAGCCATCCACGATTGGTTGAGGCGTTGCAATCTCAGGCAGGTAAACTCTGGCATTGTTCCAATTTATTTGTGAATGCGGGGCTGATTGAATTTTCAGAAAAATTAACGTCACTCAGCTTTGCGGATGCAATTTTCTGTTGTTCTTCAGGAGCGGAGGCTGTTGAATCCGCGATTAAGTTTATCCGTCGTTATCACCATGTGAAAGAGACGGGCCGCACCAAAATTATTGTCGCCGATGGCGGTTTTCATGGCCGTACTTTAGGTGCGCTTTCGGCGGGAAGTAATCCGCGTGTGCAGGAATCCTATCATCCGTTACTTGAAGGATTTGAGACGGTTGCCTTTGATGATATTGCCGCACTCGAAGCGGCGATGGATGAAGATGCAGCCGCGATTATGCTAGAGCCCGTGCAGGGTGAGGGCGGGGTGCGTCCACATAGTAAAGCTTACCTGCAGCGCGCACGTGAGTTGGCGACAGAGTATGGGGCGTTATTGTTCTTCGATGAAGTGCAATGCGGAACAGGGCGTTTGGGAACGCTCTTTGCCTATGAATATTACGATGTCGTGCCAGATGTGGTGACGATTGGTAAAGGTATCGGTAGTGGCTTTCCGGTGGCGGCAGTTTTAGCAACGCAAAGTATTTCCGATACGATGACACCAGGTTGCCATGGCTCCACTTATGGCAGTAATCCGTTGGCGATGGCCGTTGGTACTGTGGTGTTGGAAGAGATTACGCATAATAATGTGCTGGGTATGTCGCAGCGTATGGGTAAGCGGCTGAAAGCGAAATTGCAGGGGCTGGTGAAGCAGTTTCCAGATCAGTTAGAAGAAGTACGTGGGCTTGGTTTGATGCTTGGGCTGGTAACAAAAACCTCGGCTTACGAATTGAACGAGAAATTGCGTGATGCAGGGCTATTACTTGCACCGGCGGGCGATTCTGTGTTACGGGTGGTGCCGCCTCTGATTATCGATGAATCGCATATTGATGAGGCGATTCAACTGATTGCCGAAAATTTGAAAGACTAGCCCCATGGCCTTTGAAGAAACCCAGTATCCTGTTCGTCATTTTATTGATTTGCGCGAAATTCCGAAAACGGAATTACGCAAAATAATTGATACGGCCAAAGAAGTGAAGCAAGGCTTTAAACAGGGCGAAAAGCATGAATCTTTGCCGGGTAAAATCATGGGAATGGTGTTTGAGAAACGCTCAACTCGCACGCGGATTTCGTTTGAAGTGGGGATGCGTGATTTAGGCGGTTACTCTATCTATATGAGCGAAGATCAAATTCAGATTGGCCGTGGGGAGAGTATCTCTGATACGGCAAAGGTGATGTCGCGTTTTATCGACTGTATTATGATTCGTGCCAACAAGCATGAAACGGTTTTAGGACTGGCGGAACATGGGCATATCCCCGTGATTAATGGACTAACCGATAAAAGCCACCCGTGCCAGATTATGGCTGATGTGATGACGATTGAAGAGCATCGTGGGACGATTGCGGGCAAAACCCTCGCATGGGTGGGTGATGGTAATAATGTGGCGACGAGTCTTATTGAGGCGGCGGCACAGTTTGACTTCAGTTTACACCTTTCATGCCCGCCGGAGCTTCAACCATCCGAAGAAGCTATCGCTTGGGCGCGCGAGAACGGAGCGACGGTTGAGCTTTTTGATTCGCCGAAAGATGCGGTGAAGAATGTTGATGCGATCTTTGCAGATTGCTGGGTTAGCATGGGTGATAAAGATGCTGACTTTCGACATAAAGTGCTGGCACCTTATCAGGTAAATGCCGAACTTATGGCACTTGCGAAAGAGGAAGCACTCTTTATGCATTGTTTGCCGGCGCATCGCGGAGAAGAAGTTACGGCAGAGGTAATTGATGGTTCGCAATCGGTGGTTTTCGATGAGGCAGAGAATCGCCTACATGCGCAGAAAGCTGTCATCCTTTGGTGCTTTAAACAAATTTAAAACTCTAACGATTATACTAAACTTATGTCTATTGAACTTGCAGATCATCAGGATTTAATCCAACCGTTTCTTATTCATCATTCGAGTGTGCGCGGGCGTGTGGTGCGTTTGAACAAATCAGTGGATGCGATTTTGAGCCAGCATGCTTATCCGCCAGCCGTTTCTAACTTGTTGGCAGAAATGTGTTTGCTGGCGGGGATGCTATCCTCCAACCTAAAAGGTCGTGGGAAGTTGACCATGCAGATTCGTGGCGATGGCGATATCGAATTTATGGTGGTGGATGTCAAAGCCGATGGTGCGCTGCGTGGCTATGCAGAGATGAAAGAAGGTGCGGTTTTTGGAGAAACTGAGCGTTCGCTGCAAGAATTAGTCGGTAAAGGTTATCTCGCCATTACGCTGCAAAAGGGCAAAAAGCCTTATCAGGGAATTGTGGAATTGGATGGTGAAAGTATCGGCGATTCGATGCAGCATTATTTCAGCAATTCTGAGCAGAGTGTGGTTTATGTAAAAACATCGGTTGGTAAACGTGAAGTGAATGGTGAGTCAGTTTGGGTGGCTGGTGGCGTAATGCTTCAACAGGTTCCCAAAGAAGGGGGAACTCAGGAAGAAACGGCGGAGCAAACTGCACTTGAAGATAAACCAGAGAACCTTATCGAGGATTGGAATCATAATCGCATTCTCGCTGAGACAGTGAAAGAAGAAGAACTGCTAGATGTTTATCTCTCGCCACAAGCTTTGCTTTATCGTCTTTATAATGAAGATGGTGTGTGGGTTTACGATGCAGAAGCGTTTCGTGCCGAATGTAGTTGTTCACGCGAGAAAGTGATTCAAACCCTCGCGCAATTCCCGCAAAAAGAGCTAGAAGAAATGCTCGACGATGACGAGAAGCTAGAAGTGAAATGCCAGTTTTGTAGCAGCACAGAAAGCTTCACGATGGAAGATTTTAGTTAAACCTTTTGTTCTTCTTTCAAGAAACGATCTGAGTATTGATTGACGACATCGCTGCCATCCCAAAGTAGGTCGAATAGGTCAGGGTCTAGCCCGCCATTATTACGCATTTTGGTCATAATTTCACGAGATTCGGTGAGGGTTTTTGGTGTTTTATAAGGTCGGTCATGGCTGGTTAGCGCTTCAAATACATCGGCTACGGCCATCATACGTGCAGGGATTGACATCTGCTCGCCTGTTAAGCCGTTTGGATAACCTTTGCCGTCCATGCGTTCGTGATGGGCGCCTGCATATTCAGGTACGCGGCGTAGCTGTTTAGGGAAGGGCATGCGTTCTAACATGTCGATAGAATGGAGGATGTGATCTTGAATAATTTTGCGGTCGCTCGTAGTTAAAGTGCCGCGTTGAACACTTAGGTTTTCGAGTTCATCATCGGAGAAGAAAGAGCGTGTTTCGCCATCATCTAATTGCGGAGTCCAACTGTATTCGGCGATCTTTTTGAGTCGTTCAATTTCGTCATCAGGTACCCACTCGCGGCCTAGGTTTAGCTCTTGCAGGAATTGCCAATCATCCTTGATCCGCATAATCTCTTTGGCATGGGTGGCGCCGTCTATTTCGCCTTTTAGTTGAGCGATTTCGAGGTCGCGTAACAGTACCTCTAAGCGAGTGCCAATCACTTGGATACGATCATGGAAGGTGGCGAGTTTAGTGCCTTTTTCTAAGATATAATCCGGCGTGGAGAGCTTGCCGCAATCATGCAGCCATGCCGCGATACGTAGTTCGTACATTTCAGTTTCGTTCAGATCAAAATCTTTAAATGCTTCAGCTTCAGATTCACTGGCGGCTTTGGCGAGCATTTCCATAATAATGGGAATGCGTTGTAAGTGATTGCCTGTATGAGCAGACTTATTATCAATCGCTTTGGCGACAAGCTGAATGAAAGATTCGAGTAAATCTTCCAAACCAGTGATGAGTATATCATTGTCGAGGGCAACTGCGGCTTGGGATGCGAGTGACTCCACCATATGCTGTGTTTCAGCAGAGAAGGGGACGATATCACCTTTCTTATTTTGCGCGTTAGACAGACGAATAATGCCGATAACCTCTTTACGTTTTGTGATCATCGGTATCGCAAGAACGGATTTCGTATTGTAGCCGCGGCGTTTGTCAAAATCTTTGGTGGAGGAGAAGTCAAATTCTGGGTGATTTTGGATATTTTCTAAATTAATGGACTTCTTCGATAAAGCGCAAACCGCTGTAACGGAACTCGTTCGCGGATTACCCTCTTTATCTTCTAGCTCGATAGGAAAACCGTAAGTCGGTTCGCCAGTGGTGCCACCAAGATGGATATCCAAGCTGTCGCAATGGCGAACGCGTTGAACATAAGCTTCTTCCAACTCGTGTTTAGTAAAGAGAATTCCCGCATCAGCATTGGCAATTTGTTTTGCTTTCTCCAAAATCATTTCGAGCAAGCGCTCAATATTCTTTTCTGCCGAGAGGGCAATGCCGATTTCGTTCAGTTCATGTAAGTTGGAAGACATAAAAACATCTTATGCCTAATGAAAAAGTGAATCACTCTTTACTGAGTAATTGATCGATATAGACCTCTAATTCATCTAACCCCTGTGTGCGAATCACCTCCTCTAACGCTTTGCTATCACGATCTTTCACGCTATTGGTGTGTATGAGGGTGTCTTCCAGTTGCCAGCCGATATTCCATTCTTTGCTGAGTAGGTAAGTGAGAGGTGTTTCAGCGCCGAGCTTTCCACGAATATTCATCAAAATAATGGCCTTTAACTTGGCAGGACGAGGCAGTGGCGATTGGCTTTCATCTTCTTCTTGATTGGGATGTTCGATGATACGAATTTGTGGATCGCAATCGCCAGGCTTTACTTGCTGTTGAGGGATTTGCATACGGCGTTTGATAAGAGCGGTAATGCCATGATTAAAGCGGACGCGTTGTGCCCAGCTCATCACAGGCCAGTATTTTGGTAGGAGAAAACCGAAATCTGGCGCATGTTCATATTGGCTTTCTAAGTAAAATTCATCCGGTGTGTGGATGAGTTCTTCAATGCGTTTTCCCATAGTAGGCGAGGGTTTGAGAGAGGCAGATTGCAGCAATTGGCAGTGGGTCTCGCTATAATCGCGCAAGGTGATGAAATCATCCTCAGCATAGGCTGGAAAATTCAATAGGTTGAAACCCGCAATAATCATTGCGCTGACGGCTAAAATCCTTAATTTACATAACATGTTACTTGATGAAATACGCAATCCTGAGGCGCTGCGCAAGCGCGATGAATCTGAGCTCACGCAAATTGCGGATGAGTTGCGCCAAGAAACAATCCGTATTGTTTCGGGGACGGGCGGTCATCTTGGCGCTGGGCTTGGTGTGGTAGAACTCTCAGTGGCGTTGCATTATGTGTTTAACACACCTGAAGATAAATTGATTTGGGATGTGGGTCATCAATGCTATCCCCATAAAATTCTGACAGAGCGGCGCGATCAAATGCATACGTTGCGTCAAAAAGATGGTTTGAGCGGTTTCTGTAAGCGTGAAGAAAGCGAATATGACGCATTTGGCGCAGGCCATAGCTCAACGTCTATTTCTGCAGGTCTTGGTATGGCAGTTGGTCGTGATTTTGAAGGTCGCGATAATGATGTGATTGCTGTGATTGGCGATGGGGCAATGAGTGCCGGTATGGCTTATGAGGCAATGAATAATGCTGGCCATCTTGGCAGCCGTTTGATTGTAATTCTCAATGATAATGATATGTCAATTGCGCCGCCTACGGGTGCTCTCAGCGCGTATCTATCACGGATGGTATCGTCACAGCCTTACCATACCTTCCGCGATATTGGTAAAGTGATTACTCGAAAGTTCCCCGAACCTATGGCGCGTTTTGCCAAGAAGGCAGAGCAGTATGCCCGTGCGATGGTTGCTGGTGGTAATATGTTTGAAGAGCTGGGCTTTTATTATGTTGGCCCTGTGGATGGGCATAATATGGATCACCTTTTGCCCGTATTGAAGAATATCAAAAACCAAAAAGATTCTGGCCCTGTGCTTATCCATGTGGTGACGCAAAAGGGTAAAGGGTTCGAATCGCCTGAGACGAGCAAAGAAAAATTCCACGCCGTGAAGAAGTTTGATCTAGTGACGAAAGTGCAAGCCAAGTCTGTTCCTGCTGCGCCAAGTTATACGAGCGTATTTGCGAAGCAACTTGTGGCGGAAGCGGCGGTGGATGAAAAAGTGGTGGCAATTAGTGCAGCTATGCCATCAGGTACAGGTTTGGATAAATTTGGCGAAGCCTATCCGGATCGCACCTTCGATGTGGGAATTGCGGAGCAACATGCAGTGACATTTGCGGCGGGTATGGCGTTAGAAGGTATGAAGCCTTATTGCGCGATTTATTCGACCTTCCTTCAGCGCGCTTACGACCAAGTGGTGCATGATGTATGCATTCAAAACTTGCCTGTGCGTTTCGCGATTGATAGAGCAGGGCTTGTGGGTGGCGATGGGCCAACTCATGCCGGTGCTTTCGATATTGGTTATCTCACCGCGCTACCCAATATGGTGGTGATGGCAGCAGCTGATGAAGCGGAATTAGTACATATGGTGCATACAGCTAATGCTCATGATGCGGGCCCAATTGCCTTCCGTTTTCCACGTGGAGAAGGTGAGGGCGTAGCGCTACCGGAAAACCCGCAAGTGCTAGAAATTGGTAAAGGTCGCATGATTCGCGAAGGTAAAACGGTGGCGCTATTATCGTTAGGCTCTCGCTTATCGGCCTGTGAAAAAGCGGCAGATGAGTTGGAAAAAAAGGGAATTTCAGTGACGGTGGCGGATGCACGTTTCGCAAAACCGATTGATGCAGAGCTCGTCGAGCAGTTGCTATCGAATCATGAGCTAGTGCTAACCATTGAAGAGGGTGCTGCAGGTGGCTTCGGCGCGCATGTGTTGGAACTTGCGGCGGTGCAAGGTTGGAACACTCAGGAATATGGGCGTATTCTACCACTCTTTTTGCCCGATACGTTCCAGCAACATGCTTCTCCACAAGAAATGCTTGCTGAGGCAGGCTTGGATGCCGATGGTATCGTTGAACAAGTACAAAAACATCTTTCAGTAGCAGGAGAGTCTCGTGTCCGGCACCATCTTAGTTAATGCGTCTTCCAAATTAGGGCTTGGAACGTTGGATTTTGACGGTCAGCGTTATCGTTGCACTTTGGGTGAGACGGGATTGACCGGAGATAAGCGCGAGGGTGATTTGAAAACACCTGTAGGTAGTTTTCCTCTGAAAGAAGTGTGGTATCGCGCAGATCGCATGGATGCTCCAATGACGGATTTACCGTTACGCGTTATCGAAAAAGACGATGGCTGGTGTGACGATGTGAATAGCACAGCTTATAACCAACCCGTAAAGCTCCCCTTTGAACCAAGTCATGAAGAACTGTGGCGTGAGGATGAGAAATACGACATCATTGTGACGCTTGGTTACAATGATAACCCGTTTAAGCCTGGTAAAGGTAGCGCTATTTTCTTCCATGTGGCGGCCAAAGATTTTTCTCCAACGCAAGGGTGCGTTGGGCTCACAAAACATGATTTACTACAAGTACTCGAAACGGCAACGCCATCGACACTGATGTGTATCGAGATGGAAATGCCAGAAGCTATTTAACTTAAAGGATATAACTATGAACACCGCTGCCCCTGCTATTGCAGATACTGATTATAAAGTTGCCGATATTTCTCTTGCCGATTGGGGGCGTAAAGAAATCTCGATTGCCGAAGGTGAGATGCCTGGTTTGATGGCATTGCGTACTGAATATGCAGGCAAAGCACCACTTAAAGGTGCTCGTATTGTGGGTTGTTTGCATATGACGATTCAAACAGCGGTATTGATTGAAACGCTAACCTCGCTGGGTGCGGAAGTGCGTTGGTCTTCATGCAATATTTTCTCAACTCAAGATCAAGCAGCCGCTGCGATCGCAGCGACGGGTGTTCCTGTTTTCGCTTGGAAAGGTGAAACAGAAGAGGAATATGTTTGGTGCATCCGTCAGACGATTGAAGGCAACCCAGATTGGGTTCCTAACATGATTTTGGATGATGGTGGTGATCTCACAAAAATGATTCACGAAGATTATCCGCAAATGGTTGATGGTATTAAAGGTACGTCGGAAGAGACGACGACCGGTGTGCTTCGTCTTTATGAAATGGAAAAAGCAGGCACACTCAAAATGCCTGCAATTAATGTGAATGATTCAGTTACGAAATCAAAATTCGATAACCTCTATGGTTGCCGCGAGAGTCTTCCAGATGGGCTGAAACGTGCGACAGATGTGATGCTTGCCGGTAAGCGTGTGGTTGTTGCAGGTTATGGCGATGTTGGTAAAGGCTGTGCTGATGCACTTAAAGGTCATGGCGCCCGCGTGACAGTGACTGAAATTGACCCAATCTGTGCGCTACAAGCGAGCATGGAAGGTTATGAAGTTCTGACTATGGAAGATGTGGTGGGCGATGCCGATATTTTCGTGACGACGACGGGTAATAAAGACATCATCACGCTCGATCATATGCGTGCGATGAAGGATCGTGCGATTGTATGTAACATCGGTCACTTTGATAATGAAATCCAAGTTGAAGCACTCGATAATATGAAATGGACAGAGATTAAACCACAAGTGGATGAGGTCGAGTTCCCTGATGGAAAACGTATCATCATGCTGGCAAAAGGTCGTTTGGTGAATCTTGGTTGTGCGACAGGCCATCCAAGTTTTGTGATGTCTGCAAGCTTTACTAACCAAGTGATGGCGCAGATTGAGTTATGGGATAACTCTGATAATTACGAAAATAAAGTTTATGTATTACCAAAGCAGTTGGATGAGAAGGTTGCGCGATTGCACCTAGATCAACTGGGGGTGAAGCTAACGAAATTGAGCAAAGAGCAAGCAGATTACATTGGCGTTGGTCAAGAGGGTCCGTTCAAGCCTGAAGCTTATCGTTACTAGGTTATAAATGATGGAGGAAATGGCGCCGTATCTATATTTGATGTTGGCCTTTTTAGGAGGCTGTGGCGCTATCCTTCTCTATTTTTATCAAAAAGGCGGGTTGGGTGCGGTCGGCAGCGATGCACGTATTGCGGCCTTGCTATCATCTTCTAATAGCTCCTTTTATTATCGTAGCTTAAGTACGGATCGTGAATGGTTTTCGCGCAAACTTCGTGAGCTTTTTGAGCTACCTGCATCGGCGAAATATGCGAAGTTATTGGCACAATTGCCGGAGGAGTCTCTGGGCGAATTGGATGAAAAGGTTGAGGCTTTATTAGCCAATGAGATCCCCAACTTTACGGTGGAGATTGAAGATCCCGTCAAGAAGCGTTTCTTAGAATGTTATGGAGTGATTGTTGAAGCAGAATCCGATAAGCACTTAGTGCTTTGGTGGAAAGATGTGACCGTACGTGCACAAGAAGTACAACGTCTGCGCCATGAAAATGAACGTAGTAAGCTAGAGATGCGCCAGCTTAGCAATATGTTTAATGCGTTACCTATGCCAGTTTGGCAGCGTAATGAAGAGCTGAGAATTCGCTACTGCAATCTCGCCTTTTTGGAGGCAGCGGAAGAGACGACTGATTCTAGCGGTGGAGAGTCGTTAGAGATTTACAACCAAGGTGCAAAGCTTGCCAGTCAAGCTTTGAAAGTAGGTGAACGCCAAGATGAGCGTCGTCATGTGGTGCTTGATGGTGAGCGTAAATTATTCGACTTTATGGAGTTTCCATGGGAAGACCGTAAGAATCTGACAGGTATTGCGATTGATAAAACCGATATTGAAGAGCTTAATGCAAAGCTTCAAGATATGCTGGCAACGCAGAGTAATTTGCTAGAAACGATCACCAGTGCGATTGCAATTTTTGGCTCTGACCAATGTTTAAAGTTCTACAATAATGCTTTTGTGCGTATGTGGAAATTAGATGCAAGCTGGTTGAGCCAAAATCCGAAATATGGCGATGTATTGGAAAAGCTGCGTGAAAATCGTATGTTGCCAGAGCAAGCTAATTTTCCTGCTTTTAAACAAAAGCGCATTAAAATGTTTACCGGATTGTTAGACCCTAATGAGGAGTTCTACTATCTGCCTGATGGTCGTACGGTACGCCAGTTAGCGATTCCCGATGCTTCAGGCGGAATTCTATTTGCGGATGAAGATGTAACGGATCGTCTCGCCTTAGAGCGCTCTTATAATACACTCATTGCTGTGCAGCGCGAAACGTTGGATCACCTGACTGAAGGGGTGGCAGTGTTCGGGCAAGATGGTCGTTTAAAATTGCATAATCCGGTCTATCGTGAAATGTGGAATTTAAGCGAGAAGCTCGCTGAAGCTGAGCCACATATTAACGACTTGCTCGATAAGCAACGGTCGCTTTATTACTTTGAAGATTGGAAGAAATTTAAAAGCCATTTCACCGAAATGCTCTCGGTTCGTAAAACATCCAAGCTTCAAATTGAACGGCGCGATGGTAAAGTGTTTGAGGTGATTGCATTGCCATTGCCTGATGGACAGACTTTGTTGAATTATGTGGATTTGACGGATTCGATGTTAGTAGAGCGTTCTTTGCGTGAGAAGAATGAAGCACTGGAAGAGGCAGATCGTTTGAAAAGTGAGTTTCTCGCCAATGTTTCTTACGAGTTGCGATCGCCGCTTACCTCTATCCGTGGGTTCTATGAAATGTTGAATCAGGCTTATGTAGGTTCGCTGACAGATAAGCAGGCGGAATATGTGGAAAGCATCGGTACAGCATCCCAGCATTTGATGAATTTGATTGATGATATTTTGGATATTGCGAGTATCGAAGCGGGTTATTTGCAGCTGGATGTTAGCAAAGTAGATGTACTTTCTATGTTAACGGCAGTGCAAACGATGTTGCGCGATAAGGCCGAAGCGGGGGGATTGAAAATGTCATTTGATTGTCCGATCGATGTTGGAAAAATTGACGGAGATCAGAGCCGTTTGAAACAAGCGCTCTTTAATCTGGTTGGCAATGCGATCAAATATACAGATGAAGGGGGTGAGGTGAATGTGTCTGCTCAGGTGAAGGCCAAAGGGGCAGAAGGTTTCATCCATATCAGCGTACAAGATACCGGTATGGGAATTGCCGAAAACGAGCATGAAGCGGTGTTTGATAAGTTTTACCGTAGTGGTGCAGCAAGCCGGAAATCTTCCGGAACAGGCTTAGGGCTCGCCATGGTGAAGAGCTTTATCGAACTTCATGGAGGGTATTTAACACTGGAGTCGGAAGAGGGTAAAGGTACGACTATTACTTGCATTTTGCCACGCAAGCAGCCAGAAGATGACATCGTAATCCCACTTCCGACCACTGAAAATAAAAATGCCCTCAAACATTAGTTCCGACTCTTATGCTCACTATATTTTGACGCTTTCGTGCCAAGATGCGCGAGGGATTGTCGCGGCAGTCTCGGGTTTCATTATGAACTATCAAGGTAATGTGATCGACTCGGCGCAATTTCGTGATGAATCAACGGGGCAGTTCTTCTTACGTATGGAATTTGCTGATGAAGGCAATGTTTCGATTGAAGAATTTAAACAGCAGTTTGAAGAACGCATTGCATCGCGTTTTCATATGCAATGGAATCTGCATGATGGGCAGAAGAAGCCTCGTCTATTGTTGATGGTTTCGAAATTTGGTCATTGCCTCTATGATCTATTACATCGCATGCATACAGGTACGTTGCCGGTAGAAGTGCCTGCTATTATTTCGAACCATGATGATCTTCGCGAAGTGGCGGAATGGTATAAAGTGCCTTTCTATCACCTCCCCATGGGTGATGATAAAGCGTCGCAAGAAGCGCAAGTGCTTGAGTTGATCGAAGAACATACTATCGATCTGGTGGTGCTTGCGCGTTATATGCAAATTCTATCGCAAAATATGTGTGAGCAGTTAGAGGGTAGAGCCATCAACATTCACCACTCTTTCTTGCCGAGCTTTAAAGGTGCGCGCCCTTATCATCAAGCATTCGAGCGTGGCGTAAAAATTATCGGGGCAACTGCGCACTACGTCACTTCAGATTTGGATGAGGGGCCGATCATTGAGCAAGAGGTTACACGTGTTGACCACAGCTTCAAGCCTGCTGAACTAACAGCCGCAGGGCGCGATATTGAGTGCCTTGTATTAGCTAAGGCGATCAAATATCATACGGAACATCGTGTGCTGTTAAATGGCAATAAGACGGTGGTGTTTAAATAATTGGAAAGAGTAAGATAATGAAAAATGGTTTTACTCTTTTAGAGCTATCGATTGTCTTGGTGATTATCGGATTGATTATTGGTGGTGTGACTGTAGGGCAAGAGATGATTCGTAGTGCGGAAGTAAAATCCGTTATTCGTGAATATAATCAATATCAAACAGCCGTTACCACATTCAAATTAAAGTACAATGCATTACCTGGTGATATGGAAAATGCTCAAGCATATTGGGGGGTGGCTCATGCAACAGCTGCGACCTGCCGAGGCACTGCAAGCACTGGTACAGAGACATGTAATGGGGATGGAAATGGTATTGTTGATGCCAGTGCAGGTTCTAATGAAATGTTTCGCTTTTGGCAGCATTTAGCTAACGCAGAGCTGGTCGATGGCCGGTTTGATGGTATTTCTACTGCGGGTGTTGCAAGTGGAGGTAGCGATGATACTAACTGCCCGAAGAGTAAAATCAACAGTTCTGCTATATGGGGGATTTATTTTTTAGCATCAGCATCCCCTTTTTCAGGTCATCCTGTTTTCCCAGACGGGGTTTATAACATGTTTATGATGCTTGGCGGTATACGTACAGTCCTTCCATTGAATCCCATTTTAACGCCAATTGAATTGTCTAAAATAGATAAAAAAGTTGATGATGGCCAGCCGATGCAAGGGAAGTGGGTGTCTGCTAGATGGAATGATTGTACGACAGCAGCTAACGCTGCTGATTTGAATGCTAGTTACTCGCTTTTAGAGGATTCGTTACAGTGCGTACTTGTTGTTCGAGACGTATTTAACTGATTTGACTGCGTACGAGTTTTAGGCGTTCTACCACTTCACCTTCGATTAGGTGCTTTTGTAGAATTTCATCAATATCGGCTTTGTTGGTTGGTCGATACCAGCATTCTTCTGGGTAGATGACGAGTACGGGGCCGAGCTCGCAACGGTCTAAGCAGCCAGCCTTATTGATACGAATTTTCCCTTTGCCATTTAAGTGTAATTCTTTGACACGCGACTTTAAGTAATCGCGTAGCTCTGCAGCGTTTCGTGCAGCACAGCAGCCACGTGGGTGGCCTTCTTCACGCTGGTTGTCGCAGATGAAAACGTGATGTTGGTAAAAGCTTCTTCCCTCAGACATTAGAGGTAATAATGAATCGCATATTCAAGAAAGTTCAGAATCAAAATTAAAACGATTGGCGAGATATCAATACCGTTTAGGTCTGGTAGGTATTTGCGAATGGGTGCTAGCATTGGTTCAAATAAACGCTCTAGCGCTTGATAGATCGTAGAAACCAAGCCTTGATGGCGGTTTAATATATTAAATGAGATCAAGAAGCTGATAATAATATAGATGAATAGCGCAAGGCTGATGAGCGAGATCACTGAAGTGATAAGATAAATAAGTGGGTGTTCCATGTGCCTAAGATAGTACGAAAAATGTTAAATTCAACTTATTCGCAATTGCCTAAGTTTCCGCTATTACCACACAGGCCCCATCCGCGCGGTTGAACATAATCTGCATCATTATCATAAGTTGGGTAACGGCCATATCCAGAGGGTGCATAGCGAGGAGGGAGGGTGTAAGGGTTTGTACCTTCAGAACCTGGCGGAAGCCATTCGTAATTACTCCACACTTTGTCATAACTATTCTGTTTGCAGCCAAGCAGCCATAAGGTCACGATTAGAGTCAGTGTGAAGCGCATTAATCCCCCTAATCTTTTATAGACGTCATTGTTCAATAAAGAAATGAGAAAAATAGGCGTTAATTGCGAGTAATTTCTTCACTGTTTTTCGTGAATGCTCTATGAACAGTTTTGAAAATAGTTGCCACGGGAGGCGCGAGAATGACAAAAAAGAAAGCAACGCTGAGTATTGAAGGCGGCCCTACGATTGAAATGCCAGTTTTGGTAAGTGAGCTGGGCCCTGATGTAATTGATATTAGTAAGCTCTATAAAGAAACGGGTTATTTCACTTTAGATCCAGGGTTTCTAGCGACAGCTTCTTGTGAATCTAAGATTACCTTTATTGATGGTGGTAAAGGTATTTTGCGTTATCGCGGTTACGATATTGCTGATTTAGCAGAAAATAGTAACTTTCTCGAGACGTCATATTTGCTGTTAGAGGGAGCCCTACCGAATAAAAAGCAATATGAAAATTTCGAACATAACATCACGATGCATACGATGGTGCATGAGCAGTTGGAGTGGTTGTTCCGTGGTTTCCCCCGTCATGCACATCCGATGGCGGTGTTAGTAGGAGCCACAGGTTCTCTCTCAGCCTTCTATCATGATTCGATTGATATTTTGAATGATGAAGATCGTGATTTAGCGGTTTATCGTATGATTGCAAAAATGCCTACATTGGCAGCGCTGTCGTATAAATATTCGGTTGGTATGCCGCCAATGTATCCGAAAAATGAATTGAGCTTTGCGGGTAACTTCTTGCATATGATGTTTGCGAATCCGTGTGAGCCTTATGTGGTGAATCCTATTCTTGAAAAAGCGGTAGATAAACTCTTCATTTTACATGCAGATCATGAGCAAAATGCTTCAACTTCAACCGTACGTTTGGCCGGTTCTTCGGGAGCAAACCCGTTTGCGTGTTTGGCTGCCGGTATTGCCTCGCTTTGGGGACCAGCGCATGGTGGAGCGAATGAAGCGGTGCTAGATATGTTGACTGAAATTGGCACGAAAGATCGTATTCCTGAATTTATTAAACGCGCGAAAGATAAGAATGATCCATTCCGCCTGATGGGCTTTGGTCACCGCGTTTATAAGAATTTTGATCCACGTGCGACCGTGCTTCGTGAAACGTGCCACGAAGTGCTTGAAGAGCTGGGCATTGAGAATGAACCCTTACTCGAAATTGCGATGGAGTTAGAGAAAATTGCACTTGAAGATGAATATTTCGTGAAGCGTAAGCTCTACCCGAATGTGGATTTCTATTCCGGTATTATTTACCGTGCGATTGGTATCCCTACTAAGATGTTTACAGCGATGTTTGCGATTGCTCGTACCGTTGGTTGGGTGGCGCAATGGCGTGAGATGATTGAGGAGCCAGACCAACGTATCGGTCGCCCTCGTCAGCTTTATACAGGGCTAGATGAGCTTAAATACGTAGCGATTGATAAACGTTAGCGTCTATTATTTGCCAAACATACGTGCCGGAGTAAGAGGTTTATCCTCTTTCAGTAACTTGCGGTAAACTTGGAGGTTTTCTAGCACGCGTTGCACATAGTTACGTGTCTCACTGAAGGGAATTTGTTCTAGCCATTTAAGCTGTCCAGTCATGTCATTGGGGAAGGGGCCGAATCTCTTTTGCCATTGGACGACACGGCCGGGGCCGGCATTATAACCAGCAATGGCGAGTGGATATTGGCCATCAAACTTTTTGATAAGTCCGGCGAGATAATAGCTTCCTAATTTCATATTATGTTTGGGATTATTCAGCATTGAAGTGGTGTGGCTGATACCATGTTCTTTAGCTACGAGTTTGGCGGTTGAAGGCAATAATTGCATCAAGCCCTTCGCGTTGGCGCTACTATTGGCTTTCGGATTAAACTCGCTTTCTTGTCGTGTAATAGCAAGCACGAGGGCTGGTTCAACCGCAAGGCCGCGTGGAAGGCTGGGTATTGGGTGGCTGACAGGTTGCAGCCATTCATCCTCATGCGCGAAATGGTTTTTTCCCATACGAACAGCGAGGTGAGGGACGCCAATTTTACGTGCGGCTTCTGCAATGGCCATTACTTGGCGTGGGCTATTAAAACGTTTTGCCATGCCGAGTAGGAAGGCGTTCACTGAGTAACTTTGGTTGTACTGAACCAGCTTGCGAATGAGCGGAAGTTGTTTGCGAAGTGCGCCGGGTTTACTTCGCGAGATTCGACTTTTGCTAATCGGTAAGTTGGTGCTACGCGACTGTTTTAATTTTGCTAACTGACCGTAAAAGCTTGTTGGGTATTTAGCAGCTTCAGCGAACCAATTGCGCGCAATGCTTGCATTGTCGTTCTTCTCCGCTGCTAGGCCTGCCCAGAAGGCTCCGCGTGATTTGCTGATAGGTGTGCCGACATGTTTATGGAAAGTATAGAAGTCTTTATAAGCTTCCGACGGTTTATTGAGGAATTGTAGCTGAATCCATCCACGTAGCCAAAAGAGTTGAGCGCCTACGCCATGTTCTGCATTTTTGACAGGGCGTAGGATGTTATAGGCATCGCGGTAACGTTTTTCGCCAACGGCCTCGCGGGCATAAAAGCGCCAGATCTTCCACCATTTTTTCGTATAAGGTACTTTAGCGGGCAGCTTCTTGAGGAGGTTTTCTGCGCTACGATGTTGTCGTTTCTTCTTATGGTAATTAACGCGTGCAAATAGGAGGGCGGGGTGACGCTGATATTTCTTTGAAAGCTTTTGCAGTTTCCGTTTAGCGTCGCGCGCACGGGTGATATAGGCAATACGTGCAT
The DNA here is from genome assembly GCA_964654855.1 of uncultured Rickettsiales bacterium. Lineage (GTDB taxonomy): Bacteria > Pseudomonadota > Alphaproteobacteria > Rickettsiales > JALZUV01 > JALZUV01. The sequence continues at coordinate 57,345 of CAZZJS010000003.1, forward strand.
ATGCTATATCACGGAAAGTTTGGCGGGTATTGCCGAGCAAGTCGCTCGCACGGGTAGCTTCATTATCCCAAAGTAATCTATCGGCGCGAGCTTCATAAAGTTCACGTGTGAGCTTATCAGTATATTTTGCTTTTAGACGTTTTTGCTCTTCCGCAGTGTAGCTTCCGTGAATCCAGCCATAGGTGAAGAGTGCTTGTTTTTCACCGCTCAATTTACGCCAATGGCTTTCATCAGAAGAGGTGAACCCTTCGAGTAGTAATGCCTCTGCTGCGCGAAGGCCAAGGCGGTCATGTTCTGGCCAATCTTTATGCGATTCCATAAAGTTCAATGTTTGTTTAGAGCTGCCACGGCCATTCTTGCTACGTAACTTACGCCAGATGATATAATCTTTCATGTAGCTTTGGCGGGTAAGTCCAGCTGCGTTAAGGGCGGTCGTCCAATCTTTCTTATCTGCAGCTTTAAAGGCGCGTTGGAAGTTATCTGCCTGTGCTGTGTGAGCAAAGAAAAGGGAAATTAGTAGGATAAATAGAAATCTCATTGCCTCATTATAGAGCAAAGACAAAAGTCAGCCAATGAATGACTGCCTTTTGTCCACAGGTTTCTTTTGAGAGATTTATTGTTGTTATCTGAGTGTCAACAAAAAGGTGCGGAGATAATGAGCTGCGAGAGCTGAAATTTATATTGTGAGCGAAGCTTTATTTTACGGCAGCTTCTGTCAAAGTTTGAGGATGAGTTAAGCCTAAAAACTCTTGTTTAAACTTGCCTTTCTCAAAAATAGCGAAGTAAGGGATGCCTCCATTAAAGCTGCTACTTTGCTCTTTAAGGTAGTCTGCTAGCTCGCTGCCGCCTTGGTAAATATAAGGTTCAAACGGAACCCCGTTTTTGCTTGCGATATATTGGACGAAATCATCTGAGTTTTTGTCGGTGGAAACCGCAATCATATTTGTCATAGGATATTCTTTATGAAAGAGCTTAAACCCATTAATTTGCTTTTTGCAATAAGGGCACCATGAAGCGTAGAGGAAAATAATTCGCGGCTCATCGGCACTCACAAAGCTCTTAATTTCTTCGAGAGTGATCGCTTCTGTCTCTGCCGGTAGGGCTTGCGCATCTGAGATGCCAGTGAAAGAGCTATTTTGAGAGTTGAGGAAGTTCCAACCAGCAAATATCAAAAAGGCGAGGGCTAAGTAAGGAATAATGTTACGCATATCTTGCATCTTACTTTGGCTGGGCTTAGAAGTACATGCGAAATTCTTACGGAGCAGCATTTATGTCTAAAGTGAATAAAGTGGTTTTGGCCTATTCAGGTGGTTTGGATACGTCGGTTATCTTGAAATGGTTGCAAGATGAATATGAGTGCGAGGTGGTTACCTTTACGGCTGATTTAGGTCAAGGTGAAGAGCTGGAACCTGCACGCGAAAAGGCAAAAAAAGCCGGCGTGAAGGATATCTTTATTGAAGATTTGCGTGAAGAATTTGTGCGTGATTATGTTTTTCCGATGTTTCGCGGAAACCCGCTTTATGAAGGATACTATTTATTAGGCACGTCTATTGCGCGCCCATTGATCGCAAAACGACAGGTGGAAATTGCCGCAGAAACGGGAGCAGACGCGGTATCGCATGGCGCGACGGGTAAAGGTACCGATCAGGTGCGTTTTGAGTTAGGTTATTATGCGCTAAATCCTGATATTCAGGTGATTGCACCTTGGCGTGAATGGGGTTTGAATTCGCGTACAAAATTGCTCGATTATGCGCGTGAAAATGATATCCATATTCCAAGTAATAAAGAGAATGAGCCGCCTTATTCCACTGATGCGAATATGTTGCACATTTCTTACGAAGGGAAATCGCTGGAAGACCCATGGGTGGCGCCTCCTGAAGGGATGTGCGAGTGGGTGAAATCATTGCGAGATGCGCCAGATGAGCCAACGGAAATTCTGATCGATTTTGAAAAAGGTGATCCTATTGCCATTAATGGCCAAGAGCTTTCACCAGCAGCTTTATTAGCCAAGTTAAACGAATTGGGTGCTGCTAATGGTGTCGGGATTCTTGATATGGTGGAAAATCGCTATGTGGGAATGAAAGTACGTGGTGTATATGAAACGCCGGGTGGAACCATCCTTTATCACGCACGCCGTGGGTTAGAGAGTCTCACGATTGACCGCGAAGTGCAGCATATGAAAGATGAGATTGCGCCGCGTTATGCAAAACTGGTTTATAATGGTTTTTGGTTCAGCCCAGAGCGCGAGATGCTACAAGCGGCTATCGACCAAACACAAGAATATGTGACTGGTACGGTGCGCGTTGTACTTTATAAGGGTAATGTTGTCATTAATGGGCGCAAATCACCGCATTCGCTTTTTGATGAAGAAGTAGCGACATTTGAGGCAGATGAAGTCTATGATCAGGGCGATGCAGCCGGATTTATCAAGCTAAATGCCCTTCGTTTGCGTACCCGTAAGCGTTTAGGCCAATTTTAGAATTAACCTTAACGGAACTGTAATATTTTCGAGCTATACTTAATGTATGGCACAGGAAGATACACAAGCCTTGGGTAATGCCGCGAGCGATAACGCACCACAGGTGGGCGGTGACGCGCACACAATGCAAGATGTGGGTGATATGATTGCGGCTGCTGAGAATGAGCTGTCTCATGCCACTCAGCAACTTTCAAAAGAAGAGATGGAGCAGCAGCGTGTAGCGGCTCGTGTTTTGATCAATCAGATTTTCACTGATGGGAATTCGACAGAAATGGCGAAAAATATGGTTGCGGCGCAATACCCTGCTATGGCAGGTGAGTTAGATAGCTTGGTGGAGCGTGAACAGTCACGACATGGTGATGTACCAGAAACTCAGGCCGAAGCAGATCAACGCAAAGAAGAAGCCGCGAAAGAAAACTCTGGAGCGCTTATCGGTGGTGCAGCCTTATTGGCGGGAGGTGCGGCACTGGCTGGCGGCTTTCTCGCTGGTATGTTCGGCGGTGATAATGAGAAATATAAAGAAGGCGCAGGCGCACTTTTAGGTGCCAATGCACCGGACGCGACTCATCAGGCAAATTTGATGGGAGCTCTTTTAGCTAATCATGTGCAGGGGGTAGCAAGCACCGACCAACAGCCAAATGGCGTGACTCATGGGATCCCTGGAAAAGTGCAGCAGCAAGGCACTGGAATCAAAGTTTAAATAAGGCACTATCTGACTGCATCTAATCGTTGCACTCATTCTTAAGCTCTGCTAGTTTTTATTCTCAAATAATAAGAACAAAAAATTTAAGGGTAAAAGGCTATGGCCGAAGAATCCAACTTGGCGCTCTCGCCACAGATTTCTATCGAAGAAGAAATGAAAAAATCGTATCTCGATTACGCAATGAGCGTGATTGTGAGTCGTGCGATTCCGGATGCGCGTGATGGCTTGAAGCCCGTGCATCGCCGTATTTTATTCGGCATGATGGAGATTGGTTCCGACTGGAATAAACCATTTAAGAAGTCAGCGCGTATTGTCGGTGACGTGATGGGTAAATATCACCCGCATGGTGACTCAGCGATTTATGATTCCCTCGTGCGGATGGCGCAAGATTTCTCAATGCGCCTGCCATTGGTAGATGGACAAGGTAACTTTGGTTCGATGGATGGTGATCCTCCAGCGGCGATGCGTTATACGGAATCTCGTTTGGCTAAAGTCGCTCATCATCTACTTGAAGATCTTGATAAAGACACAGTCGAATATCAAGAAAACTATGATGGTAACGAGAAAGAGCCAACTGTTCTTCCAGCTGAATTTCCTAACTTACTGGCGAATGGTGCCAATGGTATCGCCGTGGGTATGGCGACCAATATTCCGCCGCATAATTTAGGCGAATTGTTAGATGCGTGTGAGGCTCTGGTTGAGAACCCAGAACTGACAGCGCTAGAACTGATGGAATATGTGCCCGCACCAGACTTCCCGACAGGAGGCTTGATTCTCGGTCGTAGTGGTAGTTTATCTGCGCTGACGACAGGTCGTGGCTCGGTCATTATGCGAGCGAAAACGGATATGGAAGTGATGGATAATGGCCGTACCGCTATTGTGGTGACGGAAATTCCATACCAGGTGAATAAGGCAAAGCTGCAAGAACGTATTGCTGAGCTCGTGCGTGATAAGAAGCTCGAAGGTATCGCTGATATGCGCGATGAGTCTGATAAGCAGGGCGTGCGTTTGGTGATAGAAACCAAAAAAGATGCAATTGCGGAAATCGTATTGAATAACCTCTTCCGTTACACACCACTACAAACTAGCTTTGGTTGTAACATGCTGGCGCTGGATCACGGCAAGCCGCGTCAGATGAATCTACGCGATATGCTCGTGAGCTTCGTGGAGTTCCGCGAAGAAGTGCTGACACGTCGTACTCAATATTTGCTGAATAAAGTCCGTGATCGTGCGCATGTGTTGATTGGCCTCGCGATTGCAGTGGCGAATATTGATGAAGTGATCAAAGTGATTCGCGCCTCAAAAGATCCGGTGATCGCGCGTGAAGAATTGATGAGTCGCGACTGGGAAGCTTCGGCGGTGAGTGCGCTGATTGACTTAGTACAAGATCGTGGGAACGTGATTGAAGGTGGCCGTATTAAATTCACGGAAACGCAAGCACGGGCGATTTTGGAGCTTCGTTTGCAACGTCTAACGGGGCTAGAGCAAGATAAAATTAATGGCGAGTTAGAAGAGCTAGCGGTGGACATTAAGAAGTATCTCTCGCTGCTTGGAAATCGTGATGAATTGCTAGCGATGATGTTGGCAGAATTTGCGGCCGTTAAAGAAGAGTTCGCAACACCACGTCGTACGCAAATCGAAGAAAATGAGTTCGAGCACGATATTGAAGATCTGATCGAGCGCGAAGATATGGTGATTACCGTGACGCAAAATGGTTACATTAAACGTGTGCCGTTGGATACGTTCCGTGCGCAGCGCCGTGGAGGTAAAGGGCGTTCGGCCATGTCCACACGTGATGAGGATATGACGACCGAAGTGTTTATGGCAAATACCCATACGCCGGTTCTATTCTTCTCCTCCAATGGTAAGGTCTATAAGTTGAAGACCTATAAGCTTCCATTGGGTACGGCGCAGAGCAAAGGTAAGGCCTTGGTGAATATCTTCCCGCTGGAAAATGGCGAGACGATTCACAGCTTTATGCCGCTGCCGGAAGATGAGTCCGCTTGGGATGCGATGAATATTATGTTCGCGACCTCTAGCGGTTCGGTGCGCCGTAATGACTTGTCTGATTTCAAGAGCATCCGTAGCAATGGTAAAATTGCGATTGATTTGGACGAAGGTGAGCTGCTTGTGAATGTGCGCGTTTGTGCACCAGAGCAGCATATTTTGCTTTCGGCACGTTCGGGTAAATGTATCCGTTTCCCTGTCGAAGCCATCCGTGTCTTTAAGAGCCGTAAATCAACGGGTGTGCGTGGTATCAAACTTGCTGATGGAGATGAAGTCGTTTCGATGTCCGTCCTTAATGAAGGTGGGTACGAGCGTGAAGAGCGCGAGGCTTATTTGAAAGTAGCACCGTGGAAACATGAAGAAGGTGCTGAACTTCCAGAAGTGGATATTTCCGCTGAGAAGATTGCAGAAATGGCCGAACGCGAGCAATTTATTCTTTCCATGACTGAAAATGGTTATGGTAAGCGTAGTTCTTCTTACGAATATCGTACGACCAACCGTGGTGGTTCGGGCATCGTTAATATCGTAACATCTGAGCGTAATGGCGGTGTGGTAGCAGCCATGCCAATTACCGATGATGGACAAATTATGTTGATGACCGATGGCGGTAAGTTGATTCGTTGTCCAGTGAAGAATATCCGTGTGGCGGGTCGTAACACGCAAGGGGTGACGATCTTTAAAACCGGTAAGGATGAGAAAGTGGTATCCGCTATTCGCCTGAATATTTCCGAATCAGATGATGAAGATGAGGAATTGCTAGAAGACGAAGAGGGCGTAGAAGCGCTAGCCGGAGACGTAACGGTTGAAACGGAAGAAACCTCTGAAGCTCCAACCTCAGAAACAGAAGAAAATAACGGAGAATAGAAATGAAAAAACTACTACTTATTATTGCGACTGCTTTTGCGCTGAGCGCATGTCACGTGGATGAACATGCCGCAGGTGAGGCAATCTTTAAAGAAAAAGGTTCATGTTCATCGCACTGCAAGAAATCTAAATGTAAAGAATCCAACTCAAAGTGCTGTCATAAAACGAAAAAGACTGAACATAGTCATGCGGAGCATAGTCATAATGAGGGCGCATGTGCTTTACGTAAAACAGGAAAGAGTCGCAAAAGTCACGACCATGGTGCCCGTGCTTGCGCCAGCCATACGCATGAGGGCGGCCATGGTCACTCGCACTAAAGCCTATTAATAAAATTTTAGCCTCTTTCTTTTATAAAGAACGAAATAGACGAAAGAGGCTTATTTTATGTCAAAAATTTCACCAGCCAATATGACGAGCAAAGAGATGATCATTGGAGTTGATATCGGTGGAACTGGTGTGCAAGCAGGACTGTTTGAGATTCAGAAAGCAGGGATAGTACCAAAACCTGTTTGGACTCGTAACCAAGCGACAGAAAAAGGACTTGGAAATCACGTAGAACAAATCATCGATATGCTGCATAAAGCGGAAATTGCAGCCACTACTGATGGTGCAAAAATTATTGCTGTGGGTGTAGGATCGCCTGGGCGTTTTCGCGAAGATGGAACGATTAAACCGCTAACCGCCACGAATCTTGGGATAACTGTTGATGAATTTGATAATGTAAATTTGTTAGAAGAATATCAAAAGGCACTGAAAGAAAAAGATTCTTCGTTTGTAAATATTCCGATGCTGGTGAAAAATGATGGTAATGCCATGTTAGCAGGTATGCTCAAGTCCATTAAAGTGGGGCGCGGTGAAGAGCTAAAAGACCAAAATGGAGAAAAGGTTTCAGATTTTACTCTGCGTGGAAAACATGTTGGGTTAATCGGTCTTGGAACAGGTTTAGGTCATGCGATTGCGAAAATAAGTAAAGATGGTAGTTATGAATTCGTAACAGATGGGCATGCAAGTAAGTTAAAAATTCCTGTCGATCCTGAAGATATAGAAATTTATAAAGCGGCAGGTGAGCGACTTAGTAAAAAGACAGGAAAAGACGAGTTTTTGTCTTTCGATGATAATACTGTACGAGCCGAAGATTTGTACCGTGCGCCCGTGATGGGAGAGTTGTGCGGAGTTGAAGATGGTAGAGATATTGATGTTGATAATAATCCTCAGCACCGAAAAATGTTTGAAATGATGGGGAAATATCTCGGTCGAACTATGGCAATTATTCGAAGTGGTCAAAATACGGATATCGCTCCGGAGCAAGGTTGGTCAGAAGTGGATAAAGCCGAAGCCGCTAGAACCTCTCTATACTTGTTCGGTGGTGGAGTCGGGCGTAGTCGAGATGGGGAGTATCTCATTAAATATGCGGCGGAAGAATTAAAGCGCATGGGAATTAATGATATTCAAATGACACGATTACCTGAGAAGAATGTAGCGAATCGTGCTGCTGCTAATATGGCTTTTGAAGGATTAGGTCTCGATAAGCGCGGTGCAGATCGAGTTAAATAGTCATCCAATCTCTTAACTTCAGTTAAAGCTATGCTTGACCTCGTCAGTTGCTTCGTTACGCTCTCGTTAATTGTTAAATAAGAGAGTGACTATGACTGAACGCATCGGCATTTATCCTGGAACATTCGATCCTGTGACTAAGGGGCATGAGGATATTATCCTGCGTGCGTGTAAGGTCGTGGATAAGCTTATTATTGGTGTGGCGGAGGATACGGGTAAATCGCCAGCTTTTAATCTTGTGCAGCGCGTAGAGTTAGTGGAAGGCGAGATAGAGCTTCTTGGGTTAACCGAAAAAGTGAGTGTGGTTGGTTTCTCGGGTTTGCTCGTGAATTTTGCGAAAGAGCAGGGGGCGAGTTTGTTAATTCGTGGTTTGCGCGCGGTATCAGATTATGAATATGAGTTTCAAATGGCCAATATTAACAATAAGTTAGCACCTGATCTTGAAACTGTCTTTTTGACCGCTTCGGAATCTACTCACTTTATTTCTTCGCGTTTTGTGAAACAAATTGCTAAGCTGGATGGCGATATTTCGCATTTTGTTTCCGATAATGTGGCAAATGCTTTAATGAAAGTTTCGTGACAGCCCCTTATAATTTGCATTGAGCCGACCTATATCTTAAAAGTAGCCAAACAAAAAACTTCAGGGAGCTTTTTATGCAAAAACTACTGACCATTCTAATCGTAATAGGAACTTTACTTATGACTTCGACTGCTAACGCTGCTGATGCAGAAAACACGCTTCATCTTGAACTAAAAGATGGCCGCGTTGTAATTGAAATGTACCCAGAGAAAGCGCCCGGTCATGTCGCGCGTATCAAAGAACTCGTCCGTGATAAATTCTATGATGGAATTGTATTTCACCGCGTGATTGAAGGCTTTATGGCGCAAACGGGTGATCCTGATGGAAACGGTACTGGTGGTTCTGGCCAAAAGCTGAAAGCCGAATTTAACGATGTATCTCACACGCGTGGCGTAGTTTCAATGGCACGCTCTGCAAGCCCTGATAGTGCCGATAGCCAATGGTTTATTGTATTCGACAATGCAACGTTCCTCGATAAGCAATATACAGCTTGGGGTAAGGTGATTGAAGGTATGGAATATGTGGATCGCATTAAAAAGGGTGATTCAGCGCGTAATGGTGAAGTGATTGATCCGGATAAGATTATTACTTTGACTGTCGCGGCGGATGCAGAAAAAGCAAAACCAGCTGAAGCGGCTGCCGCTGCACAGTAATGCGCCTTTCTGATTTTGATTACTCCTTACCTGAGGAGCTAATCGCTCAAGAACCGGCCAGCCCACGAGATAGCTCTCGTTTGCTGGCCGTTTCTTCTTTGGGCGAGCTGATGGATAGTACCATCCTTCAACTATCTGACTTTTTGCGCGCTGATGATTTGTTGGTCTTTAACAATACGAAAGTTATCCCTGCTCAACTTTATGGCAAGAAGGGTGATTCGGTTATTGGTATTACTCTGCTTAAGCAAGAACGTGCGAATGTGTGGGAATGTTTTGCAAAGCCAGCGCGTAAATTAATTATCGCAGATAATTTAGGTTTTGGCGCGGGTTTGAATGCAGAGGTTTTAAGTAAGAATGAAACCGGTACAGTGGTTTTGCAATTTAACAAAGCAGATGCAGAGTTTTATACGGCGCTGGATGAAATTGGGCAGATGCCTTTGCCGCCTTACATTAAACGAGCCGAAAAAGACGATTTGGATTTTCTCAATTATCAAACGTTGCATGCGAAAGAGCCAGGGGCGGTGGCAGCACCCACAGCAGGGTTGCATTTTAGCGAAGCATTGATGGAGAGGATTAAGGCTAAAGGCGTGCAGATAGAGCATGTCACGCTGCATGTTGGGGGAGGGACGTTCCTGCCGGTGCGTGTGGAAGATTTATCTCAACATCAAATGCATTCCGAATGGATGCAAATGGATGAAGAAACGGCTCAAGCATTGAATCAAGCCAAGGCAGAAGGCCGGCGCATTGTGAGTGTCGGAACAACAGCACTACGTTGTTTGGAATCTGCCGCAGATGAAGCAGGGGTATTGCATGCTCAGCATCGTGAGACCGATATATTCATTACGCCGGGCTATCAGTTCAAAGCGGTGGATGCGTTGCTCACCAATTTTCATCTTCCTAAATCTACTCTTTTAATGCTGGTGAGTGCTTTTAGCGGTTTGGATGTTATGCGCCAAGCCTATGTCCATGCTGTTGCACAGAAGTATCGCTTCTTCTCTTACGGCGATGCCTGCTTTCTAGAGCGCGCTTAAAGCGTATGTGACAATTGTGTGACAAACATTCGCACTAGCTCGCATTTTGGGTGGTAATCTGTTATAGTTTAGGGGCTTTTTTGCTGTACCTATGGTCCTAGCTTTTGATTTTTTTTTAGTCACATACATTGCTTCGGCTGCAGTTTGAAAAACATATTTTTTAACAATCTCAAGCATAGGTAGCTTTGAGATAAAAACTTCAATCATGAAGAAAAACTTTTTTCTAGTAATGTTCTGCATCATTACTAGTCTGGGCTATGAGGTCTTGAGGCGTTAGGGTGTTGCTCATGGAATGGATTGAAATAGTTTTGCTTATCGGCAGCGCCTTTCTTGCGGGGGTGATTAACTCGGTTGCGGGAGGGGGGACTTTCTTTACCTTTCCCGCTCTTATCTTTGCAGGTGTTTCGCCAATTGTGGCGAATGTAACCTCTTCCATCGCGGTCTGGCCGGGTGCAGTGGCCAGTGCAGTGGCATATCGTAAGCAGTTAGTGATGGATAGAAAAGCTGTGTTAGCTCTGGCGCTGACGAGTGTGATAGGGGGTGCGATAGGCGCAGTGGTTCTGTTGGTCACTCCCATTCAAGTGTTTGAGTCGCTCATTCCATGGCTTATGTTAGTGGCGACATTGTTATTTGCTTTCGGTGATAAGTTGCGCGCGCGTCCACTAGAGATAGAGCAAGTCAATTTCACTTCACCCAAGAGCATCTTGCTGCAATTAGGAATTGCGCTTTATGGCGGGTATTTTGGCGCAGGTATTGGCATATTAATGCTGGCACTCCTGAGCTTGCTGGAGTTACGTGATATTCATGCGATGAACGCGCTAAAGACGGTCTTGGGAAGTGCGATTAACGGTGTCGCCGTGCTCATCTTTTTGTTTAGTGGAATGGTGGACTGGTATGCGGGTGGAGTGATGGTGATAGCGGCGATTATCGGTGGATATGTGGGAGCACATTATGCACAAAAAATGCCGAAGCCTGTCGTGAAACGATTCGTTATTATTGTAGGTGGTTTAATGACGGTTTGGTTTTTCCTGCGTTAGAGAAAACCTAACGGCTCATGCCTTCGCCGTCAGAAGAACGAGAAGCCCGAGCGGAAGAAGCCCGTGGAGCGGGAGCAGCATCAGTAACATGCTGCGCTTGGATATTTTGAATACCTGTATCGTGAATGGCAGCAGTAGGAATAGTATTAAGTGTAGCAGTTTGAGCGTCGCCTCCTCCTCCGCTAGCGCCGGAAGTATCAACGGGAGCCTCTCCAATTGGTGCGTCGCCAACAGGTGCGTTTCCGGAGTGAATGCTGCCGCCAAAAGTGAAACCTAAATCGGCAAAAAAACTGGTAAGTATTCCGCCGCGAGTATCTAGCATCGAACTAAATAAGCTTTTCCCCTGAATGGATAAACCGCTAAAGATGCTACCAATATTAAAGATGGAATCTAAGCCGCCAGTCGAATGGCCATTAAGGCCAGTTTTAATGCCTAGCATACGTAAGAAAGTATCAATGAGTGCACCAGGGCCTTCGCCGCCCGCTGCGCCACCTCCGCCTCCGCTACCAATGCCGACTTGGCCTTGGTTTATACGGTCCATTATACTCGGGCCGCCACCGCCTTCTGCTGGATCTGCCATAATTTATTCCTTTTCTACTGTTAAATTATAGCAAGGAAATGTGACGGTCTGATGACAATGGAGGGTATTTGGTTAGTCGCGCCAGAAATGTCCGGTAAAGAGAACAAGAACGGTGAATAGTTCGAGTCGGCCCACTACCATTCCTATGCATATCAACCACTTAGCGCCATCAGGGATGGTTTGATAATTACCCGCAGGGCCGATGATTTCACCTAAACCAGGGCCTACATTGGCTAAAGTTTGGGCTGCTGCGCTCATGGAAGTGATGAAATCGAGCCCAAAAGCAGAAAGAGAGGCTGCTAAAATCATAAAGCTAAAAGCGAAAAGGGTAAAAAATCCAAGCACTGATGCACTCACATTTTCAGAAATAGGTTTGCCCGCATAGCGCGCAATAAAGACACCGTGAGGTTGGATAAGTTGATAAAGCTGTACTTTAGCTATCTCATATAACACTTTGAAACGGAATATTTTTATTCCGCCGCTGGTGGAGCCAGTACATCCGCCTACGACAATAAGCATGAAGAAAATAAGGGTAGGTGCGCTACCCCAATGTGCGTAGTCAGCTGAGGCATAACCGGTGGTCGTGATGATCGATGCGACGTTGAAGCTGGCATAGCGGAAAGCGCGCCAGAATTCATATCCTTGATTATAGATGAGCCACGCAGTGATAAGTAGTGTCGTGCCTGCTAAAATTGTAAAGAACCATCTCACTTGTAAATCTTGCAAGAGTGCGAGTGGCTTTCCGCGCATCATTTGATAATAAAGGATGATGGGTAGGCCACCGCAAATCATGCCAATCGTCGCGATGGTTTCAATCTCCACACTTTGAAAATGGGCAATGGAATTATCATAGTTTGAGAATCCGGCTGTGCCGAGCGTGGTGAGCGCGTGGCAAATGGCATCAAACCCATTCATCCCGAAGCTCCAATAAGCGATTGCGCAGACGGTTGAAAGGGTAAGGTAGGTCATACCAATGAGTTTTGCCATTTCTCTCGCACGCGGAATTACCTTATCGGTTTTGTCAGAAGACTCTGTTCGAAAGAGCTGCATTCCACCAATACGCAGGATTGGCAAAATCGCCATAGCGAGTACGATTACCCCGACCGCGCCAAGTGCTTGCAATAAGCAGCGCCATAACAAGATACCATGTGGCATTGTATCCAACCCTGACATGACGGTTGCGCCTGTTGTGGTTAGGCCAGAAACACCTTCAAAGTAAGCATCAATAAAGGAAGGTGAAATACCTGATAGATAAAAAGGTAAGCAAGCAAAGGCGGGTAAAATAAACCAACTGGAAGTGGTGAAAAGAAATGTTTGCCGCAAGCTGATCGTGCCGCGATAACCGCGATTGGAAAGGTAGAGTGTTCCGCCAATGAATCCGCAAATAAAGGCAGAAACAAGGAAGGCTTCCCAATGGTCATCGTCATAAAGCAGGTCGGCAAATAAAGGGATAACCATCGCTGCACCCAGAACCAGTAAGAGCAGTCCGTTAATTAGCAAAATGGGGCGAAGGTTAAACATGTTTGATGCGTTCCTTATTTTCGAATCAAATCGAAAAACTCCTGACGCGTTCGTGGATCAGTGCGGAAGCGGCCAATCATACGACTGGTTTGCATGGTTGCGCCTTTTTTACGAACGCCGCGTGCCGTCATACATTGATGGGTGGCTTCAATTACGACTGCGACGCCTTTTGGATGTAGCACTTCATCTAAAGCATTGGCGATTTGCGCGGTCATTTTTTCCTGAATTTGCAGGCGACGTGCATAAGCTTCTACTAAGCGAGCCAGTTTGCTTAAACCGACAACTTTATCTTCTGGTAAATAAGCGACATGTGCAACGCCCGTAAATGGAACCATGTGATGTTCACAATGCGAGACAAACTCAATATCGCGCAGCACAATCATTTCGTCGTAATTTTCAACTTCGGAGAAGGTTTTGCTTAGGATGTCGCGTGGGTTGGTATGATAGCCTGCAAAAAACTCACCATAAGCGCGTAACACGCGATCTGGAGTTTCCAATAAGCCTTCTCGGTCAGGGTTATCACCCGCCCAGCGGATAAGGGTTTTAACCGCTTCTTCCGCATCTGTTTTTGATGGTTTGCTCATGCAGCAGGCATAGCAGTTTTATGGGCTCAGGCAAGTATTACCAGTTGATAGGGGAGAGTGAATCCTCTATGTTCCGCAGTAATTAAGGAACAAGTGCTGGGTAAACTGGCCAAGATTGAGGGCAAAATTATGGGTTTTGAACTATTTGAAAAAGGCGGAGTGGTGATGTTCATTCTCGCTGGGCTTTCCATTTACACGATCGCGATTGTGCTATTTAAGCTTTATCAATTTACAACGGCAGGGGTGTTTAACTCTGCTTTTATCGAACCAACGATTGCGGCGATTCGCAATGGCGATTTGGCCAAAGCACGTGAAATTCTGGGTCGTTCTAAAGGCCCCGTTGCGCGTATTATGCAAGTGGCGCTGAATTGTGTGTCTGATCGTGAAATGCTTCAAGCGAGCCGCGATGCAGAAATATCGCGTGTTGGCTCCACGGATATTCGCTATCTCGAAACGCAAATGCGCGGGCTTGAAATGGTATCGAATGTATCTCCGCTGCTTGGGTTATTGGGTACAGTAATCGGCATGGTGACGGCTTTCTCTCGTTTGGAGGGAGCTGGAAGCCGTGTAGATCCGTCGTTACTTGCGGGTGGTATTTGGGAAGCATTGTTGACGACCGTAGGTGGCTTGGTTGTCGCGATTCCGGCAGTGGTCGCTTATTATATTTTCGACGGAATTATCGAGCGAGTGCGCGGTACGATGAAAGATACCTCGATTCAAATTATGATGTTGGAAGATGAATTCCAACGAAATGAACGAGCACAGCGCCGTCGTAAGGCGCAAGCACGTGTGCGCGAACGCGAAGAAAATGAACGCGTTTCGGCTGATCAAGAAAAGGCAGAAACGAGTGATCGGATGCAAAAAGATTCCTCGGATATGCGATCGACGCCACAAAGTAGCTCGACGCTTAAATTGCTGAATCCTCGCTATAGCCAGTTTTAATCGAATCTCGAGGCTGTTGCGATGCAGATAGAACGCGAAGCACGTAAGGCACGCCAAGTGCCGCTAACACCATTGATTGATGTGGTGTTCTTGTTGCTTGTATTCTTTATGTTATCGAGCACTTTTGTGCGAACTGAGTCGTTAGAATTGATGTTGCCGCAAGCTAGCGGTGGTGGATCCGCAGGTGAAGGGCGTTTATTGCAAGTGTATGTGGCGCGCGATGGCTCGACCTATCTGGGGCGTCGTTTGATGAATGAAGAAGTGTTGGTGAAAACGCTTCGTAATACGATTCAAAAATTTCCAGATGTGGGGGTGCTTCTTTTAAGTGGGCCGCGTGTGTCAGTGCAGCAATTAGTGAGCGTGATGGATCATATCTATCAGGCAGGTAGCACGAATCTCTCAGTTGCAAGTTGGGAGCCAGAGAAGGTAGAGCAAGCACCTGCCGCGCCAATCGATACGCCCATATCTAAGGAAGTATCGGAACGTATTCATGAGGAGATGATCGATGGAAATTAATCGCTCCAAACGAATGACGCGTGAGATCAGTATGATTCCGCTGATTAACTTGGTTTTCTTGCTGCTTATTTTCTTCCTCGTTGCAGGAACGATCGAAAAATTCGAGATTATTCCTGTCGATGTGCCTGTAGCAGATAGCGGTAAAGTGCTGGATCAGGGGCATATCGTGATTGTGATTGGGCAATATAATGAGATCCTTCTAAATGATGAACTCGTCAGCATCGAAGAGCTAGAAGAGCAAGTCACAAAGCTGTTGGCGAATAACCCTCGTAAGATTGTTTCGCTCAAGGCGGACTCACGGTTAGAGGCCAGCAAGATGGTGGCAATTATGGATTTGCTACGCGTGGCGGGTGGTACAAATCTTTCAATTGTGACGCAGAGTTTGAGCTAGGCAATGTTTAGCGCGGTCAAAAATATTGAAAATAGCGAATATGCTCGCTTCGGGAAATACCTGAATGAGAAGCATTTTTTCGCAGTTATTTTTGTGGCGTTCTTTTTACATGCGATGGGAGCTGCCATTTATTATTTGATGCCACAAAATAATGTGGAGGAAATTCCAGTTCGTGTTCTGAATGTTAAGCTGGGCGGAAAAGCGAATGCTGCGGCGATTACCTCGGCAGATGTGAAACGGTTATTTTCCAAACGTCGATTGGCGGAAACGCAGCCTGCTGTCGCGCCAGTGCCGGAGCCTGCAAAGCCTGTAGTTGAAAAACGTCCGGAGCCGGAACCGGTAAAGCCAGAGCCTGTTCAAAAAATCGAACCTCCTAAACAGAAGCCTGTGAAGCAAGAAGTGTTGGAGCAACCTAAACCAGAGCCGGTGAAGAAGGTTGAACCTCCAAAGCCTGAGCCAAAGAAAATAGAACCGCCGAAGCAAGAAGTCGCACGGGCGGCATTGGAAACGCCTAAGCCTAAAGCGGAAATTACACCGCCACCTAAACCCGCGCCAGTAAAAGTGGTGGAGAAGAAGGCACCGCCAAAGCCGAAGCCTCAGCCAAAAGTGGAAGTGAAAAAGCCGGTAGTGAAGGCAGAGCCTAAGATCGAACGACAGGTAATTCACCAGCCTCTCAAAACGGCTCGTACGGCAGACGTGAAAAAGACGCCAAAACGTTATGTGCGTGCAAACCAGCTGACGGCGCAGCTGGGTAGCAAAAAGCCGAAAAAGTTAGATATCAATGGTGGTTCCGCGATTGGTAATTCCAACTCCAAAAAAGCAGAAATTCAAAAACGCTATACGCAAACTATCTCGCTTTGGATTGATAAGCATAAGGTTTATCCTGATGCGGCACGTTCGAAAGGTGAGGGCGGTAAGGTCGTTCTACGAATTCGCATTAACCGCCAAGGCCGAGTGCTGCGTTACTTGCTTGAAAAATCCAGCGGGTCGGAGGCGATTGATCGCGCAATTACCCAAATGATTGATGCGGCCAACCCATTGCCGAGAGTCCCTAGTGATTATCCAGATAATAAGCCTTATTTAGAGTTTCTCATTCCCATTAACTTCATACCTTAGTAGTAATAGAATTATGCAAACACTTATCGTTACCGGCGGTGCCGGATTTATTGGAAGCTCTTTCGTCAAACTTTGTGTTGATCAAGGGCATAAAGTTATTGTGCTGGATGCACTTACCTATGCGGGGCATCCTACGAATTTGGAGTGGATATCTGGTAAAGGCGAATGGGAATTGTATGAAGGTAATATCGTTGACAGCCAGCTCGTCACCAGCTTGTTAGAGAAATACCAACCTGATGCGTTAGTGAATTTCGCCGCAGAAAGCCATGTTGATAATTCAATCAGCAGCCCGGGGGAGTTTATCGAAACCAACATTGTTGGCACCTATCGCCTGCTAGAAAGCGCGCGCCATTATTGGGCTAACCTGCCGCAAGCACAGGCAGATGCATTCCGTTATTTGCAAATCTCAACGGATGAAATTTATGGATCGCTTGAATTAGATTCGGATGAGAAATTCCATGAAGATTTCCAAGTGCAGCCAAGTTCACCTTATTCCGCCTCTAAAGCAGCGGGCGATCATTTGGTGAATGCGTGGCACCATACTTATGGTCTGCCAACTTTACTCACCAACTGCACCAATAATTATGGCCCGCGTCAACATCCAGAAAAACTGATTCCGCACATGATTGCCTGCGGTTTGGCTGAGAAGAATCTGCCCGTTTATGGCGATGGTAAGAATGTGCGCGATTGGATTCATGTAGAAGACCATTGTCGCGGTATTTATGCGGCGCTTACTCAAGGCGAGCCGGGTGGACGTTATTGCTTCGGCGGCAATGCCGAGCGCACGAACTTAGATGTGGTTACAACCATTTGCACCACGTTGGATAAGCTAAACCCACGACCTATGTCGCAAACGCATTCGGCGTTGATTCGCTTTGTGACCGATCGCCCCGGCCATGATCGTCGTTATGCAATGGATGATTCCAATGCTCGTGCAAAACTGAGTTACACGAATGAATATACATTCGAGCAAGGGCTGGAGCAGACTATCCAATGGTATCTCGATAACCAAGCTTGGTGCCAAACGATCACTAACGCGAAGGAGGCGGCGTAACCATGCGTTTATCCAATTATTTTCTTCCGCTGATTAAAGAGAATCCGTCTGAGGCACAAATCGTGTCGCACCGTTTGATGCTGCGTGCAGGGATGATTCGCCAACTCTCTAGCGGTATTTATAATTGGTTGCCGCTAGGGCTTGCGGTGCTTCGTAAGATTGAAAACATCGTGCGCGAAGAGCATGCAAAAATTGGCGTGCCTGAGATGTTAATGCCTACCATGCAGCCATCAGAATTATGGCAGGAATCTGGCCGCGGTAATTATGGTGATGAGACGTTGCAGGTCACTGATCGTCATGGCCGCGATATGATTTACGGGCCGACCAATGAAGAAGTGGTGACTGATATTATCCGCAAAAATGTGAAGAGCTATAAAGAGCTTCCGCTTAATCTCTATCATATTCAATGGAAGTTTCGCGATGAAATTCGCCCGCGTTTTGGCGTGATGCGTGGCCGTGAGTTTTTGATGAAAGATGCTTATAGTTTCGATCTGACTCACGACGATGCAGTGAAATCTTATAATAATTACTACCAAATGTATCTCAAAGTGTTTGAACGTTTGGGGTTGGTGGCGATTCCACTACGTGCTGATACGGGTGCGATTGGTGGTGACTTAAGTCACGAATTTTGCGTGATTGCTGATGAGGGTGAATCTGCACTTTATTATGATAAAAAGTTCGATGATATCCGTGCAGGAAAACTCTCGCTTCCTGCTGAGGAGATGCGTGCACTTTACGCGGCGGCGGATGAACAACATGATGCTGATAACTGCCCTGTTGCGAAAGAAGATTTACGCGAAGCGCGCGGGATTGAAGTGGGGCATATTTTTAATTTCGGTACGAAATATACCGAATCCATGGGCGCATCCGTGCAAGGGCCAGATGGTAAACCTGTTTACCCAGAGTGTGGTTCTTATGGGATTGGTGTCTCGCGTTTGGTCGGAGCTTTGATTGAAGCCAATCATGATGACTCCGGTATTATTTGGCCAGAGGCAGCGGCACCTTTTACCGTGGGCTTGATGAACCTGCGCGGCAAAGATGATGAGTGTGTAGCAGTGTGCGAAAGCCTCTATCAGCAATTTGAAGTAGCAGGTGTTTCGGTTCTTTATGATGATACGGATGATGGCGCAGGACAAAAATTTGCCAAAATGGATTTGATTGGTTTGCCGTGGCAAATTGCCATTGGCCCACGTGGCGTGAAGGCTGGAACGGTTGAATTGAAAAATCGCCGCACTGGCGAGAAACAAGAGCTCTCGGCTGAGGCTGCTTTAAAGCTCATTAAACAAGGAGCTATCGCACGTGCTGCTTAAACCTCACGAATCTTTTATTGCGAAGCGTTATTTGAACGCGCGGGGGCGTGAGAGTTTTATTGGGGTGATTATCTGGTTTGCGATTATTGGTATCGCGCTTGGGGTGATGACATTGGTGGTGGTGACTTCTGTCATGAATGGTGTGCGTGAAGAAATGCTAAAGCACTTTATTGGCCTGAGTGGTCATGTGCATGTTTATCATCAATCAGGTGAATTACCGGATACGGACTCATTGTTAGAGAAAATCAATTCACTCTCGCAAGTGAAACGCGCCGTTCCCGTAATTGAAGGGCAAGTGATGATTACGGCCAGAGGCTTGGCGCGTGGCGCACAGGTGAAATCCTATGACTTGTCGCGTGTAGAGGACACTTCCTATCTTCAAACCTATCTCAATAGTGGGGAGCTTGAGGCAGAAGGCTTGCTCATTGGTAGTGGATTGAAGCGTAACTTGCGAGGGCAAAATCGTTTGACGCTTATTTCACCGGATGGTCGTCAAACGGTGGTAGGGTTGGTGCCGCGTATGAAGGCTTATTCTCTATCCGGTGATTTTACTTTTGGTATGAGTATGATTGATAGCAATCTCATCTTGATGCCTTTTGAAGAAGCCAAAACCTATTTTAAAAAGCAAACGGCGGAGTCGATTGAACTAACATTAAACTCATTGGATGATACGGCGTTGGTGGCGAATCAGTTACGCCAAAATTTAGGCGATGGGTATCGAGTTTTAGATTGGCAGCAAACCAATGGTGCGGTATTTGAGGCGCTTAATGTGCAGCGCACGGTGATGTTCCTCATCTTGATGATGATTCTGTTAGTGGCTGCGTTCAATATTATCGCAAGCCTTGTAATGCTGGTAAAAGACAAGCAACGCGATATTGCTGTGATGCGTGCTTATGGCGTAACGCGTGGTTCCATCCAGCGAGTATTCGTTTATATGGGGATGCGTATTGGTGCGGTAGCAACGTTGGCGGGCGTGTTATTAGGTATTTTGATTGCAACCAATGCTGAAAATTTCCGTAGTTGGTTTGAGGCGACGACGGGACAACAATTGCTCGGCGGGAACCTTTATTTCCTTTCCACACTTCCGGCGAAAGTCGATTGGTTTGAGATTGGGTTAGTCGTAGTGATGGCTTTGGTATTATCATTCCTTGCAACGCTCTATCCGGCACGTCGTGCAGCGGCCTTAGACCCTGCGGAGGCATTGCGCTATGAGTAGTCTCTTTAAACTTGCCAATGTGAGTAAAGCCTTCTCGCAAGGTGGTGAAACGCTTCAGGTGCTGCGCAATATCAATTTAGAAATTGAGATTGGCGAGGCCGTGGCGTTAGTTGGAGCATCAGGTTCTGGTAAAACGACGCTGCTGCAAATTGCCGGATTATTATCGCCAGCGGGTAGTGGTGAGTTAATGTTGCAAGGCAGCCAATTTGCTAACCTAAGCGAACGGGATAGAACCTTGGTGCGTAGTCAAACGCTTGGTTTTGTCTATCAGTTCCATCACTTATTGCCAGAATTTACGGCGATAGAGAATGTGGTGCTGCCACAGTTAGTAGCAGGTAAAGGTAAAGACGAAGCGACTCAAAAAGCAGAAGAGTTGTTGACTGAATTTGGCTTGGTTGGGCGTTTGTCTCACAAGCCTTCACAATTATCAGGAGGCGAAATGCAGCGTGTGGCAATTGCTCGTGCGCTTGCGAATGACCCTGCATTATTATTAGCGGATGAGCCGACAGGTAACTTGGATGATGAAACGTCCGAAACGGTATTTAAGTTGCTGATGAATGCGATTGAAAAACGCAAAATGGCGGCCTTGATTGCAACGCATAATAAAGAATTAGCAAAGCGGATGGATCGTGTGGTGACGTTGGAACGAGGTGAGCTTTCATGACGCAGTTTATTCATCTCCATTTGCGTACGGCCTTTTCGTTGTTGGAAGGGGCGATCAAACCAAAAGGCTTGGTGAAGCTTTGTAAAGAACATCAAATGCCAGCGGTTGCGATTACCGATGTGAATAATTTATTTGGATCATTGGAACTTTCACAAGCATTATCCAAAGAAGGTATTCAGCCCATTATGGGGTGCCAGTTAGGTTTTGTACCCTTGCCGCAAGAGGGGATGCGTACGGTTAATCATCGCCCAAAACCTGAATCAATCGTGTTATTGGCGCAAAATGAACAAGGTTACCATCACTTATTAGAAATTGCCTCCGCGGCTTATTTGGAATCAGCGGAAGAGGGGGAGGCCGTTCTCGACTGGCAGGTGCTAGAAGGAAAAACAGAAGGGTTGATTTGCCTAACCGGCGGCGAAAGCGGGCCGTTAGTTCAACGTATTATGCGTGGTCGTGGCCAAGCGGTAGAGCAATGGCTAGAGAAGATGCAGCAACTCTTCCCGGATCGGTTATATGTTGAGGTGCAGCGTCATGGAACGCCGGTGCAAAATGAGTCGGAACCGAAATTGCTTGAGTTAGCTGCGCGCTATAACTTACCGATTGTGGCGACTAACGATGTATATTTTGCGACGCGCAATATGCACAAGGCACATGACGCATTGATGTGTATCGCCGATGGTACGTATGTCGCTCAGGATGAACGTCGTCGTGTGACGGAAGAGCATTATTTTAAATCGGCAGATGAAATGGTGAAGCTCTTTGCGGATTTACCAGAAGCGATTGAGAATACCGTAAATATTGCCAAGCGCTGTTCTTTTATGTCACCAGCTCGTGCACCGATTTTGCCGCGATTCGGTGATATTGAAGAAGAAAAGCGTTTGCTAAAAGAGCAAGCGGAGTCAGGCTTACAGAAGCGTTTAGAGAAGCAAGTTTTTACCGATGCGATGGATGACGCCAAGCGTGCTGAGGTGAAGAAGAAATATTTCGATCGGCTCGATTATGAGTTGGGCGTGATTAATGGGATGGGCTTTCCTGGTTATTTTCTGATCGTTGCTGACTTTATCCAATGGACCAAAGATCATGATATTCCGGTGGGGCCGGGTCGTGGTTCTGGTGCAGGCTCGGTTGTGGCGTGGGCGTTATTGATTACTGACCTTGACCCATTGCGTTATGGGTTGCTCTTTGAGCGTTTCTTGAATCCAGAACGTGTATCCATGCCCGATTTTGATATCGACTTTTGTCAGGATCGTCGTGATGAAGTGATTCGTTACGTGCAGCAAAAATATGGTGGCAAGCAAGTAGCGCAAATTATCACCTTTGGTAAATTGCAAGCACGTGCGGTGCTGCGCGATGTAGGGCGTGTGCTGCAATTGCCTTATGGGCAAGTGGATCGTATCACTAAATTGGTGCCGAATAATCCAGCTAATCCGGTGACACTGCAGGAAGCGATTGACCAAGAGCCGGCTTTGCGTGAGGCGATTCGTGCAGAAGAAGAAACCGAACGTATGGTTGAAATTTCTCTTCAACTAGAAGGGCTTTACCGTCATGCATCGACCCATGCAGCGGGTGTTGTGATTGGCGATAGACCGCTGGTAGAACTGCTGCCGCTCTATCGTGATCCGCGTTCAGATATGCTGGTAGTGCAATATTCGATGAAATATGCCGAGATGGCTGGCTTGGTGAAATTCGATTTTCTCGGATTGAAAACGCTGACCGTTTTGGAAACAGCACGTAAATTCGTAAAAGAAAATGAGGATGTGGATTTAGACCTCCTCATGCTACCAGAGGGTGATGAACGAACTTATAAAATGCTAGGTGAGGGTGATGCAACTGGTGTGTTCCAGCTGGAATCAGCTGGTATGCGTGACACACTTAAAAAGCTAAAGCCTGATAGTTTGGAAGATATTATCGCTCTCGTATCACTCTATCGCCCGGGGCCGATGGATAATATTCCGACCTATATTGCACGTAAACATGGCAAGGAAGAACCCGAATATTTACATCCGGATTTGGAACCGATCCTTTCCGAAACTTTTGGCGTGATGATTTATCAAGAGCAGGTGATGCAGATTGCGCAGAACCTAGCGAATTATAGTCTAGGTGATGCGGACTTACTGCGTCGAGCGATGGGTAAAAAGATTGCCAGCGAGATGGAAGCGCAGCGTGCTCTTTTCACGGAAGGTGCGCTGAAGAATGGTATTAAAGAAGCGACTGCAAAGGCAATTTTTGACTTAATGGCGAAATTTGCGAGTTACGGCTTTAACAAGTCGCACGCAGCAGCTTACGCACTCATTGCCTATCAAACGGCATTTATGAAAGCGAATTACCCGGCTGAGTTCCTCGCAGCTTCCATGACGTATGATATTCAAAATACGGATAAAATCGCTATTTTTGTAGAAGATACAAAATTACGTGAGATTGAGGTGTTGCCGCCTTGTATCAATCACTCATTCCCTGATTTTAGAACGGAGATGAGTGAAGATAAAAAAGCCATTCGATATGCGCTTGGAGCCTTAAAGAATGTAGGGCGTGACGCGATGGAAGCGCTGGTGGAAGAGCGTGAAGTAAATGGAAAGTTTAAGGATATTTTCGACCTAGTAACACGGGTTGATAGCAAGGTGCTGAATAAACGTCAGATGGAGAATTTGATCCGTGCAGGTGTGTTTGATTCAATGCATCAAAATCGTAAGCAACTATTTGAATCCTTGGAAAAAATTCTGATTTTTGCCAATGCGACAGCAGAAGAAAGTGAAAGCGGCCAAGATAGTTTATTTGCAGCTGCACCTGAGGAGGTGGCGGTGCCAAAGCCTGAGTTAGTCGACGCACCTGATTGGACGAAAACCGAACGACTCAATGAAGAGTTTATGGCTACTGGCTTCTTCTTAAGTGGTCACCCGATGTCTGGTTATGTGCAGGCAATGGAAGGGTTGCGTCGTACGACGTCCGCTAATCTAGTCGGACGGTTAGGCTCGGAATATTCGGCAGTAAAACTGGCTGGTATCATTGGTGATGTGAAGTATAAGCGTTCGCAAAAAGGACGTTTTGCCTTTGTTGGCTTATCGGATGAAACAGGAACCTACGAAGCTTCGATTTTTGACGAAACCATGCTGGATGCTAAGCGCGAACTTTTAACCTCTGGTAATATGGTGGTTGTGATTGCAGAAGGGAAGCAAGATGATTCTGGTATTCGATTGATTATAAAGGATATTATATCGTTAGAGCAGGCATTAAATAAACCTGTAATAGGTGCGAAAGCGCCCGTGCAGCGTTTTACAATTTCGCAAGGTGAAGCGGTTAAAATGCTGGCAGAAGCGTTAGATGCATTAAAAGCGAAAACAGGTAGTCGCGTCTCGCTACAGGTTTTGGCGGATAATGGCCATGAAGCGATTATTTTACTGCCTGATTTCTATCAAATTAGCTTGCAAGAGGCAGAACGGATTGAGCAAATGTTGGAATATGCGCAAAAGAGGGCGGCGTAATTTCCACAAGATTAAGATTTTTAAGTAAAAATCACAAGATAACGTCAAAAAACTGAAACATTTCTCTGTTACTCTGTAAGGTGAACAATAATAAGAGACGAGGGTTGGAAAATGGCAGATAATGACTCCAGGTTACAGGCTGACCCACTTTTTCAGGGATTAGCACGTCCGCCCATGGCGATGGGTGTTAGTTATATGTATTTTGTCGTGAATGCTTCTGTATGCCTATTAACCTTCATTTGGACGAGCAACTTTCTGTTTTTGTTTGTTGCTGCGCCTGCCATTCACGGTATTGGTTTTTTGATCTGTATGAATGAACCGCGTGCCGTGGAATTATTCATTCTGAAAATGGCTAAGGGAATGAAATGTGTGAATCGGGGTTTCCACAAGCAAACAAACTCCTATGATGTATTTTAGGGAGTAAATGAGGGTATGAAAGCATTTGAAGATTATCTGAATTTTGGCCGTCGCAAAGTGGCGAATGCAGGTTATTCAAAGCGCGAAGTTTCAGTCTCTGAATTTATTCCTTATCAGCACCATTTTGATAAAGAAACGATCATCACCAAAAGTGGAGAGCTGTTGCAGACGATTCGTTTGGAAGGGTGGTCGTTTGAAACAGCGGATGATACCGATGTCGATATGAAAAAAGCAGTGAGAAATTCACTGTTGAAAAGTTTATCGAATGGTAATTATGCGGTTTGGTTTCATACGATTCGTCGCAAAAAGAGTGCTTATCCAAAAGGTGAGTTTAGTAACAAATTTGCCTATGAGCTAAATGAGCAATGGCGTGAAAAACATAGTAAGCATGAGTCATTCGTTAATGAGCTCTATATCACGGTATTGCGTCGTGAAGATACAGAGGGGCTCGGTGCGATTGGGCATTACATTAATGTGCTTTCCAACACGGTAGATGAGAATCAAAAACGCGAAGCGATGCGCGAAGCACATAAAGAATTAAAAGAAGTAACTCACCGATTGCTCGCTAGTTTGCGCGATTATAATCCGCGAATGCTTACTTGTGTGAGTACTCAGCATGGAGTGCTCTCGCAACCTTTGCAGTTCTTAGGAATGTTGGTGAATGGCGGGCAGCGACAGCAAATGCTTGTGCCAACTATGGATATCTCTCGTTATCTTTCAACGCAGCGTATGTATTTCGGAAATCGCGCGATTGAGTTGCGTGGTCATACAAAAACACGTTTTGCTGGTATGATTAGTGTGCGTGAATATGCACCTGCGACAGCTGCAGGGCTTTTGGATGCTTATCTGCAATTGCCGTTTGAGTTCATTGTTAGCCAGTCATTTTCTTTCGTAAATCGTACGGTTGCGATTGGTAAAATGCGTACGCAGCAAAACCGAATGGCCGCTGCAGAGGATGCTGCAGTAAGTCAAATTCAAGAAATTAATGCAGCGCTTGATATGGCGATGAGCGGAAATGTAGCGTTTGGTGATCATCATTGCAGTGTAATGGTGGTGGATGATAATTTGGCTGCGTTAGAGGATTCTCTCGCTCTTGCTATTAGTGAGATGGTGAATGTTGGCATCACTCCTGTACGAGAAAAGATGGTTTTGGAGCAATGTTATTGGGCGCAGCTTCCAGGAAATTTTGGTTATATTGGTCGTCCGTCAAAAATTAATACGATGAATCTTGCTGGATTCGTTTCTTTGCATAACTATCCGATTGGGCGGATTAAAGGAAACCATTGGGGTGATGCGGTA
Organism: uncultured Rickettsiales bacterium; assembly: GCA_964654855.1. Taxonomy (GTDB): domain Bacteria; phylum Pseudomonadota; class Alphaproteobacteria; order Rickettsiales; family JALZUV01; genus JALZUV01. The sequence continues at coordinate 83,342 of CAZZJS010000003.1, forward strand.
ACGGTGTTTGATACGACTTCGGGTACACCTTATTTCTTTAATTTCCATACACGTGATGTGGGGCATACAACGATTATCGGGCCTACGGGAGCTGGTAAGACGGTCTTGATGAACTTCCTTTGTGCGCAAGCACAAAAATTTAATTGTCGTCTCTTTATGTTTGATAAAGATAGAGGTGCAGAGATTTTTGTACGTGCGATTGGTGGTGCTTATAGCGTCATTCAGCCGTCAGAGCGTTGTGGGTTTAATCCGTTGCATTTACCCGACACGAATGAAAATCGAAACTTTATTTCAGAGTGGTTGGAGTCGTTAGTTCGTTTCGATGATAAGTCGCTTGAACCAGAAGAGGTGGAGCAGATTCAAGAAGCTGTCAATGGTAACTATAAGCTCGCAAAGAAAGATCGTATGCTGCGTAATGTAGCGGCGTTTTTTGGTGTAGAGAAAACAGGTTCGATCGCTTCACGCTTAAAACCATGGTATGGTGAAGGTCGTTATGCGCGAATTTTTGATAACCCGTATGATTCGCTCGACTTTAGTACACATAGTACTTTTGGCTTTGAGATGGGAGAGGTGCTTTCGGACAAAGCCTCGCTTGCACCTGTGCTGCTTTATTTGTTTCATAAAGTGAATTTGTCTCTCGATGGAACGCCGACGATTGTCGTTCTTGATGAGGCTTGGGCACTGATCGATAATCCCATCTTTGCAGGTAAAATTAAAGACTGGCTCAAGACTATGCGTAAATTGAATGCGATGGTCGTTTTTGCAACGCAAAGTGTAGAAGATGCTGTCGGAAGTAGTATTTCGGATACGTTGATTCAGCAAACAGCAACACAAATTTTCTTGCCCAATCCAAAGGCGACAGAAGCTTATCAAACTGCCTTCATGCTAAGTGACCGTGAATTCAATTTGTTGAAAACAACCGATCCGTCAAGTCGCTATTTCTTGTTAAAGCAAGGTAAAGATGTCGTGATTGCGCGGATTGATCTCAGCGGGATGGATGAAGGAATTAATGTGCTTTCTGCTCGTGCTGAAACGGTACGAGTGCTAGATCAAGTAAGAGAAGAAGTAGGGGATGATCCAGATGTTTGGCTTCCTATTTTTCAGCAACGATTGCGAGAGGGAGCTGCCGACTGATGCGTTTAGTGCTTTGCTTTTTAGTGATACTAAGTTTGCTCTTTATTGGTAGCAATGAAGTTCTTGCACAAGTGCAAATTGGTGCTGCTACGGATGCGGATATTGCTGCTTCAACGGAACAAGACCCAGTAGTAAGTGATAAAACTGGTTGTATAGACTTACGGGCCAGTGTTGCTAGTGGTGCTACGCTTTCGTTAAAAGAATTTCTATTTAGTCGAGGTGGGACCTTATGCCCCTGTACGCCCGCTAAAACGCTTTGGTTAGAAAGGTTTGTTTCATGTTTTGCTGAAAAGCCGGGTGGCCTTATTTATAACTCTGTTGGAAAGATTGTGACAGATAGTGGTTATAATACTTTCTATTCATCTGTTGTTGCGGTTTCTGTTTTATTAGCTGTCGTTCTTTTTGGCATTAACCTGACACTAGGGGCTGTGCAAAGTATTCCAAAAGATAGTTTTGTATTGGTGTTGAAGATTGCCGGTGTGACTCTGTTTTTCAGTCAGTTTATGTGGGTCTATAGCCTTGCTACAGATGCAATTCAGGGGCTAGCTACTCTTATAAGTACGGCTGCGGGCAATCTTGGTAATATGTGTGACAATACGGCTGCGGGCGGTCAGGCACCGAGTCTGTGGGCGAGTTGGGATTGTTTATTCCAAAAATTTACCGGCCTTATTGGAGGGAATGTTGGGATTGGAATATTACTTATTTTGACAGCATTATTTACTTCGGGTGGAGCAGGGGTCGCTATTGGGATGGGGATTCTCTATGTTATTTTGACGCTGATATTTATCGCAATGCGGTTGGTTTATACTTATTTAGTCGCAATCATTGCGGTTTCTTTTCTCTTCTTACTAGCGCCTTTATTCGTACCGATGATACTGTTTGGGCTGACTTACAAGCACTTCACCACTTGGCTTAAAATGATGATCGCCTATGCGTTACAGCCGATGTTATTGATGCTGTTTATGTTGCTGATGCTTGTGGCATTAGAGTTTACCATTTTTGTAGGCCCCACTTCGCTGATGTCTATTATGGCAAATGAAGAGCAAACGAAAGCAAATACCTTCTCTGAAGCTTTAAGTTTAGTAAAGACTACTAATGTTAACGCGGGTGATTTTGCGGGTGCGGTTGATGCGGCAGCTAAAGCGGCTACTGGAACGGTTTCGGATGATTGGACAAAATACATAAAGCGTCAGAATGTTTTGGAATTTAAACGTCATGTTGATGCTGGTGTTGAAACACTTAATCAAGATGCGGCAGATGCTTTAAGCCCTGAGGATGCTAGTTTGCTAAGTGGTTTGGTAACGTGGATTAAGGGAGAGCAGAGTACGAGTACACAACAAGCTTTAGAGGATTCATTGAATGAAGGAAGTCATGAAGGAGGGCTTCTGTTGTACAGCATCGATTGGGACGGTTTTATGGAATATCTTGAGAAGAAAAACCCACCTCTTGAAAGTAGTATAACCGAAGATGTGTGGACTCAGAACGTTCTTTTGCAGCTGCTTGCGTTGTCGATTTTAGTTTTTATTTTCTACAATATGGCACATGCCGTTCCGCAAATTACGCATGATTTAGTAGCACAAGAGTTCGGTCTAGGTTTTGGTAGTGCGACCAAGTTGAGAATGTTGGGTGAAAGCGAATTACGTAAAGGCCTTGAAGGAGTAAGAGAAACGGTACGAAAAGGACATGAAACAGGAGATTTTGGAGGAGCTGCGCGTCAAGTCGTAGATGATATAATCGATGGTGCTGCTGGTACGACAGGTAGTAGGGGAGGAGTGTCATGATAGGTCGTTTTTTCACGATTTTTATCTGTTTAGCTTGTTTCTCATTTGCAGTAGCTGCGCAAACGAACCCTCCTTCTGGGCAACAAACAGCGCTGGATAAAATAAACACTCCTGTGTCTGCGGATGGGGTATCGGAGGTGATAAGTCAAATTGCGGATGGTTCAATTTTTGCTAGGGATTATTTTACAGAGAGGGGAAAGGTGCCTGTAACGAAATGTTTGCGAGAAGCACCATCCAGTTCTGGGGTTAGTAATGCTGATTGGCGCGAGAAATATAGCGCGCGTTTTATTTACTGTATGCGCGACCTTTTGGAGAAAACGACTGATACCGTTATGAATGCTGTCCATGATTACATGCAGCCAGCACTTTATGCGATTATTCTACTAGCTACCGTCATTATGGGTACGAAGGCTGTGGGGGGGATGTTCCGCAATACCAAAGTTGAATCAGTGATGTTCGTGGGTAAAGTAATCGCTGCTATTTTGGTCTTTGAGCATATGGATGATATTGCATCGCTTTTTTATGATGTAACAGATGAGTTAATGGTCATTGTTGCTGGTGGGGCCGAAGCTACTTTTAATTCTGGCTCTGTTTTTATTTGTAATACGAGTATTAATACATCGGCTTATCCACTGTATGAATGGATAGGCATTTTTGATTGGTTCGATTGTTTGTTCTATAATCTTTACGGCTTTGGACCTTCGCAAGTGATGACGGCAGGGATTTTCGGTATTATAGGAGCAGGGCTACTTACAAGTACTATTGGAGCTCACTTTACTCTAATGGCTTTGGGGTTCTTTCTTGCGCTTGCTATGTTCTTGTTGCGAACTGCAACGATGGTAGTAATGGCCTATGGCTCGATCTCCATCCTTATGTTGTTGATGCCAATTTTCATTCTAACAATCTTTTTTAAAGTGACAGAGAGCTATTTCTTCCAGCGTTGGTTGAGCATGATGATTCGTAATATTATGCAGCCTGCGGTGATGATTGCTTTTCTCTATTTTGCGTTGGGGGTGCTTGATGTGCTGCTTTATAAGGGTAGCGAGAATCACTATATTAACTATGGAACTACTTATCAAAATGCACAGAATATCGGTTGGATTCAGCGAATCTCAGATGGTGAAGTTTTCGCGGATATTGTTAAAGTTGGTAATGGTGCTACACCACCATCAGGTTACACAAAACTGGTAGAACCCGTACATGAAATATTAGGTACAACGGTGAATATGGTATCTGCTGACCTTAGTTCCTTAACAAGGAAAGAAAAAATTTTTGAATTTGAAGTTGAAGCCGATAGCGTGATTTTTCAGACATTGGAACAACAGTGTGGTGTAGGTAAAATTACGGACCTTGTAACTGGTGCTGTTTCGATTCTCACTGTTCGGCAGATGCTAGAAAAAGCTGATAGCAGCGGTGCACTAGATCAATTAGTTTCAGACCCTACAGCTTTTTTAGATTCTCTTGAAGGAGAAGTTGACAGTGGTGAAATTAAGGATCTTGGAAATAAAGGTATCGAAATATCCTGTTCAATTGCGAGGATGGCCACATATTTGGGAACGATGGATAATAAGCTTGGGGATATTGCAAGACAATACCTCAATAAAAAAATTAATTCACCTATACCAGAAGTTAGTAAACTAGATCTTAGCGCAACAACCACTGATACATTCACGGGCGATACAGCATGGATACATAGTCAACAGTTAATTAAACTCATTATTGCGATGGTAACGCTTATGGTTGTGGGAGGGGTACTGTTCTCCTACACAAACCAAATCCAACGAATTGCGGCAGCGGTTACCGGGCGTATGGGGCTTTCTTTGTCTGTTAATAGTCCGACAATAGGTGGAAAAACCATACAAGATAGGGTTCGTGGTTCGTTAAATGCTTTGGAAGATGGTTGGACTCAGTCAATTAACGATAAAAATTCAACTCTTGTCGATAGAATGGGTTGGAAAGGTGTGAAAGATGCTGGGAAGCAATTAGTCTCAGGAAGAGGATAGGATAATCATATGCGAGAAATGATATTAATACTTAACAAACAATCAATTCATTGGTTATTGCTTGTTATTTCAGTTCTTCTGGCAATGTCTTTGGGTATAGGCGAGGCTATAGCCGCTGGTACAGATTTAGATTGTGTCTCAGATGCAGCTTATCAAACGAGTGCTTCTGCTGGAGGCGGAATCGTCTCTGCCATTATGGAGACCATTATTAATGTTCTAGGACAAACCAGTGAGACTTTATACTCTGCAATTATTGCTCCGGGAGGAGAATTTATTGCGGCTCGAAATGCAGCTATCATGTTGGTTTTAGCAATCTATGGTGTGATGATTGTTTTTAATATTGCGAATTTTAAGCCAGGCGAAATTTTTGGCCTGATTTTTAAAATTGGTTTGATAGTCATGATTACGAGTCCAGCAGGATGGCAATTTTTCAATGACATTGTTGCACAATTCTTTTTTGGCACCATGATTGAGTTGGTGGAAGTATTTATGGGACAAGCTGCGGGCTCGGGTGCAGGTGGTTTCAGTGCTGGGTTGAATTTAACAACCAATCAGCTCACTCAACCATTGGAACATTTAAACTGGCCGCTAGCGAAGATTATTTCAACGCAATTTCTTATTACAGTGCTCGGAAGTGCCGCAACGGGAATCTTTGGTTTAGCGATAGCAATTATATTGGTGATAGGAGGTTTTTATTTCTTTTGGGCCTTAATTAACGCGCTGTTTGTTTATATTAAGTCTATCGTTGGATTGTGGTTTCTTTTCGCACTAGCTCCAATATTTTTCTTATTCTTGCTGTTTAGAAGGACACAAAATCTTTTTGAAGGTTGGATTAATATGGTACTGAGCTTTACCTTACAACCGATACTGCTTTTCGCTTTTTTGGCTTTCTTTATTACGATTGTATCTGAGTCATTAGGCCAGTTGATGAATGTGAATTGGTGCTGGGGAACACTGCCCGCAGCAGATGGTACGAGTGAAGGTTTTCCATGGTGGCGCCCGGTTAATGTGAATGGTACCGTTATTCCTGAAGGTGTTTGGGGGGTTGCTGGTCATGTAATTCCGGGAGCAACAGGTGCTGCCTCAACTAGAATTTTGTTCCCTCTTGATCTGACGGATATAATGTTCTTCCTGATTTCATCCTATATTGCGTTACAATATTCACAGTTTGTAGGCAAATTGGCGCAAGAGCTTTCAAGTAGTGGTCTAAGGCTTAATGTCAACGCAGAAGCAGGGCGTAACTACTTTAGCAGTCGTGGCTGGTCGCCAGATCAGATTGCGACGAGAACGTTTAGAGCTGCTAAGAACTGGTCATAAGTTAAGCTTATTGCTTGACGTTGAGGGCCAGTTTTTCGTACACTGCGCGAATGTTGTCTCTTAGGTCTATCCTTACAGCTTTTATTTTGGTTGGTGTTCTTTCAGGGTGCACCTTCATGAGCAATTTTGTGGATAAGTTTGATGTTCCGCCTGAGATTACGAGCCCTTGTGTGGGCGCGGATGAAAGCCCGTGTGGGCCAAAGCGCGCACCAGACCGTCAGTGGCTAATGAATCATCAGGGGCTTAATATCGCTGTTTAGGTGCTTATAGCGTCATTGATTTGTACGAGTACCGTATTACCGTCAGTGGTGGTATTTTGGTAGGTTGTATAGCCGCCAGCGGTTGTTGTGTTAATCCAATTCTCCGTACTAAGGCCAGCTATAGTATCTCCTGCATCCCCTTCAACTATAAGTGTGGTATCGCCAGAAAGGGCAAATATGTTATCAGCAGTAAAGTTGATAAATGTCGCATCCGTGCTTGTTGAGTTAAGCGTTTCGATTCCTAACGCATCTAAAAGGCTTAAATCGTAAGTTCCAGCGCCGCCGCCTATGAAATCTATAGTGTCTGATCCGCTGCCTCCATCAATTGCGTATTGGTTGTAACTTGATGTATTAAGCTTAATGATATCATCATCCACGCCAGCATCAATAATGCCTTGGGTTCCAGCATATATCACGTCATTACCCGCACCGCCATATAGAGTATCATCACCGCTGTTACCGCTATCTAATATGTCATTGCCAGTTCCGCCAAAGATAAAGTCATCATCCTCTCCACCATCAAGAGTATCGTTACCATTACCGCCGTAGAGGCGATCGTTACCATCACCGCCGAAGATACTATCATCGCCAGCACCAGCGCTCAAAAATTCATCCATAGCATTGCCTGTGATGTTATCATCTTGGTTGCCTGTGATGTAGCCTTCAATACCATCAAGAGAAGAAATAATCGTGCCGCTTGAATAAGTTGCAGTTCCATTTACTAAGTCTAACGTTACACCTCCAGTGGGTACAACATTCGATAGGTCTAGAATATCAAAGCCGCTTCCACCATCGATAGAGACAGTATCAATGCTGTGACTCTGAAGGATCACCGTATCATTTCCACCGCCTAGCTTAATGTCATAATTTTCATTTCCAGCGGCAATGGCATTGACGAAAACTGTATCGTTTCCATCGAAAGTTTGGATGATTTGGTTTGGTGAAGTATCGACTGTAATAGTATCTTCTAATACAGAGCCATTCACATTATTGCTGGTGATAGCTGTCAAAGTTGAAGCTGATTGATATTCGGGCAAGGTTAAGTCTCGTATATCATAGAGTACATCAATTGACTCTCCATCAAAGTTGATCGTATCGGTTCCTTCCTGTTGGAGGGTAAAGTTAGTTGATGGATTCGTAATATTTTTAATTGCAATGATAGGAGCATTTCCTGCAGCGCCAAATGTTATGACTAAATCGTTGCCAGAAAGCGCTAATGTTGGTTCCGTGATGCCATAATTAACGCCAGCATCTTGTATGATACTTCCTTGGCCTTCTAGTTCTACGGTTGCCTCAGGTTGTAGTGCGGTTTCAATTCGAATCTCATCTCCCGGGGAGCTGTTAATATATGCACTACCGCTAAAGTTATCCAGCTTGTATAGGTCGCTTCCTCCACTTCCATCAATCCTGATGTTTGTTGCATCTCCAGAAATTAGAAAAGTACTCGATGCCGCACCGTCTGTAACAGTTATATCGTCTCCACTGCTTAATAAGTGGTATTGATTAAATCCTGCCCCTCCGTCAATTGTTACATTGCTTTGTGAGCCCATGAGTTCGAAGAAATCATTTCCCGCTCCACCGTTAAGCTCGATAGTTCCTCCAGTTCCACCGAGAAAAAAGAGGTTGTTTCCATCGCTTCCTGCTACCGATACGTTATTGCTTCCCTCAATTGTTGTGCTGATATTACCACCTGTGCCGATACTGGTTGCGTCAATATTAGTTGAATTCTCAATGCTGAGCGTAAGGTTGGAACTTGATACAGATCCCTCAACAGTACTGTTGGTATAACCATCTAACGTGAGATTATAAGTAGCAGTGAGATCATCAAATGTAAGCGTTTGATTGTTTGTTGCGGGAAGGGGAGCTGAAACAGTTTCCACCTCTTCCTCTACCTCTGCTTCTGGTGCCGTTGTGACCGGATCTGCAGTGACCGTTGGTTCGTCATTCACGGGAGGTTCTTCTGTAATAACTGGTGCTTCAAGTGTCGGTCCAGCCTGTGTAATGAGTACACTTTCTACCAACTCATCGCGGGTTTCCTCTACGATTTCTTCAATGGTTGCTTCGGCAGTATCTGCTGCACCTTCTAGGTTTCCTGTTACGCTAGCAAGTAATTCAGCCTGCTTTTCAGCTTCATTGGTGTTGTTTTCTGCTAAGGCTTCGACATTACCTTCTATTATATTTTGCGCTTCTTCAAATGCAGAGAGGTCGGCTTCACCGTTTAGAGTGGTTTTGATAGTATCTGTTGTTTCTGCAGAAGTGTTTTCTTCAGCTTGAGCCGCTGTTACTTCTTCGGTAGCAGTTTCTTCAGTTTCAACTTCCTCTGCTGACTTTTCAACCGCTTGTGCTTCTGGTGTTACTTCTGCTTCAACCGCTTGGTTAGCTTCTGTTTCAGGATTCTCTTCTTTTTGTTCCAAAGAAGAATTTTCACGTACATCATACTTACCTTCAGGGGCAAAGCTCATTACGTCTTGGAAATCTTGCTGAATTTGGTTGCTTTCTGAAAATGCTGGAGCAGAAGGAGCTTCATTAAAGCTAGTAACTTGAACCACGGTGTTAGGCTGGTTCATACTTGTAGTACCTTGATCGGTGATTACATCAAACCAACCTACGGTTCCGTCAGCATTAGGCTCTAGGAAGAAATCATTTTCTAAGCCTTCACCTTGTACCGAGCCACCTCCTGTTGTTCCACGAATACCAATGGTAGCAACTGGAGTTTCAACTTGCATTTCACCTGGGTTATTTGCTGCGATTTCGCCACTAACGAATTTGAACATCCCTTTAATGACATTGATAGAAGATGAGCCATCCCCCGTTTCTGCATCATAAACGAAGCTATCGAGAGTCATGCGAGCATCAGAACCGAGAGTGAAAACGGATCCATCTTCAAATGTGATGCCAATCTTACTGTTATCAGCCGTTTGGATTACATCATTCTGAAAAACTTGGTCACCTTGCTTTAATTCAATATCTGCACCACCACGCTTTACGGTTACGGTACCTGCTAGTTTTTCAACAATACCGATAGAAGGCTCTGAGCTAACAGGGCCAGCATATTCTTTCGGTGCTTCGGCTTCAATGAGTGTGTTAACAGAAGTTCCTGCAATTTTTTTACCTGTGTCTGAAATCAGGGTAGGGGCAGTTTCATGGGTGAAATAATTTTCTGCTACAACCAATTTGCTGGGAGCAGTTACGAGCAGGTCATGTCCTTCGCGAGTGAATTTTGCATCAAGCAACTCATTACCGAGTGGAAGTTCACACAGGCCTTGTAAGGCGGTGCAATCTAGGGCAATTTGTTCGGAAGGAGTAGAATTTGTAAGAGGGGTATTGAAAATATTTGTATCAGACATGCTTTTCACCGTAAATTTATTTACATTTATTAATAAATATACGTTGAAATAGTTAACATACGTTTAAACATAGTTTGGGTTTTATCTAAAATAATCTATAATTATCAATAAGATGAGAAATTAATGCAAAGTATCCTCTTCAAAACTGTCCCAATATTGCACGATAACTATATTCCGCTGCTATATGCGGTTGAAACGGGTGAAATTGCCGTGGTTGATCCTGGAACGAGTGATGAAATTTTAACTGAGATTGAACTTCTAAAGGGCCGTTTAACGCACATTTTTCTAACCCACCATCATCATGATCATATTGGTGGAGTAGAGGCTTTAGTGGCTGAAACGGGCGCGAAAGTGGTTGGTCATAAATTAGATGCCCATCGTTTACCTGTTTTAAATACGCAAGTTGAGGAAGGAGATGTTCTGGAATGGGCAGGAGCTAAAATGAACGTCATGTTCTTACCTGGGCACACATTGGGGCATATTGCTTACCATATGCCAGAGCACCAACGCCTCTTTTGCGGTGATGTGTTGTTTTTAATGGGGTGTGGGCGGTTGTTTGAAGGAACCCCACAGCAAATGTTTCAGAGTTTAGCCCGTATCAAGAGTTTACCCCCTGAGACCATGATTCACTGTGCGCATGAATATACCCAGACGAATGGTGAGTTCGCTTTGGTAATGAACCCTGATAGCAATCCTTTGAAGCTGCGTATGGAAAAGGTACGAGCATTGAGAGAAAAAGGTGAATTTACGGTACCGGGGCTGTTGAGTGAAGAGCTGGAGACAAATCCTTTTTTGCGTGCTGAGGGTGTTGAAGAATTTACGAAACTGCGCGAAGCGCGCAATGAATGGTGATAAGCACTTGCGCTAACCCTAAGCCTCGCTTACATCTGGAATTCTTATGAGTAAAGCAAAAGCCAAAACCGCAGAAACCCTTTGGACACCGAGTAGTTGGAGGGATGCGCCTATCCAACAACAGCCTGATTATGATGATGCGAAGAAATTATCTCAGGTGGAATCGCAGCTTGCTTCTTTTCCGCCTCTTACTTCGCCGGGAGAAGCGATTTCGCTAAAGCGTGAATTGGCAGAAGTGTGTGAAGGTCGGGCCTTTTTGCTTCAAGGTGGCGATTGTGCAGAGAGCTTTGCTGAGTTTAGTCAGGATAATTTACGTAGCTTTTTCCGTGTGTTACTGCAAATGACGGTGGCACTTATGTATGGGGCAGGTTGTCCTGTCGTAAAAGTTGGGCGTATTGCAGGTCAGTTTGCAAAACCGCGTTCTTCTGGCTTAGAAACATTGGATGGAGTAGAGCTTCCTAGCTACCGCGGGGATGCGGTTAATGGGATGGAATTTGAGGCAGCTTCGCGTCAGCCAGATCCTGAGCGTTTGCTGAGAGTGTATAACCAATCAACCTCGACATTGAACTTCCTTCGTGCATTGGGAACAGGCGGTTTCGCTTCGGTTCGCCAAATTAGTCAATGGAATATGGATTTTATCGACGGTTCTGCGCAGGGGCGCCGTTTCCAAAAACTCGTCGATCGTATTAATGAATGTGTACAGTTCATTGAGGCTTGTGGTCTGGATATGGAGCATATGGAAGAGTTGAATGAAGCGCGATTCTATACATCGCACGAAGCTCTTTTACTTGGATATGAGGAAGCGCTGACACGGAAACATACTCCAACAGGGCAAGATTTTGCCTGTTCAGCGCATATGCTTTGGATTGGAGATCGTACGCGCCAGCCAGATCATGCCCATGTAGAATATATGCGTGGTATTGGGAATCCGATTGCCTGTAAGCTTGGTCCAACGATGACGCGTGACGATCTGTTGCGTTTGACGGAAACGTTGAATCCTGAAAATGAACCGGGTCGTTTGACTTATATTGTGCGTATGGGAGCAGGAAATGTCGGCGAGAATTTGCCACAATTTGTGCGTACGCTAAAAGAAGAAGGCGCGAAAGTTGTTTGGTCATGCGACCCGATGCATGGCAATACGATTAAATCTCCGAATGGCTATAAAACACGGAAATTTATAGACATTCTGAGTGAGGTGCGTGAGTTTTTCGATGTGCATCATGCGGAAGGTACCTATGCGGGTGGTGTGCATTTTGAGATGACCGGGCAAGATGTGACTGAGTGCCTTGGTGGTGCGCAAGCAATCTCTGAAATTGATTTGGGGAGTCGCTATCACACGCATTGCGACCCACGCTTGAACGCCTCGCAGAGTCTAGAACTAGCGTTCCTAATCGCAGAAGAACTCAAGAAATATTTGGATCGCAAGTAACCTTTTATCGCGAACGATTTGAGTCACCTTTGTCGTTCTTGTCGCCTCCATGAGGTGAGTGAACAAAGTTTTCTAACTTCTCGGAAAAGTTGTTTGGTGCTTCAATATTGCGTGCTCTAGACATTTGAAGTTGGAACTCTTGTGGCCCAATTTCGCCTGATGAAAATTGGCTAACTAATTTATCTTCCAGGGCTTTTCTGATGGGTGCTAGTTCCTGATCTTTTATCTCAGAAGTATCAAACCCTCCAGTGAGTTTCTTAGTCATTCATTCTAGCTTTCAGCTTCTGTCTTTTTCTGAATCACAGGCGCAGTTTTACGGCTCTTTTTCAATAATGCCGCAGAGGTGAACTTACCCACTGCCTCTTTTTTCACGGGTTCTTTTTCTTTAACACTTGCTTGAGAAGCACGCTCACGCGCATCGGCTTGATAGGTGTTTGGATAGCTATCAATGAAGAAGCCAGAACCATCTTCTGTTGCCTTAATTTCCAACACCCACTTCTTGATAGGTGGTTCTCCATCATCGGTCTTTTGGTAGATCATGATGTACATTTTATTGGTCAAAGGAATCGACACTTCTGGGAAGAGTTCATGCAAACGTGCAAGCTCGTTCTGTGCAGTTTCAACTTCTGTATGCACGCGATCTTTTTTGATATCGCGCATAATAGGATGTCCCCAGTTAGGATGACGGCGTGGCGGTTGGCGACGCTGTGGATGGTACTTCTTATCAATACTCAATAGTACCGGTGAAAGCGTCCATTTGCCTTTTTCAGCGCGCTTCACTTCAAAACGAGCATAATTACCAATATAACCTTTTTCACGCATATTGGAGGAGAGGCCGTAGCCACGAATCCATAGTTTTAGTTCTTTCGGATCAGGATCAATATCTTCGGGTAAACGAGATGTGATGAATGTTTCGCGTAGCGCTTCAAGGCGCGTTTGTGCTTGATCGGGATTTGCGAAACGAAAAGTTTCGCCTAGGATTGCTTCAATCGTCGGGTTCTTGATCGATGCGTATTTCTTTTTTGGTGCCATGTTAGAGGTATCCTTACCTATAGTTATAATAAAATTTCATATTTGACATGAAACTTCATTATACGTTTGAATCATTAAGGAATGGTTACAATGACTTACGATTTAGAGAAGAGGCGGCCTGAGGCGCGGTGATAAAGGACTTGATCGGTGTCCCTTTGACCGGAGCTTCTTTGCGTTTTTCCACTTCTACCAGTAAAATCCCACCAAAATGAGGGAAAAACTTTTGCCCTAATTTTTCAATAAAACGAGCAAATCGCAGCAAGGTACGAGAGTGATTTGGTGGAAAAAATAATGCCTCGCTAGAATGGGTAATATGGAACCCATGTTGCGTCAGTAAGCGCTTTACCTGTGCTTTACTATAAGGTTGGCCATGCGCGTAAGGGGTGTTTTCAGCTCTAGCCCAAAGGCTTCGTCTATTGGGCACCATCACTAGCATACGACCTGAAGGGGTAAGTAAGCGTTCCGCCTCTGCGAGGAGCTGTGAAACAGGTTGAGAATGTTCAATTGCATGCAGTAAAATGAGGCGATTGATGGTTCCTCCACGAAAGGGAAGTACGCCTTCATGGCTAAGTAAGGTAAGGTTCTCTTGATTGCTGGGCCAATGGATAACGCCTTGGCTAGCAGGCAATACAGCGCCTACGACATCCGCCGATTTTAAAAAAGGGCGCAGGGTGGGTAGGGGGTAGCCAATGCCAATGACTGATTCCCCTTTTGCCTCTGGCCAGATACGTGCAACGGCGCGGCGCAAACTATGCGTGCAAACTTGCCCTAAATGGGAATCGTAAAAGGCTTTTAATTCGGTAATATCCGGCCAGAACATAAGACCAGCTTAACGTATATTGAGGTTATTTCGAAGCGATTTGATTCGTCTCGCACGCTTCATTCATGCATGCATTTTTTACCCATGCCATCACAGTGCCGCCGTAAAGTGGCATTTGCAGACCAAGAAGGGTTAGGTTTTTTTGTTCGACAAAAAATTCTAACTCAGGCTCTCCTTTGGCCAATTTTTTGAGTTCTTTTTCTTTAAACCCAGCTACGGGTGTGCGGCGTAAACCAAGTTTGATTGCAGGGATTTTGTCGCCATTTAGATTCAAGTTCGTATTCGGATTAATAATTCGCGCGTGCAAATCAAAGCGGCGTTTGCCATCAAAGACTGGTACCGTCATTTCGGTTTCGCCTTTCACCAAAGCATCTTTAATTTCTTCGCGCATGCTGAAAATAGCAGTGAGGCTATCGGCTGCGCCGATTTTCATGTTTTCGGGTACTTCAGGGCGACTAGCGCGTTTAGGTGGGCTAATTTCCTCATCAATGATTTTGCCATTCACATCATATTTCAGTGCGATCAGCTTATCTTTTTTACCGCTATAATAATTACTGCGAAAGTCGCGCGGTTTAAACGTGCTCCCTTGCGATTTGCCTTTCACCTTGGTGAAGCTTTTATGATCGTTAAACATGGCAACAATGCCGGAAGTCTTCAATTTACTGGCAATTTCATAGTCAGAATCATCTTGATTCATCTCTAAATGGAGTTTTCCGATGCGAATCCCACTCCAAGAGAACACATAGTCACCCTCAAAGTGCAAATCATCCGCCTGAGCAGTAAATGCAAAGAAAATACATGATAATATGCTCAAATACTTGAAAAACTTCACCTTCATAGCCATCTATATAGCATAAGGTTAACAAAAAGTAAAACAGCAGCCCCGCTGTCATCATAGATTTGGGAGATGTGAGCGTATGAATTTTGAGAAATTTACTGATAGAAGTCGTGGATTTTTACAATCAGCACAAGGTATTGCATTACGCGATAATCACCAGCGTTTTACGGTAGAGCATGTAAGTAAAGCACTTTTAGATGATAAAGAAGGTGCTGCGATGAAACTGATTGAAGCAGCTGGTGGTAATACAACGACCTTGCAATCAGATATTGAAGGCGCTCTTGGTAAATTACCTAAAGTCGAAGGCAGTGGAGCGGGTAATCTGCATCTTGATCCTGCAACGGC
>CAZZJS010000003.1:98509-153297 GCA_964654855.1 uncultured Rickettsiales bacterium
CGCATGATTGCGGATGCTCAGCAGTTAGCAGAAAAAGCAGGTGATGAATTTGTGACGACGGGGCGTATGTTACAAGCGGTAGCGATGGCGAAGGATACTCCATCGGCTGAAATTTTATCGAAAGTGGGCGTGACACCGCAAAATTTAGAAAAAGCGATTAAAGGGATGCGCAAGGGCCGTAAAGCCACCTCTGCTAGTGCAGAAGATAATTTTGAAGCCCTAGAGAAATATACGCGTGATCTGACCGCTGCCGCACGCGAAGGAAAGCTAGACCCTGTCATTGGTCGTGATGAAGAAATTCGCCGTACAACGCAAGTGCTCTCACGCCGTACGAAGAATAATCCGGTGCTGATTGGTGAGCCTGGGGTGGGTAAAACAGCGATCATTGAAGGGCTCGCACAGCGTATTGTTGCGGGTGATGTGCCCGATACGTTGAAAGAAAAACGCGTTCTTGTTGTTGACCTTGGTGCGTTAGTGGCAGGGGCGAAATATCGCGGTGAGTTTGAAGAACGTTTGAAAGCGTTGTTACAGGAAGTAAGCCATTCTGAGGGTGATATTGTCCTATTTATTGATGAAGTGCATACGCTGGTTGGTGCGGGTGCGGGCGAGGGGAGTATGGATGCTTCAAATTTGTTGAAACCTGCTTTAGCGCGTGGCGAATTGCATTGTATTGGTGCGACGACCTTAGATGAATATCGCAAACATATTGAGAAAGATGCAGCACTCGCGCGTCGTTTCCAATCGGTTTATGTATCGGAGCCGACGGTAGAAGATACGATCTCAATTTTGCGTGGTCTCAAAGAAAAATACGAAATGCATCACGGGGTACGCATTGCGGATTCGGCGTTAGTTTCTGCGGCAACGCTATCAAATCGTTATATTACGAATCGATTTTTACCGGATAAGGCGATTGATTTGATGGATGAAGCATCTAGCCGTTTGCGGATGGAAGTGGATTCTAAGCCTGAGGAATTGGACGAACTGGATCGTAAGTTGATCCAGCTGAAAATCGAACGCGAGGCGTTGAAAAAAGAAAAAGACGATGGTTCGAAGAAGCGTCTGGTGAAGTTAGAAGAAGAAATTACCAAGCTGGATAAAGAATCGGCTGAATTTACCGAAAAATGGCAAACGGAGAAGTCTCGTTTGGATTCTGGTAAAGAGTTGAAAGAGCATTTGGAGCAAGCGCGTTTGCAATTTACGATTTTGCAGCAATCGGGTGAGTTAGAAAAAGCGAGTGAGCTTTATTATAGCTTAATTCCTCAGCTTGAGAAAAAGTTGGAAAAGGCCGAATCGCAACAACAAGAAGGTGCGCTCATTACTGAGGCTGTCACTTCGGATGATATTGCTGCCGTGATCTCACGCATGACTGGCGTTCCGGTGGAGAAAATGCTTGAGGGCGAACGTGAGAAGCTCTTGCAGATGGAAGAGCTGTTGCATAAGCGTGTGATTGGCCAAGATGAAGCGATTGAAGCCGTATCTGATGCGGTACGTCGTTCTCGTTCGGGCTTGCAAGATCCGAATCGACCGCTGGGCTCGTTCCTATTCCTTGGCCCAACAGGAGTTGGAAAAACCGAACTGACTAAAGCTCTCGCAGAGTTTATTTTTGACGATGAAAGTGCCTTATTGCGTGTGGATATGTCCGAATATATGGAAAAGCATGCAGTGTCACGTTTGGTTGGTGCGCCTCCGGGGTATGTAGGTTACGATGAAGGTGGTGTGTTGACAGAGGCAGTGCGTCGTCGTCCGTATCAAGTGATTCTATTTGATGAGGTAGAGAAAGCGCATCCCGATGTGTTTAATATTTTGCTGCAAGTGCTAGATGATGGGCGATTGACCGATGGCCAAGGCCGCACGGTTGATTTCAAAAATACGATGATCATCTTAACTTCAAACTTAGGCGCAGACCATCTGGCCGAGGCGAAGGATGATAAAATCTCTGAAAAGGTGCGTGCAAAAGTGATGGATGCAGTGCGAGCAGCTTTCCGCCCTGAATTCTTGAACCGTTTGGATGAAACCTTGATGTTCACTCGTTTATCGCGTGAGCATATGACGGGTATTGTTGATATCCAATTGGCGAGCTTACAGAAGCGACTAGCCGAACGCGAAATCACGCTAAAACTTGATGAGAAAGCGAAAGAGTGGTTGGGCGATATGGGTTATGATCCGGTCTACGGTGCGCGTCCGCTTAAGCGCGTGATCCAACGAAAATTACAAAATCCATTGGCAGAAAAAATACTCAGCGGTGAGATTAGCGATGGTGACACGGTGAAAGTGGGTGCCAGTGATTTGGGGTTATTCTTCGATAAAGGTGAGAAAAAGGTGGCTTAATTCAGAATTGTATTACAATTTTGTGACGTCATTGCTGTGAGTGCCGAAAAAGCGTATACTCATAGAATGAAGATAAATCAGATACTTGTCTTATGTGCGACTCTATTGCTGCTCAGTAGCTGCGGCGGGCGTAACTGTATCATTTTTTGTCATAATCAAACGGGGATTCAGTCAGGTTATGTTGTAGCTCGTGATGATTGTCAGGATCTGGCGCAAGATGTAGTGGCTCATAGCCCGAATACGCGAAATCGTAATGAAGCCCTTTTAGAGGCTTTTGCGAAATGTATGAAGAATGAAGGGTGGGGCGTAACCTCGCCAAAAAAGACGAATAGCAACCCCGGTGGTCCAAATGATAATTCGCAATTAGCAGGCAACCCTTGGGATCCGTCACCTTATGGAATTAGGCAGCCTACTGCACAACCACAAGCTATCCAGCGTCAACAACCGTATCCCGCTCAACCACAACCTTACGGCTATGCTTCGCAACAGGGGTATGGTTATGGGCAGCCTCCTGTGCAACAACGAATCTATCAAAATTACGGCTATAGTAACCCACAAGCGGGCTATAACCCTTATCCGCAATCTGCAGCTCCAGCTGCACCGCAAAGCTATGGTTATCCTCAAGTCGCACCTCCTGCGCCACAACAAAATTATGTACCTTCTTATGGTGGAGGTTATTCGCAAGGTGGATATTTTGATCCAAACGTGATTGCCCCGAATCGTGCCGGCATTGGTATTGCACCAGGATTTGCAAATTAATCTAATTTAAAACCATATGGTCGCGGTGGATGAGTTCGGTAGCCTCTTCATAGCCAAGAAAATGAGAGATTTCCTCACTACGTTTGCCAATCAGTTTATGTGCAATTTTATGATCCATACTGCTTAAACCTTTGGCGATAATCTGGCCATCACTTGTTTGAATTACCAACATATCGCCCGCGCTAAACGTACCGTTTAGCTTCGTCACGCCCACATGCAACAAACTTCTACCTTCAAGCAAAGCTTTCGCTGCGCCATCATCAATGGTGATGGTTCCCGAAGGTTGGATGCTGCCACTAATCCAACGTTGGCGCGCTTGTAATGGTTCTGTCGAAGCAACAAAATGCGTAAAGCGTTCCATTTTCGATAGAGGGTTGAACCTTTGCCCGTTGGCGATAAAGGTATCACAGCCAGCTCGCGTTGCGATGATAGCAGCCTCTAGCTTTGTGATCATGCCACCGGAGCCAATAGTACCAGCACTGCCAGCCATGGCTTGAATTTTGGGTGTAATTTCTTTTACCATTTCGATAAATTCTGCATCGCTATGAGTGGTTGGGTTTGCGGTGTAAAGGCCATCAACATCCGAAAGTAATAGCAGTGAATCAGCATCGCACATGGTGGCTATACGGGCACTTAGGCGGTCATTGTCGCCGTAAAGAATTCCGTGTGTTGTCACGCTATCATTCTCATTAATGATGGGGATGATTTGGTGGTTTAGCAAAGTGCGAATGGTATTTCGTGCGTTCAGATAAGCGCGGCGGCTTTCTGTGTCATTGAGGGTGAGAAGAATTTGCGCTGAGTTTAACTGATGTTTGCCAAGTGCTTTTTGCCATGCATGCATGAGGAGTGGTTGGCCACAAGCAGCGGCGGCTTGTTTGCGATTTGGCTGTTTGGTTTCTTGCCCTAATATGGCTTTCCCTAGAGCGACAGAGCCTGATGAAACAATGAGAATTTCACAGCCCTTTGCGCGTAGATGCGAAATATCGGCTGCAAGAGATTCCATCCATTCTTGGCGTAACGCTCCGTTCTTATCCACTAAAAGTGAGGAGCCAATTTTGAGCGTGAGGCGTTTGCTGTTTTTAATAATCTTCGTCATCGTCGACAGGATGAAGCGTTTGGAATGTATGTTCAACCAAATCATCAAGGCCTGCGCCTGAAACACCTGAGATGCAAAGAGGCTTGCTGCCGCTTGCTTTTTCTAAAGCGGCGCTTGCTGCGGTTATTTCTTCGTCAGTCAGTGCGTCGATTTTGTTGAGTACGACAATTTCCTGCTTTTCTGCCAAGACAGGGCTGTAAGAGGCTAGCTCTTCGCGGATGGTATGATAGGTCTTGCCAATTTCATCACCAAGAGTGCCATCTACCATGTGCAGTAGCACGCCGCAACGTTCGACATGAGCGAGGAACTTATGACCAAGGCCTACGCCATCTGCTGCGCCTTCAATCAAGCCGGGGATGTCGGCAATTACAAATTCACGATCATCTTTTCGTACGACGCCGAGTTGTGGCTTGAGTGTGGTGAAGGGGTAATCTGCAATCTTTGGTTTCGCGCGTGATAGACGTGATAGGAGAGTCGATTTTCCTGCGTTTGGCAGGCCGACAAGTCCGCAATCTGCAATCAACTTTAATTGCAGCCAAATCCACATATCGGCACCGGGGACGCCATTTGTTTTCATGCGGGGTGCTTGATTTACGGAAGTTTTGAAGCTGGTATTTCCGCGTCCGCCTTTACCGCCTTCGAGCAAGGTTATGGTTTGGCCTTCTTCGGTTAAGTCAGCTAAAATTTGGTCACGATCTTCGCTCAGAACTTGGGTGCCGGGTGGGACTTTAAGTGTTAGATGATCCGCCGCGCCGCCATGGCGATTTTTACCCATACCGCCCGTACCGTTTTTGGCTTTAAAATGCTGTTGGTAGCGATAGTCAATAAGCGTATTTAGCCCGCCAATACATTCGAGGATAATATCGCCACCACGTCCGCCATTACCGCCATCTGGGCCACCAAAAGGAATGTATTTCTCACGGCGGAAACTGACTGCACCACCACCGCCATTACCAGCCTTCACGTAAATCTTTGCTTCATCTAGAAATTTCATGGCCGCAACATGCACGGAGTGCGGGTTTCAGGCAAGGAAAGAGTTGTGGATAAGTTAAACTTTAAATAGCTAAGCTTTCGCTTTTCGACGTAAACTTTTGCGTTTTCTGAGGAGAGTTGGGGTTTTCTGTTCTAGTTGAATTTCGCTTTTAGGTGCTACGAAATTCTCAGCGTCCGCCTCATCAAAAATGACGCGCTGGCGTGGTAGGGTGATGCGAATGGTTGTGCCTTCTCCTTCTGTGCTGCCAATGGCTAGACGACCACCATGCAGTTCTGCAAACATCTTACATAGCGGTAAACCTAAGCCTGTACCTTCATGACTTTGTTCACGATGAACTTGTCCAAAGACAGAAAGCGCTGTTGCAATCTTATCTTCTGGAATGCCCACGCCTGTATCGGTTACTATCAATGCGAGGTTACGGTGATTATCAAGGCGCATCGCAACCTTCACATTACCATTTTCAGGGGTGAATTTCACGGCGTTAGAAAGTAAGTTGAGCAATACTTGGCGGAGCTTACGTTTATCTCCCCAAACACGTGGAAGGTCTTTTTCAATATCAACCCCCACATTGATGGCTTTGCCGCGAATTTTCTCATTCATCATACGGAGCGTTTCATTCACTGTTTCGCCGAGATCAATTTTTTCTTCATTCAAGTCGAGCTTGCCAGCTTCACCTTTAGAGAATTCTAGGATGTCCGAGATGAGCTGGAGGAGGTGGCTACCGCAGAGGTTAATATCGTGGATACGTTCTTTTTGTTTTGGATTAAGTGGGCCAAAATAGCCGGAATTCAACATTTCGGAAAAGCCAATAATTGCATTGAGCGGCGTGCGAAGCTCATGACTCATATTGGCCAGAAATTCTGACTTTGCTTGGCTGGCCAGTACGGCTGCGGCTTCAGACTTTTCGACTCGGTTAATTTGTTTTGCCATCGTCACGGCAAAGAAAGAGAGGATAGAACCAAAAATAAGGAAGATGGTTAGGAAGCTAAAATCTTTGCTACGTAGGTCCCACCAATTAGCGAGAAAGTCGCGCTCATCTAGTAGAACAGTCACAGTGAGTGGAAGGTTGCGTAATTTATTGCGAGAATAAATATGAATATCACCGTTCTCACGAATAATACCATTGCCTTCTTCGGTGGAGATATTCTCTGTAGCGAGTTGTTGGCTAAGTGGCGTGCTGTTTTCACGTTTAGGACCTTCTAGCAAAACAGTTCCATCGGCCAAGGTAATTTCCATTTGGCTATAATTATAATTATGAATCGATTTGAAAAATTCAGTGAAGTACATCGGGTCGATTGCCGCGACTACTAGGCCGCCAAATTCGCCATCTAGCTTGCTAATGCGACGGCTAATAATAGTCAGTTCTTTATTATGTTCACGTTGTCTGAGTTTGCTTATCCAAAAGAAGCTATCGGTTAGATTCCGCATTTTTTGGAAAAAAGAAGCTTCTTCAAAATCGAAGGTTTTATAATCAACCCAGTTTTCATAACCTTTTTTATGCGCACCTAGTAATCCGCGGCCTTGTTCGTCAATCACTAGCATTGCAGCGATTTGTGGCGTTTGGTCTACCCATTTGCGGATATTATGCATCAAATCTTCAGGGATATTACCGCCGAATAAATCGTTAAAGTAATTGCGTTCCACTACGCGGCGTAAGGTGAGGTCGGCAGCAAGGAAGGTGAGTTCTGTATGATCAGATAAAATATGGTTGAGTTTTTGTGAATAATTTTGGCTCTCAGCAAGCGTCTCATCAAAGCTTTGTTTGGCCTGATAGGCAATGATACCGCAAAATAGCAGCATGATAATTGAGCTAAAAAGAATCAGATTCTTAACTCGTGGTATGCGTGTAATAGCACTCATTGTCTTACCAATGTAACCTGTAAGAGTGACGAAAACGTTAACAGGAAACATTTTATTTATTAAAGTTTGGTTACTATTTACTGATATCAAAAGAGAAATCAAGTTTTGAAAGATTTCGCTATCCAAATTCGATACTTCATCGTAATAACAACTTATGGTTTCACGTTGTCATACGGTTGCTTTTCAGGGAGTAGAAATTGTACCGGTTGAGGTGCAAGTGCAGGTGAGCTCTGGGTTGCCTGCTTTTACAGTGGTTGGGCTGCCCGATAAGGCTGTAGCAGAGTCTCGTGAACGAGTGAGAGCCGCCATCCAAGCGATGGGGCTAAGTCTTCCAGCTAAACGTATTACGATCAATTTAGCACCTGCGGACTTGAGTAAAGAAGGTAGTCATTTTGATTTACCGATTGCATTAGCGCTTTTATCAGCCATGGGTGTCATACCATCAGATGCTTTAAATAGTTACTTTGTGTTGGGCGAGCTTGCTTTAGATGGCCGTTTGCAGGCAGTTAACGGTGTTTTGCCTGCGGCGATGGGGGCTAGTGCACGTGATTATGGGGTTATCTGCCCGGCAGAAAATGGCGCAGAAGCGGTTTGGGCAGGCGATATTGGCGTTTTGGCGCCGCCACATCTCTTGGCTCTTATCAATCATTTCAAGGGAACCCAAGTGCTAACAGCACCGCAAGCGCAGAGTTTGCCGCCTGTTACATCGAAGGTCGATTTAAGTCAGGTGCGTGGACAAGAAACCGCTAAGCGTGTTCTAGAGATTACGGCAGCAGGTGGGCATAACTTGCTGATGTGTGGCCCTCCTGGTGCAGGGAAATCGATGCTGGCTGCTTGCTTGCCGAGTATTTTGCCGCCCATGACAGCAGAGGAGATGCTGCAAACCAGTATGATTCAGAGTATCTCGGGGAGTTTAAAGCAAGGGCGCTTGCAGCAATATCGACCATTTCGTGATCCGCATCATTCTAGCTCTATGGCTGCGATGGTAGGGGGCGGGCGTCGTGCATTGCCCGGTGAGATTTCGTTATCGCATCACGGTGTATTATTTTTAGATGAACTGCCCGAATTTCCGCGTGGTGTGTTGGAGGCTTTACGTCAGCCATTAGAAGAGGGAAGAGTTTCCGTTGCTCGTGCTCAGGCGCATGTAACATACCCTGCTGCGTTTCAGCTGATTGCGGCCATGAACCCGTGCAAATGTGGTTATTTGGGCGATGTTGCGCGTGCTTGTAATAAGGCGCCTCGTTGTGGAGAAGACTATCAGAATAAACTCTCAGGCCCTTTATTGGATCGTATAGACTTACATCTGGATGTGCCTGCTGTGTCGACGATGGATGTATTTGAAACAAGCAAGGCAGAAACGAGTGCTGAGGTAGCTAAACGAGTATTAGCGGCGCGTAAACGACAAATGGCGCGAGGGAGTCAGGTGAATGCTCGGATTCCGGGTGATATATTATTTGAAGAGATTACCCAGAATGCTGAATGTAAGGCGTTGCTAGAGAAAGCAAGCCAACAATTCCAACTTTCTATGCGTGGATTGACCCGCGTACTAAGAGTAGCGCGAACTATTGCCGATTTGGCAGCTTGTGATGTGGTTGAGCTCTCCCATTTAAGCGAAGCCTTAGCTTATAGGCAGCGTTAAGAAGAGTCAAAACGCAATTAAGCGGGGTATCCTCGCCACGCAAAAAAAGAAAATAAAAGCTTACTATGTTGGAAATCTCTTTACGTTTTGTTCATAAATAGAACTGTGCTTTGCTAATGAAGCAAAGGATACGTTACTATGAAGTCGCCACAATCAGTTGAAATTGAATTATGGGAAGAGCTGGTAAGCAGAAGCTATGCTTATCTTTGGCACTTTGCCATGGCTCGTGAAAAGGAAACCGCCCGTATGATGGGGGAGTCAATTCGTGAATCATGGAAAGCAGTGAAACACCAAAAGCAAAAACAGTTGCATCGTCAATCTGTTGCTTATTGCAAAAAAGAACCAAACCGAGGTTTGGCGCAAATTTGGCAAGAGCGTGCCGATAAGCTTTATGCGGCCGGTGATTTTGAAGGCTTAATGCAATTGCGTCAGCGTATCGAAATTCAAACGATCGAGCCTGGCGCTTATGCGGAGTTACTGCAAGAGCGACATCAGCAATTGCAGGATGAAATTGCTGAATTGCGTGAATCTACCCGCCGGCTACGTGTGAGCATCATTCGTGAAAAGCAAAGTTTCGCTCCGCGCTCGCTTTAGAGCTTTTGCTTTTTAAGCCTCAGCCTATTAAAGTGATAACAATGATTCGCACATTATTTATGGTTCTTTTGTTGTTCCCGTTAGTAGGGCAGGCACAGCATTATACTTCTAATTGGCGACAAGACGCGTTGGAAATGATTGAAGATGGTCGAATCGACGCTGCAGAAGTTTTATTGCAAGATGCTTCCTTGCGGATGAGCTTAATTGGTAAACCGATTGAACGCATCAACCACGGACGTTTTTTGGGTGAAGCTTATCATAAGTTAGGAAAGCAAAACCATGCACGTGAGAGCTTTGATAAGGCAATGGATGCATCGTTAAAGTTAACTCCCGTGTGGCGTAGTCTATCAGCGGTGATCTCGGTGTTAGAGTTGCAAGCCACTACCGATGATGCTGAAAATAGCCAAGCGTTAATTCAAAAGTCATTAGATGCAAAATTGTTGCCTAACATGTCGAAAGATAAATATGCGACGGAGATTGGCCGTTATGTGAAGCGGTTTGAGAAAGCAACACGCGCGCAGGTTTTTCAGCTGATCAATCAGCTGCGCGGAATTGATAAAGCGAAGATTCGTAAGAAAGCTTTTTTTGCGCTCACTGATTTAGAATTCACCCCGTTTACGGGTGAAGGGCGCCATCAGGATGTTAACTTGCCCTTGGGAATGGATGATTTTGAACGATTCTTGTGGTTTTCGATCATGAGTAAATATTTTGCCAATAGTGGCGAGCGTTTTCAGTTTGAACAGCAGGTAGCGGCAATGAAAACGGCGTATGGGCGTTTGGATGAAACTCGCCAGCAGAAACATCGTAAGATTTATCGCATGGTGACGAAATTGACTTATAAATTGCCAGTGCCTCCTAAGGTGAAAGCGAAAGAAGAGCCTAAATTGATTGATCTTTCTCCGCATTCTAATAGCGAGTTAGAAGATATTTTCTATGGAAGGAAACCTGCGGAATAAAGTTATTATTCAAAAAGCTAAGCAGCTTTTTTCCAACCACCACCCGGTTGTTGCTGCCAATAGGTGATTTCCGCTCCCGCTTCTTTATAGCGCCGCCATCTGTCACGCGCTGCTTGCACGCTGGTTTCATCGTTTCCATCAAATAGGTCGAGTATACGCTCCACTCCCTCTTCACCTTCATATTCAAAAAAACTACCATCCGTTGAGACAATAATATTTGCTGCGTTTGGGCGATCAAGCTGCGTGGTTAAATAGATAGGTTGCTCTTGCGCATGATCACTTCCTTCTATCCCATGGGGAAGAAAGCTATCTGCATCATAAGACCAAAGCCAATCATCTAGTTTTTTGATTGCCTCTTTGCTTTCTACTTTCACACATAGGCGATAACCGCCCTGTAATGCTTTCTGCGCTAAAGGGGGTAGGGCGCGTTCAAACCCTGTGCTGATAAGATGATAAAACTGAACTTGCATAAGCGAGATCTAAAAATTAATTGCTTGTATATTTGTCTGTTAGCTTCTTTAGGCTCGCTAGTAATTCAATGCCAACCATACCGCCATCGCCTTTTATTTGGTCTCGGAGCACTGTTGTAATCCCTTCAAGGTGCTTGCTAACAACAATAGCATGCTCTGATGCAGGACTATTAATCGTCGCACAGTAATTGACCAGTGATTTGGCAATGTGTGTTAAAAGGTCGTACCCAAATGTCCCGCCTCGATCACGCAAGTGCTCACCACTTTCAATGATTGCTTCCAAATGTTGTACGGTCATGGGCGTGTATTTGATTTCCTCAAGCTTCTGAATAAGGGTGTTTAAATCTTCTTTAGCCCATTCAAGAAAATCTTCTTGGTGGTCATCAATTCTTTTTTGTCCACGCGTTATATTCTCAGGTTTAAGTATATCGCGCACATTCGCATTCGGCCCAATTTTATCGCGAATTTTGTTAGGTGGATGAACTATTTTTGCAGGTTCTTTATCGGACATAGCTTATATTTCGCCTTTAATAGGTGGGTTTTTACGGCGCTCTATCCCTGCAGGTGGAATATCTGTACGACGGCGTCTGTCCGGGCCAAGATATTCGTTTGAAATAATAAAACTTCGGGGGTTTTCAATCACCATAATCAAGCGTTCATACAGTGCTTTAGCAGTGAAAGGTTTTACAAGAAATTCCGTTACACCAATGTCACGTGCAGCAGAGACATCTTTATGCTCTGCGCGACCAGTTAGCATGATAATAGGTAAGTATGGACTTGGGGAATCTTTGTGTGTGCGTAAATAGTCAATCAATTGAATGCCATTAACGGGAGCCATGCGCCAATCCGTAATAAGTAAATCCACATTCTTACTCTGAAGTTTTTCTAGGGCTTCTTCGCCGTTACTCGTCTGCATTATATTGCTGAACCCGCAACTTTCCAAAACATCACATACCAAGCTGCGAATTCGCGCATCCGGATCAGCAATCAGGATATCAATACGTTTTAGGTAAGAATTAATCGGTAACATAATAAAGCTGAAAGTTTCAGAAAGTTAACGCTCCGTCAATACTTCCTGAATTAAGGCGCGTGTAATAGGATGTTTTTTTGCAATAGCGTGCTTATCTAAAGCGTCAATCACTCGTTTGATGCCGTCAAAGCTTCGTTCAATACGAGGTAACAGATAGGTCAGGCTAGCTTGTGAAATTTCCACCTGCTTATCCTGAAAAGATTTAATCAGCAAAGCGCTCATTAACACGTCGTCTGGTTCATGAATCTTTGTTTGTGGCAGTGCTTGTAGCCGTGATCTTAGGTCAGGCAAAGAAAAATGGTTCCAGCAGGCGCTTTGATCAAGCGTGAGCAAAAGACGATATTGTTCGTTTCCACGTAAGAAAGTTAATAAGTGGAAGAGAGTATGTTCATCTTTAGTGCCCTCGGCATTATCAATTACAAGATGCTGAGTCTTTTGGCCCACAAAAAGCCTTTCCGGCTCATGGTTGAGGTCTATAGAGGCGCCATCTAACACCGCTGCGCCATTGCGAGAGGCCCAGATGTGTGCGAGGTGAGTTTTTCCGCTAGATTTTGGCCCTTTAAGCAAGACGCAAGAAAGTGAATCTTTATCCCACTGTTCTAATGCATCCCATGCTGCTTGGTTGCATTGGGAAACAAGGAAGTTTTCCTCCGCATAGCTAGGTGGGAGGGAGATATCTAAGGGTAATTGTCCCATTAGCTGCCTTTGTAAAAGTCGCTATCCTGATATTGCTCAACTGCAAAGCGCATCAAAACGCCGATAATAGCGGTAACGGGTACAGCAATCAGAACGCCAACAAAGCCAAATAGGCTCGCACCTGCAAGCATTCCAAAAATAATCCAAACGGGATGTAAACCTACGCGATCACCCACCAATTTAGGAGTAAGTGCGTATCCTTCAAGCATTTGGCCAATCACAAAAATACCTGCTACCACGAGCGTTGACTGCCAATCATCAAATTGCATAAAGGCGATCCCCGTTGAAAGGATGCCGCCAATCAGTGTGCCAATATAAGGAATAATAATTAAGAAACCGCAAATTAGGCCGATAATAACCGCATATTTAACACCCGCAAAGAGCAATGTTAATGCATAGAAAACGGCAAGAATAAGCATTACGTTAAATTGCCCGCGAATGAATCCAGCAAGGGTTTCATCAACTTTTTGTAATTGTGTACGGATAGTCTCTGCATGGTTGCGAGGTAAAAGTGTATCCAGCTTTTCCATCAACTTGTCCCAGTCGCGCAATAAGTAGAAAGATACGACCGGAGTAATGATAAGAAGTGAGATTAGATTAATCAGTGCCATTCCAGATTGCAGTAATTTGCCCGCTAATCCTTTTCCATCTGAAATAATATTTTCCACAAGGTCTTTCGTATCTAGCTCACTTTCCCAATCAATTGGGAGGGGGAGCTTGCCAACTTGTTCCACCAAGTTAGCTTGAAGAATGCTTATGTAGCCCGGAATATCGGCTAACAAGCCGCTGATTTGCTTTGCCAATGTTGGTGCAAGCGCCAAGATGACAATAATCAAAATAGCAAAGAAAATGACGGTGATGATGGAGGTGGAGATTGCGCGTGAGCAGCCCCATTCTTCTAATTTGTCGGCCGCAGGGTCAAGGCAATAAGCAATAAGAATTCCTAAAATAAAAGGAAGTAACATATCGCGAATGAGAAACAAAAAGCCAAAAAAGAGAAGGGTCATCAGTAGCCAGAAAAGTAACCGGCGTGAGAGTAAGCCTTCAGGGATAGAGGAAGTTTTAGCCATAAAATTTACCGTAATGCGAGCCAAAGTTGCTGATCATGTTGTGTGGCTGCAACGCCGTTGCTCACAAGGGCTTTGCCAAAATCTTTTGGTTCTCCACGAAAAGTAAGTTTTAGCGTCATGCCACTGGCATCCGCACCTAATACTTGAATATCATCAATCACCTGAATTTTTTGTAAGCGGCTGCGTAAATCTCCCCAATCGCGAGCATTATTAAGGGTGATACGGGCTTCAATTTCATGAGATTGTTCGTCTGTGCTATGAACTCTATGCGAAGCATCGTGAAGTTCTAAGCGGTTATCAATCAAACTCTTTGCCGTTTTTTCAAGAAGTTGCTGAGGAGAAAGGCCTTCTTCAGGTTTGATATGGGTGATTTTCAAAGTATCTCCATGTGGTGAAATCTCTCGTAACGTTAGCCCAAAGCCGTTTACCCCACGTTCATGTAAAATAGCAACGAGCGCACGATTGGCTCCGTAGCGTCGGGCTAGCGGAGCGATGCGAGCGAAATTCGCTGTTGTGACATTGCTTGCGCTTAAGCTCAATTTATCGGTTGGGTCACCATAAGGGGTTACGAAAAGAGGACTGCCTGATTGTAAAACAATTTCGTTGATGTTGCGACGCCAAGCATTTTCATCTTCCCATAAAAAGACCCCTTTTGGTCCGCGCAGAACGGGTAATAATAAAATAGAATCATTTGTCGCGAAGCTATCACTGTTAGCGCTGTCTGTTGATGGTGTGTTCGATTGTATTTCATGACCTTGTAGTAAAGCGTTTTTCACGAACTGATCATCAAAATCTAAAACAAGTGTGGCTCGGTAAGAGGTATCGGTTACCACTTCTTTTTTTGCGTGATAGCCTAAGATATATTGGCTAACATTATAGCCTTTATAATCCCTCATGATTTGTTCTGATCGGTTAGGGGCTTTTTGTTTTACGAGCGCTGCAAATCCACGTTTTTCGGCGTTTGCGAGGGCTTTGGCGCGTGCTTCTATTGCATTCACTCCTTTTTCAAATACTTTAACTTCCACCTCAATCGCGTGAGCTGAAAAAGCGCCGAAGGCGCAAAAAAGTGCGAATATCTTAACGAGCAACTCTTGCATACTAGTCTAACCTTGCCATAATGCGCGCCACCATACAATAAGTGAAAAGAAAAACAATGTCCCAAACTCCCCTAACTTATGCTGATTCCGGTGTCGATATTGATGCAGGTAATCGTTTAGTCGATCGAATCAAACCGCTTGCAAAGGCAACGAGCCGTGCGGGGGTGATGGGCAGTATCGGTGGCTTTGGCGGCTTGTTCGACCTTAAAGAGACGAAATATGAAGATCCTGTTTTGGTCTCGGCGACTGATGGAGTGGGTACAAAATTGAAAATTGCTCAAGCAGCAAATAAACATGATACGATTGGTATCGACCTTGTGGCTATGTGCGTGAATGACTTGATTGTGCAAGGGGCTGAGCCGTTATTCTTTCTTGATTATTTTGCGACAGGTGAACTTTCTGTCGATGTGGCAGAGAGTGTTGTTGCTGGCATTGCAGAAGGATGTCAGCAAGCAGGTTGCGCGTTACTTGGTGGTGAAACGGCTGAAATGCCAGGCATGTATGGTGCGGGCGATTATGATTTAGCGGGATTTTCTGTCGGTGCGGTGGAGCGTGATGAGATTTTACCGAAAGCAGGAATTACTGGTGGTGATGTGATTCTCGGCATTGCTTCAAGTGGAGTGCATTCCAATGGTTTCTCGCTTGTGCGGAAGGTGATGGAACGTTCGGGTCTTTCTTACGATAGCGCTGCGCCATTTGCGAAAGGTAGAACGATGGCTGAGGCTTTATTGGAGCCTACCCGTATCTATGTGAAATCATGCTTAAAAGCGATTGAAACCGGTGGTGTTAAGGCATTGGCTCATATTACTGGCGGTGGATTGACAGAGAATATTCCGCGTATTCTACCAAAAGGTGTCGTGGCAGAAATTGATCCTACAAGTTGGGAGCGCCCGTCAGTCTTTAATTGGCTTGAACTGGTGGCTGCTTTACCAAAAGAGGAAATGCTGAAAACTTTCAATGCGGGTATTGGTATGGTGTTGATTGTGTCTGAAAATGATGTTGATGCCGTAAAGCGAATACTTGAAGCGGAAGACGAAAAAGTATTCCGTATTGGTGAGATTGTCCTCGGGGCTGAGGGTGGCGTGCGTTATTTGGAAGAAAGCGATAATGCGTAAAAAGCAAGTTGCTGTCTTAATTTCAGGGGACGGCAGCAATCTGCAAGCATTGATTGATGCGGCGGAAGCGGATGATTATCCTGCCACGATCTCGCTTGTTATTTCCAATAAAGAAGGTGCGGGTGGTTTAATGCGTGCACAGAGAGC
This sequence comes from uncultured Rickettsiales bacterium, assembly GCA_964654855.1. Classification (GTDB taxonomy): domain Bacteria; phylum Pseudomonadota; class Alphaproteobacteria; order Rickettsiales; family JALZUV01; genus JALZUV01. Next base: position 114,361 of record CAZZJS010000003.1, read on the forward strand.
GGGTATCGCTACGGCGGTTATTTCGCATAAAGATTATACCACTCGGGCACAATTTGAGGGCGCTCTTCAGAAAGCATTAGAAGAAGAGGATATTGAACTGATTTGTCTCGCTGGTTTTATGCGTATTCTCGACGATCAATTCGTGCGTGTGTGGGAAGGAAAGATGCTCAACATCCATCCATCACTCCTACCGAAATATCGAGGACTAAATACCCATGCTCGTGCGATTGAAGCAGGCGATAAAAAGGCAGGGTGTACCGTGCATTGGGTGGTGCCAGAATTAGACGCTGGGCCGATTATTGATCAAGCTTCTGTCGAAATTTCTCCCAATGATACGCCAGAGGTTTTAGCTGAACGGGTAAAAACTCAAGAGCATAAGATTTATCCAAAGGCTTTGTTGAAAGCAGCGTTGGGATTAGCGTGAAAATTCGAATTTGTGCGATTGGTAAAGATAGGCGAGGGGAGTTTTCCTCTGCTATTGCTCGCTATCAAAAACAGCTTCCATGGCAGTTGGAAATTATTGAAAAAGAGTCCAAAAAGCCCAATACCCCTACCGCGCAGCGTATGATGGAAGAGGCAGAGTTACTGTTAGAAGCGGCTAGAGGGGCACAGGTTAAGATTGCCCTAGATGAGCGCGCAAAGCCGCTAACCAGTCCACAATTCGCCCAAAAACTAGGCGGTTGGCAAAGTGAGGGCCTAACCGATATTGCGCTTTTTATTGGCGGGGCGGATGGGTTGGATAAATCGCTACTAAATCAATGCGATATGAAACTTGCTTTCGGTCAAATGGTCTGGCCACATCAGATGGTGCGGGTGATGCTCACCGAGCAACTCTATCGTGCTTATTCCATTTTAGCGGGGCATCCGTATCATAGGGACTAGAAAAGTAAAATAACCGTGCTAATGTGCGGGCAAGAATAAGAATAAAAAGAAGGAACTTCTCCGGATGACTGACTCGAAACATAATCAAATTACTCCTGTGTCTGAAGCCTTGGTCGAACAAGGTTATGAATATTTTGTGCCTAATTATAAGCCGCGCCGTATGATTCTTGATCACGGGAAGGGCGCTCGTGTATGGGATAAAGATGGTAATGAATATGTTGACCTTGGCGGAGGGATCGCCGTAACAGCGCTTGGCCATCAGCATCCTGAATTGGTGAAGGTGTTGCACGAACAGGTCGATAAAATCTGGCATACGTCGAATGTTTATTTTACGGAACCAACAGTCGAGCTTGCCAAGCAGCTAGTAGAGAAATCTAAATTCGCCAAACGCGTATTGTTTACGAATTCGGGTTCTGAAACAAATGAGGCAGGTATTAAACTGGCGCGTAAATATGCGACGTCACAAGGGCGTGAGCCATCGCATCGCGAAATTGTGACCTTTAAAGGTTCATTCCATGGTCGTACCATGGGGGCCGTTACGGCGACAGCACAGCCGAAATATCACGCAGGGTTTGAGCCTATGCCGGGCGGTTTCGTTTATGCTGAGGCCTTTAATAGCGAAGCAGCGGTGGATGCAGTTGTCTCAGAAAAAACTTGCGCCATCATGGTAGAGCCGGTGCAGGGCGAGGGCGGAATTGTTCCGTTCAAGAAAGGCTTCCTTAACTACTTGCGTAAAAAATGTGATGAAGTCGGCGCGATCTTGATGTTCGACCAAGTGCAATGCGGCATGGGTCGTACGGGTGAGCTTTTCAGCCATTGGCACGAAGAAGGCTGCATGCCTGATACAGTCAGCTTGGCAAAAGCACTCGGTTGTGGTTTTCCGATTGGTGCTTTGCTTGTCGGTGAAAAAGTAGAAGAAACACTTACTTTTGGTTCGCATGGTTCGACGTTTGGCGGCAACCCGATGGCAACTGCGGTAGCGGGCAAAGCGTTAGAGATTATCAGTTCGCCTGAGACTCAAGCCAATGTAGAAGCGCGTAGTAAGCAAGCATTTGATTTCCTTAATGGCTTAAAAGATGAGTTAGGGATTTTCACCGAAGTGCGTGGTCTTGGCCTTATGATTGGTGCAGAATTAATCCCTGAGTTCCACGGCAAAGCCGGCGAGATTATGGAAGAAGCGCGCTTACATGGCGCGATGACACTAGTCGCAGGGCCGAATGTATGCCGTATTCTACCACCACTTAATATTACTGAAGAAGAGTTGGCAGAGGGCCTCAACCGTTTCTCTGAAGCACTTCGTCATTATATCCAACAAAAGAAGGCGGCTTAGTAAGATGCCCATACAACCTGATCACTGGATTCGCGAGCGTGCCCAAAAAGATGGCATGATTGAGCCATTTGTTGAAGAATTAAAGCGTGAGAATGTGATTTCCTACGGTCTTTCTTCTTATGGATATGATGCGCGCGTATCGGATGAATTTAAGATTTTTCACAATATTGATTCAGCGACAGTTGATCCGAAAAATTTCTCGAATGAGGGGTTTGTCGATCGCAAAACCGATTGCTGCATCATTCCGCCTAATAGTTTCGCCTTGGCGCGCACGGTTGAATATTTCCGCATTCCGCGCGATACAATGGTGATTTGCCTCGGTAAAAGTACTTATGCACGTTGCGGGATTATCGTGAATGTAACCCCGCTTGAACCTGAATGGGAAGGGCATGTGACGCTTGAATTCTCAAACACGACGCCGTTGCCAGCGAAGATTTATGCGAATGAAGGGGCGTGCCAATTCTTGTTCCTGCAAGGGGCTTCGGAATGCGAGCTTTCTTATGCTGATCGCAAGGGTAAGTATCAAGGTCAACGTGGTGTGACATTGCCGAAGGTTGAAAAAGCGAGCTAAATCCACAGGTTTAGGTGGAAATTTGGGAAAACATCCCTTAGGAACGCCTTATGGATAAAATACGAATTGTTGGCGGTAATCCGCTTAAAGGGGAAATCCCTATTTCTGGTGCTAAGAACGCAGCTTTGCCGCTTATTGCGGCTGGCTTGCTTACGGCAGGTGAATTGGTGCTGAAAAATGTACCTAAACTCAAAGATGTTGAAACCATCGTGACGCTGCTGCGCCAGCATGGAACACTCGTTGAAGAGGATTGGGCGAGCAGTACGCTAACTTTCCAATCGGATCGTGTGAAAAATTACACGGCGCCCTATGAATTGGTGAAAACCATGCGTGCGAGTATTTTGGTTCTAGGGCCGTTGCTTGCGCGCTTTGGTCAAGCGAAAGTGTCATTGCCGGGAGGTTGTGCGATTGGTTCGCGTCCAGTGGATTTGCACCTTAAGGCGATGGAAGCGCTCGGTGCGAAGATCGAACTTGAAGGCGGTTATGTTTTAGCTTCGGCCCCTGATGGTCTCAAAGGCGGTGAAATTGCTTTTGAAACCGTGTCGGTTGGTGCGACAGAAAATGCGCTGATGGCCGCAGTATTGGCAGAAGGCGAAACACGTCTTCGTAACGCTGCGCGCGAACCTGAAATTACTGATTTGGCTGAATGCCTCGTCGCGATGGGCGCGAAGATTGAAGGAATCGGTAGCTCAACACTCACCATTACCGGCGTAAAAGAGTTGCAAGGTGCGACGCATAGCGTGGTGGCAGACCGTATCGAAGCAGGTAGCTTTATTGCCGCGGCCGCGATTACCGGCGGTAAGGTGAAACTGACAAATGTGCAGCCGCGTATTCTCGGCTCGGTTTTAGAGAAATTTATCGAAGCGGGTGTGAATATTGAAACAGATGAGAATTCTATCACGGTACAAGGCGGTGGCCTTAAGGGAGTTGATATTATGACTCAACCTTACCCCGGTTTCCCGACGGATATGCAAGCACAAATGACGGCATTGCTTTCACGTGCGGATGGCGCTTCGATGATTACCGAAAATATCTTCGAGAACCGCTATATGCACGTGCCGGAACTTACCCGTATGGGTGCGAATATTACGGTGCAAGGCCGTTCTGCGATTATTCGCGGGGTTGATAATCTGCACGGCGCTGAAGTAATGGCGACAGATTTGCGTGCCTCACTCTCACTGGTTATTTCTGCGCTCGCTGCTGAAGGAGAGACAGTGATTGACCGCGTCTACCATCTTGATCGCGGTTATGAAAAACTAGAAGAAAAACTCTCTAATGTAGGTGCGACGATTGAGCGCGTAGCGTAAATGACCGATAAGAAACTCATTCTTGCTGTTCCTAAAGGGCGTATTTTAGACCAGCTTTTGCCGGTGTTAAAGCGTGCGGGTATTGAACCTGAAGCGAAGTTTTTTGATCCGAAAGATCGTTCGCTTCGTTTTGCCTCAAACGTGCCGGAGCTGGATATCATCCGCGTGCGGAGTTTTGATGTACCTAGCTTTGTGGCCTATGGCGGAGCGCAGTTAGGCATTGCGGGAAGCGATGTGTTGGCCGAGTTCGATTATCCTGATCTTTATACCCCGCTCGATTTAGAGTTAGGTAAATGCCGTATGTCGGTGGCGATGTTGGAAGAAAATGCGAAGGATGAAAATCCGCAAAGCTGGAGCCATATTCGCGTCGGTACGAAATATCCACATATTACCCGAAGCTATTTTGCGGAGCGCGGCGTGCAAGCAGAATGCGTAAAGCTGAATGGTGCGATGGAACTTGCACCGAGTTTGGGCTTATCTAAACGCATCGTCGATTTGGTAGAAACGGGCAGTACGCTGGTAGCTAACGGCTTGGTGGAAGTGGAAACCATTATGGAAGTTTCGAGTCGTTTGATCGTGAACCGCCCAGCTTATAAAACGGATGGCAAGCGTGTGCGAGGCCTGATTGATCAATTCGCTGAGGCCTTAGATGGTTAGGTTTTTTGATGCTTCGGATGATGCTTTCGGTGAATTACTAGCGAATTTTCTGGAAAGCCGTGAAGCTGATTTCGCACCTGTATCTAAAGCCGTTTCAGATATTTTAGCAGAAGTGAAATCTCGCGGTGATGGTGCGGTGGTTGATTATACAACTAAATGGGATGGCCTAAATGTATCCGATGCGCGTGAGCTTCGCGTTTCGCCAGAAGAGATTGAGGCGGCTTATGAGCAATGCGATGCTTCGCTTATCGAAGCTCTGGAGCTTTCCGCTCAGCGTATTGCGCGCTATCACGCAATGCAAATGCCTGAAGATGCTTTTTACGATGACGGCGATGGCAATAAATTAGGTTGGCAGTTTAAACCGCTACAATCAGTGGGGCTTTATGTGCCCGGTGGCCGTGCCGCTTATCCGAGTTCAGTTTTGATGACGGCGGTGCCTGCGCGTACGGCAGGGGTAGAGCGTTTAGTGATGGTCGTTCCCGCGCCAAAAGGCGAGTTGAACCCCATCATTTTAGCCGCAGCAAAAGTAGCTGGTGTGACGGAAGTCTATAAAATTGGCGGGGCGCAAGCCGTTGCAGCTTTGGCTTATGGAACGGATGTCATTGCATCCGTTAATAAGATTGTCGGTCCAGGTAATGCGTATGTTGCCGAAGCAAAACGTCAGTTATTTGGCACGGTGGGAATTGATTCGGTAGCAGGACCATCCGAGATTTGTGTCGTTGCTGATAATCAAAACGACCCGCATTGGATTGCGGCTGATTTACTTTCGCAAGCCGAACATGGTGAGGAGTCGCAAGCGATCTTGATTGCCGATGATGCCGTTTTTGCTGATGCCGTATGCGAGCAAGTGGAACAAATATTGCAAAGCCTTCCGCGAGCTGAGGTTGCTCGTAAAAGCTGGGAGGATTACGGCGGGGTGATAATGGTTGATTCGGTACGAGAATGTAAAATTGTGGTCGATGCGATTGCGCCGGAGCATCTGGAGCTTGCCATTGATAATCCGCGTGAAGTAGCAGATGAGTTATCGCATGCAAGTGCGATATTCCTTGGCCGTCATACGCCTGAAGCGTTCGGTGATTATGTTGCAGGGCCAAGCCATGTGCTACCAACGGGTGGTACTGCGCGGTTCTCATCCGGCTTATCGGTTTATGATTTTTTGAACCGTCATTCACTGATTGAAGCTACATCACAAGGAATTCAAAAGTCTGGAAAAGCAGGGTATCTTCTGGCGGAAGCGGAAGGATTAGACGCACATGCGCTTTCGCTAAGGTGCAGGTTGTTGGGCGATGACTGAGTCTATTATCGAACTTACGCTGGATGAGGCGACGATTCGTTACCGTAATCCAGAAATTAAGCATGAACGCGAAATGGCGATCACTGATTTGCTCCATCAAAATCGTTTCGAGCCGCTAGAACTAAAAGGAAAAGGGCCTTATAAATTGCATTTATCGGCGGTTGATCAACGGCTTTTTATGAGTGTGAAATCCAGTATAGATGAAGGCGAGGCACAAACAATTATCCTTTCTATGCGCGGGTTTCGTAAGCTCATTAAAGATTATTTTATGATGTGGGAAGCTTATAGCGAGGGTATTTCCACCCATACATCAGAGAAACTTCAAGCGCTCGATATGGGGCGCAGAGCGATGCATAATGAGGGGGCAGAGTTGCTGATTAGCAGCTTAGAGCATCAAGTTGCTGTCGATTTGGACACAGCGCGTCGTATTTTTACCCTTATTTGTATTTTGCATCTAAAATAAGGTACTGGCCAAACGCGCAGCTTTGCGTTACTAAGCCTCCAAGATTAAACAACGAATACGGATTTTATGGCTAAAGAAGAACTACTCGAATTTGAAGGAACGGTGGAAGAAATCCTACCTAATACGATGTTTCGTGTGGTGCTCGAAAATGGGCATGAAGTTTTAGCGCATAGCTCTGGTAAAATGCGTAAAAATCGTATCCGTGTGCTCGCGGGCGATAAAGTGACGGTTGAAATGACGCCGTATGATCTTTCTAAAGGCCGCATCACCTTCCGCCATAAGTAACCTATGCTTATCTTAGCATCTGCTAGCCCGCGTCGGTTGGAGTTACTCCGACAGGTGGGGATTGAGCCGGATGAAGTAATCCCCGCTGAAATTGACGAAACGCCGCATCAAGGTGAGCGCCCCGTAACCTATGTTGCACGCATGGCGAAAGAAAAATGCGCGGCAATTCGACGTGAAGGTACGACGGTTCTAGCTGCTGATACGGTGGTGGCTTGTGGCCGTCGGATTCTTGGAAAGCCTGAAAATGAAGCACAAGCGCGTGAGTTTTTGAAACTTCTGTCAGGGCGTAGACATCGCGTTTATACCTCTATTTGCGTTAATGGCCGTGTCAAAACCGTGATGACGCAAGTGAAATTCAAGCGTTTGTTTGAACAGGATATTGCGGGTTACATCACTTCGAATGAATGGCAAGGGAAAGCCGGTGGTTACGCTATTCAAGGTCGCGCTGCTGCCTTTGTTCCATGGATTAATGGATCGTACAGTTCTGTGGTCGGATTGCCGCTAAGTGAAGTTTTGGCGATGTTAACGAGTTCTTAGCAACATTTCGCCATACTGGGCGCTAGACAACTTACGCTGGAAATCTATCATAGAACTATGCCTCGCCCGACTTTATCATTGCAGACTTTATTCCGCACGCTGGTAATCCTTTCGATTCCGGTGCTGGTGGTGTTTTTGGTGCTGTTACTCAATGATGAGATTGGTGTAGTCCACTTCCTGTTAGGGTATGGTTTTGTGCTTTTGCTATCGGGTGTGATGGTGCAGCCGATTTTAAGCAATCTTGCGGCTCTCACAGATTATGTGCGTGATTTAAGCCAAGATAAGAAAACGAAAGCACCGGATTTAGGTGTGTTGAATATCTCAAGCGATTTATCCTCTGCTCTGGTGCAGCTCCAGCGTAATTGGCAGGAAAAGAAACAGCAGATGGAATCGGTCATTACCGAGCGTGAAATTCTTGTCGATACGCTGCCCGATATGCTGATTATGACGGATGAAGAATTGCGCATTGTGCGTACCAATCGTTCGGCGCGCTTGATGTTTGGACAAAATTTAGCGGGTAAACATTTAAGCGATATTTTTGAAAGCGATGTGCTGATTAACGCGGTGATTACCGTGGTGGAGAGCCTGAAAGGGCGAGAGGTGGATTTCCATATTTCTGAGCCTGAGCCGAAGGATATTCACGCGATTATCGAACGATTCCCGATTGCCTCCAAAGGTGGAATGGCGGTGATTATTACGCTGAATGATATTACTCAGCTGAAACGTATCCAGAAAATGCGTGCAGATTTTGTGGCCAATGCGAGCCATGAAATTAGAACTCCGCTTACTTCTATCGCTGGTTTGATTGAGCTGCTTCAAGGGCCGGCGAAAGATGATAAAGAAGCGCATCCGAAATTCTTAGGCATGATGGCTGAGCAGGCCGAGCGGATGAAGAACTTGATTACCGATCTGTTGAGTCTTTCGAAGATTGAGATGAACGCGCATACGGTGCCGACCAGTTCGGTGGAAGTGCGTCGTGTGATTAAGCATGAAAAAGACCATTTTGAATGGGCGGCCAAGCAAAAGAATATTAATATCGAATTGGATGTAGCAGAGAATTTACCGAAAGTGCGCGGTGAAGAAAATGAGCTAAAGCAAGTGCTGCATAATCTGATTGGTAACGCGATTAAATATGGAAATCAAGATAGTGAAGTGTTGGTGACAGCGCGTGTGACGTCTGATTTGCCACGTGATCCACATTTTGTCCAAACGAAACGTGCCATGCAAATTACCGTGCGTGATGAGGGGGAGGGAATTCCCAAAGAGCATCTGCCTCGTCTGACGGAACGTTTCTACCGTGTCGATTCAGCCCGTACCCGTAAAGTGGGTGGGACGGGGCTTGGCCTTGCCATCGTAAAGCATATCCTGCAACGCCACCGCGCCGTGATGAAGGTAGAGTCTGTCGTGGGTGAAGGTAGTAGCTTCCACGTTTATATTCCATTGAGTGAATAAGAGTTATCCACTGATAATCGCTCTCTCTCAGTTGACTTTCTGTCTAAAAATGCCAGTTTCTACTCAGTTGAAATAACAGAAGAAAACTTATGCTTCTTTCCGTCTCAGCACTTTTGTTGCTCTGCCTTATTTGTTTATTTATTTCATGGCGTTACACGTTCCCTGCAATTGTGCTCTATGCCATTGCAGGTATTTTATTGGGTGAGGTATTTGGTGTGCTCAACCCGCATGAAACGCTAGGCACCTACTATTTTGGGCTAATTGCTCTTTGTGTGGCGATTATTCTTTTTGAGGGTGGGTTGCATTTAAGTTTTAAAGGCTTGCGCGAAAGTAAGGGTGGTACCTTGCGCATGCTGCTGGTCTCTTCACCGATTAATTTTGTTCTGAATGTGTTGGCGGCGCATTATATTGGCGGATTTTCGATAGGTTTATCGTGCGTGATAGCCGGACTATTTACCATTACGGGGCCGACGGTAGTCATGCCGTTATTGCAGCAAAATAAAGTGAAACCAAAAGTAGGGTCTATGCTCAAATGGGAAGCGATTGTGAATGACCCTGTAGGGGCATTATTGGCAGTATTTGCTTATGAGTTTTTGGTCTATTCCAGTGCGGATACGACGGCGGATGCAGTCTTTACGAGTTTGAACTTCCTCGTAATTGTCGCAGGTATTGCGGCCATTAGTGTGGGTGCGGCTTATGCCTTGAAGCTGGCCTTTACGCGTGGTTTGGTGCCAGAATATCTGAAGCAACCGGTGATTCTTACGATGGTAATTTTCCTTTTTGCTATTAGTGATGAAATCCAAAAAGAGGGCGGGCTGATTGCCGTGACTGCTTTTGGTATCGCACTGGCTAACTCCAAATTTGCCAGTTATCACGATACAAAACGCTTTAAGGAATATATCGCGATCTTACTGGTTGGGGTGATCTTTATTCTCATCTCCTCCACTTTGAAGTTTGAGATGATGACGAGCTTAGGCTTTGGCACTGTTGCCTTTGTTTTCTTGGCTATTTTTGTGACGCGTCCAATTTCTGTTTATGTGGCGACGATTGGTACGAATATGAGTCGTCAGGAACGGATATTTATCGGCTGGATTGCACCGCGCGGGATTGTATGTGCGGTAACGGCGGGGTTAGTAGCTCCCAAACTGGTGGAAGCGGGGTATGCAGGGGCAGAGGCGATTCTTCCTGTGACTTTCTTGATGATTTTTGCGACGGTTGCGTTGCATGGTTTCTCTATGGGTTGGTTGGCAAAACGATTTGATTTGGCTCAGCATGAACATGGGGTGTTGATTATTGGTAGTAATGCTTTCTCAGTGGAGCTCGCGAAAGTTTTTCAGCGTCAGAAAATGCCAGTGCTGATTGCGGATACTAACTGGCATCAGTTAAAGCAACCGCGTATGGCTGATATTCCCGTGCATTATGGTGAGATTTTATCAGAAGAAGCTTATTATGAGTTAGACCTAGAACAGTATAGTTATCTTGTTCTAGCAACTTCGAATGTTGCTTATAACTCGCTGGTCGGGGCAAACTATGTGCATTTATTCGGTCGCCATCGAGTGTTCCATGTGGATGTAGAGCTAGACAAAGACGGTGCGGCGAAGAATCAATTTGATCACAGTTTGAAGGGCCCAGTCATTGGTGGTGGGCATGTATTGACGGAACTTATTGGTAAGTCGATGCGTGGTTGGCGCACTAAGGCGATTAATCTCACGGGTGAATACTCATTTGATCAGCATAAAGAGGAGGAGGGGAGTCAAATCCCGCTTTTCCTTATTAACACTAAGAATGGTGCGATGCGTCAGATAGATGAGAAGCTAAGGGCTAAAGATAATAAAGATTTTACACTTATATCGTTAGTACATGAAGATGAAGCGGCACAGGCTAAAGCGAAGGCTGATAAGGCTTCTGAGAAAGCTGAGAGAAGTTAAAACGCAACTAACGCTTGCAATTTACGTCTGAAAAGGTTATACACCTTAACAAATATTAACTATTCTTTAATAAATGGAGACGTAATGAGTAAAAAATATGATGTTGCAATGATTGGCCTTGGCCCTGTGGGAACTGTTTCGGGAGCATGTTTCGCCAAGCAAGGGTTCCAAGTTATTGGTGTGGATATTGATGAAAAGCGCGTTGAAGCTTTTAACACCAAAACGGCTCCCTTTGTGGAGCCAGGGGTGAATGACCTTGTCGAAGAAATTATCGATAATGGTACATTCCGTGCGACCACAGATTTTGATTACGCAGTTACCAATAGCCGCGTGGTGATGATTGCAGTTGGTACTCCAACGCCAGAATCAGGTTCGCCAGATCTTTCTTATCTAGATGGTGTGGCGCTCTCGCTTGGTAAAGCCTTTAAAAATATGGAAGAGAAAGGCACCGTAGTTGTGCTTCGTTCAACCGTTCCACCTGGAACGATGCGTAATCGTTTAGCTCCCGTGATTGAACGTGAATCTGGCTTAAAAGCAGGTAAAGATTTCTATATTGCCGCGAACCCTGAGTTCTTACGTGAAGGTATGGCGATTAAAGACTTCTTCGATACAGGTCGTGTCGTGATTGGTGCAGAAGAACCGGTTGCCGCACAAGCGATTGAAGATTTGTATAAAGATGTGAATGGCGAACGTATTCGTACCACTGTTGAAACAGGCGAATTTGCGAAATATGTCGATAATACATGGCATGCGTTAAAAGTTGCTTTTGGTAACGAAATTGGCCGTACAGTGAAGGCGTTTGGCGGTAACGTTGATGATACTATCAAGATTTTCTTGGCTGATACGCAGCTGAATATTTCCTCGCATTATTTGCGTCCGGGCTTTGCTTTTGGTGGCTCATGCTTACCGAAAGATGTTCGCGGACTTAGCTGGTTCTCTAACTTGCACGGCGTTGATCTGCCTATCGTGAAATCCATCATGGATAGTAACGAAGAGCAAATTGACCAAGGCGTAAAAGCGATTCTCGCTACAGGTGCTAAAAAGGTTGGCTTACTTGGCGTTGCCTTTAAAGAGCATGTTGATGATTTGCGCGAAGCACCTGCACTTTACGTTGCGCCAAAACTGCGCGATGCAGGGATTGAAGTGGTGGCGCATGATGTGTGCTATCAGCCTGGTGAACAGCTTGAGACCTATCGTAATGGTGGAAAGCTAGAGATTCAGTCGCTCCAAAATATGGTGTCAGACGTAGATGTACTTGTGAAGATGCATAATATTCCAACTTACAATGACCTTGAAACGAATAAACCAATCGTTGATCTTACAAAGTTGGTGCAAGAAACATCACCGAATCCGGTACGTTCTGAAGGTGGAGAACAGCAAGAAGCTGCTTAATCTGAGTTAAAGGAGATAGTCTTGTAATGTTTTAGAATGCGTAAGCGAATGACTATGCATGAAACATTTTTACAGATTATTCTTCGTGTTCTTATTCCTGTCGGCCTGTGCGCAAAGCCCAGGTGATCGGGGGGTCTTTATGAATGCAGATTATAGCAGCAATGGAAGTTATGTGAATGCGGAGCTGAGTAGTCAGTTCAGTATGATTAACGAACATTATTAATCAAAAAGCACTTTCTTTCGCCTTAATTTGTAATGCGTGTAAGCCTTTGCCAAATTCACTTTGGCAGAGGCTTTGCACCATTCGGTGGCACTCGACGCGAGATTTTCCTGCGAACTGTGCAGAGGTGATGGTAATGACCAAATGCGTCTCTTCGCCTTCCACTCCATTCATGGCAGCATGGCCAGCATGACGGGCAGAATCATCTTTAATATGTAGCTCGGTGGGCTGTAACGCCTGTAAGCTTTTGGTCAATCGTTCAATTCGCGTGTTCATGCTTTCTTATCGCTTGTTTCGTCTTTTATTTCCACTCATAATATCGCCCTATGCCACCATCAGTCTATTCCCCGCGTTGGACGCCTAAAAAAGAGGAAGAGCATCCTGAGTGCGATATGCCAGGTTGCGAAAACCCAGGGGAACACCGTGCGCCTAAATCACGCTATAGCCCGATTGCGAAAGACTACTACCGTTTTTGCCAAGATCATGCGGCAGAATATAATAAGCAGTGGAATTATTTTGATGGCATGAGCGAGATGGAAATCGAAATTTACTGGGATAATTTCGATACAGATCACCGTCCTACTTGGAAGCGTGAGGGCGGCAAAGGTTTTACAACTGAAAAACTCTATGACACTTTTACTAATAAATTTGGGGATGTGTTTGGAGGGGCTGGTGCTTCGATGGAAGATATGGCTGCTGCTATCCCTGCGCCAAGCCGCGAAGTAACGAAAGCGTTACGTTTTATGGAGCTTGAGTGGCCTGTGACGAAAGATAAGGTGAAGGCGCGCTTTAAAAAGTTGGTGAAGAAATATCATCCGGATGTGACGCAGGAAACCATGGCGGAAGATAAATTTAAACGTGTGACGGAAGCCTATGCCATCATTATGACAGCGGTGGATGAACATTAGGCTATTGCTTAAAGCTTAAAGCCCACTTACATCTATGGCCATGACCGATACTCCTGATACTGAACTTTCCGCTTCTAAAATCTTTGATATTGATTGTGATTGGAAAGTGCCTGCTTTTAAAGATGCGGCGGAGCATGTGCCGGCGATGGATGAGAACTACCAATTTGATGATGCGACGACTCGCGCGATTCTCGCAGGTTTTAAGCATAACCGCCGCGTGTTGATTCAAGGTTATCACGGTACGGGTAAATCGACTCATATTGAGCAAGTAGCTGCTCGCCTAAATTGGCCGGTTTTGCGGGTAAATATGGATAGTCATATTAGTCGTATTGACCTTGTCGGTCGCGATGCGATTGTGGTCAAAGACGGGCAACAAATTACGGAGTTTCGTGAGGGTATTTTGCCTTGGGCATTGCAACGTCCATGTGCGTTAGTGTTCGATGAATATGATGCAGCCCGTCCTGATGTGATGTTCGTGATTCAACGTGTGCTTGAGGCACAGGGTAAACTCACCTTGCTGGATCAAAATCGTGTGATTACGCCGCATCCACTCTTCCGTATTTTCGCGACGACCAATACGGTGGGCTTAGGCGATGCGAGCGGACTTTATCATGGTACTCAAGCGCTGAACCAAGGGCAAATGGATCGCTGGAATATCGTCACGCAACTTAATTACCTACCGGAAGCGCAGGAGATTGAAATCATCCTCGCCAAAGCGCCGAAGCTAAATAAGAAACTCGCCAAACAAATGGTGACACTCGCCAGCCTCACGCGTGAGAGTTTCAAGGCGGGTGATATCTCCACCGTTATGTCGCCGCGCACGGTGATTCTTTGGGCTGAAAATGCAGAGATTTTTGGCAACCGTGAAGATGCATTCAAACTCACCTTCCTCAATAAATGCGACGAAGAAGAAAAACCTGTCATCGCCGAGCTATACCAACGCGTATTCGATGTGGAACTCTGATACAGAAACTCTTTCCGCTGCCGCGCGGGCATTGTCGGGCAATAAAGACCTGACGTTGCGTGAAGGAGCGAACCATGCGGAGTCCCCTTTGTTGGAAAGCGATGTGTTGTTGCTGTTGGGCGATGAATCAAGAGCTGTAAAGCGTGGCGAGATTGATCGAGCGGCTCTCGCGCGGCGCTGGCATAATGCGCGCTTAACTTCGGGTTGGCAGCAGGCCGAGATGGCAGAGGCGATGGAAATGGCTCGACTTGATTGCTTGGCCGCGCGGCATTATCAAGGCGTGCAAACGAACCTACAAGCGTGGGAAGAAAAGCGCCTCACGCAAGAGCCCTTATCTGAAGAACAGCGCAGTGCTGAGGCGATGGCCGCTTATTTGCGTGGTGAATTAGCCGGTTACAAAGTACCTGATGCACTGGCGATGGAAGTTGCTTCGCTCAAAATGACGTTAGAAGGCTTTGATGGTGACTTGCTTTCCACTCATCTCGAAAATCAGGAGAGTTTTCATCAGCTTTTGCAGCAATGGTTATCTCAAGGCCATATGTCTCCGGTCGAGCAAGAAGAACCTGAGGGTGCAGAGGCTGAATCATTCGGACAAGAGGAATCAGATGAAGAACCCCCGCAAGAAGGGGAGCCTGACCAAGAAGAACAGTCCGCTGATTCATCGCCTAGCGATAGTTCGAGCGAGGAAGATAACTTCGCGCAAACACAAGATTCAGATGAACTCGCTAATACTGAAGAGATGCTGCATGAGGCGGAGTCTATCGGCCATAATCACCCAGAAGAAGGCCATACGGTTGCCGAGCCTTATCGCATATTCACGCGTGAATATGATGAAGTCGTGCCCGCGAATAAACTCGCGCCTTATGAGGAGCTAAAACGCCTCAGCCAACAGCTAGATGAGAAAATGCCGCAAATGGCACAGGTCACCCGCCGTTTGGCGAATAAGCTGCAACGGCTTCTACTCGCACGAACCGAACGTTATTGGCAATTTGAGTTGGAGGAGGGGCTGGTCAATAATGCCCGCCTGCCGCAGGCGATTATCGCGCCGGGTTATCCGTATCTCTATAAGCAAGAACGCCAGAGCCAAGATAAGGAAACGGTCGTATCGCTCTTACTGGATAATTCGGGCTCTATGCGCGGGCGACCGATTACGATTACGGCCTTAAGTGCCGAGTTGCTTGCGCGCACTTTGGAGCGTTGTGGTGTGAAGGTGGAAATCCTCGGGTTTACAACGAAAGAATGGCGCGGTGGTGACTCTCGCAAAGCGTGGATGGAGCGCGGACGCCCAGAACAGCCGGGGCGTTTAAATGATCTGCGCCATATTATTTATAAATCCGCCGAGCAGGCACTATCACGCACACGCCACAATCTCGCCTTGATGCTGAAAGAAGGATTGCTGAAAGAAAATATCGATGGAGAGGCACTGCTTTGGGCGCATGAGCGTCTTCTCGCTCGTCCTGAAGAGCGCCGTATTTTAATGGTGATATCGGATGGTGCACCGGTCGATGATTCCACTCTTTCGCTTAATAGCGGCGAGTATCTTGATTTACATTTACGCGAGGTGATTGAGGCAATCGAGAAGCGCTCGCCCGTGGAATTAATGGCCATCGGCATCGGTCATGATGTATCGCGCTATTACAGCCACGCCATCATGCTAGATGAGGTCGATAAACTCGGTGAAACGCTTTTAGAAGAGGCTGTAAAGCTGTTTGAGCGGAAATAAATTGCGTCACTACCTGTAACTACCCTATAACCCACGCATGCAAGCTGGATTTTTAGACAAATTAAAAAGTATCGTTGATCGTTTTGAAGAGCTGGGTCAGCAAATGGCCAATCCGGATGCGATTGATGATTATGCCTCTGTGTCTAAAGAATATGCGGATTTAGGCCCGATTGTGGAGCTTTATAAGCAATATAGCCAAGCCTCATCTGAGTTAGAAGGCTTGGAAGAGATGCTGGATGATCCTGAAATGAAGGAAATGGCGGAAGAAGAGCATCGTAATTTAACTGAGTTGATGCCAAAGCTTGAAAAAGAAATTCAAGTGGCCTTGCTTCCTAAAGATAAAGCCGATGAGAAAAGCGCAATTCTTGAAGTGCGTGCCGGCACGGGTGGTGATGAAGCCGGCTTGTTTGCCGCTGAGCTTTTCCGTATGTATCAACGCTATGCCGAAGGTAAGGGCTGGAAATTCGAGCCGATGGATGTCTCCGAAACCGGTGTGGGTGGTTATAAAGAGGCCAGTGCTGAAATTAACGGCAAGGGCGTATTTGCGAAATTGAAATTTGAATCTGGCGTGCATCGCGTGCAACGTGTGCCGGTGACAGAATCGGGTGGACGTGTGCATACCTCTGCTGCGACGGTGGCCGTATTACCTGAAGCTGAAGAAGTAGATATTGATTTGAAAGAATCAGACATTCGTTTTGATGTGTTCCGTGCCTCAGGTCCCGGTGGTCAGTCGGTGAATACGACGGATTCTGCGGTGCGTTTAACGCATATTCCAACGGGTATTGTGGTGAGCCAGCAGGATCAAAAATCGCAACATAAAAACCGCGAAAAGGCGATGCGTGTTTTGCGTGCGCGTATCTATGATGCGGAGCGCCAAAAAGTGCATGATGAGCGTTCTGCTGCGCGTAAAGGGCAGGTGGGAAGTGGTGATCGTTCGGAGCGCATTCGTACCTATAACTTCCCGCAAGGGCGTGTGACCGATCATCGTATCAATAAAACCGGCTATAACCTCGACGCCATTATGCAGGGTGAGGGGCTTGATGAATATATTGATGAGTTACGCAGCGTAGATGAAGCTGAACGTCTCGCTGATATCGCGGATGATCTCGGCTAAAACTGTTCAGCGTCTTGTGGATGCAGGGTGTGAATCACCGCAGCGTGAGGCACAGATGATGTTTGAACATGTGCAGGGTGATGAAGCGCGTTTTGAGGAATTGCTGCAACGTCGTGAAGCGCGGGAGCCGCTCTCGCAGATACTGGGTGAGCGTGGGTTTTGGGAGCATGATTTTATCGTGAATCAGCATGTACTTACGCCGCGCCCTGATAGTGAAGTGTTGATCGAAGAGGTGTTGAAAATTTTGCCTGATAAAGAAAAACCCTATCAGTTTCTAGATTTAGGAACAGGTAGCGGGTGTTTGATTCTGACGCTTTTACATGAATATCCGAACGCAACGGCGATTGCGGTGGATAAATCATCGGAGGCATTGGATGTTGCAAAACGCAATGCTCACAAACTTGATTTACAAAATCGTGTGGAATTTCAAGAGGGAAACTGGGCTGAAGGCTTGACAGAAGCTTTCGATCTTGTCATAAGCAACCCACCTTATATCCCAATGCGCGACTATGAAGGCCTTATGCCGGAAGTGCGGGATCATGAACCCATCATGGCTTTAGTAGGGGGAGAAGATGGGCTCGACTTTTACCGAACAATATCGGCGCAAGCCCCCGCAATTTTGCAGCAAGGCGGATGGTTGATATTTGAGGTGGGAATAGGGCAAGCGAACCAGGTTGCCGCACTAGCGGAGCAAAACGGGTTTGATTTGCATAAAATTCGACAAGATTATGGCGGAGTTGAACGCGCTGTGGTCTTACGGAAGAAGTAATTTCTAAAGGAAGTTTGATGAATCAACGACGTAATCGCCAATATGGCCGCCGTAACAATAACAACAACCGCAATAACAATAATCGTAATCGCGGTGGGGGCGGTAGTAAGCGCTTTAATGCCAAGCAGGTAGAGAATAAGCGCGATAATTACATCAATCTCTTTAATGAGCATCGCACGAATGATCGTGTGAAAGCTGAATTTTATATGCAGCATGCAGAACATTTTCAGCGTTTGCTTAATGCACATGAAGCGGAGCAAGAAGCTTACCGTGCTGCGAACCCTGAGCCGGAGCCAGAAGAAGAAATGGATGATGCAGGGGAAGCTAAATCATTTGAAGAAACATCAGAAGCGAAGGCAGAAGAAAAGCCAAAGCGTAAGCCACGCTCAAAGCCTGATGCAAAAAAAGAGAGTGCAGAAGATGAAGAGAAGCCTGCGCGCAAGCCACGTGCTAAGAAGCCTGCAAAGGCAGAGGAACAAGCTTCTGACGATGCCGCACCTGCAGACGAAATGCCTCTAGGATTGCCAGGCGCTATCTAGGTAGCTCTTATTTATATGCTTTAAAAGCGCTGGTGAGGGAAACTCTTCGGCGCTTTTTTTTACATCATGAAGAAGTAGGCGTAGGCCGTATAGGTCGCCCAGACGAGTAGCATGAGTGGAACCCCCGCTTTGACATAATCGCTAAATTGATAATGGCCGGGGGCCATCACGAGCAAGTTGGTTTGATAGCCAATAGGTGAGGCGAATGAGCAGCAATTGCTGGCGAAGATAACCGCGAAGATAAACATTTCAGGTGGCACATTAAGCGAAGCAGCTGTGCTGACTGCAATTGGCGTGAAGAGTAAGGCTGTGGCATTATTGCTGAGGATGTTGGTGAGAATACCCATCAGCAAGAACATGGCCGACATGACGGCGACAGGCGGGTACCCCTCCATACTGGTAACGAGCGTGTCAGCAAGGAAGGCCGCGCCTCCCGTTTTTTGCAAGGCGACGCTCAGCGCTATGCCGGCTGCTACAAGGAAGATAATTGCAGAATCAAGTGCACGTAAGGCTTGGCGAAGGTTCAAACATCCGGCGATAATGGCAGCGCCAGCACCCACAAAGGCCGAAATATGAATTGGAAGCACGCTGGTTGCTGCAAGGCTGACCACAGCACCAAAAATAAGATTGATACGCCAAGCGAGTTTTTTCGATGGCATATCTTGAGTCGTCCATTCCATCAGAATGACATCTTTATTGGCTCGCATCTTATTGACTTCTTGCTGACTGCCCATAACGAGTAGTACATCACCTGCGGCAAGGCGCATATCCGTCATACGGGTGGTGATAATGCGCGAACGGCGCTGGATACCCAGCACGATACAGCCGAGATTATGGTGGAAACCAATCTGCTCAATATTACGGCCAATCATACGTGAGGCAGGAGCAATGAGCAGCTCCGTCATTTGCGTATCGCCCTCTAAGTCTTCTGCCATCATACTCATTTGATGGATCTTGCGGAACGATTCTTTTGGCGTATCGGACAGTAAGCTAGAGAGCGCATCGCGCGTGGTGGTGAGAATAAGCAGATCGCCAATTTTAAGCGTTAGATTTTCATCGAAAGGGGGTAAGAAAGCATGTTCGCCACGTTGAATCATTTTGAGCGTCATGTCGCGATCTTCGAATAAACCAGCCTCGCCAATAGTTTTTCCTACAGCATCTGCATCTTGCGAAAGTTCGAGTTGAGCGACAAAGGTACGGTCGCCGCCTGTCAGCACCTCGCCTGCAAGGTCTGTACGTTCAGGGAGTAACTTGGGTAGAACGAAAACGATATAAGTTAAGCCGACACCGACAATGGCGAGACCTGGTAGGGTGAAGTCAAAGAAACCGAGAGGTTCTAAGCCCATATCTACCATCACGCCGGAAACGAGCAGGTTGGTGGAGCTACCGATGAGGGTTGTTACACCCCCAAGGATAGCGGCGTAAGAAAGCGGAATCATCACTTTACTGGCAGAGATATTCAGATGTTTCGCGACTGCCATCATAATTGGAATGAAGATAACGCAGGCTGGCGTGTTATTGAGGAAGTTACTGATAAAAGTAACGGTTAAAAGAATCAGTAGGATAGGTAAAATCTTTCCTCCGCGTTTAATACCGATGAATAAATTAGATAAGGCTGTGAGCGATCCGGTGCGGATGACCGCTTGCCCCAAAACGAGCAGGCCCATTACGGCGATGAGTGCAGGGTTCGCAAAGCCCATAAGAAGTTCAGAAGCATCCAGTGTCACGCCACCTTCGGCATTTGGCATCGGTAAAAGCTCAAAGAACAGCATCAAAAACCCAAGGATAATGATGGAAGAAAGCTCCAAGCTAATGCGGCTATTGGCGAACAGTACCACGGCCATTACTACGATACCGAACACCGTCCACATATGAAATTGTGGAAATTGCGCGATAAAATTCGTTATTTCTAATAACATGAATTATTCTTTAGACCATTCCTTTACCACTGTCACGATAGCAGATGTAAGTTGTGCCAATTCTGTCTTTGTAATGACGAGCGGCGGAGTAAGATAAATCACATCGCCTATGGGGCGAATCCATACACCGAGTTCGACAAACCGTTCGCGCAAGGCATTGCTATCAATGGTACGTGCATTATCAAGTTGCACGGCAGCGAGTGCTCCTTTGACGCGTACTTCTATGACACCCTCTATTTCACTGCATGGCGCGAGTTCAGTATTTAATTGAGTTTCAATAATCTCCACCTGCTGGCTGCGTGGTTCGGATTCGAAAAGATCGAGTGAGGCATGCGCGGCGCTACATGCGAGCGGGTTGGCCATAAAAGTGGGGCCATGCATAAAGGCTTTATCATAAGAGTTATCGAGGAAGGCTTCAAAAACCTCGGTGGTTGCGACGGTGGCTGCCATCGTCATCATGCCAGCTGTGAGAGCTTTGCCGAGGCACATAATATCGGGCGTAATACCCGCTTCCTCGCAGGCGAACATATAACCTGTGCGCCCAAAGCCAACGGCGATTTCATCTGCGATGAATAAAATATCATGGCGTTTACAGATGCGATGAATCTCCGCCAATACATCCGGTGAGTGAAAACGCATGCCGCCTGCGCCTTGCACTAGCGGTTCAATAAAGCAACCTGCAATATGTTTCGCATTATCGGCGATGAGGTTCTCGAAATCCGCGAAATCATACTCACCTTTTGGAATATCCACTGTGAATTGATGTTGGAGTGCATGCGCAAATGCTTGGTGATAAACACTCAGTGAATCAGAGACGGACATCGCGCCCAAAGTGTCGCCATGATACCCGTTCTTGAAGCAGACAAATTGTCCTTTTTGCGGTTTGCCTTTATTGCGCCAATATTGCAGCGCCATTTTAATAGCAATTTCGACGGATACTGAGCCGGAGTCAGCAAAGAAAACGCGTTCTAACCCTTTAGGGGTAATATTTGCGAGGCGTTCCGCTAGCGTAAAAGCAGGCTCATGGCTGATACCGCCAAACATCACATGTGGCAGGGTGTGCAGCTGTTTGGTCATGTGTTCGACCATATAAGGGTGCTTGTAGCCATGCACCATACACCACCAACTTGCAATACCGTCAATCAAAGTGCGGCCATCAGCAAGCGTGATGGTACAGCCTTCGGCATCCACTACCGGTAAAGGTGGCGCGGAAATTTGCATCTGATTATAAGGTAACCAGATATGATTTAAGCCAGAGGCTTGCCAATCATTAGCCATGAGAGCATGCGCCTGTATGGTGGCAGCCGCCAACGGGCGAGGTGGTATCTTCATCCTCGTCCCAGTCATCATCTACAGCCGTTTCTAGCTGAAGGGGGGAGATGCCGAGGCGTTTAAAGAGTGCCATATCATCATTCTCAATGGGATTGGGAGTGGTAAGGAGCTTTTCGCCATAGAAGATAGAATTAGCGCCGGCGTAGAAACACATGGCTTGCATTTCATCGGACATTTTCTCGCGACCAGCCGAAAGGCGGACAAAAGATTTTGGCATAATGATACGCGCTACGGCAATACTACGCACAAATTCGAGTGGATCGAGCGGATCTAGGTTCGCCATTGGCGTGCCTTCGACCTGAACGAGCATGTTAATGGGAACCGACTCCGGATGTTCCGGTAAATTGGCGAGTTCTTGCAAGAGCCCCGCACGGCCATCGCGGCTTTCGCCCATGCCGACAATGCCGCCAGAGCAGGTCTTCATACCCACGTCACGCACGCGTGCGAGGGTTTCTTTGCGGTCATCATAGG
Organism: uncultured Rickettsiales bacterium; assembly: GCA_964654855.1. GTDB lineage: Bacteria > Pseudomonadota > Alphaproteobacteria > Rickettsiales > JALZUV01 > JALZUV01. The sequence continues at coordinate 136,418 of CAZZJS010000003.1, forward strand.
TGCGGGTGGTGATGATATCGCCGTAAAGTTCCGGCGCGGTATCGAGATTATGGTTATAATAATCTAACCCAGCCTCTTTAAGTGTTTCGGCTTGTTCATCTTTAAGCATGCCCAGCGTCATGCAAGTTTCTAACCCTTCTGCTTTGACGAGGCGGATGGTTTCTTCGATCTTTGGAACATCACGATCTTTGAGTTCACGCCATGCAGCACCCATGCAGAAACGGCTCGCGCCGGCGGCTTTGGCCTTCTTTGCTTCTTTTAAAATTGCCTGTGGCTGCATGAGTTTATCAGCTTCCACTTCGGTATTGTAGCGTGCGCTTTGCGGGCAATAGGCGCAATCTTCAGCGCAGCCGCCTGTTTTGATGGAAAGTAACGTGCTGACTTGCACTTGATTTGGATCAAAATGCTGGCGATGAACGGTTGCAGCACGGTGCAAAAGTTCCATTAATGGTATATCAAGTAGTGATACAATTTCCTCGCGTTGCCAGTTATGGCGAAGTTTGGTGGATTCATACTTGTCTGTCATGCTAATTACTTTACAGTTAATGTTAGTCTTTAAGGTAAGGAGTTTACGATAGCTGTTCACGTTTATAAAGGGGATATTCCCGCAGATTTACAATTTGATGGCGATATTGCCGTCGATACAGAGGCGATGGGGCTGTTAAATAACCGCGATCGCCTTTGTGTAGTGCAACTTTCAGATGGTAAAGGAGACGAGCATTTAGTCACGTTTGAGCGCGGTCAATATGCCGCTCCCAACCTCAAAGCATTGTTGAGTGATCCAAAACGCGTAAAACTTTTCCATTTTGCGCGCTTTGATGTGGCCATTCTTCGCGCTTATTTAAATATTTTAGTTCAACCGATTTATTGTACGAAAATTGCGTCGAAATTAGCGCGTACTTATACAGATCGTCACGGATATAAAGAAATTTGCCGTGAATTGCTGGGCGAAGATGTTTCCAAGCAGCAGCAGTCATCTGACTGGGGTGCGCCAGAGCTTACGGAAGCGCAGGCAGAATATGCAGCGACGGATGTACGCCATTTGCATAATTTGCGCGATAAGCTCAATGCGATGCTAGAGCGTGAAGGCCGTATGGATTTAGCCGTGGCTTCCATGAATTTCTTGCCCGCTCGTGCAATGCTTGATTTGAATGGCTGGAACGATGTCGATATCTTCGCGCATTAAGGAAAGTATGATGACGGATGATATCAAAGTTGCTCGTGAACTTTTAGAGATTGAGATTGAAGGCTTGCAGGCGCTTTCTAAAGCGCTGGATGATAAATTTGTGCAAGCGGTGGATGTGGTTGCGGGTTTAAAAGGTCGTCTTATTATAAGTGGGATGGGTAAGTCCGGCCATATTGCCCGTAAAATTGCGGCGACGATGGCTTCGACCGGAACGCCTGCGCATTTTGTGCATCCCGGTGAGGCGAGCCATGGCGACTTAGGAATGGTCACGCGTGATGATGCGATGTTGTTGCTTTCTAACTCAGGCGAGACATCAGAATTGCGCGATATGGTGGCTTATGGCGCTCGGTTTAATATTCCGATGATAGCGATGGTGCGTCGTCCGACTTCGATGTTGGTAGAGGCAGCAGATGTGCCGTTGGTACTACCAGAGATTCCAGAAGCTTCAGCAACCGGTGCGCCAACTACCTCTACGACTATGATGTTGGCATTGGGAGATGCTCTTTCAGCCGCATTATTGGAGCGAAAAGGCTTCACCGCAGAAGATTTTCAAACATTTCATCCAGGTGGCAAGTTAGGGCAGCGTTTTGTGAAGGTGAAAGATTTGATGCATGATGGTGATGAGTTACCTGTTATTTCTGCTAATATGCCTATGCAGGAAGTGTTGCTGGCGATGACCGCGAAGCGTTTTGGTTGTGCCGCAGTGTTAGATGATTCAGGTGTTCTTACCGGTATTGTGACGGATGGCGATCTACGCCGACATATGGATGGTAGTTTGCTCAGCAAGGATGCGAAAGATGTGATGACGGCTGGGCCGGTAACGATTCGCTCGAGCTCTCTAGCGCAAGAGGCATTGCAGGTGATGAATGACTGTAAAATTACGAGTCTTTTTGTGTGTGACGATGCGGGTAAACCAGAAGGAATTATCCATATTCATGATTGTTTGCGCGCAGGTGTTGCGTGACCAAGTCTGGCCTTTTAAATCAACTAGAGCCTAGCGAGGTTGAGCATCGTTTGAAGCGAATTCCTGTTTATACTCGGCTGTTGAATATTGGTAAAATCTCATTGGGAATGATGGTTTTATTATTGATTGCCGCGGTGGTGGTGGTGCCCTTTTTGAAGCCAGAAGAAGAGGGGGTGCGTATCGCATTAACTCAGGTGCCAGTTGAATCAAATGGTGAAAAGCCTGTGATGAAAAACCCGCGCTATGAAAGTGTGGATGGCGACAATCAACCGTTTACGATTCGCGCGAGCGAGGCGGTACAGCAAGATGAATCAGAAGTTTTGCTGAGAAAAATTAAAGCAGATGTGGCGCTGAATAATGGGCTCTGGCTGGCGCTTTCTGCCGCGACAGGGGTGTTGGAGATTACGGCACAGAAAATGTTTTTAAAAGAGAAAGTGCATCTGATTGCAAGTAATGGCTATGAGTTAAATTCCAATAAAGTATATGTAGATATGAAACAGAGTATGGTGCGTAGTAATGCAGGAGTATCAGGGCAGGGGCCGATGGGAAATGTTGTCGCTAATGAGTTTTTGATTGAGGGAAGCTCCCAGCGCGTGCTATTTGAGAATAACGTCAAACTAACGATATATCCATGAAAATATTAGCATTTATAGTCACTCTATTGATTTCACTGCCTTTATGGGCGCAATCTCTTGCGAAGCTGGATTCCGATCAGCCAATCGAAATTGCGGCTGATTCGCTCGAAGTATTGCAAGATAAGCATATGGCGATTTTTAGCGGCTCGGTGGAAGCTGTGCAGGGTAACATCACCTTAAAAGCCCAGCGGATGAAGGTTTATTATCGGGAGGTAGGTAAGCAATCAGCGGCGGCTAATCTCGGTGCGGTGAGTCGCATTGAGGTGGAACGTGATGTAATGCTCACCATGCCGGAAGAATCGGCGCGTTCAAGTAAAGGTATTTATAATGTTGATAAGCAAATGGTTACGCTTGTTGGCGGTGTGGTTTTAGCGCGTGGGAAGAATATGCTGCGTGGTGGTCGTTTGGATTATAATCTTAAAACACAAAAGAGCTTGCTCACTTCCGGTGGAGCGGCGGCAACGAAAGAAGGTGGAACAAAACCTTCAGGCGGGCGTGTTAAAGGTGTCTTCATTCCCGGTCAATAATGGCGTAAGAATTGCATAAATTTGCGTAAAGGTTGGAAAGTCTAGTGTTTCCTGCTATTCTTTTCTTATGGATACGGTGATTAAAGCGCCTGAATTAGTCGAAAAGACATCAGGGTTGGAAATTCAGCATTTGGGTAAAAGCTATGCGAAGCGTCCTGTTGTGCGTGATATTTCGCTTAAAGTACGCCGTGGTGAAGCGGTTGGGCTGCTAGGTCCTAATGGTGCAGGTAAGACTACTTGTTTCTATATGATTACGGGTTTGATTCGTCCGGATTATGGACAAATTACGCTGGATGGAACGGATATTACGCCGCTTCCTATGTATTCGCGTGCGCGTATTGGGATTGGTTATTTGCCGCAGGAAGCCTCGATTTTTCGTGGGTTGACGGTTGAGCAAAATATTATGGCAGTGCTAGAAGTAACCGAAAAAACGCGTGAAAATCGCCAAATGATTCTCGATGAATTGCTGGCTGAGTTTTCAATTACACATTTACGCACCACGCCTGCGATTGCCTTATCGGGCGGTGAGCGCCGTCGTGTGGAAATTGCACGTGCGCTGGCTTCTAAGCCTAGTTTTATCCTGTTGGATGAACCGCTTGCGGGAATTGATCCGATTGCAGTATCTGAAATTCGTGAACTTGTGTCACATCTGAAAGATCGTGGGCTTGGCGTGTTGATCACCGAGCATAATGTGCGCGAAACACTTGAGATTATCGACCGTGCTTACATCATCCATGAAGGCTCGGTGTTGATGGAAGGTGCGCCTGATGAGATCGTCAATAATACGGATGTTCGCCGCGTCTATCTTGGCGAATCATTTAGTATTTAAGGGGTAGAATTATGGCGGGGCCTTCACAGAGTTTACAGCAACGCCAACAGCAATCGCTGGTGATGACCCAGCAGTTGCAGCAATCGATAAAGCTACTCCAACTTTCTGCGACGGATTTAGAAGCCTTTGTGCAAGAGGAGATGGAGAAAAATCCATTGCTTGCTGAGGGCGAAAATAAAGCAGAAGAGCTGCAATCTGAGAAGCCAGAAGAAAATAGTGCAACGCAAGAGATTGACTTTGACCGAGCGGATGCCACAGAAGATGCACCTGTTGCGAGCGAAGAATTCTCTGATCGGGCGGAGCGTTCAGCGCCTGAATATACGCCAACATCTTCTGGTACAAGTAGCTATGGTGGTGAGGGTGAAAACCTGATCGAAAAAATGGCACATGAAAAGCCATCTTTACAAGATTATCTCGTTGAGCACCTTAACTGCTCAACGGAAGATATGGCGCAGCGTCTTATCGGTATGCATCTAATTGATATGGTGCAGTCATCCGGTTATTTACCTGAAAACTATATTGAAATTACCGATAGCCTAAAATGCAGTCGTCAGGAACTGGATGCAGTGGTTTCTTTGTTGCAAGAGGCTGAGCCTGCGGGGCTTTGCGCGCGCAGTGTTGCAGAATGTATGGCGTTACAGCTAGAAGATATGGGCGAGCTGACCGAATCTATGCAGGCATTGGTCGATAATCTCGAATTGCTGAGCAAGGCAGATTTTAAGGCGTTGGAGAAAGCCTGTGGAGTGCCGCGCGATGAGCTTCAGGAAATGGTCGAAGAGTTGCGCGAGCTTAACCCAAAACCGGGTTTTGCCTTTGATTTTGAAGAAACCGCTGCAGTGCAGCCCGATGTATTCGTGCGTCGCCACGGTGATGATTGGGAGATTGAGTTAAACCCGGGCGCCTTGCCGAAAGTATTAGTGAATAATGATTATTATACACGTTTGTCAGGCAGTGCGCGCGATAAGGAAGAAAAAAGTTATTTAGGTGAGCAGCTTAATCATGCGAATTGGTTAGTGAAATCGCTCGACCAACGGGCGCATACGATGCTGAAAACCACGCGTGAAATTGTGAAGCAGCAATCGCGTTTCTTGCTGCATGGGGTGCGCTACCTGAAGCCACTAACGCTTAAAGAAGTGGCCGATGCGATTGAGATGCATGAAAGCACTATCAGCCGTATTACGAGTAATAAATATGTGTCTTATGGTGGGGCGCTTTATGAGCTAAAATATTTCTTCACCTCATCATTAGGTAGCAGTTTTGGTGGCGATGATATTTCATCGAAAGCCGTGCAGCATATGATTCAAAAACTGGTGGATAGTGAAACGGATGTGAAATCGGTGCATTCGGATGAAACCTTGGCCGCTGCATTGGATGATCAGGGGATGAAAGTCGCCCGTCGTACCGTCGCTAAGTATCGAGATATATTGAAAATTCCATCTTCGGCGCAACGAAAACGCGTATTTAAGCAGCAATTGTAATTTCTGTAACGAATTCTTAATTGATTCGCACTATGGTGAGAGCATGAGTTTAGGAAAATACCGTTTCGCTTCGGGCGACCCGCTGATCTTGCAAAATGAAGCTGCCTTTGTGGCGTGGCGTATTGATGCAGGAGAAATTGAGATATTCCAAAATGGTGAAGTGCAGCGTCAGCTGGGCGAAGGTGAGTTGCTGGGCGAAGAAATCGTCCTTAATGGTGGGCCAGCTCCTTACAGTGCTTTTGCGAAAGGAAATATCAAAGTTTCGCCGATTGATAAGGCGCAGTTGGAAACGATTTTTAAGCCAGAAGAGGTAGCGAATGATGCGGCCGCATCTGCAGAGGTAGGGGAGCAGCAACATACGGGCGAAGCCTTTGCTGAAGGCGCTGATGTTCAAATGGGTGGCGGGGCGGTAAATGCTTTTGCCGCTATGGCCAAAGCCATGGAACGCCAGACGGAGTTGCTTGAAATTCAGCATCGTACCAATCAAACCGAGCTCGATATTATCGAAAAAGAGCGTAATATTCTGACGGGCGATTTTCTCGGAAAAATGGCGGATTTGGGCGCGATTACGCCTTTGATGCAAGATGAGGAAATCAACGATATTCTGATCAATGGCTATAATGATGTGTTTATCGAGCGTTTTGGTAAGCTAGAAAAAACCGATATCACGCTCTCTGGTGAAGAAGAAGTGCTGCGCATCGCGCATCGTATCGCTAAAGGGATTGGCCGTGAGATTAACCCGTTCCGTCCGTTATTGGATGCGCGTTTGGCCGATGGCTCGCGTGTGAATATTATCTGCCCTCCATTGGCGGTGGATGGAACGTCAATTTCTATTCGTAAATTCTCTAAACGATTGATATCATTGGATGATATGATTGGACAGAGTAATATGTCCTCTGCATTGGGTGAGTTTTTGAAGATTGTCGGTGCGTGCCGAATGAATGTGCTTATCTCTGGTGGTACCGGTTCTGGTAAGACGACCTTGCTGAATGCTATTTCACGTCATATCTCGCATGGTGAGCGTTTGGTGACGATTGAGGATGCAGCGGAATTAAAACTCGATCATCCTGATTTGGTGCGTTTGGAAACACGTCCAGCAGCCTCTAAAACTCATGCTGATGCGGAAGTCACGATGCGTGACTTGGTGAAGAACGCCCTACGTATGCGCCCTGACCGTATTATTGTGGGTGAGGTGCGTGGCGAAGAAGCGTTCGATATGATGCAGGCGATGAACACGGGTCATGAAGGCTCGCTAACGACTGTCCACGCCAACCACCCGCGCGATGCACTCTCTCGTGTGGAGAATATGGTGAGTATGGCGGATATGAATATCCCAATCGGCGCGGTACGTTATCAAATCGCTTCGGCGCTACAGTTGATTGTACAAGTGAGTCGTCAACGTGATGGCATGCGTCGTATCACTCATGTAACTGAGATTGTCGGTATGGAGGGTGATACGATCACTATGAATGATCTGTTTGTGTTTAAGCCAAGCGGTGAAGATGAAAATGGTGTGATTACCGGTGACTTTAAATGGGCGGGTATTATGCCGCGTTGTGTGCGCCGTATTGCTTATTATGGTTTGTTGCCGCAAATGGAAGCCGCGCTCGGCGTGAAAATTCCTATTCGTTCGTAGTTTTTGTCAATCAAAATATTTACAAATCTTTTTCTGAAATAGGTTATCAAATCCGCAAAAATCCGCTATAATTAGAAGGTAATTATAAGAGGAGAAAAGCCCATGGAAATTAGTGTATCCGGCAAAGGTGTCGATATTGGTGAAGCATTCCAAACTCACGCGCAGGAGCGACTGCAAGATGGTCTCGGAAAATATTTAGATCGTGTGGTTTCTGCTGATGTAATTGTTTCAAAAGAAGCTCATTTATTTGATGTAAAAATTCACGCCAATCCAGGAACATCTTCAAATATTGTGGTGAAAAGTACAGGCCAGTCGCCTGATATTTACTCGGCATTTGATTTGGCGGCCGAAAAGGCAGAAAAGCAGCTGCGTCGTTATAAGCGTCGTATTACGAACCATCATAAAACAGTCGATGCTGATGTGATCGATTTCAGCACGGTGCAATATACGCTTGATACAAGCAAGCATGATGAAGCGCCTGAAGGTGAGCATTCTGATTCGCTCGTAATTGCTGAAACATCAATGGATATCAATACGTTAACGGTAAGTGAGGCGGTGATGCGTATGGATCTGGGAGAGTTGCCAGCGCTTGTCTTTACCAATGCGGCAAATGGTCAGCTAAACATGCTTTATCGCCGTGAAGATGGCAATATTGCGTGGATTGATCCTTCAAAGCAAAAGAACGGTAAGGCTGCTTAGTCCTTATCGTATAAAAAGAAATTTGTTGCGCCTTGTCATCTTTTGGTTGGCAAGGTGCTTTCTTTTCTGTAAATGCCCGGCAATCTAATTGGCTTTTGGGTGGCTTGTGCTATAGTGAATTCATCAACCGATAAAGAGTTGTAGTAATATTCGAAACGGGGAGATGATGCGATGATTGGAATCGTTATCGTGACACATGGTAGCCTAGCCGCTGCTTTCGTGGAGTCTGCAGAACATGTGGTTGGCGAGCAGCGTCAAGTTGAAGCGCTTTCATTGAAAACCGGTGATAGTATGGAACAACGCCGCGAGGAGTTGGTGCAAGCCGTTAACCGTGTGAATGCCGGTAAGGGAGTTATCATTCTAACAGATATGTTTGGTGGTTTTGCCTCTAGCCTTGCGATGTCATTGCTGAGTATGCCAATGGTAGAGGTGATTTCGGGCGTGAATTTACCGATGCTGGTGAAGCTATTTTCCAAGCGTCAAGATTCCTCTTTGAGCGAATGCGCTATTGCCGCTCAAGAAGCGGGTCAAAAATATATCAATATCGCGACACAGCTATTAGAGCCTCAACGCAAAGCGAGTTAAGCTTTTTACTTGCCTTTTTGCGTGTAAAATCGCATCTTCTCGCGCATGACTAAACCTGTATCGCAGCGTGAAATACGCATCCGCAATGTAACGATTAGTAACAATAAGCCTTTCTCGCTGATTGCGGGGCCGTGCCAAATGCAATCGCGCGACCATGCGATGATGACGGCAGAAAAGCTCGCTGATATTTGTGGCCGTTTAAATATTGGCCTCATCTATAAAACCTCATTTGATAAAGCGAACCGTACTTCGGCGACGGCGCAACGTGGTATCGGCCTTGAAGGGGCAACTCCTGTATTTGAAGAAATTCGCAATACATTCGATTGCCCCGTGCTAACTGACGTGCATGATGCAGAACAAGCAACGGGCATGGGTGAAGTGGTGGATATTTTGCAGATTCCAGCCTTCCTTTGCCGTCAGACTGATCTGCTGAAAGCCGCAGCGGATACAGGCAAGATTATCAATGTAAAAAAAGGCCAGTTTTTGGCACCTTGGGATGCCAAAAATATCGTGACCAAGTTAGATCATTTTGGAAATGAGAAAATTATGCTGACAGAGCGTGGTGCAAGCTTTGGCTATAACACGCTTGTATCAGATATGCGCAGCCTGCCGATTATGGCTTCAACGGGTTGCCCCGTAGTGTTTGATGCAACGCATTCGGTGCAACAACCAGGCGGGCTTGGCGGTGCATCGGGTGGTCAGCGTGAGTTTGTTCCTGTATTGGCGCGTGCCGCTGTGGCGGTTGGTGTAGCGGCGCTCTTTATGGAAACGCATGAAGACCCTGATAATGCGCCTTCTGATGGCCCTTGCATGATGCGCCTTGATGAGATGGAAGAAACTCTCAAGCGTCTGCAAGAAATTGACTCAATTATTAAATCATAAGGACTTTTTAAAATGAACCGTATTTTAGATATTCATGGCCGCGAAATTATTGATTCGCGTGGTAACCCTACGGTTGAAGTAGAAGTGCTAACTGAAGATGGCGCTTTTGGCCGTGCCGCAGTTCCATCGGGTGCATCGACAGGTGCGCGCGAGGCGATTGAGCTGCGCGATGGTGATGATAGCCGATATTTAGGTAAAGGTGTTTTGCAGGCTGTTCATGGTATCAATACAGAAATTGCGGAAGGTCTTGTTGGTTTTGACGTCACCGAGCAGCGTCTGATTGATGAAATTCTAATCGAGATGGATGGTACGGAAAATAAAAGCCGTTTGGGTGCGAATGCGATGCTGGGGGTTTCTTTGGCGGTAGCGAAGGCAGCTGCGGATTCTATGGCATTGCCGCTTTACCGCTATATTGGTGGAACGCAAGCGTGCAAACTACCAGTGCCGATGATGAATATTATCAATGGTGGTGCGCATGCGAATAACCCGATTGATTTCCAAGAGTTCATGGTAATGCCAATTGGTGCCGCGTCAGAATCTGAGGCAATCCAATGGGGTTGTGAGATTTTTCATGCGTTGAAAAAGCTGCTTTCCGATAAAGGTTTGAGCACTGCGGTGGGTGACGAAGGGGGCTTCGCGCCGGAGATTGCTTCCACCAATGAAGCGATGGATATCGTATTGCAGGCGATTGAAAAAGCAGGTTATGAGCCGGGAACGCAAGTGCAACTCGCGCTCGATGTGGCGGCAAGCGAGTTCTATAAAGGTGGTAAATATCATCTGGAAGGTGAGGGGCGTGTGCTCAATGCAGATCAGATGATTGAAGAATATGCTAAGTTGGTTGAAGATTACCCAATCTTCTCGATTGAAGATGGTTTAGCTGAAGATGATTGGGATGGTTGGGCTAAGCTTACCAATGCGTTAGGTGGCAAAGTTCAACTAGTAGGTGATGATCTATTTGTGACAAATCCGAAGATTTTGGCGGAAGGGATGAGTAAGCATCTGGCTAATTCGTTGCTGGTAAAGGTGAATCAAATTGGAACACTTACCGAAACGTTAGAGGCAGTCGATATGGCGCATCGTGGCGGTTATAAATGTGTAATGTCGCATCGCTCAGGCGAGACGGAAGATAATACGATTGCGCATTTAGCAGTGGCGACCAATTGTGGCCAAATCAAAACGGGTTCCCTCTCACGCTCTGACCGCTTGGCGAAATATAATGAGCTGCTTCGTATCGAAGAAGAACTTGGCGAGCAAGGTATTTACGGGCTTTAAGCGTGATATAAGCGAAACACTTTCGTTACACTCTTTTATAAAAACTTATCCACAAGCTCTCGCCGCTTGCATGGTGGGTTTGCGCGAATTAGCTTAATGGAATGCGAGCAGGCATACGTAAAAAACAAAATATACCCTATAAAAGTCTGATGAGCTCGATGCTTATTGGCTTTGTGATGTTGTATCTGACTTTCCACGCGCTTAATGGCAATCATGGGGTTTATGCGTTGTTTAAGGAGCAGAAGCGCGAATCTTCGAATGCGATTATCTTAGCGGACTTGCAAGATCAGCGCGCTAAAATGGAACATCGCGTAAATATGTTGAGCGGTGAAATGCTTGATCTTGATTTGCTAGATGAGCAAGCGCGCCGCGTGCTAGGTTATACTGATCCGCAAGAACTCATTTATTTGTTGCCTTCTGAGGGTTGATTATGTTGCGCTGCACAACCTTTTTCAAGCGAAGTCGCTTGCACAGCAAAGCTGTATCGGTTAAAAAAGCGCATCAATTCTAATAAGGATTTTATGGCTAAATCATCTTCTAAAGCTGCCCTGGCAGATTCAAAACATAATGCTCCATTCCCGCCCAAGGTTGAGGTGCTTGATCTTTATCGCACTATGTTGCTTATCCGTCGTTTTGAGGAAAAAGCCGGTCAACTTTACGGTATGGGTTTGATTGGTGGTTTTTGTCACCTGTATATCGGGCAAGAGGCAGTAGTTACCGGTATGGAAACGCTGATTACGCGTAAAGATTCAGTGATTACGACTTACCGCGACCACGCCCATATGTTGGCCTGCGATATGGATCCTAAAGGCGTGATGGCCGAACTTACGGGTCGTGAAGGTGGGTATTCTAAAGGTAAAGGTGGCTCCATGCATATGTTCTCTGCGGAGAATAATTTTTGGGGTGGTCACGGTATTGTTGGTGCGAATGTACCGCTTGGTTCAGGCCTTGCTTTCGCGCATAAATATCGCAAAGATGATGGTATCAATCTGTGTTACTTTGGCGATGGTGCATCGAATCAAGGGCAAGTATATGAAGCGATGAATATGGCAGCCCTTTGGGATTTGCCGGTACTATTCATTATCGAAAATAATGAATATGCGATGGGAACCAGCGTGAAACGCTCAACAGCGACTCCTGCGCTTTATCGTCGTGGTGAGCCATTTGGTATCGAAGGCGGACAAGCCAACGGTATGGATGTGCTGGATGTGATCGAAAAAGGTAAAATTGCTGTGGATCATGTGCGTTCGGGTAAGCCTTACATCTTAGAGATGAAGACTTATCGTTACCGCGGTCACTCAATGTCTGATCCTGCGAAATATCGTACGAAAGACGAGGTCGAAGATTACAAAGTAAATCGCGATCCGATTACTAGTTTGAAGGCACGTGCGCTCGAGGCAGGTGTTATCAGCGAGGCTGATTTGAAACCAATCGAAACGGATATCAAAGCCATCGTCAAAGAAGCAGATGAATTCGCAAAAACCAGCCCAGAGCCGGATGCGTCTGAGCTGTGGACGGATGTATTGCAGGGAGACGCGTAATGACTGAAAAAACGACTCCAACAACCGTGCGTGTCGCCTTGCGCGATGCGATGGCAGAAGAAATGCGCCGCGATGAGGAAGTGTTCCTCATGGGTGAAGAAGTGGCCGAATATCAAGGTGCTTACAAAGTCTCTGAAGGGCTGCTTGAAGAGTTTGGCGATAAGCGTGTGATTGACACACCAATTACTGAGCATGGCTTTGCTGGTATCGCCGTAGGTGCGGCCATGGCCGGTATGAAGCCGATTGTCGAATTCATGACATGGAATTTCGGCATGCAGGCGATTGATCAAATTATCAATTCTGCGGCAAAAACGCTTTATATGTCTGGCGGACAAGTGAAATGCCAAATGGTGTTTCGTGGCCCTAACGGTGCGGCAAGTCGTGTGGGTGCGCAGCACTCTCAGGAATATGCTAGTTGGTATGCGCATTGCCCAGGTTTGATAGTGATTGCGCCTTATGATGCTGCTTCGGCCAAAGGTTTGATGAAAGCGGCGATTCGCAATCCAAACCCTGTTATTTTCTTGGAAAATGAGATGGTTTACGGCGAAAGCTTTGATGTACCAGATGATGACGATTATGTTCTACCAATCGGTAAAGCGGCGGTACTTCGCAAAGGTAAGGATGTTACGATTACGGCTTTCTCACTGCAAGTAGGTATGGCGCTTAAAGCGGCTGATGAGTTGGCGAAACAAGGCATTGATGCCGAAGTGATTGATCTCCGCACCATTCGCCCATTGGATAAGCAAACCATCATTGAATCAGTTCGCAAAACAGGTCGTTTCGTCTCGGTAGAAGAGGGGTGGCCGTTTGCGGGTATCGGTTCTGAAATGTGTGCCTTGGCGATGGAAGATTGCTTCGATTATCTCGATGCGCCGGTTGAGCGTGTGCATGGTAAAGATGTGCCATTGCCTTATGCGGCGAATCTCGAAAAGCTCGCTCTCCCACAGGTAGAAGATATTGTTGAAGCGGCAAAGCGTACATGCTTCCGTCAAGGAAAGGTTGCGTAAATGCGTTATTTTTTAATTATCTTATGCCTCTTACTACCCTTTACTGCGAGCGCACATGATGAAGTGAAACCGCGTTTGATTTCGGTGAGCGGCAAGGCTGAAAAGAACTATGAGCCAAATAAGGTTGATGTGACTTTGGCCATTGAAGGTCGCGATAAAGAACTGAAAACGGCCAAACGCAAACATGATGAATTGTTGAATGCTCTGCATAAAGTGGCGCGTAATTTTGGTGTTGATAAGAAAGATGTTAAAACACTCTCCAACAACATTCAGCCACGCTATGAATATCGCGATAAGAATAATCGTCGTGTGCTGGCGGGCTATTCGGCCAAACATCGTGTGCAAGTAACTCTTAAAAAGATCGATAAAGTGGGCGATTTTGTGAATGCCATTACCAAAGCGGGGATTGATCAGCTGCAAGGGATGAGCTTCGGCTTGATCGATAGTAATGCTGCCGAGCGCGAAGTGATGCTTATGGCCGTAAAAGATTCTCGCATGAAGGCTGATGCAGTTGCCGCGAGTCTTGGTGTTTCAGCTCCTAAAGTCTACAGTGTGAATGTTCAAGGCGGGGGAGGGTATCATCCAAAGCCAATGCCAATGGTGCGCGGGAAGATGATGATGGCAATGGATGCCGAATCTGCTCCTCCCGCTGCTGAAATTCCGACAGGTGAAGTTACCATTCGCCAAAATGTTTCCGCTCAATTTGAAATTAGTAACTAAAGGTTAGTCAACCATGCCAATTGAAATTTTAATGCCAGCCCTTTCGCCTACGATGACCGAAGGCACGCTCGCTAAATGGACGAAAAAAGAAGGTGATACCGTTGCCGCGGGTGACGTGATTGCTGAGATAGAAACCGATAAAGCAACGATGGAAGTGGAAGCGGTTGAAGAAGGTACGTTGGGTAAAATCGTCGTTGCTGAGGGCACTGAAATGGTGGCCGTGAATAAAGTGATCGCCCTATTGCTCGAAGAAGGCGAAGATAAGAAAGCACTGGATGCATGGAAGCCAAAAGAAGAGCCAAAGGCGGAAGCGGCTCCTGTTGAGGAAGCATCAGGCGATGCACCTGCGGCGCCCGTGGCTGCACCAGCAGGTGCGGTGATTGGTTATCAACCAACGAAGTCTCCTGATTTACCAAGCGATGTTGCGCCAAAACGTGAAGTGGCGGCTAGCCCAGTTGCGGTGCGCCTCGCTAAAGAAAATGGCGTGAAGCTGGAGAAAGTTAAAGGTACAGGCCCAGCGGGTCGTATCGTGAAGGAAGATGTTGAAAACTTCCTGAAATACGGTTCAGTCTCCGGCCATGTGACACGCGATGCTGTGCCATTTTCGAAGACAGAAAATAACGGTATGCGTAAAACCATCGCTAAGCGTTTATCGGAAGCCAAGCAAACAATTCCGCATTTCTACCTTTCGGTGGAGTGCGAGCTTGATAAGCTGCTCGACACGCGCGCGCAGCTAAATGGTGCCGCGCCAACCGATAAAGATGGCAAACCAGATTATAAAATTTCAGTGAATGATTTGGTCATTAAAGCGAGTGCCTTAGCCTTGCGCGATAAGCCAGAGGCCAATGCAAGTTGGTATGATGATGCGATTGTTTATTATAATGATATCGATGTTTCCGTGGCAGTTTCAACCGATGGCGGTTTGATTACGCCGATCATCAAAAATGCCGATCAAAAATCGCTGGCGCAAATCTCAACGGAGATGAAATCTCTCGCTAAAAAAGCGCGTGATGGCAAACTCCAGCCAGAGGAATATCAGGGCGGCGGATTCTCCGTTTCTAACCTCGGTATGTTCGGCATTAAGAGCTTCTCGGCCATCATCAACCCGCCACAAAGCTGCATTCTCGCCGTCGGTGCCGGTGAAACGAAATTGAAACTCTTGCGCGATGGCGTGGTGGATGAAATTACTGTGATGACGGTGACTCTCTCAGTTGATCACCGCTCAGTAGACGGCGTCCTCGGCGCTGAATATCTACAAATCTTCAAAAACTACATCGAAAATCCAGCATTGTTGGTGGGGTAGGTATGGGGGCTAGGCTTGTTGAAACCAGAAATCATAGTTCTTATGATGGTGATGTATTGTCTGCAGTGTGTTCGCACTGTAATAGTAAGGCTAATTTTACGCGCTTTTCTAGCAGTAAGGATATAAAATTTTTCTCTCCTATTGATGAAAGAACTACAAAGGAGTTTGCGGTAGGAATTAGAATTTGTCCAGATAGAAGATGCAATGGCATCATGTTTTTATTATATGATCAAGAAAAGGTGGTTATTAATCAGTACCCTGTGCGAGATGTTGAGTTTGATGGAACAGATGTTCCTGATAGCATTGCCAGTACATTCAGTGAAGCTGTGAAGTGTCATTCACATCATTTCCACACTGCTGCTGCTATAATGATTCGTAGAACATTGGAAGAAGTGTGTGATCATTTTAAATGTACAGGCAATAATCTTCACGAGAGGTTAGAGACTTTGGGTGATAAGGATATGGTGATACCTAAGAACCTTATGGAAGCTGCTTTCGAGCTCAAAATGCTTGGAAATGATGCTGCTCATATCGAATCAAAGAAATATGAAAATATAGGTGCTGAAGAGATTGAGTTGGCTGTAAGTTTGACAAAAGAAATTCTTAAGGCCGCATTTCAGCTAGAAGGGCTGGTTGTAAAATTACAGAACTTACAAAAGGCAAGTTAGATGACAGAAAATAATTACGACATTGCAATTATTGGTGGTGGCCCGGGGGGCTATGTGGCAGCAATTCGCGGTGCGCAATTGGGCAAAAAGGTAGCCGTTGTTGAGCGTGAGCATATGGGTGGCATCTGCCTGAATTGGGGCTGTATTCCAACAAAAGCACTTTTACGCTCTTCCGAGATTAATCATTTGCTTCATAATCTTGAAGAGTTTGGCCTATCTGCGAGCAAACCTTCGTTTGATTTTGACGCGATTGTGAAGCGCTCGCGTGATGTGTCCGGTCAATTGACTAAGGGCATCGGCATGCTGATGAAAAAGCATAAGATCGATGTGCATGAGGCTCACGGTAAGCTGGGCGGTAAAGGTACGGTTGCTTTGTTCGACAAAAAAGGCAAGAAAACGGGTGAGTTGAAGGCTGATAATATTATCCTCGCCACGGGTGCGCGTGCACGTGTGTTGCCGGGTTTTGAGCCTGATGGCGAATCGGTTTGGACGTATAAAGAAGCGCTATTGCCGAAGCGTATGCCGAAGAAGCTGCTTGTGGTGGGTTCAGGTGCGATTGGCTCAGAGTTTGCGAGCTTCTACCTGAATATGGGTGCAGAAGTGACGCTTTGCGAGTTGATGGATCGTATCCTTCCGGTCGAAGATGCGGAGATTTCAAGTTTTACGCAGAAATCGTTTGAGGCGCAGGGCATGAAGGTGCTAACCGGCACGCAAGTGACCGCGTTGGATAAGAAAAAAGGCAAAGTCACTGCGACGATTAAAGGCGCAGATGGCAAAGAAACGAAACAAGAATTCGATACAGTGATTTCGGCGGTAGGTATCGTGGGTAATACGGAAGGCCTCAATCTTGATGGCACTAAAGTGAAGGTCGAACGCAATCAGATTGTGACGGATGAATTCGGCGCAACGGATGAGTCAGGTGTTTGGGCGATTGGCGATGTGGCGGGA
>CAZZJS010000003.1:153307-233064 GCA_964654855.1 uncultured Rickettsiales bacterium
CGGGAGCTCCGTGGCTTGCGCATAAAGCCAGCCATGAAGGCGTTATTTGCGTGGAAGCGATTGCCGGTAAACATCCGCATCCGATGCGTAAAGATAATATTCCGGGTTGTACTTATTGTCGTCCGCAAGTGGCATCGGTTGGCTTGACGGAAGCGAAAGCGATTGAAGCGGGTCATGAAGTGAAAGTCGGCCGATTCCCATTCATGGGTAATGGTAAGGCGATTGCATTGGGCGAAGCGGAAGGCTTGGTGAAAACTATCTTTGATGTAAAAACCGGTGAGTTACTCGGTGCGCATATGGTAGGTGCAGAAGTAACCGAGATGATTCAAGGTTATGTGCTGGCACGCCAGATGGAAGCGACTGAAGCGGATTTGATGCATACGATATTCCCGCATCCAACGCTTTCAGAGATGATGCATGAGTCGGTGCTAGACGCTTACGATAAGGCGTTGCACATCTAGTTGATAGGCGTGAAGTCTTCGCCCTTTAGCAATTTCTCAACATAATCCCAATTTACTTTTTTGCGTAAACTGCGATGGCGGATCACGTGTTGATCTTTGTCCGCAGGCATTTCAATGCCCCAGAGAGGTTGCGCGCTATCAGGTGTCATACCATAGCGGGCATCACCGATAGTGAAGCTGCCATCAGGGCGGTCATGGCGGCTCAAATAGTGGGCAGAAAAGAATTGGAAACGGCGTAAGTCGGAGCCGGCGACGGTACTCTCAGGATAATATTCAAATACCTTGTTATTTAATATTGTGGCGCTCTCACCGCGTTTGAGGCTCGCCCTATCAGACCAGTAAGGAATATGAAGTGCATGAGTTTGCCAGCGATTGGTGGCTTTATCATGATATAAAACGCGCCAGAGCCATAGGTTGCCGATGGTTGGGCGCAGGGTGAGTTTTTCATAGTGAGCTGATTGTTGATTCAGCCAGTCAGTCGCGATATTTGTTGCACGGTATTGCTGCCAACTTCCGAGCAGGATATAGGCAAGCATCCAGAGCATGGCAGCCATCGTATCATCCCAGCTTTTGCGAATTAGTGCGGCGAGCAGCAATAATAAAGCGGGTAGGGTATAGAGCGGGTCGATAATGCCAATCAGGTTCCAGCTTTCACGTGCATTTGTGAAAGGCCAAAGTAGATGCGTGCCATAGCCGGTGCAGCTATCAAGGGCTCCATGAGTGAGTACGCCTAAAAAGGCAAAGAACCATGCCTGTTTGAAGCTAAGTGATTTGCGTATCCACGGTAAAAGCCAAAAGAAGGTAGCGACGAGTAACCCGCCAATAGGCGTGAAAGCGAGTGAGTGTGTGAAGTGTCGGTGATATTCTAACGCTAAGAGCGGGTCGGTATTCGAGTGAATGATGACATCTAAATCAGGCGCCATGCCTGCACACGCACCAATAAAGAGCGCAGAGCGCATTGAATGTTTCTTGGCAAAAGCACCTGCGAGTACGGCACCCGTAACCGCTTGACTAAGAGGGTCCATTAAGCTGCTTTCATTCCGAACTTAGAAAACCAACTCTGACACTCAGCTTTCCATTTGCCGAAAGCACGCACGTTATTTAGACGGCGATCAAGAAACGCGGCGGTATCTGCAAAATCGTCAGATTCATCATTCAGCCAGTAATAAAGGGTGCTGCTATAAACTCCCGCGAGCGTGATGCGCTTGGTGTACCAATTAAAGTCAGTCGCTTCATCGCCAGCGAGCCGCCATAGGCTATCGCAGGTTTCATGGAGTAGCTTTAAACCGAGTGGTGCATTAAGCGGCATGGATAAAAGTGATAAGCCCTTACGCACAGCTTCTTTTTGATTTGCCGCATGTTCAAAACGTTTGAGTATCCCCATACGGATTTTGACGGGTATAGGCATTTCAGCGAAGGCTTTATCTTTGCTGAGTGCTGTTACGACGGCTTTATCTGCCCAGCGGCTATGAAAAGCGATGGCATCAAGTGCGCCCTTAGGGAATAGGAGTGGGAGTAAATCAGTATCAATCTCACATTCGTCTGCCGCACGTTGCAGCGTGATATCTGACCAGCCATCAAACACCACATGCGGCAAGGCGGCCATGACGACCGCCTCGCGCTGTGAGTCTAGTGGATTTGCGTTAGGCTGCTTTGGCTTGCTTGGCATTGGCAAAATTCTCAGCCACGAAATTCCAATTTACCAATTTACCCAAGAAGTCACCCATATAATCAGGGCGACGGTTTTGGTAATCGAGGTAATAAGCATGCTCCCATACATCCATAGTGAGAAGCGCTGTTTCGCCATGTGCCATTGGAAGGTCAGCGTTGAGAGTTTTCGTCACTTTCAATTTACCTGAAGCGTCCATTACAAGCCAAGCCCAGCCTGAGCCGAAGCGTCCGCCGCCAGCAGCTTTAAACTGAGTTGCAAATTCTTCAAATGAACCGAAATCAGCGTTGATTGCATCCGCTAGTTCACCTGTTGGAGTGCCACCGCCATTAGGTGTCATGCTATTCCAATAGAAAGTATGGTTCCATACTTGCGCCGCATTGTTAAATAGGCCTGATTTAGGTTCAGCTTTTGCCGCAACCATAATGATTTCTTCAAGTGACTTACCTTCAAGGTCAGTGCCAGCGATAAGCTCGTTCAATTTGTTCACGTAAGCATTATGGTGTTTGCCGTGGTGGAAGCTAAGCGTATTTGCTGAGATATGCGGTTCTAGCGCATCTTGCGCGTAAGGAAGTGCGGGTAGTTCAAAAGCCATATTGGTCTCTCCGTTAGTTATGATGGAAAGAAGATAGGGCACGCACTGTTTAGATTCAACAAGCTATTGAGAAATAATATTAATTGAGAATGGTTCTCAATTAAGCCGCTTTTCCTTTTAGGCGCTCAATTGCGGTTTCTTTGGGCAATAACTCAAATACACGTGCCATTTCGGGGCCATCTTCGCGGCCGGTTAGGGCTTTGCGTAGGGGCATGAAGAGTTGCTTACCTTTGCGGCCTGAGGTTTCCTTGAGGGTATTTGTCCATTCTTTGAAGGATTCAACATTATTAATTGCATCGGCTGCTTGGGCGCAATATTCGCTATCTTCAGCATCGATGGCCGGCTCTAGAGGTTCTTTTAAGATTTGCCACCAGTCTTTAATATCGGCCAATTTATGTAAATTGGGACGCGTGCTATTCCAAAAAGTTTCACCCACTTGGGTGAGCCCCATTGCATGCACTCGGTCTTTCACTTCTTTAAAATGGCTGACACTGAGGATGCTGTGATTGAGGCGTTCTAGCTCGCCTTCATCATAATTGGCAGCCGCGCGGCCAAATTTATCAATATCAAATTGTTCGATTAGTTCTTCGATTTTGAGGAAGGGTTCCACTGGGTCGGAGGTGCCGAGGCGTGCGAGAAGGCTATTCACACTCATTGCTTCATAGCCGTCATTGCGTAGGCCCACTACCGTGCCGCCTTCGCCCGTACGTTTGGAAAGCTTCGTATCTTTCATTTGCAATAATGCGTTATGCGAAAAAATAGGAGGGGTGTAGCCGAGTGCCTCAAAAATCTGAATTTGAACGGCAGTGTTGGTGACATGATCTTCACCTCGTAAGATATGGGTCGCACCTGTTTCGCCATCATCGACAGTAGAAGAAAGCGTATAGAGCGGCACGCCATCCGCACGTACAAGCACGGGGTCTGAAATATGCGCCGTACGCAGCTTTTGAGCCCCGCGAATCAGATCATTCCATTCAATGTCTTTATCATCTAATTTAAAGCGCCAGTGAGGTTTTTTGCCTTCAGCCTCTAGCTCTTCAATTTGATCTTTTGTAAGCTTGAGCGCTGCACGATCATAGATAGGCGGCTTGCCACGTGATGCCAGCATTTTGCGTTTAATATCCAACTCTTCTGCCGTTTCGTAGCAGGGATAGAGATGGCCGGATTCAATCAGTTTTTGTTTCGCGCGTTCGTAATGCTCCATACGATCTTGCTGGCGAAATTCGCGATCCCATCCAAGGCCGAGCCATTGTAAATCTTCGCGGATACCGTCTTCATATTCGCGGGTCGAGCGCTCGGTATCTGTATCGTCAAAACGCAGGATAAATTGTCCGCCATGTTTACGCGCAAATAACCAGTTAATAAGCGCCGTACGCAGGTTGCCTACATGTAGCAAACCTGTCGGCGAAGGAGCAAATCGTACAGAAACAGTCATGGGAAAGTATGTAGGGCAAAAGCATAGAAAATGCTAGTTCCTAAATCGATTCACAATCGGGTAGCGGCGGTCACTACCGAAAGCCATGGAGGAGACTTTAGTGCCGGGGGCGGCTTGGCGGCGTTTATATTCAGCGCCGTAGAGGAGTTTGGCGACATGACGGACGGTTTCTTCCGCATGGCCTTTAGCCGTGATATTGGCCATGGAGAGTTCGTTCTCAATGAGCATTCTTAAGATATCATCGAGCTGATCATAAGGGGGAAGGGAGTCCTCGTCTTTTTGGTCAGGGCGCAGTTCAGCGGAGGGCGGTTTGGTGATGATACGTTCCGGCATCACGGCTCCATCAGGGCCGAGGCTGTTATATTGCGGTTTTGTTTTGTTGCGCCATTTTGCGAGTTTGAATACGGTCGTTTTATACATATCAATCAATGGATTATACCCGCCGCACATATCACCGTATAGCGTGCAGTAACCAACGGCAACTTCCGATTTATTGCCCGTCGTCAGCACCAACCAGCCCATTTTATTGGAAATTGCCATAATGAGATTGCCGCGCAAGCGTGATTGGATATTCTCTTCGGTCACATCCGCTTCTTTCCCTTCGAAGAGAGGAGATAGGGTTGATTCCATCACTTGCATCGCAGGCTGAATATCCAATGTTTCGAGTTTTACGCCCAGCATTTCAGCGCATTGAGTGGCATCTTCGGTGCTTTCGGTGCTGCTATAGGGCGAGGGCATGTAAACGCAGTGGACTTTATCGGCGCCTAATGCATCCACTGCGATAGCGGCTGTCAGTGCAGAATCAATCCCGCCTGAGAGTGCGATAAGCACTTCAGAGAAACCAGACTTTTGAACATAATCACGTAAACCCAACATGGCTGCTTGATACATCGTCTCATGCATATTGAGTTTGGGGGCCATAGCATCGGAGCGTGTGGGGGTTAAGATAGCATCACCCTTGCTATCGCGGCTAAGATCAAAAGTTTTGCTTTCTTCTTTGAAGCGCGTGAGGCGGGCGACTTTCTTTCCTTTTGCGTTTAGCACAAAAGAACTTCCGTCAAAGACGAGGTCATCCTGTCCGCCGAGTTGGTTTATATATGCTAGGGGTGCTGCATGATGCTGTAGTACATTTTTACGCGCAGTTTTTAGGCGTAAATTGGTTTTTCCTGCCTCAAACGGGCTACCATTTATGCTGATATAGATATCGGGTTTTTGTGATGCAATATGTTTGGCAACATCGACGTCCCACATATCCTCGCATACAAATAGGCCGAGGCGATATTGCTTCCACTCGACCACGAAGGCAGGTTCGCCCGCATGAAATAGGCGTTTTTCGTCAAACACGCCATAATTAGGCAGGGCTGCTTTATCTTGGCGGTAGTGGATTTCGCCATTCGAGAGCCAAAATAGGCTATTGGTGGGTTTGCCTTCCACCTCCCAAAGTCCGCCGATAAAGGCTTCACATGTCATAGAGGCGCTCCACGTTGCCAATTCCTTTACGGCATCCATTGAGGCTTTGCGGAAGGATTCGCGCAAGACTAAGTCCTCCACTGGATAAGCCGTGGTGCACATCTCGGGAAATACGACTAGATTACTACCCGCGTCCTGCGCTGCTTGCCACTCGCGTTTTACAAGTTCAACATTGCCCGCAATATCCCCCACGGTAGGGTTAATCTGTGCGAGCGTAATTTTGGGCATCTTACAGCTTACTTGTCATCTCTGGTACGGCTTCGAATAAATCTGCGACTAGGCCGTAATCTGCGACTTCAAATATCGGCGCGTTTTCATCTTTATTGATGGCGACAATCACTTTGCTTTCTTTCATTCCCGCTAAATGCTGGATGGCTCCAGAGATACCAACCGCGATATAGAGATCAGGTGCGACAACTTTACCGGTTTGGCCGACTTGATAGTCATTAGGTACGTAACCCGCATCCACCGCGGCGCGTGAGGCACCGATAGCGGCACCTAACTTATCCGCGAAAGGCTCGATGACCGTGTTGAAATTCTCGCCAGAGCCAACGCCGCGTCCGCCAGATACGACGATAGAAGCGGAAGTGAGTTCAGGGCGTTCCGACTCAGTGGCTTGGAGCTCCACAAAGCTAGTTTTGTCATAAGCGCCTTTATTATCCACTTCTTTCACTGCAGCGGAACCACCCTCTGCAGTGACCTTATCAAAGGCGGTCGGGCGGATGGTAATAAAGTGCTTCGCTTGATTACTCGTTACGGTCTCAATCGCGTTACCCGCATAGATAGGGCGTTTGAATGTATCAGCGCTTTCCACCGATATAATATCTGAAATTTGCTGTGCATCGGCTAGAGCGGCGGCACGCGGCAGTACATCTTTACCAAAGGTCGTCGCAGGAGCGAGGATATAATCATAATCACCTACTAGTGAATTGATCAGCCATGCGAGAGGCTCGGCGAGGGGCGAATTATACTCGCTTCCGCCAGCATAAAGTACGTTACGGATGCCTTCAGCGCCGGTGGCAGCATCGGCGGCTGCACGGGCAACGGCTCCACAGCAAAGGAGGTCGATATCGCCACCAATAAGTTTCGCGGCGCCAATAGTGGCAAGGGTAGAGGCTTCAAGCGCCTCGTTACTATGTTCTGCAAGAATAAGAATAGCCATGATTACAATACCTTCGCTTCGTTCTTTAGTTTTTCGATGAGTTCGTCGACGCTGCCTACTTTGATACCACCAGAGCGGCCAGCAGGTTCTTCTACGTGGCTGACAGAGAGTTTAGGGGCGATATCGACGCCTAAACTATCCAATTCCACCACATCCAGCGGTTTGCTGCGGGCTTTCATAATATCAGGTAGCTTCGCATAACGCGGCTCGTTCAAGCGTAAATCAGTCGTAATAACCGCTGGAAGCGTGAGTTCATGCACGGCGAGGCCGCCATCCACTTCGCGCGTGACTTTGGCTTTGCCGCCGTCAATCACGAGTTCTGAGGCGAATGTTCCTTGCGGCCAATCCAGTATTGCCGCTAATTTCTGCCCTGTTTGGTTGGCATCATCATCAATCGCCTGTTTACCGAGGATAACTAGCTCAGGAGATTCTTTCTCTACCATTTTAGCGATGATTTTCGCTGCAGCGAGCGGCTCAATGGCCGAATCGGTTTTAACCTGAATGCCACGGTCAGCGCCTTGTGCGATAGCGGTGCGGATGGTTTCTTGTACCTTATCATCACCGATTGACATGGCGATGACTTCCGTCGCAATTCCCTTTTCTTTCAATCGGATAGCTTCTTCTACCGCGATTTCATCAAACGGGTTCATGCTCATTTTAACATTGGCGAGTTCAACACCGCTATTATCAGCTTTGACACGCACTTTGACGTTATAATCCACCACGCGTTTCACACAGACTAAGATCTTCATTTTAGGCCTCAATTTATTTCGATGCTCTAGGTATAGCCCAAGTAGGCCGCGCGTCTAGCCCCATTGTCACATTTAGTACATGGAACTGTCACAAAACCTTAACTTGAGGTGCAGGCGCCCCAATAGTAAAGTGATAAGTGTAATAAAACGTAACGGAGAACCCATGGCGGGAATATTAGATAGTCTTAAAGGAATGTTCGGCTCTGCGACTGATGAATTATCAGATCGCAACTACGGTCATGTCTTTGATATTATTAAGAAGAATCCATATATCAGCGCTGCTGTTGGCGGCTTTTTTGGTGGTAAAATGACCGGTATGGGTGGCTTTAAGGGGTTCGCGATGGCTGTTATTGGTATGTTTGCTGTGCCAAAACTATTTAACATGCTAGCGCCTAAGAATGAAGGCGAAGCAGATAAGGGAGCAGCACCTGCTTCAGCATCTGATACTGAAGTTACGGTGACGACGAATAAAAGCGCTACGCCAGAAAAAGGCAATGATGTTGAAAAAGGTTCAGATGAACCGAGTGCTGAGGATAAGATTAAAGCGGCGACAGAGAATTTAGATAAACATAATAGTACTGAAGCGCCATTGAGTCAGGAAGAAATAGACAAAAACTTAGATGCAATTAAAGCAGCTAAAGATGCTACGGGTGGAGCAAAAGCTGAAGATGCTACTGAGATTCAAAACTCTGGTGGCGGCAGTAAAGATAAGCAACAAAGCGAGTTGGAACATTAAACCATGGGTATCGGGAGCAACATTAGAGATTTCAGCTTAGGCACGGTAAAAGGTGTGTTGGGCGATGGTGTGAAAGGCCTTGGTTATGGTGCTATGGCGACGGTGGCCTTGGGTGTAACGGCAGGAATGTTTGCAACGGTATTAGGTGCAGGCTTCGGAGTAGCAGCTATTGTAGGGCTTGTAGCAGGTGGTGCATCTGCAGGGCCAGCATTAAGTTGGGGAGTAGGAATCGGCGCAGCATGGGGAACGTTATTTGGCGGTGCAGGTGAGTTGAAAAAGTCAGCAAAAGCGAAGAATGAAGCGCTTGAAGTAAAAAATGCGACAATCGATCACCAATTAGCAGCTGCTCGCGAACAAAATGCGCAGCTTAAAGTGGGTGCGAATGCAGAAAAGAGCGCGGTTGAGTATCAAACGAATAATCATTTGGCCGAAGGCAAGGCGCCAAATCAATTTACGAAAAATGTCGTGGCAGAAAAAGAAGCGGTAGCGCAAGGGCAGCCGGCACCAGGTGGGATGAATAAGTAATGGCTAAAAAAAGTACAGTAGATCAGGTAAAAAATACTGTAAAGACGGCAACTAGCACTGAATATGTGCCAGGGGCAGCTGTTGAGTTTCTTGGTGAGACAGCGAAAACAGTAAAAGGCTTAGGCGAGAGATTCGTTGAAGGTGTTCGCGGAATGCGTGCTCCTGGTACGGGGGGGATTGTCGGTAGAGTCGGTAGTGCCATTGGAAGTACAGGTCGCAAAGCAAATGATGTTGCTGTTGGGGTGATGAAGCACCCTGTAGGCAGTAAAGTTCTCATGGTGGCTCTTGCGGTTGGTGCATATAAAGCTATTAAGCACACGCTAGGTTTCGGTCGTAAAAACGAAGCAGTGATGACTAAAGAACAAGAATTAAACCAATTGCGTGCAGAAAATGCTCAATTGCAGGGTAATTCTAACGATTATCAGTTTGATAACTCGCGGGCGCAAGGTGGGCATGTGAACCGCTATCAAAACCAGCAGAATGTTGGTCATAGTCAAGGCGCTCGCACTCAATAAAATATCTTCTAATTCAGATTGACACTTGCTTTATGGGCGTTATATTGCGTGCCCTTAGTAAGTTTAATGGATAGCTGCACCCTTTGTGGGAGTAGTGGAGTGAAAAAGGAGATCACTGTGAGTAAACGTATCGCATCCAAATATAAAATCAGTCGCCGTATGGGTGAAAGCATCTGGGGTCGCGCAAAAGACCCTGTTAATCGTCGTGTTTATGCGCCAGGTCAGCATGGAGCTAACCGTCGTCGTAAACTTTCTGACTATGGTTTGCAGCTTAATGCAAAGCAAAAGCTTAAAGGTTACTACGGTAACATCACGGAAAAGCAATTCCGTCGTATTTATAAAGAAGCTGTTCGTGTAAAAGGCGATACAGGTGAAAATCTTGTAGGTTTGCTTGAGTCTCGTTTGGACGCATTCATCTTCCGTATGGGCGTTGTGCCGACGGTATTTGCATCACGTCAATTCGTGAATCACGGCCACGTACTTGTAAATGGCAAAAAAGTAAATATCCCAAGCTATCGTTTGAAAGAAGGCGATGTGGTATCTGTAAAGCAGAAGTCACAGCAAATTCCGATGGTAATTGAAGCAATGGGTAGCCCAGAGCGTAACGTTCCAGATTACATCCAAATGGATGATGCTAAATTTGAAGCGAAATATACTCGTGTGCCTGCACTTAACGAGATTCCATATGCGATCATCATGGAACCAAATCTCGTGATCGAATTCTATTCTCGCTAAACTAGCGAGAATAATGATTCTTACGAATATCCTAGTCGGGGCTTTGATTGGTATTGCTATGTCAGTACCGGTCGGCCCCGCTGGCATTATTGGGGTAAAGCGAATTATCTCACGCGGCTTTTTAGCGGGTGTTGCGAGTGGCCTTGGAATCGCGATTGCAGATGCGGTATTTGCCGCCGTCGCGCTTGCGGGTATTTCTTCCGTATCAGAATTTATTGCGCGTCATTCCTATCTCATTCAGATGATTGGCGCGGTCATTATTGTGATTGTCGGTGCCTATGGTTTTCGTAAAGGGCCGAAGCTTTCAAATGATCCGCAAGGGAATCGTTCACTCGCAGTCGTAAAAGATTTTACCAGTATGCTCGCCCTTACGTTGGCAAATCCGCAAACGATTATTGGTTTTTCAACGGTTTTTGCCGCGGCAGTCAGTTTTTACGTGGTGGACACAACAGGGCAAGTTGCTTTGCTCGTAGCAGGTATCTTTGGCGGTAGCTTGAGTATGTGGCTATTTTTAAGTTGGTTTGTCAGCCGTTGGCGCAAGCATATGGAAGATGAGTTGATTAGCAAATTGCACCGTTATGCATCACTTTTTGTGATATTCGTAGGGGTGTCGCTATTGCTTTATGCGCTGTTACTTGGCGATTCTGTAAAACTCGGATAGATTATTTTCATGATTGATGAATTTCACGGTGGTTCGATTACTCCTATAGAGGAGGAAAAGGCAGAAGAAACGGTTCAGAAGGTCGAGCTTCCTCAAGAGCCTCAAGTGAGTGTCAGTCCAGTAGAAGAAGCACCAGAAGTAGTAGCTCCTTCCCCAGAAGCTGTCTCGTTGCCAGAGCCCCCGGCGCCGCTGCCGGAGCCTCCCGCACCGTTGCCTGAAGCGCCTGTGGAGGCTGCAGCTGTTTCACCTGAACCGGTAGAGCCTTTTACTCCGATGGCTCCTATAGTGCCTGTAGAAGAACCCATGGTGCCAACCGCTGAAGGTGTCACTGCAAATGTTCAAGCAACGCAGATGCCTGCAGCAGAGCCAATCAGCGAGCCTGCGCCGAAGCAGGAACCAGAGTCGGCTATACCTGAAGTTGTTCCTCAACCGGTCATGGAAGAGGAAGCTCCACAAACAGTAGAAGAGCCTGTGGCGATGGTTGAGTCTGTACAAAAAACACCGGTTGAACCCGTTATGGAGCACCCTGTTGAGCCTGAACCTGTTCCTGTTGTAGAGGTGGTCGAAGTTGAAGAAGATGTAGAAGCGCAATCGCGCGATCAACAAGCGACGGTGGAAGAATTGACCGAAGCTGCCTTTGAGGCCGCGATGCAGCTGGTGGCTGCGGGGCATAGTGTTGAACAAATTTTAGGCACAGATAATTTCTCGAGACTTCCTGAGAACATTAAACAACAAATACGTGGACGTTTACAGCAGGCGGCAGCTCAACGTGAGATGCAGCAGCATGAAATGGCGAAAGAAACGCGCGAAAAAGCGCAAGAAAAAGGTGGAATTGCGAAGCTATTCTCTCTCGCAGCTTTAGGGAGTATTATTTCGAAAGGAACGCTTGAGAAAATTAACGCTCTTTTCGCGCAACAGCCGCATTTACAGCAGCAAATTCAGATGCAGGGGCAAGCATTGCTCAAAGCCGGAGCAAAGCCGGATGTTGAATTTGCGAAATCGAATGTACAAATTGCAGGAGCGGCTCCAAGCACGCCTTCTGTTGCGCAAGGCCAAGAACAGCAACGTTAGTTTGGCTATGGCTTAATCAGCCGATTTTCGCTATAAGGCGCTTATGAAAATGCCCTTTATCAAGATGGAAGGTCTCGGCAACGATTTTGTTGTGTTGGATGGCCGCACGCAGGAATTGCCCATGTTGAGTTGGTCGAAGCTTGCGGATCGTGATGAAGGTATCGGCTGTGATCAGGTGATATTGCTAGAAAAATCTGATCTGGCAGATGTGAAGATGCGTATCATCAATGCGGATGGTTCAGAGGTAGAGGCTTGTGGCAATGCGACGCGTTGTATTGGCTGGTTGCTTGATAAGCCTGAAGGCACGGTTGAAACCGCCGCAGGTATTCTTAAAACGAAAGTGATGGGCGAGAATCAAGTTGAAGTTGATATGGGGGAGCCGATGATTGCTTCGCGTCAACTTCCGATTGAGGGTGATCCTGTTGAAGTATCTGTTGGAAACCCACATCTCATCTTTTTTAAAATAAATGTAGATGAGGTTGATTTAGAGCGTTTTGGTAAACCGCTTGAGCATCACGAAGCTTTTCCGGATCGTACAAATGTTGAGATTGTTGAAATTATCAACTCGACCCATGTGAAAATGCGCGTGTGGGAGCGCGGTGCGGGTATAACGCAAGCCTGCGGTACGGGTGCGTGTGCGGTGGCTGCTGCAGCGATTCATCGCGGGTTAGTTGAAAATTCGATGCAAGTTGAAATGCCAGGTGGGAGCCTGTGGATAAGTTGGGAAGGAAAGGGATATTCTCTCTTGATGCAGGGCGCAGTTTCGCTTAGTTTCCGCGACGAATTGGATGTGGATAAATTTTTGACATGACGGTAGAAGTTCTCAACTTTGGCTGCAGGCTTAATGCCTATGAAGCTCAGGTGATGAAAAATCACGCTATAGATGCGGGAATGAATAATACCATTCTCGTTAATAGCTGTGCGGTGACGAAAGAAGCAGAACGCCAAGTACGTCAATCTATTCGTAAAGCACGCAAGGGCAATCCTGATGCAGAGATCATCGTGAGTGGTTGTGCCGCCCAAATTCATCCAGAAGAATTTGCAGCCATGCCTGAAGTGACCCGCGTGGTGGGCAATGAAGAGAAGCTGAAAGCCGAAACTTACGGTGCGCCATCTGAAGCGAAGGTGGAAGTGAATGACATTATGGCGGCCACTGAAACGGCGGCTCATTTGGTAAGTGGTTTCGATGACCATGTGCGTGGGTTTATCCAAGTGCAAAATGGCTGTAACCATCGCTGTACCTTCTGTATTATCCCCTTTGGCCGGGGCAATAGCCGTTCTGTGCCGTTGGGCGAGATTGTTGGCCAAGTGCGCAGCCTTGTGGATTCAGGCTATAAAGAGGTGGTCTTAACCGGCGTCGATATCAGTGATTACGGTAAAGATTTGCCGGGTGAGCCAACATTTAGCCAAATGCTGCGTCGTATCCTCAATCAAGTGCCGGAGCTTCCACGTTTGCGTATTTCTTCGATTGATGCGGTGGAGATGGATGATGGCCTGTTTCAATTACTAGCAGAAGAACCGCGTCTGATGCCGCATCTGCATTTATCGCTACAAGCAGGTGATAATATGATTCTCAAGCGGATGAAGCGTCGTCATAGCCGCGAAGATGCGATTGAATTTGCGAAACGTGTGCGTGCCGTGCGCCCCGATGCGGTATTTGGTGCTGACATCATCACAGGCTTTCCGACAGAAACGGAAGAGATGTTCCAAAATTCTCTCAAATTGGTGGAGGAGATGGAACTATCTTACGTTCATGTATTTCCGTATTCGGAGCGTGAAGGTACTCCCGCTGCTCGCATGCCGCAGGTAGAAAAATCAATTCGTAAGGAGCGTGGAAAACGGCTTCGTGATGCAGGTAAAGAGCAGTTAGCGGAATTTTTACAAAACCGTATTGGTAAAAAGGCGAAAGTGTTGGTGGAAAAACCTGGCCGTGGCCGTTGTGAACATTATACCATGGTTAATATCGCTGATGATATTGCTGTTGGCAGCATTGTCGAAGTTGAAATATCTGCCATCCAAAACGAGGAGTTAATCGCCGCATGAGTTGGTTAAATAAGCTAAAAACAGGATTAAGCAAAAGCTCAAACCAGATTAGCGAAAATATTACGAGCGTCTTTACGAAGCGTAAACTCGATCAGGATGCATTGGATGAGCTTGAAGAACTGCTCATTATGGCAGATTTGGGCGTGGAAACAGCGGCGAAGATTGTTAAGAGGCTTGCTGATAAGCGTCTCGATAAAGAAGTGACCGATGAAGACATTAAAGAAGCGCTTGCTGAAGAAATTGCAGAGATATTGGAGCCTCACGCGGAGCCGCTGGAATTAGGGGTGGAGGCGCCGCAAGTGATTATGATGGTCGGTGTTAATGGTAACGGTAAAACCACCACAATTGGTAAGCTTGCGCATGAATGGAAAAATGATGGTGAGCGTGTAATGCTCTGCGCGGCGGATACGTTCCGTGCGGCAGCGGTGGAGCAGCTCCAGCAATGGGGTGAACGTGCAGATGTGCCAGTGGTGGCGGGTGAACATGAAGCTGACCCTGCCAGTGTTGCTTACAGTGCGTTAGAACAATCCAAGCAGGGCGGTGTTGATGTTTTGATGATCGATACGGCGGGTCGTTTACAAAATAAAAAGAATCTCATGTTTGAACTTGAGAAGATTGTTAAAGTGTTGCGTAAATTGGATGAAACCACCCCGCACCACGTGGTGTTAGTGCTAGATGCGACAACAGGACAAAATGCGCTCAGCCAAGTAGCGGCCTTTAAGGAATTGGTGGATGTATCAGGCCTAATTGTCACGAAATTAGATGGTTCAGCTCGCGCAGGTGTTGTAGTGGCACTGGCTGATCAGTTCGGCTTACCTATTCATGCGATTGGCGTAGGTGAGGGTGCGGATGACCTGAAACCATTTAAAGCAATTGATTTTGCAAGAAATTTGGTCGGATTAGCGTCATAAAAGTGTAACATGGTTACTTTATACTGTTGGTATGGGAATTATTGTACCAACGAATGGCAAACCGATTGATCCGAAGCATCGTGCTTGGGGTTGGGCTGGTATAGGTTCTTTGGTGGCAACACCTCTTTTGGGAGGGCCTATTGGTGCTTATTTGGGATATCAGAGTGCGACGCGACAGCGTGATGAAGAGTTGCGTTCAGGTATGAAGGAAGTGCCCGAGCCAACCTATATCAATGGTGGTTTAGGTAAAGGAATTGTCTTAGGCGGTTTGATTGGTGGAGCCATTATTGGGCTTACAGGTGGCTTAGGGGTGCTGGTTGGAGCGGCGGTAGCGCTTGTATGGCCGATAAAAACCGCAATTGATCGTAAGAATGAAATGAAAATCGATTATCAGGAAGCAATTACTCAGCAGCAATCAATGCAGCGTTCAGGGCGCAGCCAGTCCCAAGAACAAGGTGTGTCTAGAGGCGTTTCTCAGCAAGTATCAAAATCGCAAAATTACCAATTCGATAACTCTAAAATGGCCAACCAGCGAGGTGATCGTAAATGGGCGGATGATAAAGCGACGAAACCTGATGTTGCATCCGCTAAAGGTATCGCCTAACTTCCCTTCATGATGAAGGGTATTATTCTTGCCGGAGGTTCCGGCACTCGTTTGGCTCCGATGACTAGCGTTATCAGCAAACAACTCCTACCGATTTACGATAAGCCGATGCTGCATTATCCGCTCGCGTTGTTGATGGATGCAGGGATTCGTGAAATTCTCATTATTTCAACGCCACGTGATTTACCGATGATGCGGACACTTCTGGGCGACGGAGCAGAATTGGGAATCTCTATTTCTTATGCTGAACAACCCTCGCCAGATGGGCTTGCACAGGCCTTTATTATTGGTGAGGAGTTTATTGGTGATGATAATGTTTGCCTTGTGCTAGGGGATAATATTTTCTACGGCCAGAGTATCCAAAACCATATGCGTGAGGCGGCGAAGTTGGAAGATGGTGCTGTCGTCTTTGGTTATCATGTGAAGGATCCTGAACGTTATGGCGTGGTAGCATTTGACGATAAGGGTATCGCCACTTCGATTGAGGAAAAGCCAGAGCAGCCGAAATCGAACTGGGCGGTAACAGGCCTGTATTTTTACGATAACCAAGTGGTCGAAATTTCAAAAGGTTTGAAACCATCTCCGCGTGGGGAGCTTGAAATTACCGATGTGAATCGCGTTTATCTTGAGCAAAGCCAATTACAGGTAAAACGCCTAGGTCGTGGTACCGCATGGCTTGATACGGGAACACCGGATTCGCTCATTTCAGCCGCGCAGTTCGTGCAAACGATTGAGGCGCGTCAAGGCCTGAAGATCGCCTGTATTGAAGAGGTGGCTTATAAGCAAGGTTATGTGAATCGTGCGGGGTTTGAAGCCTTGATTACGAAATATGGTAAGCATGATTACGCGCAATATCTCCGGAGTTTGTTGAGCGATGCCGTGAGAGAAATTGATGCCAGCTGATATGCTTACACGCCCGCTTATTCTGGGTAAGAATGGCCAGTTGGGCTGTGCTTTGGCGGAGTTGATGCCACAAGCGAAACTGATGGGGCGTAAAGAATTAGACCTTAGCTTGATCGAATTAGTGCCTCAGAATGTCGCGTTCCATAAGCCGAGCATCGTATTTAATGCGAGCGCTTACACTGCGGTAGATAAAGCTGAAGAAGAGGAGCCAATGGCGCATTTAATCAATGCGAATGCACCTGCGGTGATTGCAGCCTATTGTGCGGTGAAAGGGATTCCGTTTATTCATTATTCGACGGATTATGTTTTCGACGGTAGCGGTGATGAGCCGTGGAGCGAGGATAATACGCCCGATCCCCTTAACGCTTATGGTCGCAGTAAATTAAAAGGCGAAGATATGGTGCTAAAAACCGATGTAGATACGATGATATTTCGTACCTCATGGGTCTATGATGCGCATGGAAAGAACTTTGTGAATACGATGCTGCGATTAGCCAAAGAGCGCGAAGAGTTAAGTGTCGTGAATGATCAGATTGGCTGCCCGACTTATGCGCCGCATTTAGCGGCAGCATCCTTATTGGCGGTGGAGAGTGCCTCACGTTCAGCACGCTTCCCAACGGGGGTCTATCATCTAGGGGGTGGGGGTGAGCCAACTTCATGGCATGGATTTGCCGAAGCTATATTTAAAGAATATTCGGGCGGGCTGGCGATTAAGAAGGTCAAAGGTATTCCGACGAGCGAATACCCAACTCCGGCGGAGCGGCCATTGAATTCGCGGTTGAATTGCGGTAAAGCAAAAACGATTTTAGGCGTTGAAATGCCAGATTGGCGTGAAGGTTTAAAAGAATGCATGAAGGAAATTGAAAAAGCATGAATATTGTAGATGGTGATATTGAAGGCCTGAAAGTTGTAGAACTAGCATTGCATGGGGATGCACGTGGGTTCTTTGTGGAGCGTTATTCTGAAGCAAAATTTGCAGATGCAGGTTTACCGACGCAATGGTCGCAAGATAACCACTCGCGTTCTGCGCCTGGCGTGTTGCGTGGTTTGCATTGGCAGAGTAATCCGGCGCAAGGCAAGCTTGTGGGGGTTACACGTGGTAAAGTATGGGATGTAGCGGTGGATATCCGTCCAGATTCATCCACTTACGGCAAATGGCAAGGCGTTGAGCTATCTGATGTAAATGGCCGTTTGTTCTGGATTCCTCCAGGCTTTGCACATGGTTTCTGTGTGTTGGGTGACGAACCTGCTGATATGCTCTATAAAGTGACGGGATTGTATAATGCCGCGGGCGAAGGCGGCTTGATGTATAATGATCCTGAATTGGCCGTTGACTGGCCGCTTAAAAACCCTCAAATTTCCACGCGAGATGAAGGTTTAATGACTTTCGCGCAATATAAGGAGAATCCTGTCCAATGGTAACGACTGTATCTGTGGTAATGACCACCTATCAAACCGGTGAAGCATTGAAATTCGCCGTCGATTCGGTATTGGGGCAAAAGAATTTAGCAGAGTTGGTGATTGTTGATAATGGCAACCCTGAGGAAATGCTTGGCTGGTTGCGTGAGACTGAAAGCGCGCAGAAGAAAGTTAAGTTGATCACAGGTCACGGCAATATTGGTTTTGGTGCGGCATGTAACCTTGGCGCGAAAGAGGCGAATGGCGACATTTTGCTTTTTTTAAATCCGGATGGGATTTTACCTGCTAATGCACTGAAAACTTTTGCAACGGCGCTCGATAAGAATGAAGAAGCGTGGATGGTTGGTGGGCGTTTGCGTAATCCTGATGCATCTGAGCAGCGCGGTGGTCGCCGAAATTTGCTAACGCCTCATACAGCACTCGCGGAGACGTTGCGCCTCGATATGGCATTGAGTTGGGATCGTCTCAACTTGCATGAAGAAAAATTACCGGAAGAGATTACTGAAGTTCCAGCCATCTCTGGTGCATGTATGGCGATTCGCCGCGAGCGTTTTGAAGAGTTGGAAGGTTTTGATGAAGCTTACTTTTTGCATGTAGAAGATCTCGATCTTTGCCGTCGTATTCAAGATGCGGGCGGTAAAATTCTCTTCGTACCAAATGTAGATATCGTGCATATCAAAGGTTCAAGCAATGCTTCGTTCTTCTTTGTCGAATGGCAAAAAGCGAAAGGTTTTATGACCTATTTCGATAAGTTCGAAAATAAGCTGATGTGGCTATTTATGTGCGTACTTGTACTGATTAATTTCGGTGTGAAATCATTGTGGATGCTGTTGAAGCGTATTCTGCCAGAGAATAAAGATCGTGCACGTGCGGAGCGTCGTTTAATGTGGCTTCATCGTCATCTGCGCAGTGATCATAAAGATAATGCTATTCATAAAGGTAAAACTTATTTAGTGACAGGGTCAACCTCGCAAGTTGGTGTTTGTACGATTGGGCATTTATTAGCCTTGGGTGCAAAAGTGGTGGCCGTAGAACATAAAACGAAGCTTTATTTTGAGCATCCAAATTTGAGTTGGGTGAAGGGCAACCTCGAAAAAGGCAAGCTCGATTTAGGTAAACATAAGCCTGAAGCAGTGATTCATTGTGCGCCAATGTGGATGTTAAAACCAGCACTCGCTGAGATGTTTAATGCGCGTATTAAACGTGTTATTGCTTTTAGTTCAACGAGTGTGTTCGTGAAAATTTATTCTGGTAATGCGGCTGAACGCGATACAGTGAAAGCGCTCGAAGAAGCAGAACTTCACTTGGCTGAACGTTGCCAGAAAGCGGGTGCGAGTTTCACTATTCTTCGCCCAACCATGATTTATGGCCTTGGGCTTGATGAGAATGTAACTCAAATTTCTGACTTTGCACGCCGTTACCATTTCTTCCCACTTTATCCGCCAGCTGATGGGCGTCGTATGCCGGTACATGCGGATGATCTCGCGCAAATGGCGATTAAAGTCATTAGTAACACCAAGACGCATAATAAGAGCTATAATATTGGCGGTGGTGAAGTGCTTGGTTATCGCGCGATGGTGGAGCGTATCTTCCTCGCGCTAGGTCAACGCCCGCGAACGGTTAAGTTTAAATATTTGCCGATGATTCTCGATTTTATTGGTAAGTGGTTCTTCGGCGGCAAAATCAACGGCGAGATGGCGCGTCGTATGAATGAAGATATGGTGTTTGTTGAAGCTGAAACGCGTCGCGATTTTGCGTTCAAGCCGCGTGGATTCCTTGAGGGTGGTAAGTCTGATCTAGGGCAGTTCTAATGGGCGTTGTTTATGTGAACGGCGTCTATCAGGATGTGGCAGATGCGGTCATCCCTATGGAAGATCGCGCGCATCAATTTGCGGATGGCGTGTATGAAGTTATCGCCTTTTTCAATGGTAAGTTTTTGGATGCGAAACCGCATTTAGACCGCCTCGATTATTCGTGTGGTGAGTTGAAAATTACCAATCCGTACAGTCATGCGCAGTGGATGGAGATTCTAACCCAAATGGTCGAACGTAACGAGTATGAGCATGGTGGGGTTTATCTGCAAGTGTCGCGTGGCACGCAATCGCGCAATCATGTTTATACGGATGCAGTGAAACCGAATGTGACACTTTCTGCTTTTGGTCAAAAAACACCGAGTAAAGAACTGACAGAGCAGGGGGGGAGCGTGATTACCTATCCTGATTTACGTTGGAAGCGTTGCGATATCAAAACGACAGGGCTCCTCGGCAATGTGATGGCAAAGCAAGCAGCCACTGAAGCAGATGCTCGCGAAGCAATTTTGATTAAAGACAATGGCGATGTGTCGGAAGCTTCTGTTTCGAACTTCTTTATCGTCAAAGATGGTGTGGTGCAGACCCATCCATCCACGAATGAAATTTTAAGCGGCATTGCCCGTGAAGTGACATTGCGAATTGCTCAAGATATGCAGATTCAAGTGCTAGAGAAGTCTTTTACTAAAGAAGAAATGTTTGCGGCAGATGAGGCTTTTTTAACAGGGACAACGACGAATATTCTACCTGTTGTCAAAGTGGATGATTCAATCATTGGTAACGCAAAACCAGGGGCAATTACTTTGCGTTTATTGGATGGTTTTATTGAGCATATTAAAACACAAACAGGTTACACTTTATGGAGTTAGTAAAACCAAAAGCGATTCTTTTTGATTGGGACAACACGCTCGTTGATACATGGCCGGTGATTCATGAAGCGCTGGCTTATTGTTTCCGTAAAATGGATAAAGAACCGTGGACGCTAGATGAAGTGAAAGTCAAAGTTCAACAATCCATGCGTGATTATTTTCCCGTTCTATTTGGTGATCGTTGGGAAGAAGCAGGGCAGTATTATTTGGATGGTTACGCACAAGTGCATAAGGATCGTCTAGTGGCGATTGAGGGTGCGGAAGATGTGCTAAAAGCGATTCAAGCGGCTGGCCTCTATCAAGCAGTGGTGAGTAATAAAAAAGGCCCAACATTGCGAGTTGAAGCGGAGCATATTGACTGGGCGCATTATTTTAAGGCAGTGGTTGGCGCGGATGATGCAGCCAATGATAAGCCTCATCCAGACCATGCCATCATGGCGCTAGAGCATTACCCGCATCCGCATGGTGATGATATTTGGTTTATTGGAGACAGTGCGGTGGATATGGAAATTGCGAAAAATGCAGGCTATACGGCTATCTTTTACGGTACGCAGGCAAAGGCTGAGACAGTGGCACATCCAATCCATGCGGTAGTGGAGAATCAAGCAGAGCTACTCGCACTCGTTAAAAGTGCGATTGCAGGTTAACCTGTTTCTACTTTTGGTTCTGCATCTAGCTCGAATGCGCTATGGAGTGCGCGCAAGGCGAGTTCAGTATATTCTTCTTCAATCAAGACACTGATTTTGATTTCTGACGTTGAAATAACGAGGATGTTGACACCCTTCTCAGCCAGTGTCGTAAACATTGTGGTCGCAACACCTGCGTGAGAGCGCATACCCACACCAATCACCGATACTTTAGAAACGCCTGAATCAGAGTGTAGATTTTCAAATCCGATTTCATCTTTTGCCGCTTCCATCACTTCCAATGTTTTGGCAAGATCACCTTGTGGCACGGTGAAAGTCATATCGGTGCGTGAACCATCTTCGGATACGTTTTGGACAATCATATCCACGTTGATTTCCGCTTCGCCTTCGCCTAATGGTCCAAAGATTTTGGCAGAAATCCCTGGTACGTTGGCTACATTGGTCAGCGTTACCCTTGCGTCATCGCGGCTATAGGTAATGCCAGTTACTCGTCTACGTTCTAACACTTCATTTTCCTCTACTAATAAGGTTCCTGGTTCGTCAGAGAAGGTGGAAAGTACCTGCACTGTGACACCATAATTCATGGCCATTTCAACCGAGCGCGTTTGTAAAACTTTCGCACCCTGACTGGCCATTTCTAAAATTTCTTCATAAGCGACTTTTTGTAATTTGCGCGCCGCTTTTACAATGCGTGGATCAGTCGTGTAGATGCCATCAACATCGGTATAGATATCGCAACGGTCAGCCTTGAGCGCTGCTGCGATGGCAACTGCAGTGGTATCTGATCCGCCACGACCTAGCGTGGCGATGCGGTTATCAGCCGTAATACCTTGGAAGCCTGCCACCACGATTACTTCGCCGCGATTAAGCGCCTCATGCATCATGTCCGTATCAATAGCTTCAATACGTGCGCGACCATGACTTCCGACGGTGCGAAGAGGGAGTTGCCATCCCGCCCAACTGCGTGCGTTCACGCCTTGTTCTTGTAGGCGAAGGGCGAGGAGCCCAGAAGTGACTTGTTCGCCCGATGCTACGACGGAATCATATTCAGCCCAATTTTCTGGCTGCATAAGAGGCGACATCTCGCGACTCCATGCGGCGAGCTGGTCAGTGACGCCTGCCATGGCAGAAACTGCTACGACGACTTTATTTCCGCGATCTACTTCAGCTTTGACACGCTCCGCCACGTGACGGATTTTATCTAAATCCGCAACGGAAGTTCCGCCAAATTTCTGTACAATAAGTGTCATAGGGCACTGGGTGTATGCCAAGTAAAGCCTGAGTGCAACCCTAGAAAAGCGCCGTTTAGAATTGTTTTCAGGTTAAGGTGTCTTGATTAAGAGCTGACCATTATATTGTGCTAACGTCATTTTTTGATCCGACACTTTGAATCGGATATTTTGCAGTAGTAGTTTAAATTTCCACCCAGCTGCATTTTGGGTGCTCTCAATTTGCATAAAGTTTCGATCTTCTTTCTTGATAGTGCCTTGAATGCTATCTCTATCTTTGAGGCGCTCATAGATAGAGATTAAATCAAATTTACCTAGTGTTTTACCTTCTTTTCGGATGGTAATGCCCGCACCTTTGATCTCTGCTTCGAGCTTCAAGTTTGAATCTAAAAGTTCTAGTTTAGTAATTCGGCTTGTACTGTTTTTATGCGGAGTATATTGCGAGATACGACCTTGGTGATCGTATCCTTTGATACTGTTAAACTCGTTAGTACTTTGATGGTGATTATACGAAATCTCATGCGTATACGATTGATCGCCACCGTGGTCACGATTATATTTGGCTCTGGAAGAATTGGGGAAGCCTAGTTTTTTCATATAGTCGTAGACGTTATAATCTTTCGTCTCTGCTTTTTCCATCTTGAAGATATTTTTCCAATCACCTTTATCGCCATGCCAATCGAGATATTCAACAGTGGAGTGGAGAGAGCTGACTTGTTTATTGGTGAAATTCTCAGGAGTATCGGTGGGATGAATTGTGCCCTCTGAATTGAGTAAGTTTGCCTCATTCAAGAGTTCAAATAAACGATCTTTCTGGCTTGATAAGCTGATCGAATGTGCGCTTAAAGGACCGTAGCTTGCAATAAAGAGTAGAATCACAATTGTTGAGGTGATCAAGTTGAATGACTTGGTTTTGGATACAAGCATGTAAAATGTTGAGGCTGTTAGCCAAAGGCCAAAAACAGCAACTAAATAGCGCTGCCATGTGACACCATATTCAGAAATACGAAACCCAATGGCAATAAATAGAAGCACAATCGGTAGCAATAGTAGCTTAAAGAAATGGTCGCGAATTAGCTGGGCGATGGTAATGCCAGAGCGAGCTAGCGGATAACTTACCAAGTAAGTGAGCAAACCAACGCAGCTATAACTGGCGACCATGTAGGTTAAGTTGCCTTTAGGGAGCTCCATTTGAAAGAGAATTTTTGCCGCATAAGCGTAGAGAATAGCGGTGTAAACCAGCAAGAGTGGGCAAAGCAAATATCGTACGATAAAGTTAATCCCTTTAGGGTAAGTTAGCTCCTCAGCATTTTCTTTCTCAGTTTGGGTTGGGGTATTGGCAAGCATATAAACCGGCGCGAACAAACTTGTTCCTAAAATCCATAAAGTTGAGAAAACTTTATTGTGGATTTTAATTTCAAATAAATAACCAATGCTGGCGAGTATTGCAGAAACGCCGCCGCACAAGACCAGTGTTGATAATATGGCAAACAAAATATTTGAAGCTAGTGATGTATTATGTTGGCAGCATTCTGCATCTTCGGCAGATTTTAAAAAATAAGGTGCGCAGAAAAGCCCGATAATAGAAGCTGTGATCAGGTAAGGTGCGCTTGGTTTATAATCATTCAGAAGGAAAAAGCTTCCGCCATAGATAATCGCAAATATGGTTCCATAAAAGATGGACTGATTTAAGGAAATATTTTGCTGTTCGCGGTAAAGCGTAAGGCAATAAGTGGTGAGCATCATACAAACGGAAAATAATTCAGCCCGTATGAAATTCTCTCCCAATATCTGTCGATCATAAAGCTGGAATAGTCCAGTTAGGGTAAGGATAGTGCTGAAAAGAAAGGTGATAGGGAAGCGGGTAATGGCTTTTTTGAAGTTTGTGTAAAAAAGCGCAATGAAATGTTTGATAAGTGCGTTCATGGGGTGAGCCTAATCATAATAGGATAGTTAGCCAAGCGCTAGTTCCATGATGAGTGCATCTTTGCGTGTGCCATCGGGCATACCGTAATAATTCGCGCGAGTGGCGGTTTGGATGAATTTGTGTTTTTGATAGAGGGCGATGCCTGCTTCATTGCCGTCACGAACTTCGAGGAAAAAGTGAGTGATAGCTTCATCGTGCAAAATTGAAATGGCATGCTTTAACAATGTTGCAGCATGTCCTTGGCGGCGGGCATTAGGTGCAGTGGCGAGGGTAATGATTTCTGCTTCATCCGCTGCGGTACGAATGAGGATAAAGGCGCTATCTTCGATGAGCCATCCTCGTGCGCTATTATTGAGGAGTTCGTGAAATTGTGCGGAATCCCATGCTTTAGGAAATGATTCGCTATGTAGCTGTGCTAGCCAACTCGCATCGTGTAAAGTGATCTCCCTCACTTTTGTAATACCACCATGTAAGAGGGGCGAGGGTCATCTTCGTAAAGAGTGACCTCACGTAACGAAATAGCATTAAGCTTGGTGCGCTCGGCTTGAGTTTTGAGATAATGGCTGCTATGAGCAAATCGCTGGATATCGCTGATATAACGATATCCTTCTGTTGCTTTGAGTGCGAAGGCAGTGAAGATAAAATATCCGCCAGGTTTAAGCGCTTTGGCAGCACCATCCATCACAGCGGCAAGCCCTCCTGTTATAGGCATTACATTGGCGGCGACGATCAAATCATAAGCTGGAACGGATTGTTGTAGGAGATGATCACGCATATCTGCTTCGATAAAATCGGCGTAAGATTTACTCTCTGTTTCTTTGGCCTGTTCTATCATTTCAGGACAAATATCGAGGCCAACGAGTTTGGAGGTGAGAGTGGAAAGTAGCCCTCCGCAAAGGCCTGTGCCACACCCAAGTTCTAAAATAACTTCAGGTGTTATGTTCAAGTCTACAATCTGTTCGTAAAGTTCAGCATCTCCCTCATATTCTTTTTCTAGCTCTTCTAGACTATAAGTGGCTGCGCGTTTTGAAAACTTACTTAAAATAAAGGGAATAGGAGTGGTATGTGGTGCATAGCCATCAGCATATTGCCCACCTTCGTACGTGGCTTTGAGGTAAAGTGCCATTTCGTTTTTCGGATCGAATGCGAGAGACTTATTCAGTGCCTGAAGACCTTCATATTTTTTACTTAACCCGAAATGGCACACAGCCATTTTATAGAGCGCCATAGCATGTGAAGGTTGCCGCCATAAAACGAATTTAAAACGAATTTTGGCTTCTTCAAATTCACGTTCAGCGAGTAGCTCTTCTCCTAAGCGATAGGCAGAGCTTACTGGTTCCTTCGCACGCGTTAGCAAGATGCGCGCTTCTTCTTTTAGTGGCATAAACCAGTTGCGCAGCATCGCTTCCCATTGTGCGGGTAGGGCTTGTAATTGATCTATCAACGCCATAGATATGATCTACCTAATAATCGTATGAAAGTGAATAGGCGAGTGACGGCAACCACCCTAGAACTGGAAGAAATTGAGAAATTCACCGCAATTGCTGCAGAATGGTGGGATGAGTCGGGTAAGTTTGCGCCGCTACATAAGATCAATCCAACGCGGGT
This sequence comes from uncultured Rickettsiales bacterium, assembly GCA_964654855.1. Lineage (GTDB taxonomy): Bacteria > Pseudomonadota > Alphaproteobacteria > Rickettsiales > JALZUV01 > JALZUV01. The sequence goes on from CAZZJS010000003.1 coordinate 179,063, forward strand.
TCAGTATATTCGTGATGTCATTTATCAGCATTTTGATTGTGATTCGCTCGAAGGTAAAAAGCTGATCGATATTGGTTGTGGCGGTGGTTTGGTTTCTGAGCCGATGGCGCGACTGGGTGCGAAAGTCACCGGTATTGATGGCGGCGAGAAGAATGTCAAAACGGCGATGGCGCACGCGCAGGCCATGCAACTAAAAATCGATTACCGCACAACGACGGCAGAAGCTCTGGCTGAAAAAGGCGAGCAGTTTGATGTTGTGCTAGCGCTAGAGATTATCGAGCATGTAGGCGATGTCGCTTTATTTCTAGAATCTGTTTCGAAGCTCGTAAAACCTGGTGGTATTCTCATTATGAGCACGTTGAACCGAACCATGAAGTCTTATGCTCTGGCCATTGTTGGTGCTGAATACGTGTTGCGCTGGCTTCCGCGTGGTACGCATGATTGGAAAAAATTCCTGACTCCTGCAGAACTTATCCAACCTTTACAGGTTCATGGCCTAAAGCATATGGAAAGTAAAGGTATGGTGATGAATCCTTTGAAATGGGAATGGCAGATGTCTGATAGTGATTTGGAGGTGAATTATTATGCCAGTTTCACAAAATTGTAGGCTCTACGCCATTACGCCGCCGAAATTTGAACTTTTGGAATTCATTCCGCAGGTAGAGGAAGCCTTTGCCGCAGGCGATATCGCATGTTTACAGTTGCGATTGAAAGAGGCTTCCGATGATGAAATCCGCGAAGCAGCGAAAGCATTGCAGCCTATTTGCCGCGCGCATAACGCGGCCTTTGTGGTGAATGATAGTTTGGAGATTGCACTGGAGGTGGGCGCGGATGGCGTGCATCTAGGGCAAGAGGATCTTGAAGGTACGAGCGTGAAGGCCATTGCGGAGCAGTTGCCTGAAGGTATGATTTTGGGCGTGACATGCCATGCCTCGAACCATTTGGCGATGGAAGCGGGCGAGCAGGGGGCGGCTTATGTGGCTTTCGGCGCGTTTTATGAAACGACCTCTAAGCCCAAAGAGAAGTTAGAGAAATGGGGGACGCCTACGCCCGATTTGTTGGAAGGCTGGACAATGTTCACGACCGTTCCATGTGTAGCAATTGGTGGTATCACGCCGTATAATTGTAAACCTCTTGTGCAGGCTGGAGCTGACTTTATTGCGGTGATCACAGGTATATGGAATCATCCTCAGGGCGCGGGTGCAGGGGTTGAAGCTTATCATACGGCAATACAGGAAGCGCTTGCGGCGGGGGCTGTCGCCTGATATACCGCGCCACATGAAAATAGATGGTGTTTCGATTCGTAAAGGGAATGTGCTAATGCACAAAGGTGATCGCTTATGGGTGGTCGTCAAAACGCAACATACGCAACCTGGTAAAGGTGGAGCTTATATGCAGGTGGAGATGAAAGATCTTCGCGATGGCACAAAGCTTAATGAGCGTTTTCGTTCGGATGAGAAGGTAGAGAAGGTTCGCCTCGATCAGCAAGATTATCAGTTCCTCTATGCAGATGAAGGCTTGCTAAACTTTATGGATCAAGAGAGTTTTGAGCAAATTACGATCAATGCTGACATGATTGATGAAAAGCAATTGCCATTCCTGAGCGATGGTATGGTGGTTGCGATTGAAAGTTATGAGAGTGAGCCAATTGGTATTGCACTTCCACAGCAGGTGACCTTAGAGATTACTGAGGCAGATGCGGTAGTGAAGGGGCAAACAGCTTCTTCCTCTTACAAGCCAGCTGTATTGGAAAATGGAGTGAATATTTTAGTGCCGCCGCATATTTCTGCGGGAACGCGTGTGATTGTCGATACGCAAACCGGTGAATATGTAGGGAAAGAATAATGCCAGCAATTAACTCAGCAAACTTAAATGTAATGATCAAAGCGGCAGAAAATGCTGCTCATGGCATTCGCCGCGATTTTGGTGAAGTAACCAATTTGCAAATTTCACGCAAAGGTACGCTTGATTTTGTGACACAAACCGATTTGAAAGCTGAGAAGATTATCAAATCCGATCTTTCTTATGCCCGTCCTAAATATGGTTTCTTATTAGAGGAGGGTGGTGAAGTGGTTGGTGATGATCTCAACTATCGCTGGGTGGTCGATCCGGTTGATGGAACAACTAATTTTATTCATGCAATACCTTATGTTTGTATCTCTATCTCATTGGAAAAGAAGCGTTTAGTGGATGGCGCGTGGATTCCGCATGCGGCGGTTATCTATGATCCTATCCATGATGATATGTTTATTGCGGAAGAAGGAAAAGGTGCTTTCTTAAACGATGTTCGCATTCAGGTGAGTAACCGTCAGAAGTTTGACGAGTCGTTATTAATTACGCATTCGCCTAAGCATGATCGTGCTAATTATAAAAAATCGATGCAATTGTTTTTGAAAGTGACAGAACAATCAAAAGGTATTCGTACCATGGGTGCAACAGCTTTGGATTTAGCTTATATAGCTGCGGGTAAATATGATGCAGGTTGGTACACGGCATTTAAACGTTGGGATATTTCGGCGGGTTTGTTGATCGCAAAAGAGTCTGGGGCGCAGATTACACAGCTTGATGGCGATGAAAATATTTCAGATCCTAGTACGTTAGTGGTTGGAACTCCGAAAATGCATAAATCGTTACTCGATGTGTTGAAACCACATTGGATCGCAAAAGCGGCGTAATTTACAATTCTTGCTTGCCTTATTAGGCATAATGCTTTGATATGCGCGAGCGTGTAAAAAATAACAGGGGATAAATGCGACGTAATTCTAAAAATTTGATTACTTTAGCGCTTGTATCATCTGTAGCTGCGATGGCTCTAATGCCCGCAAATTCTGAAGCTCAGCGCAATCGTCGTGCTCAATTACCGAGTGTTGAAATTCACCTGGAAGTGTTGAACTCACTTCAGCGCACTCGTGCAAATCGTCAGATGGTACGTCAGCAAGCTGCGCCGTCAACTATTCGTGCCGTGCCAGAGCCAGCTTATACAGGTGATAGCTTTGCGTCTGAAGTGGCGCGGAATATTCCATCTGCAGTTCGCGCGCCAGTGCGTAATGAACGTATAGTGCAGCAGTTACCTAAAAATGCTGCAAGACCAATCGTGGCTGCGCGAAGTGATTCGCAGGTGGTGATACAAAAACTGCCGAGCCGTAATGCCGTACGAGTTGAACCTTCTGAAGAGCAAATCGTGATGCAGCCTATTCCGCAATCAGCAAAAGAATTTGCGATTGCTGGCTCAGAAGAAATGGAAGTGACAGCTTCTCCTGTTGTTACGGTGCCGGATGTGAAAGAAAAGAAGTCGAGTTCATTCTTTGGTCAAATCGCCGACTTCTTCACAGGTGATAAGGCAGAAGACGATATACCAGAGCTGATTGAGAAGCCTGCAATCCAGGCATTATCAGTGCCGCGTACGATTGCTTCTGGTGCGGCTCCAACTGCTGTGGCGCAAGCGCCTGTGGTTGCAGGCCAGGTCGCTGCTGAAGGTACAGGCTCCTTCTTCTCGACCTTACAGGATGAGTTAAATGGTTCGGTTCAATTTGAACAACCGGCAACTGCTTCGATCCACCCGCAACCTATAAACCCTTCGGAAGAGATGGTGGCTCAAATTGTGTCACCAGAGCTAGAAAGTTCGAAAAATATCCCTGCTGTGAAAGCTATACCGCAGCCGATTGTTCGCCAGCGCTATGAAGAGCGATTAGAGGAAGTAGCTCCTGAAGCTCAGTCGGTAAAAGTTGAAACTGTCCCAGCATTACAGCCGATACAAGCGACGCCAGTTCCAGCCGAAATGCCTAAAGCTAAAGTGATTGAGTTAGACGAACCTGAGCGCGTGAGTGGCTTACCTGTGCCGAGCGGGTTTGTGATTGCTGAAAAAGTGAATGAGGCCGGATTAGAGAAGCCATCATATACTCCACCAAAAAAATTAGAAGAACCTACAATGTTGCAGCAGCGTAAGGTTGTTATGCAGCCAATTCCTGCACCGATTGAGGTGGTTAAGCCCGTCATACCAAAAGTAACTGCTAATGAAGATGATTTTCCGCGTTTGAGCGAAGTAGAAAACGCGTCTAGTCCAAATACGTTGGAAGAACTTCCAAAATCTGCTCAAGAATGGTTGGAAGAAGATAGTGCGCCTGCACCAACGGCAGCGCCTGCTTCACCGATCGCTGAGATGTTGGCAGAGGTTCCAAAAGTGGAAACTCCGGTGATTCAAAAACCAACTATTGTGTCTCCGGTTGTGCAGGCTCCTGTGGTGGAGTCGCCCAAAGTGGTGGAGTGGAGAGATTCTGTTGGTCAGAAGGCTGTCGAAAAACCAGTGATTGAATCGCCCGTTATCGACGATCCTGAAATGGTTGAATTGCCAGAAATTGAACCTAGCAAATCAATGACAGATGCTGATGAATCATTTCTCAATAGTGCTTTAGAGCTTGATGATCCCGAGCTAGTAGCATCTTTAGGTGAAGAGAAATCGATGATGGAGAAGGCGTTAGAGGAGGTGGAGCCGGTCGTTCCTGATGCTCCTGCCGCTGCACCTGTTGCTGAGTTAGAAGAAGAATTAGCTTTGCTTATAGAAGAGGAGCCCGCTTCTCAAGTGCTGCCGACTGTGGCCTCGGATCCAGCAGAGAAAGAAGGAATGTTTCCTGGTATTACTAAAACATTCAAAGGCTTACTAGGCGATGAGCAAGAAACCGCACCAGTTGCGGCGCCTTCAGAACCGACTTCTTCAGTATCTTCTCCGGTTATTTCTAAAGAAGAGACGGCGAAGAATGTATTGCCGCCAGAGCTGCCTGTTGCGGGAGCACAGAAGAAAAATGATTTGCCAGCAATGGATTTATTAGATGAAGAAGTTGGAAATCGCTTTCTTGAGGATGAGCTAGGGCTACCTGAACTTGAGATGGCAGAACCAAAAGTTGCTGTACCTCCTCCAGTTGTTGAGGAAATATCGACTGTTCCAACGGAATCTGAGTCTACTCCAGAAGAATTTGAAGTTGCATCTTTGCCACCAGAGCCAAAGGCAACGCCTTCACCTGTTTCGACGGGTAGTGTGGCAAATCTTCGTATCGCCTATGGTGCTGATGATACAGATATTCCAGATGCGAAAAAAGCGGCTCTTGTTGATATTGCAAAGAAGGCAAAGGCAGCTGGGAAGCGCGTGATCATCTCTTCTTTTGCGAGTGGAGAGGAAGATGAAAGTAAAGCAGCAAACATGATTTCACTCTCACGTGGTTTGAGTTTGCGCGCCTTTTTTATCGATAATGGTATCGCGATGGATCGTATTATTGTGCAGGCTAAAGGCTTGGAGAATGCGGGCGGTCCCGAAGATCGCGCAGATATTTCAGTCGACTAGGCTGTTTAGTGCGATAGCACTTGTTTAGAGACGCAAAATATGGGATAAGACGAGTGCATTGCGGGTATCTGTAATGCCAAGGTTTTGGAAGTAGCCTTAGCTTCCAGAATTTAAAAATAAAAATAATAATTAAGGCATAAAAAATATAAAAGGGTAGATATGCGAGCCAATCGTCGCAAAGGTTTTAAATATTACTTTCGTAAGGTCTTTCACCGTCGCAACTTTATTGTGATGTCAGATGATTCTGTTGATCATTACCCGATCGCAGGTGCGACACAGTTCTTGATCCTAGCGCTTGTTATTGGTGGCTTTAGTTGGGGTTCATACTCAACAGGAAGTTATATGGCCGCGCAGCACGTACTAGAAGAGAAGGATCGCCAACTCGTATCGACGACTTTGCAGAAGCGTAAAATCGGCGAAGAGTACAGCTTGCTGAAGCATGATTTGAAAAAGCTTAAAGAATCAAAAGGTGATTTAAGCCAGTATGCTAAATTTGTATTAGAGCAGCATTCCCAAGAAGATGAAGTGGTAGTGGACGATACTGCTGTTATCGATTCTAACCGTCTTGGAGAAATGAAAAGCCGTCTTTTGGAGCGTATTTCGTTCTTGGAAGATAACTTATTTAAGCTGCAGCAGGAAAATGAAAGCATCGTAACAACGGTGATGGAGCGCACACAAAATAAAATTAAAGAATTGCGTGATGTGGTGAAGCGTACAGGGTTAGAGAGCTCGACTTTGACACGAAAAGCGAAAAAAGAAATCGCGCGGATGCAAAAGAAAAATTACAAAAATCAAGGGGGACCTTACTTACCTGATACAGTGCAGGACTTGGCTCCTAACTTGATTGAAAATATTGATGAAGCATTAGCCTTACAGCATTTAGTAGAGCACCTTCCGCTAGGGAAGCCTGTTGCATCGGCGCGTACAACAAGTCGTTTCGGTCGCCGATACGATCCTTTTAGTCACCGCCCTGCAATGCATTCAGGACAAGATTTTGTAGGTAAAAAGGGAGCGCGCATCGTAGCTACAGCTAATGGTCGCGTGATTTCTGCAGAGCGTCGTGGTGCTTACGGAAAAATGGTGGTGCTTGATCATGGGTTTGGAATTACAACCCGTTATGCCCATCTTAGCAAGATTGCTGTACATAAAGGGCAGCGAGTAAAGAAAGGTCAACGTATTGGAAGCCAAGGCTCCACCGGGCGTAGCACGGGCGAGCATTTGCATTATGAAGTGCGTTATAATAAAACCGCAGTTAATCCAATGAAATTTATTAAGGCAGGTAAACATGTTCGGTAGTAAGAAAGATAAAGAAGCTAAAAAAAATCGCGCGCAACGTAATTCAGCACCATCGCTTATTTCACGCGATATGAATATCTTAGGTAATCTTATTAGCGAAGGCATGATCGATATCGATGGCCGCATTGAAGGAAATGTACGTGCTTTAACAATTACTGTTCGTAAAGATGGTGTGGTGAAGGGAGACCTTCAGGCTGATGAGATCGAAATTCTAGGTCAAGTAAAGGGGCTTGTGCGCGCAAAGGATGTGCATCTTTATAGCAGCGCAAAGGTTGAAGGAAGTATCATGCATGAGGTGCTTTCGATGGAAGAAGGAGCCTTTGTGGATGGTAAATTTAAGCGCACTGACCGTGTGCATTTGGATGGTGCTATGCAGCCGCAGATGGAGTCTGATGAGATTGAAAGCTCTGAAGAAGAAGTTCGTTTGCTAGAAAATATCCGCCTCATTAGCAATCAAGCTGATTAGTAACTAAAGCACTAGCCAAGCGGCTAACCCCAAGAAACTGAAGAAGCTTACAATATCGGTCAGTGTAGTAACGAATACGCTGGAAGCGATAGCAGGGTCAATTTTGATTCGCTCTAGGAAGAGCGGGATGAAAGCTCCTGCGAATCCTGCGACAAAGAGTGTTCCAATGATGGCAGCAGAAAAGATCGCTGCCAATTCAATATCACGATAAACAATCCAAATCACGGCGCTGGTGACGATGCTTAGTACGATACCGTTAAGCAGATTGGTTAGCATCTCTTTGCGTATAATGGAAAATGCGTTATGGCGCTGTAACTCACGTGTGGCGATACCACGAACTGCAACCGTAAGGCTTTGTGTTCCTGCATTGCCAGATAATGATGCGATTACTGGCATTAAGACGGCGAGAGTTACCATCTTCTCAATCGTACCTTCAAACAGGCTGATGACATAGGCTGCCAAAGAAGCGGTGAGTAAGTTAATGAGTAACCAAGGGAGACGACGTTTAACCGTTTGCAATAAACCTGCGTGAATATCTTGTTCTAAGATACCACCGGCGCGCATAAAGTCTTCCTCTTCCTCTTCTTTGATCACGGTGACGATATCATCAATTGTAATAACACCGACGATACGTTCAGAATCGTTGATGACCGGAGCTTCTGCAATTCCATAGCGTCGGAAAATCTCTGCAACCTCTTCCTGATCTGTTTCAATAGAGATTGGGTGAATATCTGTTTTCATCAGTGTGTTAATGGCCGTATTACGCGTATTTTGCATGATGCGAGAGATCATGACGCTGCCAACAGGGTGATAACGTGGACCGACAACGATAATTTCGTAAAAATCTTCAGGTAAATTTTTAGCTTCGCGTAAATGGTCGATCACTTGACCAACATCCCAAAATTCGGGCACAGAAACAAAACGTTTCTGCATTAATCGGCCAGCGCTTTCTTCGGGGTATGCGAGGCCTTCTTCTAAATCGGCACGCGCATTACCGGGCACGGCTTCAAGGAGTTCTTGTTGTTCCTCTTCGTCTAAATCTTCGATGACGCTAACGGCATCATCGGTTTCTAGTTCAGCGAGAGCCTCGGCGATTTTCTCTGTGCCGATGAGATCCATAATCTCCTGTACAATTTCTTCGTCAAGGAAAGTCAGAATTTCTGGAGCAAAATCGGGCAGCAATGCGGTGATAAGTTGCGCGCGGATAGAGGGCGATAAAAGACCTATCAAAGCCGCGCTATCTGCATGGTGTAAATCAAGGGTAAGGGCGCGTAATTGGGTGGTGTTTTCTGTGCGAGCGGCCTCTTTCACCGCGTGGATGAGGCTATCATCTACGGCAATTGCGGTGCTATGTTCAACTGTTTCCGTTTCGCTCATCTACTGTTTATCGGCGTAAAAGATTAAGAAGTAAATAATTTTGCCCGTTTAAATTATAGAGATGGTTGCTAAACCCAATAATAGCCGTTATATAGACGCATCTGATCTCGGGCGCTCGTGGCGGAATGGTAGACGCGCAACGTTGAGGTCGTTGTCCTCGCAAGGGGGTGGAGGTTCAAGTCCTCTCGAGCGCACCATTTAGAAATAGGTAACATGGCCTCTCATTTTAGTATTCATTCAACCGACGGTCAGGCTCGTACAGGCACTCTCAAAACCGCACATGGTGATATTCGTACGCCTGCCTTTATGCCGGTTGGTACGCAAGGTACCGTTAAGGCAATGTATCCTGAGCAGGTATCGGAAACGGGCGCTGATATACTCCTTGGAAATACCTATCATCTGATGTTGCGTCCGACGGCAGAACGTGTCGCAAAGCTAGGTGGACTGCATAAATTTATGAATTGGGATAAGCCTATCCTCACAGATTCTGGTGGTTTTCAAGTGATGTCTCTATCTGAGCTACGTAAGATGACAGAAGAAGGCGTGACTTTCCGTTCGCATATTGATGGCAGTAAGCATCATTTAACGCCGGAACGTTCTATTGAGATTCAACACTTACTTGGCAGTGATATCACTATGGTGCTTGATGAATGTCCGCCTTTCCCCATTGAAAAAGAAGCGGCCAATAAATCTATGCAACTTTCCATGCGTTGGGCAAAGCGTAGTAAAGATGCGTTTGAAAAGCGTGAGGGTTACCATCTGTTTGGAATCGTACAGGGAAGCGTATTCCCTGATTTACGTGCGGAATCTGCAAAAGGTTTGCAGGAGATCGACTTTGATGGCTATGCGATAGGTGGTTTAGCGGTAGGTGAGGGGCAAGAACTTATGCTTCAAGTGCTTGAAGGTACTATGCCGCATATCACAACTGAGAAGCCACGCTACCTTATGGGAGTCGGTAAACCCTCTGATCTAGTTGGTGCGGTATTACGCGGAGTTGATATGTTTGATTGTGTGCTTCCTACACGTTCGGGGCGTAATGCTAAAGCCTTCACCCGTTTTGGTGAATTGAACCTGAAAAATGCTCGTTTTGCTGAAGATGAAAGTTCGCTTGATCCAGAATGTGGTTGCAAATGTTGCACAGATTATAGTCGCGCGTATTTACATCATCTATTTAAGGCGAAAGAGATGCTATCAGGTATGCTTCTTACATTGCATAATCTGCATTATTATCAGGAATTAATGGCAGGCTTACGCGCCGCTATTGATGCTGGAGAGTTAGAAAATCACGCGAAACAAGTTTTAGCAGGTTTAGAACGAGGAATTGATGGTTAAAGCATTGACAAACGCCATCCATTCGCGCTAAACAGGCCACCTTCTACCACAGATGATCCCTTAGCTCAGTTGGTAGAGCAACTGACTTTTAATCAGTAGGTCGTAGGTTCGAATCCTACAGGGATCACCATTTCTTTCAGATACTTACAGAATTTACCAAAGTCGTCAAAAGCGACTGATGCCCTTGTGATGCCCTTTTCGGTGGGAGTAAAACAAAGATTTTCGTGAAAGTGGTTTTCAGTTTTTTGCGGTAAGCATGCAACAAAAAGGGAATATTTAGTTTTTCCATGGTATACTTTTTGGAGTTTTGCAACCACAATCAATAGTCTGCGTTCCGTTATTGTAGTTATTAAAATTCACCAGCTTATTACAGTTTGAGCAGCGAAAGAGCGCATCCAACTCTCTAAAATCTTGTAATACATCACTACAATCAGATAGATTTTCGTTGTAGCTAGAATCATGGGATGCTGGATTGGTTATAACTTCTGAAGTAGAGATATGCGTGAATACCTGCTCATCAGAAATATCTTTACTTCTCTTTTTTAGGTGAGACTTGATTCCCGAATAGAGTTCAGCAGGCATTCTTTCGTCATTTGCTTCGTAAGGTCTGTATTCTAGTTTTGCTCCAAGATTAAAACAGATGTCTTTTAACAAACCCTCAGCATATATTCTGATTTTGTTTCCTAAACCGCTCTCATCGTGATTCTGAATCTTGAGGTCAATTTCCTCTGCCAGTGTAATAGGTGGAGTATCAAGTTGAATTCCACTCTCAGGTGACCACTTTGTTTTGTGAACACGCCAGCCAATACCTTTTACGCTTTTAGAAAAAATATTAAACCATTCTGACTCGTGAGTTAAAACTATCATTTGGTAACTATTGAACTTTTCCAATAATAACTTACCAAACCTTCTACGGTGCTTTTTATCAAATGAGGACACAACATCATCGAGTACAAAAAATTTGGCAGTCTTGTTAAGTGCTACACTTGAAAGGAACAGACAGAGTCCAATACAGTTAAGATATGACTCGCTAAGGAATTTCCTAGGAGAATCTACAGCTACACCATGGAATGAATATTCGATTTTAACGCCGTTAAACTCTTCATTATTACTATATGTTGGAACAAGTTTGATATTATCGATGTTATCTGAGGGATTCATATACTTAAAATACTCATTCATTAAAGATGACGTTTCTTCTAAGAATCTCTCCATTTCGACGCGCTGTAAGTCGATAAATCTCTTACGAATCCCTTCCATAGTCACTTGTTGCTTTTCTAGGATTGCTTGCTCTGCGAGCATTTTTTCCATTTCGGAAAGGCTGATTTCTGAGACTTCAATTGCAGTAATCAAATCCTGAAGTTCTTTATTATTTCCACTTGATAGCTGCTGCAATTCAGATGAAAGCGTTTTTAGCAGAACAGAGGGGCTTGCAAGCTCAAAGCTATCGCATTTCAATTCATCAGGATTAATCTCTAGGAGCTTTTTTGATAGCAGCTTTCCAAGCGGAATAACATCGTCTAGCAATGTGTTAATCCCGTCCAGATTCAATTTCTCATCTTTTAAAAGTTTGAGAGTTTTTGAGGTGCTTTTGAGTTCACCATAAATCCTCTGAAGTGCCTCGTATATACCTTGCCTATCACCCTCAAGCTCTTCATATTGTTCTTGAATAGCTTTTAAAGCCGCAATACGCTCCTTAGTACGTTGAATCAGCGCCTCACGGTCTGAGTCTTGCTCACACAAAGGACAATCATCACTTTCGTGTTCTTTTAAGACATCTTCAGCTTCTTTGAGTAATTTAGACAGTCTAATTTGACTGAGCACTTTATCTTCTTTGCGGAGGCCAGATAGATTCGATTGGAATTTTCCAATGTCCAGTTTTAAATTTCTTATTTCCCTTCTTTTCTCCCTAAGTGCCAGTCTAGACTGCTCCAAGGTAATTTGCCGCTTTAGTGCTTCCTCAGAAACCCTCTGCTTTAATGCGTCCATTACCTTTATATATGATTCATCATCATTGATTTCTTCCAAACCGTACGGCTTGAGTATCTGATTTAAAAAACTATAAAATTGTTCGCGGCTAGAGATGTTGAGTTCTTTAAGTTTTTCTCCAATAACTCTTTTCTTTGCAGGAATCCTCGTTTCGTAATCTTTAAGTCTAATCTTCTTCTTAATGTCGTTCACAGCCTTAGTGAGAACATCTTTGACTCTAGTAAGTTCTTCTAACCCCACCAAACCTGCGATTGCCTTTGAGCGATCTCCCTTGGTGTCTAAAATAAATTTAGTTAGCTGGGAATTTCTAATCAGCAAATTTTCATTTTGTAGAGTGCTTGCAAGACTCTCTAAGTTTTCATCAGACTTGGAACGTAGGCTATTACCCGCTTTGTAAAGAGTTTTGCTGCCTGAAATACCTGAAGAAGTCTCTAGTTTTACAGAGCATACAGCATCAGCTTCACTTAGCTCATTCAGAATCCCTTCATTTGCCTTAACTTCTTCACCGTATAGTTCTCCAATTCTATCTTTTGCAATCCATTCTATGGAGTCAGCGAATGAGCTTTTTCCGGTTCCGTTATCACCATACAGTAAAAGTGACCTTCCCAATTCAAGGTTCAATGAAACTACATCTCTTGAACCCCTAAAATTTTGCAGCTCAAGTTTAAGTATTTTCATTGAGTGCCTTCTCGTACAATTGATCTAACTGATTCGTAATATTTGTATTAGTAAGCTTTCCCTCCCTCATAAGAGACTGAATGGCAGATACCGTGTCTTTATCCCACTCCTCGGGTATGGTATCTAGTCCATTCAAAAAGGTATTTAAAATTTCTATACTCGAACTAGCCATATTTCTCCCTTATTCGAAACAATCCCAGCTAACAGAAAGCATATTAATAGTATCAATGCGCGATTCTGGATAGGTGCTCTTGTTATTACAAATAGGATAAACGCCATAATTTTCAACGAAATCCAATAAAAGATAGCTTTCCAAATCCTCGACCCTATTAGTCCAAATATTCTTTACGGCCTCAAAATTTAAGTAAGTGAAGCATAGTCCTTCTACTTTACTATAATTTGAGAGGCCATGATTTCTAGACCTTCCAGTATAGTGCTCGCCCAATCTAGAGCCTATACCGTTCGTTTTACGTTCACTCATCCCAATATAAATCAAACGTGACTTCCTGTAAGGATATGGAATTCTGGTTTCTCGAAGAGCTATAAAGTAGAGGCCCGTTATTTGCGCTAATCCCTCAAAGTTTCTGGGTTCATAGCTTTTACAAAGGTCAAAATTTATATTGTAGGTGCTGTTCATAGATTCAGTCCTTTAAACCATTCCTAACATCCTCAGTCAAAAATCATTTAAATCCCCATATAAAAATTGAAGATGAATCGTTGGCTACGATTTGCAGCCGTCATGTCACGTTTAATAAGTTTATTTGATTGCTAATTGTAAGATAGTGCTGGTTTATCAAATGGAACTTTTTTCATAATAATAAAGAAGACCCGCCAATTTGAGGATACTTAGAGCATAGCCTTGGCGGGTACTATTATTATCAATATAGCATTAAATCTTTAATTAGACAGAAGAAAATATAACTAGGAAAGAGATGGTAGTGCAAAACTTAATCAACCATTTGTTTATCTATCCAAGAAATAAATGCTGAAACTATCTGTTGCACATTCTGTAAATGAAGCTACTCTTAAACCTAAGCAGGGCTTCAAAACCCTTACATAGTACGGATTTGTGTGACCGTCATTCGCACTCCTCGACTTAGGTTGGGGAGGCACTAGCGTATGCAATAGCTCTTTGAGTAAAGGCTAGTGCGGCCTCTTTACTATGTAGGTTTTTGAACTCCCCAGCACCAGTTTAATTGAGGAGTATTAATGATGAACACAACCACTATCCAAAATAATAAAGACGAAAAGCAAGGTCAAACGGCCGCAATACTGGGTATTGTATTTGGCCTTATAAGCATTTTTGTATTGGGAATGTTATTTGTACCACTTGCGACTGTTTGCGCAGGTATCGGACTTTATCGCTCTATAAGACATAAATATATGCCTGCAATTGGAATGAGTGTGTTGGCATTTATTTTAACACTGGTTGGCTTATTTACATCACCATCTCTACTGCTTCTACTCGGCTTTGGTTTAGATAGCGCAATGCGCTAAGGTGGGAGAACGAAATGGAGCAAGTTGATATCAATTCATCGTGCAGCTTAGAGCAACACTTGGAATCTAAAACTATCCGAGCAGAAAAGCTGCAAACAGTTAAAATGAAGGCAGTAAAGTTTAATGCCGTTAAAACTGTTAATTCAGAACCTAAAATTACAGTTTTAAACATCTCGAGAATATTACTAACGAAAGTTCTATGGCCGCTAAGCTGGTTTAGTTTTATAGCTGGCTGGAAGCTCCTTTTGTTCATGCTAAGTATGCTTTGGGGCATGATGATGGCAACTAGCTACTAAACTTATCTGCCTAGCTCCATCCCTCTGTCATATTGATTCTCAATTTCACGACGTTTTTCCGTAATATGATGCACTACAGTCTTTAGACTCTTAGCTATCTTGAGCACCTCTTCATTTTGTGTAGCTTCAACTATCCGGTCGGTATAGCTGCTAATAGCCTCGATTTGCTTACGCGACCCTTGGAGTGGTTTAACTAAGTCTCCTTCATGAGATACGTTTTCTATAACGTGCTTGTAAGATGCTATTAGGATTGAACCAGATAGTTTTGCGAGGTCATAGAGCTGTGCATCGGTTTTAGCCTTGGGAAGTTCCTTTTCCATATATCTAGCAACGCGCCCAGTTATATCTTCCATAAATATCTCTAGTTCGTTACTCCAACTGCTTTTTTGATGTTCTGTAGCGGCATTTTCAAGTGCGCTTCGAATGTTGTTTTGCGCCACCTCTGTGTAATCTAGTGATTTCACTTCACGCATCTGCTTCTCAGCAATAAGCTCATTATTAAAGCTCTCGATAGCATGAGATACTCGCTCGATAGATTTGATAGGCGGTAGACCTAACTCGTCTTTAGCGGCAGAAATATTTTCTAAGCTTTCCTGAAATTTAGGTAGAAGCTTTTCATTCAGTTTCTTATCTCTATCAGGTGTTTGCTTGCGTAGTTCTTTATTCCTCTTTTCTAGGGCTTTTCTTTTTCTAGTTTTCTCAAGACGCAGTTCAAACGCTAATAGTAAGATTTTAGCAGCCTGATCTATTAGCTCCTGCTGCTGCAGCTTATCACGTTCATTTCGTGCCTCATCAACCGCAAACTTCACTTGTTTGATTCGTTCTTCTTTATTCGCTCCTAAAAGTTTAACATCTCTGTCGTCAGTCGCTCTCGTTCTAGCTGTAAAAGCGTCAAAGCTTTCAGCAACTTCAGCAGTCATTTTCTTCTCATATTCAGAAACTACATTACGCTGACTCTTCATTTGTTCGACACCACGATTCTTCTTGCTTTTCTCTAGTCCTCTATCCTTGCGAGTAGAGGCATCCATCTCAATTCCAAATTTCTTACCAGAGCGCACCATTTGATGACGAATCTCTTGTAAATTTTTAGGGCCTATTTCTAAACGCTTACCAGTGGGTAGCGTTGAATGCCTCGGCATTATAAAATGAACATGAGGGTGGTCTTTGTCAGTGTGTAGCGAGAAAATGCACTCACGGTCAGGGAAGCTCTTTTTCATTGTATCGAAAGCTGCCTTCAAAACAGCTTTCGGGTTAGCATCAACAGGGTAACTCATGACATAATGCTGAATATTACTCGCATTTTTTCGTTCAACAAAGCCATGCTCCCAAGATTTAACATTATTGTGAAGCTCTTCCTGTGAAGATATTGGAAAGCCTAGCTCGTTATAAACAGTAACCGTCATATCATCGCTAATGTAGTTAGCGTAGATAATACCGCCCGCCACAGATGCTTTGCTTCCAAAAACGATAAATACCGCAGGCGGCTTATGAATGTTGATGCTAGCCGCCTTCTTTAATCCTTCACGAGTAAAACCAACATGGTGCATTTTCGGGTTACGCCCGCGCTTAGCTTTCGAAAGAAACAGATATTCTTCATCTAGAACAAACATCACAAACTCCTAATCTCGCAAATTCTTACGGTATTCTATAGCTGTATTAATCCCCGCATTTTTGAAAGCCGTTAGTTGCTCAAGAGTACGGACGTTCGTCTGTTGGCATTTGCGAAGCTCTATGATTAGTTCGCGATCAATCTTGGTATTGTCTCTATTTAGTTGATAAGCGATTTGATTAAGGTTTTTACCAATCGCATTATTCTCGCAAATGAGAGACGTTAGAATCTGAGTATCTGCTTTAGGAAGAGGAATTTTTCCATCCAGCAGTAACGCGGTCATTTTTGCAATAAGTTCAGACTCAGTCATGCTATTTGCTTTTGCAAAAGCGACGGTGCTTTTCTTAAAAGATGGTGTGCAACGCGCTGCAATTTTTGCGGTCTTGTTTTTTGACGAGTTGTTTCCCTGAATATGTGATTTTCTCATAATCACCTCCTGTTGTTAAAATCAAAAGTTAGTAAGAGGGTGAAGGGGTAAACTTGTTTTGGCGGTTTTGGGTCACAAAACCATATCCAGCACCCTCTTAATAACTTAATTAATCTTAACTAATTCTCGCTTGTATCTCAAGCAAAAATCATCATAAGTAACTGTAATCTATTGCTATTTACTTGAATCTACTTTTGAAACAATCATCAATACTTATCAATCTTAATCTACACTGCTTGAGCAGGTAGGGTGTGTAATTTGATCTACTAAATTTGGTTTATTTCTACTTGTTATATCATCATCCAAACGGCCATCGCTATCATCATCAGGTTTTCAGTGAGTGAAATGAAACCAAGTGGTACATTGCTGTTGCCACCAACACAGGCGCACTTTAGTTCTCGTTTATCAATATACACAGCTTTGATGACGGATATTGCGCCTATCGTGCCGATAAACAATGCCACAGGTGCAGCTAGCCATGTCAATGCCCCTGCAATCATCAAGATGCCTGCACCTGCTTCAGCGAAGGGATAGACATAAGCGTAGCGCACTACTCGCTGGGCAAGAATGTCGTAGGTGATGAATTGGTTGGAGAAGGCGAATAGGTCACGCAGTTTTAATATCGCTAACACGCACATACTAAACGCAATGAATAGCTCAATGGTTTTGATAGGCGCAATGCTACCATTCAGTAAATAGCTGGTGGCGATTGCCATTAAAAAGGTGGTGGCGAATACGGCAATGACAGGTTGATAGGTCGTGCCTTCGGGTTTCGCAGGCGGCAGGTTGAAATAATCGCGTAAATCATCGTAACCTCCAACGCGCTTTCCATCTATGAAAGTTTGCGGCGTAGTTTTTACGTCATGCTCCTTTTTGAACGCATCAGTTTCTTCTCGGGTTTTTAGATACTGGTCGTCCACCTCGTAGCCTTTGCGCTGTAAAAGGTCTTTTGATTTAATTCCAAACGGACAAATATGCTTATCCGTCACCATGCGGTAAAGTGTTGCTTGTTTTGTCATGCTAATAATAATTCCTTTCTAATTGTAAAAAATCCATACTGCGATAAAGGCGAAGAAAAATCCAACGCCCCATATCGCTACGGATAGCCAATAAATCCAGCCGCTAACTTTGCGTAATCGCATACAGGCTTTGGCCTGCTCTGGGTCTATCGGGCATGGAGCATTGCGAGCGTTCCAGCGCATGATGCCAGAAATTAGGATAAGTGCGCCAGAAATGCCAAACGTCCATACCTTGTACTTAGACAAGGCAACCAGCCACGGCGCAGTGCTGACGATACCAGCAAGGGCTGCGCCAGCCCCCAACGTCACGAATAACGCTGGGAGGGCGCAACATACTAATGTGCCGACAGAAGTGAACAGGCTAAGCGTTGGCATAAGCGTTTGCTTGACACTGTAATTATCTGTTTCATCATTCATTATTCACCTCGCTGAATGGCAGTTACGTTATAGCCAGAGTCGGTGATGAGCTGAGTTAGGGTTTCATCATTGATGGTTTGCCCTTCTTTCATGGCTACCAAAACCTGCCCTTTATCAAGGTCAACATGGATGCCCACCACCTCATCACGTTTACTAAACACCTTCTCTAACGCACGGGCGCAGAAATCGCAGACAAGGCCGTTTACTGAAACGAAGACTTTGTCTTTACCAGCAACATGGTCAAAAGCCTGAGTGGTAGATTCTGCTACCGTTTCATGGTCATGCACCATTCCATCATGGTTTGCCCATGCAACAGTGGTTGAAAGCAGTGTTACTATTGCGGTTGTAATCATTAAATTTTTCATCGTTTTTTCCTTTGTATTAAATTTGTTTTAGAATCGGATTATCCAGTTAAAAAGCGCATCGCCATTATCGCTTACCCCAGCTTCGGCAAGATATTCGCCTTTGAACACCCTTACTAAGGGCGTGAAGGTGAGCTTGTCATTAGCGGTATGGTTATGGTCAACTTGCAGCATTAGCCATGTATGAATATCGCCGTAGTTACCGATATAAGGCGCAACGCCAATCCGAGCCTTTTGCGTGAAGAATTGGTCAAAATCTCCTGCATAGGTGTAGCGGTTCTCATAAGAAGTAAACCAGCGGCGGTCTTCCCAATCAAACGCTACTCCCGTGAAAGCGGCTAGCTCTGAATCATTATCAAAATTCTGATAATCACTATACGCAACGCCAACGCCACTTTTTAGGTAAAAGTTTGCTTGTGAAGCTGGCGCGTTCCAACGCTTAGCGAGGTAATTCACCTGCGCTCCGTGAAATTGCCAATCTTTATCTCGCCATCGTTCGGCCTTGTAGCCAACCGAATATTTGGCAGTGGGTGAATAATGCACATGGAGCGTGTTGGCATCCATGTCATTATTCTGCATTACCGTCCATCCTTGCGGATAAGAAACGGGTCTCGCGGCTAGCGGATTTGCTATTGCCAGCAACGTAATGCAGCTAATGGGTAGTAGGTATTTTTTCATACCTTCCTCCTAAATCAATAAATTGAGTAGTTGCCGCGCACAAGGCACGACAAGACAACGCCTAACAAGGCGTGACTAGATTCAGGTGTTTAGCCGCGGAGGATGGAAAAGCGTGTAAGGCTGTTTTGAGTAAAGAATGAGCCTGTCTGAAAGTGCCGCGGATTCAATATGGTCTTGCTGCATATCCAATGTAGGGGGAAGCAAGCTGACTTGCGCACAATGGTCGCAACCACAATCGTTACAATCCATCATGCCTTGCTGTTCAGTTTCTGCCATTTCATGACACGGCATTTCTATTGTTGAATCAACACTGGCCTCAGTCTGCACTTGTTGAGTATCACTATCAGCCATCATGCAACATGGCACAGCCGCATTAGCCAAATTGCTGAGCAATAAGCTAAGGCAGAGCATTATGATACCAAGTGAGCGTGAAAGGTTCATAATATTACTATATGGCAAAATCATATAAAATACTAGTTTATCCCATTTTTAACTCTTCATTCGCAGAGCGATAAATGCGCCATGCGCTGCGCAAGAATAGTATCGCGAGGATGAAGGCCACAAGAACATCAGGCCAATGGCTTTCTGTGAATAGTACCGCTACAGCAGCTAGCATGACCATCACGTTACCAATTGCATCATTACGGCTGCATAACCAAACCGATTCACGGTTGCTGTCACCTTTGCGGTAACGATAGAGCATCCATGCGCTACCAAGATTAACAATTAATGCAATAAAGCCAATTGCACCCATTACTTCGGCTTTTGGCAGTGCATTGGTGGCGAATTGGTATAAGCTGTTTCCAATGACTAATAGCCCAAAAATCCCCATACTAGCAGCTTTGATAAGAGAGGCTTTTGCGCGAGTTGCTAGTGCCTTATCCAATACATAAAGTGAAATTGCATAGTTAAAAGCATCTGCGAAAAAATCTACTGCATCGGCAAGTAATGCCACTGAACCAGAATATAAACTAGCAGCCACTTCTACAAAAAACATCGCCGCATTTAGTGCTAAAATAATCCAAAGGATTTTTCGGTAACTAGCATCGACGCTATTAGTGTCAGTATTGTTATCGCAGCAACTCATTAGTTCTTCCCTTTATTCTCATTTTTATGGAACAACCTATATAGGGCAGGTAGTACCAACAAAGTTAACATAGTCGATGATATGATTCCTCCAATTACAACAGTGGCAAGTGGGCGCTGTACTTCTGAACCTGCACCAACATTAAGTGCCATTGGTACAAAGCCAAGGCTTGCTACTAATGCGGTCATCAGAATGGGGCGCAAACGCGTTAAAGCTCCTTCGATAATTGCATCATCTATCCTCATGCCTTGTTCTTGTAAGCTGCGGATGAATGATACCATTACTACGCCATTCAATACCGCCACACCCGATAGTGCGATGAAGCCTACACCTGCGGAAATAGACAGTGGAATATCGCGTAGCCACAATGCTAATATCCCGCCTGTAAGTGCTAAAGGTACGCCAGAGAAAATCAGTAATGCGGCGCGGCCAGAGTTAAAAGCCATAAATAGTAAGCCAATGATGAGAAGTAATGCCACTGGCACAACTATCATTAAGCGGTTCTGAGCAGAGATAAGCTGCTCAAACGTACCGCCATACTCCGTCCAATAGCCTGTAGGCAAGTCAATTTCTTGACGTATAGTTTGCTGCACATCTTCAACAAAACTGCCTAAATCACGGCCACGCACATTAGAGGTAACAACGATTCGGCGCTTGCCTTGTTCGCGGCTTATTTGATTAGGGCCATACGAAATTTCTAATCTTGCAACTTCCTTTAAGGGCACATAGTCAGGCTGTGCATCTACGCCTTCTTGCTCTAACTGTGCTAATGGTATTGGTAGTCGTTTCAAAGCTTCAATATCGGTACGCAAATGTTCTGGCAAGCGCACCACTAAATCAAAGCGGCGATCTCCTTCAAATACTTGTCCTGCATTTTTGCCACCTAATGCTACTTGCACCACATCTTGCACATCGGCAATATTGAGGCCATAGCGGTCAAGCGCTGCGCGGTCTGGCAAGACAGAAAGAACAGGTAAGCCTGTAACTTGTTCAACCTTTACATCCGCAGCCCCTTCAACGGTTTGCACCACTGTGGAAATAGATTGTGCAGATGCGAGCAATTGGTCGAGGTCATCGCCATATACTTTCACCGCCAAATCACTCCTCACCCCTGAAATAAGCTCGTTAAAGCGCATTTGAATGGGTTGAGTAAATTCATAATTATTTCCCGGTAATTTTTCTAGAGCTTCCTCTATTTCCATTACCAAATCAGCTTTTGATTTATTCGGATTAGGCCACTCATCGCGTGGCTTTAGCATAACAAATGTATCAGCCACGTTTGGCGGCATTGGGTCAGTTGCTACTTCGGGCGTACCAATTTTACTAAAAACCTCTTTCACCTCTGCAAATTGTTGCACAGTATTCTCTACTGCTGCTTGCATCTCCACTGATTGGCTCAAGGAAGTTCCGGGAATCCGCATGGCATGAAGCGCAATATCGCCTTCATCAAGGCTTGGAATAAACTCCGCACCCATTCGAGATGCCATAAATAGACTTATAACTACAAATGCTAACGCACTTAGAATAATGGTTTTAGGGTGAAATAAGCTCCATTTCAGCATTGGCTCGTACCATTGCTTAGATTTTCGAATGACTATGTTTTCCTTCTCTTCGACTTTGCCAGTAACAAAGATTGCCACTGCTGCAGGTACGAACGTGATGGAAAGTACCATTGCAGCAAGCAAAGCCGTAACCACCGTAAATGCCATAGGGTGGAACATTTTTCCTTCAATACCCGTTAAGGCAAAAATAGGAAGATATACCACGGTAATAATGATGACTCCAAACAAGCTGGGCGTGATTACCTCGGTAGTAGCTTCAGCGGTCAGCTTGAATCTTTCCTCTTGGGTAAGTAAGCGCCCTAGCTGATGCTGCGCCATGCCGAATCTTCGGATGCAGTTTTCAATAATAATGACCGCACCATCAACAATTAGGCCGAAATCTAATGCGCCGAGGCTCATTAGATTTCCCGATACACCGCGCTCCACCATTCCAGTGATGGTCATTAACATTGAGATAGGAATCACCACCGCCGTGATAAGTGCTGCTCGAAAATTCCCGAGCAATAGGAATAACACTACAATGACCAATAAAGCACCTTCAAGCAGGTTCTTTTCCACTGTCCAAATGGTTTTATCCACCAAAGAAGTACGGTCATAAACAGCACGCGCAGCAATGCCTTCAGGCAAACTATCGTTAATCACTTCTAATTTGCTTGATACGCGTTGGGCAACTTCTCGGCTATTCTCGCCAAGCAACATCATTGCTGTGCCGAGTACTACTTCCACGCCATTTTGAGTTGCTGCGCCAGTGCGTAAAGGTGAGCCAAGTTTAACTGCGGCTATGTCTCGCACACGAATTGTAAGTTCATCACGCTTGGCAACAATAATATGCCCTATATCAACTTCGTTTTTTACCTGACCAGGAACGCGGATTAAATATTGCTCTCCGTTTTTCTCAATATATCCTGCGCCGATGTTATTATTGTTTTTTTCCAATGCTTGCATGACTTCAGCAATGGTGAGGTCATAGGCCAGTAAACGATCTGGATATGGCATAACATGAAATTGTTTTTCATAGCCACCAATGGAGTTTACTTCCACCACACCTTTTAGGTTACGCAACTGTGGCACAATAATCCATTCTTGCACCGTCAATAAATCCATCGGCGTGTAGGCGCTGCCATCTTCCTTAAGCGCACCTTCTTTGACTTCCACCACATAAGAGAAAATCTCACCTAACCCAGTGGCTATTGGACCCATTGTAGGTTCTAATCCTTCAGGGATTTCGCTTCTAATTTGTGACAAGCGTTCATTCAAAAGCTGCCGTGCAAAATATATGTCCGTGCCGTCTTCAAACACTACTGTTACTTGGCTAAGGCCATAACGTGATAGGGAGCGTGTGTAATCCAGTTTTGGGATGCCTGCCAATACGGTTTCAATCGGAAATGTAACGCGCTGCTCTACTTCGAGCGGAGAATATCCAGCCGCTTCGGTATTAATTTGTACTTGAACATTCGTAATATCTGGTACAGCATCAATAGAAAGATGATTAAAATTATAAACGCCCAATGCCATAAAGCCGAGGACGATAATCATCACCAGCCAACGCTGACGAATGGAAAAAGTAATAAGTTTTTCTAACATGATTATTCCTCTTAATGTTCGTGCTTAGCGGCAGCCTTGCCGATGTCGGCTTTCACAATGAAGCTGCCTTGGCTTACATATTGCTCACCAGCTTTTAAGCCCTCAAGCACCTCAATATATTTGCTGTCGCTTTTGCCTAGTTGGACAGGGCGAATTTCATACGAATCACCCTCTTTAACAAACACCACGGTCTTGTTTTCCATGCGTTGTATAGAGTCCCTAGCTACGGCCACAGCTACTTGTTTTTCAGAAATATGCACATCACCTTCTACTGTCATACCAGGTCGCCATTTTCCATCGCTATTGGGAATAGATACAACGGCAATTACCGTTTGGCTTAAAGGGTCTGCGGTGGGTAAAATTAGCGTGATTGGCGCTTCTATTTCTTTGTTCTTTTCTAGAGTATGAATTCGAACCTGCTGGCCTTCGCTCACTTGACCGAGGTCACGTGGAAAAACGTGAAATTCTGCCCATACTTCTGACAAATCAGCGATGGTAAATAGAGCGTCATCACCCGTAACATTGCCTACATTCGTATTGCGAGCTAGTACAACACCATCAACTGGAGCAGTAATAGTGTAAAGGCGAAGACTCTCATTAGATTCTACCGTAGCTAATGTTTGCCCTTTCTTTACGCGCTGACCAAGATTCACTTTAACGCTCCTTACAATACCAGAAAAGCGTGCGCGAACATCAGCAGTAGTATTGCGATTTAACATAACACGACCAGTTAGCGAAAGCGTTTCCTTTATACTCATCGGGGCTGTTTTACTAATAAGAATACCGGCTGCTTTCGCGGCTTTTGCATCAATCTTGGTTCGCCCGTCTTCTTCATGCCCATGACCATCATCTTCGCCTTCATGCTCATGACTATCTTTATGCGACCTTTTTTCGTCGTGACTATGTTCTTCGCTGTGAGATTCTTCCTCATGCTCCTCATGCTCCTCATGCTCCTCATGCTCCTCATGCTCCTCATGCTCGTGATTGTCGGCAGCATGAGCTGGGTTCGCCCATGTAACTTGCTTAGTGGTAATCCCACTAACAGCAAGAAAAGCAGCAAGTATGGTTATGTGTGATAGTTTCATTATTTATCTCCAAATGTAGTGGTGAGGCGCTCAACATTAGCTCGAGCCGTATGATAACGCTTCAATGCGCCGTTATATTGTGAACGAGCGTCAAACAAAGTACGCTGTGCATCTAGCACTTCTAGATATGGGAATTTACCCTTCGCATATCCGTTTCGCGCTAAGCGAAAAGCCTTCTTGGCAGAAGGTAGCAGTTTTTCGTTCAAGCGAGTTGCTTCAGAATAAGAGTTATTCCAAAGTTGCCAGTTCTCAATTAGTTGCTGTTCCAAATCAAGTGCAATCTGGCGTGCATCATTTTCAGTTTGTGAAAGCTCGGCTTTGGCTTTAGTCACATTGCCTTGGTTTTGGTTTGACACAGGGATGGGTAGAGATACGCCTAATACAAAAGCCTTATCACCAGTTTCGCGAAAGTCTCGTACAGCAAAACTGAGATTAGGGTCGGGCATAGCCATTGCACGCTCCAACTTTAGTAAGGACTCTTTCTCTGCTTTTAAAAACGCTAGACGCTGCATATCAGGAATGTCATCTAACTTGTCTAGATAACTAGGCATAGGTGCAGGTGCTTCCAATTCAAAAAAATGTGAATGGTCTAATGACACATCAAAGCTAGATTCACCCCACAGCCGAGCAAGTTTTTCTTTGGCTACTTTAAGCTGGCGCTCTTTTTGCTCACGATCAATGGTTGCTGTGGCATAGGCTACATTAGCTTTGCTGCGTTGAATTTCAGGTTCAGCAGCAGCATTTACACGCCTAGTTACACTATTGAGCATGTCTTTTGCCAATTCTTCTTGTTCAAATGCAAGTTTCAATGCTTCTGCTTCGGCCAATACATTCTCGTATGCGATATGAACATCACGCTCTAAATTTAGACGTTCGGTTAAAACGTTTATATTAGCGTTTTCACGCAAGGCCATAGCAGCATTTCTTCGCGCTGCGCGCTTGCCTCCGATTTCGATTTGTTGGCTAATACCTAACGTAGTTTCAGCTGCCTTAATACCGCTAAACTGACCATCTCCAGCTATATTTTCAACCTCAAAACCCAGTTCTGGGTTCGGCCAATAGCCTGCTTGCTCTTCTGCACCCTCGGCGGCATCAAGTCCAGCATTCGCTGATTTTAATCGTGGTGAGGTATCAATCGCCCTCTGAACCGCATCGGACAAAGTTACGATAGATTTATTGTTATAAATGGATTCCGAATAGTTATGAGCATCAGATGAATGCGGTTCTGCTGCCCATGTATATGATGACAAGACTGTAGCAGATAATAATCCGCATACGCCCAGCGCACGTAAAAATGATATTTTTTTCATTGGTGAAATTCCCAAGTAAATTACTAAACACGCGTAGAGTTACCGCTAGAATATGGAAGTCACCATATACTAGAAGTCCACAAGGCTCACGAACCCTGCTTTGAGCGAAATGTTTAGGCTTTGGGAGGTCTTGAAGGAGGGTAATTTAGGTGGGAAAAATAAGTATCGCCATCCTGTTTATGAAGCGTTTGATTAGCCGTAATCACGGATTCAGTTTTGTTATTGAGAAATGCAGTATGTGAGTGATGATGATGACTACTACAAGTTCCACAACAATCGCAATTAGTTTGATGTTCATCTCCGTGTTGGCTGCTGCCACTATGTATGACCTCTGAAATTTGCATGTCACTGTAGTCATTTACATGGCTGCATTCTGCGTGAGCCGTGCCAACTATATTCATCGCGAAAAGAGCAACAATGACTATTGATATAAATAAACTTCTCATTCTCTAATCTTAGTAGAAAAAATCTAAAATGCAATTATTCTGATCTGAAATTCATCATAGTTTCTGAGGGAGTTGCTTTAGGAACAATGTATTGAATCCATTCGAGCTTAAATTTTTCAACATCCTCTCGGCGGTAGAAAATCTTGCCGCCTTTATTAACCCAAGGCAAATTATGTGATTTTCTGTATCTCCAAGTTCTGAGTGTTCCGACTTTTACTCCAAGTTCACTTGCGGTTTGTTTGGGGGTAAGGTCATTCTCTTGGTAATTAAATAAGTCTGTCATAGTGTTCTCCGTATAATTAATGAAAATTAACTATAACATAAACTGTCACAAACTTGTAACGTTTATCATATAATACAATAGGTTAAGAAGTAGTTAATGTAGTATTAAAAATTGGTTAACGTAATAAAACTGTCATATTTGGAGATTACTAAGTTTTTGAAATATAGTAATTATTTTATATAAAATTTTATCTATTATTTTTCATTAGTTAACTTAATAATAAATTATAGTATATCATGAGTTGTTATTGGTACTTATAATTGTTATAAAAATTAACATATTTTTACTTTAAGTTGACCTGTTACGCCTAATATTTGGACTATTTTTCAATAAAATTAGCATTCTGAATATGGATAGCACTATAGCTGCAGTAAATTGATATAGAAATTGCTATCAAGTATGGGGGCACCTCAATAAAGGTTATTCTGAATGAACTTCATCTATATGACTTGCTTGCATCGCTTTAACTGCTTCGCTCATAGAAGACCTGATGGGGTCATCTGTAAGTCGAGAATAAATTTGAGTGGTATGTAGGCTCTTATGTCCTAATGACTGCCCGATAATATGTAAACTAGTGCCATTAATTGCTTGGTAACTTCCTAAAGTACGCCTTAAATCATGCAAGCGAAGGTTTTCAATTCCCGCGTTCTCTATAATTCTTTTCCAGCCTTTTTTAGGTTCAACCATATGTCCAGCTTTGCTATGGCTTGAGAAAATGTAAGGTGATATTGAGTCTCTAGTCATCTGGCGCTGCATCAAAATGGCTAGGGCATCTTCTACTAATGGAATGTTTTGCGTTTCACCATTTTTGGTTTCTTCGATGCGCCAAATTCCTGCATCTAAGTCTAATTCACTCCATTGCATCGCCAATACATTGCTCCGACGTGCTCCTGTGTATAGGCTGAGGTAGACATAATCTCTTATATCGTGATTGGATTCTGATTCAAGTGCTTGAAATAACCGTATCAATTCGTCTTTTTGTAAAAACCTATCGCGAGATTTTTCTTTGAACTTCTTAATACCATTCGTTGGGTTTAGTCCTTTGGCGATTTGCCACTCTATTGCTTTATTAAATAGTGAGCTTAACAATGCTAAAACTCTATTTGCCATGTAAGGATGTTTTAGGCCAATCGCGGTATGTATTTTGACAATGTCGCTGTTAGAAATTGCGGATAGTTTTTTCAAGCCAATTTGCTTCCTTATATGATTAGTGTAGTTGCTGATGTCACTTTTGATAGAGTAGGGCTTCTTATGCGGCTTCGCGTGATGTTCAAGGTAGTATTCAAACATTTCATTAAGTGTGAACTCCTTTTTTTTCATCATCTGCTGTTCAAATGGGTTCTGACCTTTTGCAATGATGCTCTTAATTTCTAAGGCCATATTGCGCGCATTATCTACAGAAAGATCGGGGTAAGCGCCAAGACGAACTCGCTTCGATTGGCCGTCTATATTTTTGCGAACGTAAAATGTTTTGCTGCCGCCTCGTGTCACGATAATATTGAGGTTATCTACCTGCGTATCAAAGTAGGTAATACTCCGCATTGAGGATGGCGTTGTCAGTGAATTGAGGGTTCGGTGTGTGAAGTTGATTTTGTTTTTAGCTTTCATGATGCCCTAGTGATGCCCTTCTGATGCCCTTTTTGGCATCTATTTTGGTGTATTCTCAGTGCTCACGATAACTCACTAAACCTCATTAAATCAAGTTAAAACATAAAGTTATATACTCTTATCTATTTTGGTGTACGCATATACCCAGTGACTTTTAATCAGTAGGTCGTAGGTTCGAATCCTACAGGGATCACCATTTATCTATATATTTCAATATGTTATGTTAATTCCCACCTTCTTTTTGCGCGAAAACTTGCGCGTTAAAATACCAGTAAAAGCTAATAACTGTTATATTTCAATAAGGTAGAGGGTAAGCAAAAATCAACAAAAATCCTACTAGGATTCGCACCTATTGCTAATTGATCATCGAGATTAGTTACGTTCATGTATTGCCGTCTCCGTCATTATTCGTGTGCAATCGATTTTTTGGTTATAAGTTTTGACGGTATAAATTGTTTTGAAGTTTTAGAGATGAGGATGAGATATGTTCCAAAAAAAATCTTTTGAAAATATTGATATAGAGTGGGAAGAGGTTCAGGAGCTTAATAACTCTATTGTAGAGCTAGAGGCTTATAAAGAAGAGAAAATTCTTGTAGAAGGAAACCTTTCCAAATCTAAAATAGCATGGAAAATTGCTACACTTCGTCAAGCCTATATATGGCGGCTCCATGAATTGGCTAAATCTTGTGCAATTAATTGGAGCAATGGGCATTATGTTTCCTCACTTATACTCGCAAGGAGTGTTATTGAAACGGGATTGATGCTATGTGATTTTGATAAAAATATTCAGAAAGGCTTAATCAGAAAAAATTTTTCCTTTCTAGACCAAGAAGTAATGAAAAAAACATTCTCCACACGGATGGAAGAATTTGACTTCGCTGGGAAGTTTTTTGCAACTAGTATACTGACTATGCTTGATAAAAAAGAAAAGGAATTGCCGGGGATAAAGCACGTATATGACAATTTATCAGAGTTTGCTCACCCCAACTATCTGGGAAGTTCAATGAATTATGCTGATTTAGATGTCAAAACTGGAACTACTACTTATTCTAATGAGAAGTATTTGACTGGAAAGTTTTTGTCTATCTTATGTGCGTTCTCATTGGTTGATCTTAGCATTAATACAATCGATAGATTGGCCAATAATATTGGCGAGGTAGCCAATCTACAGCATGAATTAAATCCAGTTCCTAATGCATGATAAACGATTGTTTCGAAATGTTATGATTATTAGCATTTCCTCCAATTCTAAGTTGTCATTTTTTGCGCGTTATTCTGCGCGTAACGCGCAGCTTGCGCGTTAAAATGTCCGCATTTGTCCGATTTTATGTTTACGGAATCTTTGTAAGTTATTGAAATATATTAAAAAGTAATTTGTTGGAATCCTACCGATTAGTTCTACAGGGATCACCATTCTTTTCAAAGATTTAAAGTATTTGCTAAAGTCGTTAAAAGCGAATGATGCCCTTGTGATGCCCTTTTGTGCAGATATTCGCAATCTAGTTTATTTCTTATTTAACATACTGTTTTTAATATAAAATTTATCGAAGCAGGGTTTGTTCTTCTTTAACACTTTGCTTTTGTAATTTTTGTAAGAATGAGTCACTTACATCTCCACCTTGAAGGTACTTTATGGTTTCTTCCGCATTTTCTTTAATTGCTTGGGTATTGGATAGCTTAGGTGTTTTCTTCTTCTTTTGAGGGAAAGTCGTCGTTTTTTACTGTTTGCAGCATATTTCGTCACAAAAGATTAACACTTTATTAATATAATGGAGGTTAGTGACGAATGTCATATCACTAGGCTTGTGCGCGGATTAGGCGTTTAATCCTAGCGGTATGCTAACAGTTTTTCTTGATTACCCGTACGTTATGTATGTGAATCTATCACTCCGTCCTTGATTGGTTTCGGAGTCAATTTCACAATAGTCGAAAGACCGTATAAGATGCGATCCATCTTTTACGCCTCTCGTATGGTTTATATAAAAAGCTTCACTATGAAGCATTCGTACTGCAAGCGGATAACCCGAAGCAGTGCATTGAAAAATTATTTTTTAATCGATTTGCAGCAATGCAAGTCTACAAACCCAATCTTTATGAAAAAATTGGTTTTTGGGGCAATTCTTATTGTCCTTGGAGTAATATCCCTAAACGCCCAGCAACAAATCAAGTTGCTGCCAAGCCTGGAAGTGGAGTTTCAATGCGATAGCATTGCAAACGCTCTAATGAGTGGGTGCAGCGATATTGCAGCGACATTCCAAAAAAGCTGCAACCGACTTGAGCGAACTGAAAAAGGTGTCAAAATCATCTTTGGAGGGCGTATAAAGTCTGGCAAGGTTGGTAGCTCGTATTACGGGCTACAGGAAATCAACCAATATTTGAATCAAGAGTATTATGCTCTTCCTATTCGAATGTTGGGCAAGGTGCCTTGCATTCAAGTCAAAGAAGTTGAGGTAATTCGAGAAATCGAAAAACCTTCTACCGCTTCAGATGACTGGCTAATTGAGCTATTAATGGCGTCGATGGCGCTCAACCTCGAATTGGCTGGGAATTTGCAGACTCCTCAGCAACTTCCTTCACCTGCACCTTCACCTAACATTACCATTGGTGGTGATACCATTAACGTGGATGTAAATGTAGGAGATGACAAGCAGAGTGGTCTCACGAAGTGGGATTACAAAAAGTGGAAGAAGGAGAACAAAACGCCACGTAAGTGGGGTATTATTGCCGGAGGGAATCTTCCTTTTGATGGTGGTAATATTGGTTCTTTAGGATTTTGGATGTCGCCTGACTCTACCAAGCGTTCTGGTCTAAATGGCTGGGGTGTTCACGGTGGGTACGGTTTTGATTCCAACCCTCTAAGTGGAAGCTTAGATGAGAACACAATTCATCTTTTTAGCCTTAAAGGCGAAGCGATGATGACGTTCGATTCGGGTATTCTGTTTGGTGCTGATGCTGGTTTGGTCACTCCCTTAAATCGTCGAAGCTGGATTGGCTCGGTGGCTATCGAATCATTCCAAAATACAACGATTGGGAATGATGATGAGTTTGCCGAAATCAACAGAGACTTTGAGGATCGCTTGCCTTACCGTTTTGTCGCTAACGAGGTTTTACCTTGGCGTGCACATTTCGCTTTTAAAGGCGGATATGCATTTGGTGATGAGCAAAAGGTAGGAGTCGCTGCCCGTTTGGGTAGCCGAATTTTACCACGATTGGATGATTTTGGGGAGGTAACTTCTCAAAAGCAGTTCATTCCAACCGCAGGGTTGGAAATCCACATCTTGAAAAATTTCAGCTTGTCGTTCGATACGACGGTTGATTGGTTTCATGATGAAGATATCGATGGCGACTTCCAAGTCCGTCAGAATCTGACTTTTAGGAAGCTATTTTAAGCCTTCGGGCAATTTTTTAAAAATTTTAAAATTTAAAAAAATGAAAAATTTTCAGAATTTAGTTTTATTTATTCTTGTGGGCTTATTTGTTTTCTCTTCTTGCCAAAAAGAAGGTGCTTTGTTGGGTGATATTGACATCGACCATGGTGATGTGACCACCGATTTTGGTGATGAAACCAATATTGGTGGTGATAGTATTTCTATCATTACTCATATTATTCAGCATGGTGATTCCATAAATATTTTTAATGGCGATTATATCGTCATCGAAAATGATAGTGGAATTGTAGTTGTTGGCAATGGCAACATCATTGAATTGACGTTTAACGATATCAATATCGATTTTGATATCGATTATGATGTTAACATCGATGTGGATGTTAATACAACAATCCTTACCAACATTCTCACTTATGGTTGCAACGTCTGCGGGGATGTAGTGGATACCATCTATTTTAACGACAATCAGGCGCCGGGTGTTATCACGGTGCCGGAAGATCAATATCTTCCGATGTTGTTAGGAACAAGAAGCTTGTTTTCACTTTTTGAAAGTGGTCATCCTTACTTCTCATGGGGGGCTGGGCCCATAAGTCCAATCTTTGGACGAATTGAGTTGTTGAGTTGGGATGGTTCAGTGATGGAGATTCGTTCTACTTCTCTAGTGGATAGCTCAGAGGCCATCTTTGAGTTGTACAATTTTTCGGTTAATCCCGAAGAATTAATGGCTGATAATGGCAATGCTGGTCCTGCATTAGGTGCAACATGCCAGATTAATGTCATTTCAGCTCCTCCATCGTTCAGATGGGAGGACGGAGACTGGATATCATTTACGGGAAGTTGGTCCAATGCAGCCTTCGGGTATGCAATGGATTGCGGGTTACAAAACGTATGCCCAACCCACCACATCGCTCGCGGTGTGGGAGTGTGGGAAGAAGATGAAGAAGTCTTCAGTCTGTTCACCAATTCAACGGTGATAGCTGGAGATTTTGATTTTTGCTTCTAAGCTAATTTTTTGTAAGATCTATTTTGAAAATACCTTCCTCTTGTTTGAGGAGGGTATTTTTTTGCCTAAAATTACTCGGTTGCCTTCCGAATACGATCGTTAATCATCGAAGCAGTCTCACGTAACGGGTCGAGAAATAGTGTTATTCTAATGTTATAACTTTAGAATAAATGAAATAGATGGAAATAAATAGACATATATACCAATAGCTTAATTTGCGATTCTGTTTGTTCAGCAAGTTTCATAATGTTAAAATAATTTAAGGTTATTAAGGGGTGCTGGATATGGTTTTGTCACCCAAAACCGCCAAACTTAGTTTGGCGGCTCACCCCTTACTAACTGCTAATTTTAACAAAGGGAGTTGGTTATGGATAAAACACCATCAGGTAATCAGAAACTATCGCTTCGAAATTCACGTGTTTCTTTTCGCTGTAGTGAAGATGAAAAAGTTGCATTTGCGAAGCTTGCTAAGAAAGAGAATTCGACGGTATCAAAATACTATCGCGATAAGTTACGCCAAATGATTGACGGATGCATTCAGTTGGATAAAGCGGATTTACAGTTTTTGAATGCCGATATTTATGAGCGTAAGAAGCTAGGAAATAACCTTAATCAGATTGCACATCATCTCAATAGTGGGGTGTTGAAAGTTGATAATGAACTCATCATTGAACTTCGCAAATCCCAGCAACTAAAGAGTCGAGCGATTGAGAAGTTGGTTGCGCTGAAAAATGATAGTTTAAACAAGGTCATCGAATACCGCAAAAATTTGCGAGATTAGGAGGTGCAATGTTGTTTGAAGACGAGGAAGAAGATGGGATTGGCATCTTTAAAGCAAAGCGGGGGAGAGCGCCCCATTTTCATCATCTTGAATTGAGTCGTTCTGCGATTACGAAGGCTGCTAAAATCAATGTTAAGAAACCACCCGCAGTGTTTGTCATATTTGGAAGTAGGACATCTGTTGGTGGCGGTATTCAGTATGCTGATTACATAAGCGATAATATGGAAGTTGAGGTTTATAATGAACAGCACCTTCCTATTCGCTCACAAGATGAATTACATGAATGTGTAAAATCGTGGGAACATGGTTTTGTAGAACGTGCTAATGCGAAAAATGTTCAGCATATGGTGATGAGTTATCCAATTACCGCTAATCCGAAGGCTGTTTTGAAGGCAGCCGCGGATACGCTAGAGAAAAGCTTTGAAGGGCGTGAGTAAAAGCGTCATGTTGTCGCTACGCTTGCATGGAATAGAATTGTAACAAAACTGTCATTTTTTTAGAATTTACCTAGCGGTATTTAAATTTCTATGCACCCCCAGAAATACATTGTATATTACTGATAAATATATATTTAATTCATATTCTTATACTCAATCGCTTTAATAGAAAGCGAAATGATTTATCTAAAATTGTTTCTATTGGTAAATCGACCTTAACTGTTTTTCTGCATACTGAGAGCATAAGACAAACACGTAATACGTAGTTAAGGAATATGTTAGAATGGTAACTTATAATCTCAGTGTATCAGATAATACTCTGACTGCAGGCGGTACGAATGATATTATCAATATCGGCATTGGTGATAATACTGTTAACGCGGGTGGCGGGAATGATGTCATTAACGTTGACGGTTCCGTCTTTTTCGATGCAGGTGATATTTTAGATTTCACTAATCAGGATGGTGCGGGCACTGTAACGGTTCCCAATTCAGGTGAAGTCACATTGGATGGGAACTTGTGGAAAGGTGTTTCTGGAGATTTTAAAATTACGGCTGATACGGTTTTAACCTTTGAGTATATGAGCACACTTGAATCTGAGATCGGGATGGTTGGGTTTGATAGTAACTTAGCCTGGAATGGTGGTGGTGGTACTGCAGAAGAATATTTTCAAACCTATGGTACACAAACAAATGTTGCTTCTATCAACCAAGGTACAGGCTTTTCGTACTCTGGTAGCGGGAATTGGGAAGTAATGACCATTAATGTGGGTGATTACATCACAGGTAATTTTGATTATTTTGCATTGGTTAATGATCATGATAATGGCACAGTTGGTAATTCCTCTTTTCGTAATATTAAGTTAGTTGATACGGGGATTTACTCTAATGTCCTCAATGGAGGGGCTGGTGATGATCTCATTACTTCTGGCAATGGGCATGATACGATTGATGGTGGCGCAGATAATGATACGATTTATGGCGGTGGTGGAGATGACATCATTACCGGTGGTACGGGTGATGACCTTATCTATAGTCAAAGTAGCTCGGCTCCTTCTAGCACTCTTCTTACTATTGAAGCAGAAGATTACGATTCAATTCGTGCAGGAGTAGGCCATGAATGGACAACAGAAGCACGAGCGGGTGCTTCTAACGATACTGTAGTGAGAGTAGATAACAATGGCGGGAATAACCATTTTATTGGTCGATTAGATGAAGCACCAGAACTTACTTATAGCGTAACTTTTGATAGCGCTGGAACCTACTATATATGGATGCGAGGCTATGGACCAAATGGCAGTGATGATTCAGCTTATGTGGGCCTCGATGGTACATTGTTGACAAATGCAGGTGGAATGACGTTTGGTAACCCTAGTTGGTCAGGAAGCACTTGGACTGGCGGTACTTTTCGCATTGAGTTTACAATCACAGAAGCGGGGACGCATACGATCAACTTATGGCCACGTGAAGATGGTATTTCAATTGATAAGATTTTAATTACAGATGATATCAACTACACCCCAACAGGACTAGGTCCATCGGAAAGTGCAGCTACGATTGATGGTGAGGATGGAGATGATACAATCTTTGGTGGTAATGGTGCTGATACTATCGATGGTGGTGACGATGATGATACAATCTTTGGCGGTAATGGTATCGACACAATTAATGGTGGTGATGGTGCTGATACTATCGATGGCGGCGCTAGTAACGACATGCTTGATGGCGGTACAGGTAATGATGTGGTTGATGGCGGTGCTGGTGCTGATGACTTAGATGGAGAAGCGGGTGCAGACACTTTAGATGGTGGTGATGGTGATGATACTGTTGATGGTGGTGCAGGTGATGACACTGTTCAGGGTGGTAGCGGCGAAGACGTTGTAAATGGCGGTGATGGTGATGACTTTATTGTTGATGTAGATATCTACGGCAGTACTGGGTTTGATGCTGATGCTGATGCTGAAGATGCACTCCATGGTGGCGCAGGCGATGATATTCTTGTTGCTACGTCAGGGGCCGACCAAATGTATGGTGATGGCGGAGCCGATATATTCGTCTTCACACCCTATGATACGGTGACTGAAGCACGAGTCTATGATTTCCAACAAGGAACCGATTTACTCTATCTCATCGATTTAACACCTACTTACCAAGTCGATGTTAATTACATCTTCGAGTTTAACAGCCTCAATATCTCAGTTATCGGTGGTAACACCCATATCACCTTCGCTAATGGTAGCGATATTCAGATTGATGGAGTCACAAATTTGACCGAAGCCGATTTCGACGGACAACACTTCTTCTAAATCTAAAAGAACCTAATAATATTTGAAAAACTCGATCTTATAAAGCCCTTGGGACTTTTCTTTTCAGGGAGTCATAGAAAAGCAGAGCTGTTGAGCCTATTAAAGAGTTGGTTAGTACATGAAGTGAAGTCGATGAGAAAACTATAAAGCTAGAGAATGAGTATGAGCAAAATGGCTTCTCCCCGGCGGCACCATTAGCTCTTTAGTATCTTACTTTAACGTCTGGCAGAACTTGGAGAGCCCTAGATTGTCATGATAATAGCTCAATAGTATTCATTAATCATTTGAATTCAGTTTGTTAGGTATAAAAAAAGACTGTATTCAATGCTGAATACAGTCTTTTTTGTTTTTGTGAGAAATGGGTTTATTTCAAACCCATTTGTTTGAGGATGTTGTTTGCACATGTTCTTCCTAAAACCTCATAGGTCTCAGGGTGATAATGCCAGATATCATCCTTTCTCTTTTTAGGCTCCCAATCACGAGCCGTGGCTAACCCGATTGGGTCCGCACCGAAATGGATATTATCCATTTCAGCAATTAGCTCGTCTTGTGCTAATCGAATGATACGTACCGCCTCTTGATAGTCCGCTATTTGTGTAGCTGAAAATCCACGGCCAACCGCACCAATCTCATCAATCGGGCGAGTCTTGATAATGAAGAAGTCGATGGGAACGCCCAATTCTTTCTCCATATAGCCGAAAACTGCCTTGGTGCCTTGTTTGTACCGTTTGACGACTTCCTCTCGTTCTGCGCCCTTTTTACGGGCTAAATGAGAAACCGAGGATTCGCCTTGCGACCAAGGCATTTTGATCACTACACCTTCGCCATACTCAGCAACCATGTCAGCATATTGAGCTTTCATGATTTCTACTGATCGCAAAAGGGCTCCACCGGGGCGATCTTCACCAATATACCACCAGATTTTTTCGTCACCTTGCGAGGTGGTGGCATTGTCGACGGTAGATCCACCTGTCGCCGGAATAATAATTTTCCCATCAGCATCTTTTGCCAAACTCACTACGGGGAGTTTGGTTCCAGATTCCAGGCTGTCTTGAAGGCAGCTTGCACCGGACTCTTTATCGCCGATAAAGTTTTTCCACCCCCCTCCATTGGATTGTCCGTTAGGAGGTGAATAAATCGCAACTGTTTCGGAGAAGTTTTGTGATTTCACACTAGACTTTCCGCCTGCGCAGTATTGCAAGCTAAACGCTATACTTAGTACAAGGATGATTGTGAAAAAGTTCTTAGTCATGGCTTTTATTTATTGATTAAAAAATAACCCTACACACAATTTGCCATGAGTGTGAGGAGTTTAATGAAATTACAGTTTTTTGCTGAAAGCGTGGGCAATTTACCTGTTCATAATTATTGAGAGGCATGAACCCGAGCTGCTAAAACATTTGCAAAATGAAACACAAAAAACTTACAAGAGTATAGCAAAAGTTATCCGGTTATTTTGTTAAGTACTTATGACAATTTCGTGTTTTTGTTTTTCAGGGAGTGAAAAATATAAAAATAGCTATATTTACCAACCTTGTAAGCATGTGTTCGTGGTTCTTGTGAAATATGGGTTTGGGGGCTTTTTGTCATTAAACCGTAACATGCTAATTTTTCTCAATAATGTTATATTGTTAGCATGGAGAAACTATATCTAATATTGGCTTTGACAGCGGTTTGGAGGATTTTTTGGTCGCAATAACCGCACAGCCTCCAAAATCTCGCTGGGATTTTCCGTTTAAGGAACCCGAGCAATGGTGGGAGATTTGGCATAATACGGAACGTTCATTGGCCGCACAATTTGCGATGATGCCAGTGAATGCTATTGCGCGGCGTTTGCTAGAAGATCCTGCTATTGCGGCGAAAAAGAGTGCATCCGGCCGTAATAAGAAAGCGCTTGAGGTTGCGACATACGAATATTTAGAGAATGTGTTTACTCGTACGACAGGTGCGCAAATTATTCGTTCATGGACGAGCCTTTACGGTAACGATAAAAAATTCCAAAAATGTGTGCATGCTGGGGAATTACTTTCTGGTTTAACGGCGAGTGCCGCTTATCACGACAAAGAATCGATCCCACTAGCTGAAGAATTAAAGAATGGCCATGTGACCCCTGTGCATGATTTCATTTTCCATTCATCTGATGCTAACCAGATGATGAGTGACTTTGTGACAGGTGAGCTGGATGTGACTCCTACTAATTTGAGGCAGATGGAGCAGCATTTACAGGCGATGAGTGAGCTTTCAGCCCAGCCGTTGGCTATGGCAGAAGAAATGCGTCGTAACAGTACGCAGCCGACGAGCCCTCATACACGCCCAAGTGATTACATTCGTGAAGTGCTAGAAGCAAAGCAGCTTCAAACCCCACGTCAGATGCAAATTTTGTTCAGTCTGATTCCTCCAATGATTACTCACGGAGCGCTCGCTCTTAGTCATGTAGAGTATGTGCCGCAGGAAAAGAAATTCTTAACCGTTGATCAGTCGGTTAGATTAGCGAAAGCAGTGGAAGAAACACTAAATGCTAATGCCTATGAATATAATCATGATAGTGATGGGAAACCTCTCTTAGAGAACGTGCCTGCATCGGCAATTATCAAAAAAACCGATAATGGGTATGAAGTTCTGAGTGAGCAGGAATTACTACAGTTTGGTAATCGCTTGCTACATAAAACCAAAGAAATAGCAGGGCAAAATCTAAACCGTATTCTGGCTTACGCTGATGATCATTATGAAGCAGTCGAACAGCAGTTACTCAATTCTGTTTACCCAACGAAACCAAAGGAAAAGACGCTAAACAATACCAGCGCGCTTGTTTCAACTGAATTTACTAAGCCCTGGGAGGAGAACAAAAAATCCTCTCCTATTTCGCATAAAACGAATCGTTGGAGTAGTTATTTAGGGGCGATCTGGAACAATGTCACGCGTGACGAGTCAAAGCATGAAATGACGAAGCTTTATCGTCGTAAGCTCCCTACCCAGGTGACTAAAATGCCGATTAATATTGTTGGTGATTACTTGCTGCGCCGAAAGGACGGTAGCCTTGACAATATTCGTGATGGTGAGTGGCAACCTATTGCGAAGAAAGAGCTCTGGGGGCTTGCTGCAAACCCAATAGCGGGTTCGCATGGGTTAGTAGGTGTTAAAGAAATTGTGGGTACGGGAAGTCAGCTTACCGATACTTCGATTAAAAAGTTGAATCGTCACTTTGCTGCTGCTGCTAAATCTGGATTGGCGATGGATAGAGATATTCAGCAGAGTTTAGAGACGAGTCGTTCTGCTATTCGTCAAAAGCAATTATCGGTTACGCCTAGTTTGAAAGCGAAGGTGGAGCGTATTCAACAGAAGGATCCACGCAGTTATAGCCAAGATGATTATACGGCTTTACAAAGTTATTTTCAGGCTTTGTCGCAAGGCGTTAATCAGCAAGCGAATACATTGCTTAAGCCTTATAAAAAGCAAGATGATGAAGAATTAACCGATGTTATTACCCGCAATGTTTTAGAATCCGTTGGTGATTTACCTTCGGCACTTACTACACTTAGTTTCATTCAATCTATCTTACAAAAGGAAGTAAAAAACCTTCATAGTTTAGAGTTTGTTGATCCGAAAAAGAATCTTATCCCAGTGAAAAGTTTTCGTGAAATTGCTGACTATATGGAAGAACAGCTTACCTCGGCAGGTATTGCTGTTGTAGGGGAAGAATATCAGGGCAAAAAGTGCCAAGTAGAAGGCTTGGCTAATGGGCAAATGGTGCAGTTTAATAAACAAGCAAACCGTTATGAAGCTGTGCAACCAGAAACCATTGTTCGTTTAGCGAATGTGGTATCAGCTAAA
The DNA here is from genome assembly GCA_964654855.1 of uncultured Rickettsiales bacterium. Taxonomy (GTDB): domain Bacteria; phylum Pseudomonadota; class Alphaproteobacteria; order Rickettsiales; family JALZUV01; genus JALZUV01. The sequence continues at coordinate 218,552 of CAZZJS010000003.1, forward strand.
TTTAAGCAAGAAATCGGATCAAATTTAGAGCGAATTAAGCAAGGTTCGATTGATAAAACACATTATGCATTCGTAGAAAAAGCATTGTTCTCGCAGCCTAAAGAAAACTCAAAAGCTATTTTATCTCCAACCTTCTCAGGTGAAAAACGCTGGTCCGCTCCAACAAAAATTAAGCATGAGCGTAGCTTCTTTGAAAAAATTCGTGATAGTTGGAAACATGCGACTCGCCCCGAAGCGATACATGAAGCAAAGCTGCTGTGGAGTCGTACTAGTTATGCCCGTTTTAGCGGTATTCCTATTGGTACTTGGCAACATATACGCCGCGGCTATTTGCCGGTAGATAAAGAAACAGGTCGCTGGAAGGTGAACCCTGAAGCTAGTATAGGAGAGATTTTTACCAACCCTGGTAAATTTATTTCGCGCGGAAGTTTACTTTCTGGTTTATGGGGAGCCATTGCTTACCCTATTGGCGAGTTTGTTGCTACGATTGGCCGTGAGATGTCACGTTATAAAGTGACGGATATTATTGCTGATTCTTCCCATGCGAGTGACACATTGAGTGAGTTGCTACATAAAGCCCCAACCTTGTCTGATGATTGGGAAAAAGAATATCGCGAGGTAACAGGTAAAAGTGCTGCTCTTCAGCAGGCAGCAGAAAATGATACATTTAAAATGATTCCGCGTATTGCTATGAAACCAGCACATTTAAGGTTAGAGCATGAGAATCTCTTAATGCAGCAATATATGGAACAAGCTGGAGCAGTGGCTCTCGCAACGGCTAGTCAATTAACGAGTAACGCAAAAACTACAACAAATCAGTCAGTTAAACCTCTTGAGAATCCTGTGACGAATATGGCAGAGGCACATGAGGCACTTGCTGAGATAAAGGCAATTATGGATGCCAGCCGCAAACATTTAGGTGTGTTACGTTTTGTGGATCCCAATAAGCTGGTGATTGATGGCAAGGGCTTGGCACAGCTCTCAGAAACAATTGAAGCGCAGTATCAAGCAGCTGATAACGCAGGTGATCTTAATACAGAGGAAGGGTTTACCCGACTTAGTAATGTGATTCGTGATGAGTTCTTAGCGGTTGTGGATTTAGCAAAGCTTCAGTCCAATATGAAGTCTCAGCATAATACTATCGCTCGATGAGAGCGTTCCAAATTGGATGTTTTCCTTTTTACAAAAGAACATAGGCATTTTTAGCGTCCTTTTCTTTGCTGTGTTTTGCGGTGAGCGCTTTCTATCTTGCTTCTGCACTGGGAAGCGCTAGATATCAATAATGTTCGATATCTTTATCATTTCTTCTTTCATCGGAACCGTAGCTTTTGCTTTAAGTGGGTTTCTCATAAGCGTTTCCAAAAAGATGGATTGGATGGGGGCGTTTATCCTCGCCATGTTGACGGCGAATGGTGGAGGCGTCATTCGCGATGTATTGGTGAATCAAACACCAAAACTTTTAACTGATCTTTCAGGTTTCTTTATTGTAGTGGGAGTGTTTGTGCTAGCGCTTATATGCAAGTTGCAGCGTTTTGCGAAGATTGAGAAAAGTCGGTTATTTATCTTGAGTGACGCGCTAGGCTTAGTTGCCTTTAGCATTACCGGTGCGTTAGTGGGTGTAGAGGCACAACTGAATGTATTTGGAGTAGTCGTTCTTGCTTTTATCACTGCAGCAGGTGGTGGTATTATTCGTGATGTGCTTGTGAATGAAGTGCCGGCGCTATTTAGCAGTGACTTTTACGGTAGTGTAGCCATTTTTAGTGGTTTGGGAGTCTATGGATTACATAGCCTAGGGATGGCAAGCAATTTGAACCTATCGATCCTGTTGGCCGCAGCGCTGGCATTGAGGTTGTGTGCTTATATATTAAAATGGAAATTGCCAAGAATCTCCAAGCATTAGATAAAGTTAGACTTGGCGCTCTACCAATAATTTTTTGATTTCACCAATAGCCTTGGCAGGATTGAGTCCTTTAGGGCAGGTTTTGGTGCAATTCATGATCGTATGGCAGCGATAGAGACGGAATGGGTCTTCTAGATCATCGAGGCGCTCACCCGTAAATTCATCACGGCTATCGGCAATCCAGCGATAGGCTTGAAGCAAGATAGCTGGACCTAGATAGCGGTCAGAGTTCCACCAATAGCTTGGACAAGAAGTCGAACAGCAGAAGCAGAGAATACATTCATACATGCCATCTAATGCTTTGCGGTCTTCAGGAGATTGAAGGCGCTCAGAACCTGATGGGGTAGGGCTTTGCGTTTTCATCCAAGGCTCAATACTCTCATATTGGGCATAAACATGTTTTAGGTCTGGCACCAAGTCCTTCACAACAGGCATATGCGGTAGCGGATAAATTTTAATATCGCCATCTATTTCGTCGATACCTTTGGTACATGCGAGCGTATTGGTGCCGCCAATATTCATAGCGCAAGAACCACAAATTCCTTCACGACAAGAGCGGCGGAAGGTGAGGGTACTGTCAATTTTATCTTTAATGTAGATGAGCGCATCCAGAATCATCGGGCCGCATTCATCTAAATCCACCTCATAGCTATCGATACGCGGGTTAAGTGGTTCGCCAGCTTCATCGACATCATCTGGATTCCAGCGGTAAATATGAAATACTTTAACATTTTTTGCATCGCGTGATGCTTCAAAATATTCGCCTTCAACCGGACGAGAGTTAGTGGGGAGGGTAAATTCAGCCATGGATTTATTCTAACGTGAGTAGGGTTAAATTTATACTAAAATCTTAGCCTTCTTCTGGTTTGAAATCAGGCAAGAGTTTTTGCCCCGCTTTTTGTTTCGTTTTTATCTCAGCTGCAGTTTTGCCGAGCAGTAAATAGCGCTCTGCTGTTGTTGGATGCGAGCTTCCCACATAGATCCCTTCTGGATTTAAAGTTGCCATGCGGCGCCACAAATCAGCTGCTTGATCAATATTAAAGCCAGCGCGTTGAAGGATATACATGCCGATATAATCAGCTTCTTTTTCAAAGCCTTGGCTATATTTCAAAACGGCACTTTGAGCGCCTAATTTGCTAAACATACCGCTGGTGTTCATGCCTTGAGAACCGGCAAGCGTATCAACCGCTAGCCCGAGTAAGCTACCTACTGTTGCGTTTTGTCCCGCTTTGCTTGGGTGTGCCATAATAGCATGGGCATATTCGTGGCTTAGTACGGTAGCGAGTTGGTTATCAGTTTTGGCAAAAGACATCATTGCAGGGGTGACTACGATTTTTTTACCATCGGTATAGGCATTTACAGCATCTGTTTCTTTATCTTCCAAATTAAAAGGAAGGTCGCAGGTTTTTGCTCCCAGCTCACGGCAGACTGTACTACCTGATGCATGGATGAGTCGTGCGACACGGTCTAAACGTACCTTCATTGCCGAAGTGGCTTTGGTTGCTGTTTGAGTTGGATTCTTTGCTTCAGCGTCGATAATACGCTTTTGTTCAGCCTGTTCACGCGCTAACTCTTCTTTTGAAATTGTAGGTGTTTGTGAAGTGGCAGAGGCGCAAGCTGTGAGTAGTAGAGCGAGTGCAATGATAGTTAAACGTTTCATGACTAATTAGACCTTTTATCTTTTTTCATCTGCGGTAACAGTTCTTCACCCTTTTTACGCTTTTCTGCGATCTCGTCGACTGTTTTTTTCATTGTTACAAAACGTTCTGGCGAGCTTGGATGGGTGGTGTTGGTATAAATTGCACCTGGGTCAACTGCTGCCATTAGCCGCCAAACGTTTGGCGCTTGGTCAATTTTATACCCAGCACGTTTGAGAATATAAAGGCCGACATAGTCTGCTTCATGCTCATAAGCGGAGGAAAAAGAGAGTAAGCTCATTTCCGCACCTATATTGCCAAGCTCGTTACCCATGTTAATACCGGCACTAGCACTGACCGCATCTAGGATAGAGCCTAAAATAGCGCCGCCCGTAACGTTAGTTGTTTGGTCATCTAAATGCCCCATAATATTATGGGCGAATTCATGAGCGATGATGAAGGCAAGTTGATCATCGCGTTTCACGAGTTGCATTAAGCGGCGGCTAACAACAAGCTTGTTTCCATCAGCATAAGCGTTAATGGAATCATCTGTGCTCGTACCAAGTTGTGCATGAAACAAGCAGCGTTGTTCTTTATCTAATGTTCCGTCTTTACGAAGTATATTGCTTGATTGCCGAGGTTCCAACTCGTTTAGCGATGCGAGAGAGGCGTTGCTCTAGCTTGGTTTTAGTAGGTATGCGATCGTAAATATGTGAGAAGTCATTCTCATAGAGGTATTGTTCTTGATATTCTCTTTCCGCTTCAATGTCGGCGTCGCTAACTTCAGGTAAAAGCGTGCGTGGCTGTGCGCAAGCTGCTAGCAGCATTACCATCGTGATGGTGATGAGAAGGCGGGGCATTAGTAAACCCGTTTCTTCGGCGGAACGACCTCTACTTCATCAGTTAGGGTATTCATGTGCACGGGGCGGAAGTCGATCTTCACATTGCCTTTGCCGTCCAACCACGTAAGTGTGTGTTTGTGCCAGTTTTCATCATCACGCTCTTCGTAATCATCGCGTGCATGAGCGCCACGGCTCTCTTTACGATTCAATGCAGAATCCATCGTCACGACAGCTTGTGAGAGCAGGTTATCTAGCTCTAATGCTTCCACTAGGTCAGAGTTCCAAATCATGCTCTTATCGGACACGTTAATATCGTCAAAGCTCTGCCAGATATCGGCAATTTTCTTTGAGCCTTCTGCCATCGTCTTTTCAGTACGGAAAACAGCTGCATGATTCTGCATCGCGCTTTGCATGTTATTGCGAATTTCTGCTGTGCGTAGCTTGCCGTCAGCATGACGAATCTTATCAAAACGTTGTAGCACATAGTCTGTCGCATGTGCTGGTACCGGCGGTAATTTAGCGCCCGGCTTGAGAATTTCTTTTGCACGAATCGCCGCTGCGCGACCAAATACGACTAAATCGAGGAGTGAATTTGAACCCAAGCGATTTGCACCGTGAACTGAGATACAGCCCGCTTCGCCAATCGCCATTAAACCTGGAACGATTGCTTCAGCGTTGCCTTTTTGCTTAGTCACTACTTCGCCATGCATGTTGGTAGGAATACCACCCATATTATAGTGAACGGTTGGAATTACCGGAATCGGGTCTTTCGTGACATCTACCCCAGCAAATACTTTTGCCGTTTCTGAAATTCCAGGTAGGCGCGCTGCCAGCACCTCAGGTGCTAAGTGGTTTAGATGCAAGTTGATATGATCTTTATTCGGGCCCACACCGCGACCTTCTTGAATCTCCATCGTCATAGAGCGGCTGACGACATCACGGCTTGCCAAATCTTTCGCGGAAGGTGCGTAACGTTCCATAAAGCGTTCGCCTTCACTGTTGGTGAGATAACCACCTTCGCCGCGTGCACCTTCGGTAATTAGACAACCTGCGCCATAAACACCTGTTGGGTGGAATTGAACAAATTCCATATCTTGTAAAGGCATGCCAGCACGAAGCACCATACCACCACCATCACCGGTGCAGGTGTGAGCGGATGTACAAGAGAACCATGCGCGACCATAACCACCCGTTGCAAGGACTACCATTTGCGCGTTAAAGCGGTGTAGTGTTCCGTCATCTAAGTTCCAAGCCATTACGCCACGGCAGGAGCCATCATCATCCATCAATAGATCCATTGCGAAATATTCGATGAAGAACTGAGCTTGGTTTTTAAGCGCTTGTTGATATAGCGTATGCAAAATGGCATGACCCGTACGGTCCGCTGCTGCACAGGTGCGAACAGCCGCAGGGCCTTCGCCATATTCTGTAGTCATACCACCGAACGGTCGTTGATAGATTTTACCTTCAGGTGTGCGTGAGAATGGTACGCCGTAATGTTCCAGCTCGATCACTGAATCCATCGCGTTTTTGCACATATATTCAATAGCATCTTGGTCGCCGAGCCAATCAGAGCCTTTAATCGTATCGTAAAAGTGCCAGCGCCAGTCATCTTTGCTCATATTGCCGAGTGCGGCGGAGATGCCGCCTTGTGCTGCAACTGTGTGGCTACGTGTGGGGAATACTTTACTGATACAAGCGGTTGATAAGCCTGCATTGGCCATACCAAAAGTGGCACGCAAGCCAGCGCCACCAGCACCAACAACCACTACATCAAAATTGTGATCAATAATTTCGTAAGATTGAGGAAGGGTCATACCGGAACGTCGCTAAAGAAATGGAGTTGAATTACGGCCATCAAGCAAATGAGGCCAAAAAGAATATGCAATGCTTTGCTAAAAATAAGCAGGCTATTACGAGAGAAAGGTTTGTGGATGTAATCTTCAATCACTACTTGGATTCCGAGTTTAGAATGCCAGAAACCAAAGATGATAAAGAGTGCGAGGAAAGCAGCATTGAAGGGTGATTTAAGCCAAATATTAAGTGCTACACCGTCATGCCCCATGGCAAGACAAATTAAGCTAACGACAAACCAAAGGCCGAGTGGAATGAGTGCAAGAGCGGTTGCGCGCTCCGCAATAAAGTGACTCGTGCCTGATTTGGCTGAACCTAAACCACGTGCTTTTTTGATATCGGAACGTAAACGGCTCATGACGTACCCCCCATAAGGATGTAAATCCATGTCGTCGCCGTGAGGCCTAATGTGATGCCGAGTACGAGAAATCCGCCGCGTTGTGCATCTTCAATTTCAAGCATCATACCCGCATCCCAAACTAGATGACGAATACCATTGGCAAGATGGTAGTAAAACGCGACGCTCCAGCCAAAAAGAAAGAGCATACCTAAAAGGCTACCCGCCATATCGTAGAAATCTTCCAGCCCAGATGGATCATAAGCTGCATGGTAAAGCCAGCAGGTGAGGGGAAGTAAGCCAATACTCAGTGCAAAGCCTGTCATACGGTGGAAGATCGAAAGAATCGATGTCATTTGCGGTTTATAAATCTGCAAATGCGGTGAAAGCGGGCGGGATGAAGTTGTTTTTGTCATTGCCTCATAAAATAACCAATCGCCGCCCAGTTGCAAGCTGGGTTTTCATTAAAAATAGCTAAGCTTCAATTTAAGCTGCTGCTTGTGGCTGTAATTGATATTTAAAGATAAGTTCTTCGGCAATCTGTACGGCGTTGAGTGCCGCACCCTTGCGTAAGTTATCTGATACACACCAGAAGGCGAGGCCATTCTCAATGCTTTTATCTTCGCGCAAACGAGAGACAAAAACAGCATCTTCGCCGACACAATCAAGCTGCGTTGCATAGCCGCCATCTTGATGGCGATCGACGACCATAATGCCATCGGATTCAGAAAGAATATCACGTGCTTTATCCGCGCTGAGTGGTTTTTCAAGCTCAATATTGATGGATTCACCATGACCAACAAAAACCGGAAGGCGTACACAAGTGGCCACTACTTCAATTGATGGGTCGAGGATTTTTTTCGTCTCCACCATCATTTTCCATTCTTCTTTCGTATAGCCGTCATCCATAAAGCTATCGATATGCGGAATCGCATTGAAAGCAATACGCTTGGTGAAATTCACCGGATCTTGCTGCTCATGCACATAGATTTTTTTCGTTTGGGTATAGAGTTCATCCATCGCGCTTTTGCCAGCACCTGAAACTGATTGATACGTGCTAACGATGATACGTTTGATTTTTGCAGCATCATGCAATGGCTTGAGTGCCACCATCATTTGAATGGTCGAGCAATTTGGGTTGGCAATTATGTTACTTTTTGTGAAGTCTTTTAGCGCATCGGAGTTCACTTCCGGCACGATGAGTGGAACGTTCTCATCCATACGGAAGTGAGAGGTGTTATCGATGACTACACAACCCGCTGCTGCAGCGCGCGGCGCATGCTCGGCTGAGACTTTTCCGCCTGGAGAGAAAAGTGCAATATCCGTATCCGAAAAATCATAATCAGCGAGAGATTTTACTTTAAGGATTTGCTCATCTCCGAAGCTAACCTCTTTACCGACAGAGGCAGAAGAGGCAAGTGCAACGACTTCCTTTGCAGGGAAGTTGCGTTCGCTTAGTGTTTGGAGGATTTCGCGGCCGACATTCCCTGTCGCGCCAACAACGGCAATTTTATAAGACATGTTTTTCTCTTCTATTGATCGCAAATATGAATAGTATCGTCCAATGCGAGTGCATTGGCGGCTTTAAGTTGTGCGGCTACAGCGCGTGAGCAGCTTTTGACTTTACGAATGATTGGGTCGTTCATGAAGCGTTTGACTTCGTTTTGCATAAGGGATTGTGCTTTATCGCGTTGACCTGCATCGCAAAGCGTTGTGATTTTGCCCGTAAGACTTTGCCCCTGCTTTTCTAGCTCAGCTAATTTATTGTGGTTAATGTTCGCACAATTTTTCATCTGATCGATCTGTTTATTCAGGTCGTCCTTATTCATACCTTGCAGCTGTTGGATAAGTTGCTGCTGTAGTGCAGGGCGTTCTTGTGCACTTACCTGAAATGCAAATAGAGCCAAAAGAGTTATGATCCAGATTTTCATCTTACGCTGCTTTCTGCTGAGTCTGTGTGAGGGCCTTAAGGATGGCGTCGCCCATTTCTTCAGTTCCTACTTGCTGCATGCCATCTTGCATGATGTCACCTGTGCGGTACCCATCAGCAAGCGCGCTATCGACTGCTGCCTCAACTGCATTTGCTTCTGCTATATAGCCGAAGCTATAGCGCAGCATCATTGCAAAGCTTAGAATAGTCGCAATAGGGTTGGCTTTGTTTTGACCTGCAATATCGGGAGCCGAACCATGTACAGGCTCATACATGCCAGGCGTTTTACCGTCTTTTTCAGCGCCAAGTGAGGCTGAAGGTAACATGCCGAGTGAGCCGGTTAGCATCGCTGCACAATCAGATAAGATATCGCCGAACATATTGCCCGTAACCATTACATCAAACTGTTTTGGATTACGCACCAGTTGCATGGCAGCGTTATCGACATACATATGGCTGATTTCTTGATCTGCATATTCGTTCTTATGTAATTCGATCATCTCTTCACGCCACATTTCAGTGCATTCCAGCACATTGGCTTTATCGACAGAGCATACACGCCCATTACGTTTCTTAGCCAGATCAAAGGCGATTCGACCAATGCGATGTACTTCATTCGTAGTGTAGGTATAGGTGTTATAGCCCATACGCTGGCCGTCATTCAGTTCTTTCACCCCACGTGGCTCGCCGAAATAGATGCCGCCAGTTAGTTCGCGCACAATCATAATATCAAGCCCGCTAATCACCTCATGTTTGAGTGTGGACGCTTCGGCCAATGCTTCAAAACACATAGCAGGGCGCAGGTTGGCGAAAAGCTCAAGTTCTTTACGTAAGCCAAGTAAGCCTTTTTCAGGGCGAACAGCAATCGGTAGAGGTTCCCATTTAGGGCCGCCTACTGCACCGAGCAATACGGCATCCGCCGCTTTAGCCGCATCCAACGTATCTTGTGGAAGTGGAGAGCCGCTTTCATCATAAGCTGCGCCACCAACGAGTTTCGTTTCTCTCGTAAAGTTTTTGTCAGTATTGGCATTTAACCAATCAATAAGTTTGCTCACTTGTGCGCAAACTTCAGGGCCGATGCCATCACCGGGTAAGAGGAGGATATGTTTTGTCATTATGCTGCTAACCAAGGTTTACGAGTCGTTTCATATTTATCAATGTGAGAAGCTTTCTCCATCGTCAGGCCAATATCGTCAAGACCTTCCATTAGGCATTTTTTGCGGAAAGGGTCTAGCTCAAAGGAGAAGCGGTGGTTGCCGGCAATCACTTCTTGGTTTTCAATATCAATGCTCATGACGGGGTTCGCTTGCTCTGTTGCATAAGCCATGAGTGTATCAACTTGGTCTTGCGGTAATTTCATTGGAAGCATACCGTTCTTAAAGCAGTTATTGTAGAAAATATCAGCGAAGCTTGGCGCGATAATGCATTTAATGCCGAAATCTAGTAATGCCCAAGGTGCGTGCTCGCGTGAAGAACCGCAGCCGAAATTATCAGCACCGATAATGATGCCCGCTTTTCGGTAAGGTTCGTTATTTAAAACGAAGTCGGTAATCTCTTTACCGTCATTATCGAAGCGCATTTCATCAAATAGATTTGCGCCCAAACCAGTACGCTTCACCGTTTTGAGAAACTGTTTCGGGATAATCATATCCGTATCGACATTCAAAATGGGAAGGGGGGCGGCAATCGCCTCCAATGACTTTAATGGTTGCATTTTTCTATCCTTAAAACGTTAAAGCGAGGCTCTATATCACGTTTTTTGATAAGTTTCAGCATCCATTTCACGAATTTCGACAGAAATTTGATCCGTAAAAGGAATGAGTGCTTTCGCGATGGAGGAAATGGACTGCGCTAAGGCGCGCCGTGTTTCAACCGAACGCCCAGAGAGCATCGAGAGCGTGATATGTAGAAAACTCTCATTATTCCCCGTAATGAAAACTTCGTCATATCCATAACTTCTTGATTTAAGAGAGGATTTTGTAAAAATTCCAGAAGTCTCAATGGTTTTATGAAGCTGCTTTAAAAGCTCGCTATCGTAAACATGGGTGGTGAGGTTTTTTGAATATTCAACTAAAAGATGTGGCATAAACTAACTTCTATCTCAGCTTGTGTGGATAGTCCATACTGTTTAAGAGGTTTCTATGCAAAAAATTGAAGTTACTGAGTTAGCCTATGGGCAGCGTCTTGATAAATGGTTGTCAGCGGAGCTTACAGAACTATCGCGAAGTCAGGTGCAGCGGCTGATTGGCGAGGGTGCGCTTACGCTGAATGGGCAAGTGTGTAACGATGCATCACTGAAATTGAATCCTCAACACAAAGAGTTGATTTTGGTTATTCCTGAACCAGTAGAGATGGATTTATCGCCAGTAGAGATGGATTTAGATATTCTATTCGAAGATGATGATTTGGTCGTCATTAACAAGCCTGCGGGGCTTACGGTACATCCAGCATCTAGTGAACGAAATGCGACCCTAGTGCATGGTCTGCTTGCTCATTGTGGTGATTCACTGTCAGGCGTAGGCGGAGTGCAGCGCCCTGGTATCGTGCATCGCTTAGATAAAGATACGAGCGGTGCGATTATTGTGGCGAAGAATGATGGGGCGCATCAATTTCTCGCAGCGCAATTGAAAGATCGTAGTTTGAGTCGTACCTATCATGCGCTTTGCTATGGTTGTCCGATGCCGATGAGTGGGGTGGTAGATGCGCCGATTGGTCGTTCTAGCCGTGATCGCAAAAAGATGGCGGTGGTAGAGAAGGGTACAGGTAAAGAAGCGCGCACCCATTATAAGGTGATTGAACGTTATGAAGGTGGTTTGAGTCTATTTGAGTGCAAATTGGAAAGTGGGCGCACCCACCAAATCCGTGTACATTTATCGCATTTAGGGCATCCATTGGTAGGTGATCCGACTTATGGGCGAGCGCGCAAACTGGCTGATAAGGATGTGCAGCAGCTTATCGCTCCGCATAAAAAGCAGATGTTGCATGCGGTGGAAATTGCCTTTTTACATCCAAAAACGAAAGAGTTGATCACGCTGAAAGCTCCGTATCGCCAAGAGTTTTTCGAATTGATACAGTCTCTTACTCTTGCAAACTAACGCGATTCTGCTTATACTTATTGCGCGAGAGCTAAAAACGAAGATTTTGTAATGTTTTCTGCCTCGCAGACGAAGGATAAATTGTTATGGCTACAATGAGCTTACCTGCAATATCACCCGAATCCGGCTTGCGCCGTTATTTGGATCAGATTAAGCGTTTCCCTATGCTGGAAGCGGATCAGGAGTATATGCTCGGTAAGCGTTGGAAAGAGCATGAAGATGCTGAGGCTGCGCAGCAACTGGTGACAAGCCACTTGCGTCTTGTAGCGAAAATTGCCTTTGGTTATCGCGGCTACGGTTTGTCGCTTGCAGAGATTATCTCTGAAGGAAATATTGGTCTCATGCAGGCCGTAAAGAAATTCGAGCCGGATAAAGGGTTCCGCCTTTCCACCTACGCCATGTGGTGGATTCGTGCTTCCATTCAAGAATATGTGCTGAAGAGCTGGTCAATCGTTAAAGTGGGTACCAGCGCGACGCAAAAACGTCTTTTCTTTAATTTGAAAAAAATGAAAGCGCGTTTAGGTGCGTATGAAGATCACGCGCTCACGCCGGATCAGCTAAAAGAAATTTCTGAAGAGCTAAATGTTCCGATTAAAGATATTGATGCGATGAATGCTCGCATGGTCGGAGGGGATCATTCCCTCAATAAAAAGATTGGCCATGAAAGCGAAGATGAGTGGATTAACCTGCTTGCTGATGATGACATCACGCAAGAAACCGCGCTTTCGCAAATTCAGCAAAGTAATATCCGTCATGAAGCATTAGGCACCGCAATGGCTGATCTGAATGAACGTGAGCAAGATATTATTATGCAACGTAAATTAGCAGAATCTCCAATGACGCTGGAAGACCTTAGTCAGAAATATGGCGTTAGCCGTGAGCGCATACGCCAGATTGAAATGCGTGCGATGGAGAAGCTCCAAGCGGCTATGTTGCCAGCGCCAGAGAAAGAAGCTGAAGACGCATAATTTTTGCGAGAGCGTTAGTATTGATCGTTCTAATTTCGGAATATCTAAAAATGAAGGTAGTGGTGCCCGCGGTCAGACTCGAACTGACACGCCCATAAGGACAACAGATTTTAAGTCTGCAGCGTCTACCAATTCCGCCACGCGGGCACTGTTGCCTTTTTACAAAGTTCTGGCCTGACCACAAGCATTTAAAATCATTCAGGGTGGTTTTATTTGCCCTATGTGGCTTTCCTGCTAATCCTTAAAAAAAGAAAAATACACAGGGGAATTGCCGTGAACAAACTCACTGCCTCACTTTTAGCCGCTTCTAGCTTAGTTTTAATTAGTACTGCATCACACGCTGAGAAGCGTTGGCCTAATTGGTATATTGGTCTGCATGGTTCTCTTGCGTTTGTAGGGGAACAGGATCTTGATGGCGCGGCTACGGGCTCAATAGAGCAAGATAGTGGTGCTGGTTATGGTTTGTCCTTAGGTTACCGCCCTCGTATTGAAACGGGAGAGTGGAGCAATATGCGTATTGAGGCGGAGTGGCATCATCAGCGTTCTGATGTGGATACTCTTGCTGGGGTGACAAGTGCTGGTAGTGTTCGCGCTAATACTGGTTTGCTAAACGTGTTTTATGATGCGACGATAAGTATGCCTGAATGGCGCCCGTATGTTGGTTTAGGTATCGGTTTTGCAGACCTCCAATTGAAAAATATTCCAGGCGTTGGTTCGTCTGGTTCAGAAGATACAGTCTTTGCTTGGAATGCAATGATTGGTCTTGGTTATGTTCCTACATGGCTTCCATTTACAGAGCTAACAGCAGGCTACCGTTACTTATCGACAGCGGATGGCGAGTTTAGCCTCTTGGATGGTAGCAAGTTCGAAATGGAATATGACTCGCATAATATCGAAGCGGGAATTAAATTCCTCTTCTAGTAAGCGCTTTAATCTAACGAATATTCGATATTCATTTCCTCCAGCATGCTGATGGCTTCGGCATGGGACTGCTTTAAGTTATCTTCATTGGTGCTGGTGAAAACGAGTTGTGTACCGAAGCGTGCTTCTTTTAAGAATGGGTAGCTACCGATTTCGACTTCTGAAAAGCGATCTTGTAGCGTCGAGAGTGGGGTGGCGATATCCCCCTCACGTACATAGGCGGTGATTGTTAGGTTTTTCGCAATATTGCCGCCGTTAAGGGTAGGGCGAATTTGCTGGAACATCGCTTGGAAGATTTTAGGCACACCAGCCATCACAAAAACATTCTCCATCTTGTAACCTGGTGCGGTGCTGACGGGATTGGGTACTAGCTCAGCGCCCATTGGTACTTCTGACATTTTCATACGAGCATCTGTTTGTTGATTTGGCTCATAATAAGCACGCAGCAGTCGTTCAGCTTCAGGGTGGCGGTGGATCTCTACGCCGAAGGCAGCTGCGACGCTGGTAGAGGTAATATCATCATGAGTGGGGCCAATGCCGCCAGAGGTGAAGACATAATTGTTTTGAGTACGTAGGCGGTTAACGGCAGCGATAATATCGGCTTCTTCGTCACGCACGATAGCGCATTCATTTAGCTGGATGCCCATAGCTTTGAGTTCTCCGCTAAGCCATAGCATGTTTGCTTCTTTAGTGCGTCCTGAGAGGATTTCATTTCCGATAATGATAATAGCAGCGGTAATCGTTGTCATTAGGTGCCTTTGTTGGTTGCAGTTTGCTGTGGTTTTCCGTAATAAAGAGGGAACGTAAATCTAATGCGATCTGAAAGCAATGTTTGATACTCGACCAATTGTAATTCACCCTCCTCATGCCTATGAATCAATGCGTAAGGCGGGGCGTCTTGCTGCGCAGGTGCTGGATGAGATGGCAGAGTGTGTGAAGCCTGGTGTAACGACGCTAGAGCTTAACGATATTTGCCATAAAATGATTATCGATGCGGGGGCGATTCCCGCGCCGCTTAATTATAAAGGC